>CAWIPD010000011.1:0-162157 GCA_963837885.1 Candidatus Acidiferrales bacterium | reverse complement strand
TGTTATTGTTCATCTTACTTGGTTCGGTTCGTCTTGCTGAAAAACGAGAGTGGGTAGGGTAGAAGAGGGCAGAGGGATCCCTCCATTGCGAGCCGCGGAAGGCGCGGCTCTTCGGCCGGGATGACAGTTTTTGGATGGGGCGGTCGGGACGACAGTTTTTGGATAGGTGTGAAGGATTTATCACAGAGGGCGCAGAGGCGGAACACAGAGTTCACTGAGGGAGAACCTGGGAAAAAGCTACCTTGTCGAAAAACGAGAGCAGGTAGCTAGAAGAGGCAAGAGGGATCCCTCCACTGCGAGCCGCGAAAGGCGCGGCTCTTCGGTCGGGATGACAGTTTTTGAGTGAGGCGGTCGGGATGACAGTTTTTGGGTAAGGCGGTGGGGATGACAGTTTTTGGGCAAGGCGGTGGGGATGAGTTTCAGTGAGGCGGTCGGGATGACAGCAGGCGGTCGCGCTGAAAGGCCGGAGTAGCAGGCTTAAGACGGACACGGACGGAGAGATCAGGCGGAGCGGGCCTTTTTCCAGTTCAAGGGAGGAAGGTTTGAGTTAGAAACGCGACGCAGGTACGCGAGGGCATGAGCGGTGGCGCGGTCTTTTCCCTGATCGATGTCATCGACGACTTCCGAAGGAGCGATCCAGACTTTTCTGGTTACGCTGAAGACGGAAGGCGTGCACGCCTTGGGCGCTATGCTCTGAGAAGAGCCGGAGATGTTCGTCCCCAACTATGATTTCGGCCCAGACACCTTGATCCAACATAAAAGACCCCAGATGAGCGAAGTGGACAGCGGTCCATCGCGTGAAAATTAGATGCGTTCGAATCGCAAAAGGAATAGGTCTGCCAGTGGCAGAGGTTTATTCTACGCGAGGGGGATGGAGTTTCCGGAGGAAATTTGGGGGAGAGTTCTGGAAGGCAACGGGGGTGGGGTTGAGGGCATGCAAAGAGCAAAATCTCTTACGGTGCGCTTTGGGTAGGCGGGGGGTGGCTGGGGCAGGCAAGAACGGGAGTTGGCCGATTCTGAAGATCGGGCACTACATTGATAGGTGCTTATAAGTGCGCTGGCATAAAAGCCAGCGCTACGTTTGGGTGGGTGGCGGCCTGAAGGCCGCCGCTACATGGATGGCGTGCTGAGGGCGGTGACGTCGGTTTGGACGACGTTGGGCAGGGGGTTGATAGGGGATTTGAAGGGGGATGGTGGGTAGTTTGCGGTAGAGACTCCAAGAACACCGTTGCGTATGTTGCCGGAGGGGTACCTTGTATGAACACTATCCTTCCGAAAGACGGCAGGGTTCGTTCCTGGGAACACCGACAGCATGGGATGTCAGATGTAGACGTTAAGATTGCGCTGTTGATCCTGGGATTTCTTGCAGTGGCATCGCTTTTGACGCTTTACGCTTACGTAAAGTAAAGCCCGCAGAGATAAGCGGGAATCCTGCCAGGCAGTACATCCGAAAAAATTCAGAAATTTGATTGGGGAGATGCGCGCCAATTGGTGCGGCCGGAAGCGACACGGCGGAGGCCTGCGAGAGTTGCAGGGCCACCGAGAAGTTCCGGCCGGATGGTCAGTTCGATAGAGTCAGCGCCGCTAAGCGAATAGTTATTCGCTGACTTTGTTGTTGCGCTGCGCTTCTTGCAACTTCTGAATATCAGCCGGAGAAAGTTTTGGCCGGTCGATGGTCAGAGTCAGCTTATTGAGTTTGCCGTTGAATTCGAAGGGGACCTGGTAGTCCTCGTCGCTTACAGGTGTGCCAGTATCGGCGCCAACGTCGAAGTTTTCGTCCCACTGAAGGATGAATGGAATGGAGTGTTCCATCGTTTGCGTGGCGACGGCTTTGCCGTCCACCTTCAGAACGCCAGTGCCGCCGCGGCCGATGCCGCTGGGGCTGCCAAAGGCAAGGGTTTCCATGCCGAGTCCGTCGTATTTGAAATCAAATTCGACGGTGTGTTTGCCGGGCGTCAGGGTGTCTGAACTTTCCCAACGAATACGCTTCAGGTCGACAAGATTCCAAAGGAAGATAGGCTTGCCCTTCAGAATGTAGAAGCCGTAACCGCCAAAGCGGCCGCCTTGGGTGACGAGCATGCCGTTGCCACCATCGGAGGGCACGTCGACGTCAGCCTTAAAATTGTATGAAGAGTTGAGAATGCTGGGGGCGTCACCGTTCGGTGTGCCGGTGATGATGCCGGAGTAGGTGAACACCGTACGGCCTGCGCTGAGGCTCGGCTTGGGAATAATGAGGCGAGCGACGACAGAGTTGTCGAGGGGGAGGACCTGATATTTCTCGGCTTCCTGCCAGAAGAGCTGCTCCATTTCTTTGAGCTTGGCGGGATTTTTGGCAACGACGTTGTCGAACTGGGTCCAGTCTTTGGTGAGGTCGTAGAGTTCCCAGGGATAATCGGCGGGATGTTCCTTGACAATTTTTCCAGTGTCCCAGGGAGCACGCATGACCTTGGTGCTGGCGATCCAGCCGTCGTGATAAATGGCGTGGTCGCCCATCATTTCAAAGTATTGGGTGTGATGAGTCGAGGGAGCGTTGGCGTTGGCTTTTTTGAAGGTGTAGAGCATGCTGACACCCTCGATGGGCTTCTGTTTGATGCCGTCTACATAGTCGGGGGATTGAATGTGGGCGGCCTCGAGAATGGTGGGGACGACGTCGATCATGTGATGAAACTGGTTGCGGATGCCACCGGGATCGTCGATGTGTCCGGGCCAGGAAATGGCCATACCCTGGCGTACGCCACCGAAGTGCGAAGAGATTTGTTTGGTCCAGGAAAATGGGGTGTCAAAGGCCCAAGCCCATGGCACAGCCATGTGATTGTACGTTTTGTCGGTGCCCCAGACGTCGTAGAAGTATTTGAGTTGAGCTTCAACGGGAACGTCCACCTGGTTGAACATGGCGACTTCGTTGGGAGTGCCATTCAGAGTGCCTTCGGAGCTTGTGCCGTTGTCACCTTCGATATAAATGATGAGCGTGTTGTTGAGTTTGCCTTCGTCTTCAACTTCCTGAATGACGCGGCCGATTTCGTGGTCGGTGTAGGCAACATAAGCGGCGAAGACGTCGACTTGACGAAGGAACATTTTCTTTTCATCGGGAGTAAGTTGATCCCAATGCTTGAGCAAGTCGGCGGGCCACGGAGTCATCTTGGCGTCCTGCGGAATTACGCCGAGTTTTTTCTGGTTGGCAAAAATCTGCTCGCGCAAATCGTCCCAGCCCTTGTCGAAAAGATGCATGTCGCTAATCTTCTTGGTCCACTCCGGAGTTGGGTGATGCGGGGCATGGGTGCCACCCGGGGCATAGTAGAGAAGGAACGGCTGGTTTGGACTAACGGCGTTCACGCGTCTCATGTAATCAATCGCGTCATCGGCCATGGCGGTGGTCAGGTTCCAGCCTGGTTTGCCTACGTAAGGGTAGATCTCAGAAGTGTTCCGGAAGAGATTAGGCTGCCACTGATTGGCGTCGCCACCGAGGAATCCATAAAAGTAATCAAAACCCATGCCGACGGGCCATTGATCAAAAGGCCCAGCCTGGCTAGCAGCGAAGGAGGGCGTGTTGTGATTCTTGCCGAACCAAGAAGTGGCGTAACCATTTTCTTTGAGGATCCGCGCGACCGTTGCTTTGTCTTTGGGGATGATGCTGTTGTAGCCGGGATAGCCGGTGGCCTGTTCGGAAATCACGCCGAAGCCGACGGAGTGATGGTTGCGGCCGGTGATTAGAGCAGCGCGGGTGGGCGAGCAAAGCGCGGTGGAATTGAAATTGGTGTAACGCAGGCCATCCTTGGCGATGCGGTCGAGGGCAGGAGTGGGGATAACTCCGCCAAAAGTGCTGGAGACACCGAAGCCCGCGTCATCGGTCATGATCAACAAAACGTTTGGCGCACCTTCCGGAGGGACAATGCGTGGATCCCAACAGGGTTTGGAGTCGCGCGAATCACGCTTGATGACGCCGCCGAATGGCTTGGGGGCTGGGGGCAACTGCTTCTCGGACTTGAGAGACGTGGTGCCCGCGGCAGAGCACGGTTCGGAAGCGGGTTGCTGGGCGAACGTGCCGACAGCAGCAAAGGTGGTCAAGGAGAGAGCGGCAAGAACAATTCGTCGCATGCGAGCCGTGGAGCGACTTTTGAGGGTGGCGTCGCTGCAATAGGAGACGTAACTGTGTTCCATCGTGGTCATATCCTTTCGTGTATGGAGCGGTTTCGGTTTAGTAATGGCGGTTGCCAAACTACAAATCGAATTAGAAATGAATTGAATGGCCAAGCCCGGAGCGATGGGCACACAGAGTCGTTTGCTTGGGCGAAGCAAGCAACCGCTGCAGTTGAGCGAATTGTCTGCTAGTCAGGGAAACGGGGGTATTGGCAAAAGTAACAGAGGGGACGGGGGTGGGATACGAAGGCTTAGAGAAGACAAAGGTAGAGGCAAGAGCACAGTCAGAGTGACTGTGCCAGATGAAATGCAGAGGTGGCCGGTCTAAAGACCGGCCACTACAAGGATCGGGAAAGCGCTGGCATAAAAGCCAGCGCTACGAAATGGCGGACTAGTGCCGAGGGATTATTTGTTGCGGGCGGACTCAACCCAGTAGACGCCGGCCAGAGCGAGGACGCCGCCGAGGAGTTCGGGGAGGCTGCCGTGTTCGCCCATGAAGAGGATGCTGAAGCCGCTGGCGGTGACGGGAATCAAGTAGGAGAAGGCAGTAAGTTGGGAAGCTTCGACGAAGCGGAGGAGCCAGAGATAGAAAAGATAGGCGATGGTCGAAGAGAACAGAGTCATGAAGAGCAGGCCTGCCCAGGCTTGCCACGGAAGAGCGAGCCAAGCGGAGAGCGGGCCGAAGGCGATGACTTGCCGAATAGTGAGTGGAAAAATTAAGACGGCGGCGAAGAGCAGGCTCCAGAGAGTGCAGGTGAGCGGATCGTACTTCCCTGCTACGCGTTTGCCGAGAACGACCCACATGGCGAAACCAAGCGAACCGAGAAACGTGATGATGTCGCCGAGAAGCGTGGGAGAACGATGGGCCATGCCGGTGCTGGAGGCGAGAAGGATGACGCCGGCAAGAGAGATCAACATGCCGGTGGCCTTGCGCCAGGTGGGGTCTTCCAAACGGAAGAGGACAGCGAGGATCAGAGTGTAGATGGGGCCGAGGCCAACGATGATGGAAGAGTGAGTGACGTTGGTGCGGCTGAGTCCAACGGTGAAGCAGATCTGATTGACGACGAAGCCGAAGAAACCGAGGTAAGCGAAGACCCAGTAGTCGCGCCAAGTTCTTGTGGCAGAGTCGGTCTCGAGTGTGCGCTTAGGAGCAGAGGGGCTTGGAGGGACGGCTTCTTGAAAAATGGGCAGGCGTCGGCAGATGGGATAGAGCAGGAGCATGAAGATAGAGGCGACGACGATGCGCAAGGTGCCAAGAGTGAGAGCGGGGATATAACGGAGAGTGACTTTGCCGACGAGGAAGTTAATGGCCCAGATGAGCATGAGCAGGGTGATGCAAATGGTGATGACGGTGGCGCTGGGGGCACGGCCGGTGTCGTTGTTTATGCGCACGGGCTGAGGATGAGAACTGGAAGAGGATTGAGCAAAGAGAAAAGGTCCTGAGCAAATTATAAAGGAATTGCGGAAAAGATATGTGCAACAAAAGTGTTTGGAGCGAGCGAAAGAATGGGATGAGGGAAGGCGTGGGGATGGATAGAATGTGGGTGGGATCGAGAGATATGGCGGTAGTGACGCGGGGAGCGCAATGCGTAATTCACGCGATTGACAAAAGGCGGGTGCGGTGGATACTCAGTTAAGGAATAAAATACGCAGGAAGAAAGTTCATTCCGTCCTCTATGACGCCTGACTTGAAGTCTGCATTCACACAAAAAACACATCAGAGAGTTCGCAAAGCCGTGTTGCCCGCGGCGGGATTGGGCACGCGATTTTTGCCGGCTACCAAAGCGCAACCGAAAGAAATGCTGACGGTGGTGGATAAACCGCAGATTCAGTACGTGGTGGAAGAGTGCGTGGCTTCGGGGATTGAGCACATCATTATTGTTACGGGCAAAGGCAAGACATCGATCGAAGACCATTTCGATAATTCACCGTCGCTGGAACGGTTCCTGATGGAAAAGGGCAAGCCCGAGCTGGCGGAACTGGTGCGGCACATCAGTAACATGGTGCAACTGAGCTACACGAGGCAGAAAGAGCCGCTGGGATTAGGCCATGCGGTGCTGGTGGCGAAGGATCTGGTGGGGGACGAACCGTTCGCGGTGCTGCTGGGCGACGTGCTGATTCCGGGAGAGAATCCGGCGACGAAACAGATTATCGATGTGTACGAAGCGACCGGGAATCGGGGCGATTGCGGTGGAAGAAGTGCCGCACGAGAGAACACATTTGTACGGGATCGTGGATGGAGAGGCGGCGCCGCTGGCTCCGTTTGGAGAACGATTGTTGCGGGTGCGGGATCTGGTGGAAAAGCCGAAGACGGAAGATGCGCCGAGCAACCTGGCGATTACGGGGCGATATGTTTTGCCTCCGGCAATCTTTGATTGCCTGGAACGGACGCAACCCGGGGCGGGGGGCGAGATTCAGTTGACGGATGCGCTGCGGTTGTTGGCGAAGGAACAAGGATTGTGGGCATACATCTATGAGGGACTGTCGTATGACGCGGGGGATAAGCTGGGATTTTTGCGGGCAACGGTGGAATTGGCGTTGCAGAATCCGGAACTGGGCGATGGGTTCAGGGAGTATTTGAAGACGGTGAAATTGTGAGGAGGCAGTCGGTAGTTGGTAGTTGGTAGTTGGTAGTTTGTAGTTGGTAGGAACGCGTGGTGGGGGGATCTATCACAGAGGGCTCAGAGATCGAACACTGAGGGCGCAGAGAAAGACAAAAGATAGAGAGTAGGGGAAAAAGAGGAAGAGAAGAGATTTGGCGGCGGTTGATCCTCGGAGCCCCCAGTTGCAAGGCCGGTTAAGTGAAGTTTAAACCCGCACCCTTAGAGACGAAGGGTGCGGCACCCGCGTTAGATAGAAAATACAAAACTGCAAGTTAGGATTTCTTTTTTTCGGGCTTCTTTTCGGCGGGCTTGGAGTCTTTGGTGTCTTTCGATTCCTTGGAGTCCTTCGAATCTTTGGAGTCTTTTGATTCTTTTGCGGAGGAATCTTTGGAATCGGATTTGTCGGACGAGGAATTGGCGGCGGAGGCATCGGCGGCGGGCTTTTTGCCAGCGTAATCGGTAACGTACCAACCAGCACCTTTGAATTGGATCGCGGAGCGGGAGATTTTCTGTTCCACTTTGCCGCCACAATGCGGGCATTTCTTGAGGTGAGGCCCGTCCACTTTTTCAATCTTCTCGGTTACTTTGTGGCACTTGGTGCATTCATACTCGTACAACGGCAAGGTCGAACCTCCTGCAATGTGGATTGGTAGCTAAATTGTAGCATGCGAAGGGGGGGGCGCGTGGTAGACTGCGGTGAGAGAAGGTCATGAGTTGAGGTCCTTCGCCCGCAGAAGCCGGCTCAGGATGACAGACTCATGCTGGTGGATCTTTGGGTGAAAAAAGGCAGTCCTCTAAAGACCGGCCACTACAGGTGTGCGGGGCCGTCAGAGTCGGCATCTATGGAAGATAGCAAGCGAAACCAAGCACGAGACGAATGAAAGCGTGGAAGCGAAACGGGAAACGGGGACACCGGTAGGAACGCTGTATCTGGTGGCTACACCGATTGGGAATCTGGAAGATATTACGCTGCGGGCGCTGCGGATATTGAAGGAAGTCGACAAGATTGCGTGCGAGGATACACGGCACACGCTGAAATTGCTGAACCACTTCGAGATTCATAGGCCGCTGGTGAGTTATCACGAACACAATGAATTGACGCGAGCGCCGGAACTGGTGCTGGCGATGGAGCAAGGAGCGCGGATCGCGCTGGTGAGTGATGCGGGGATGCCGCTGGTGTCGGACCCGGGACACCGGTTGGTAACGCTGTGCATACGGCACAAGATTCCGGTAGTGCCGATACCGGGCGCGTCGGCAGTGCTGACGGCGCTGTCGGCATCGGGATTGCCGAATGAGGAGTTTGTGTTTTTGGGATTTCTGCCGAATCGCGGGAGTGAAAGGCGGAGGGCTTTGGAGCGTCTGCGGATTGAAGAACGGACACTGATTTTTTATGAAGCGCCGCACCGGATTGGGGAGACGTTGGCCGATGCGCTGGCGATTCTGGGCGACCGGCCGGCGTGCATTGCGCGCGAAGTCACGAAGCTGCATGAAGAGTTTCGGCGCGGAAAACTTTTTGAGTTGGTGCAATCGCTGGAGGAGCATCCGGCAAAAGGCGAGATTACGCTGCTGATTGGGCCACCGGAAGTGGGCGCGCCGGGGACGCAAGTGGATACGGCGCAGTCCTTGGCGGCGCGAGTGGATGAGTTGATGCATCAGGTGAAACTGGATCGGAAAGAAGCGTTGAAATTGGCGGCGAAGGAACGCGGAATTACGAAGAGGGACGCGTATAGACAATTGTTGGATGAGGGGAATGATGGAAGTTCGTAGTCGGTAGTCTGTAGTCGAAGTTAACAGGGATTGTTGGCGGCTTGCAATGCGCAGCTAATGGGAAAGGAAAGAGAAAGGATTACCACAGAGGACACAGAGGTCGGAAGGCGGAGGGCACAGAGAGATTTGGGATCGCTGAGAAGTTGAGTAGCGTGAGGAGAAGACTCAAAAGCAGATCCCTCGCAAAGGCGGCGAGGGATGACACCCGCTTAGCTTCGCAGCTGTTGGTTGAAGATGACGTGGAAAGAGCCGGTCTAAGACCGGCCACTACACGGGATTAGGAAAGCTCGTCAAAAAGCCGAAAACCACAGCGGCGTTAAAGCCGGTCTAAAGACCGGCCACTACAACGAGTTGGGCGGATTGGCGAGGCGGTAGTTTAGGCGGCGGATTCTGGGCGGAACATGCGCTGGAAGCGGGGGCCGGTGAAGCGGACGCCGACTACCTTTTCGCCGTCGAGTTCGGGCTCGCCTACGTGGACAACCTGGCCCTGGGTTTCAAAATCGTGATCGGGGCGGCGCGGGACGTAGCCCTGATGCGGGATGCGGATTTCGAGGCTGCTGCCGACGCAGACATCGAAGCGCGTGCGGAACGCAGCTCCTCCGCGGCATAAATTTTCGCTGGCAGTGTCTTCTTCGAAGGAAAAACCGCGGGCGTCTTTACCACGAACACGAAGCGGCAAGCGGACAGAAATTCTACGTTCGGACCTCAGCTTGGTGATGTCTCTGGTCTGGCTCATGGGCTGGAATTCCCCCGTCGGCCATCTTGCCAGCAAAAAAGCGTTCCACGTTCTCGACCACTTCTCCTGGCGTGCGAGCCGTATGCACGATCCTGCGAAGTTCGCTGCCGTTCGTTACACCATGAGTAAACCAGCATGCGAACTGCTTCATTTTTCCCACACCATCGGGGAGATTGGCGGTAAGAATTTTCCTATAGTAGCCAGAAAGTAACTGGTGACGATCTTCTTCTGTTGGGTGGTCGTAGCGGCCAGTGAGGCGGAACTGTTCCATTTGGGAAAAGATCCAGGGATTGGTGGCGGCGGCGCGGCCGATCATCACGGCGTCGCAGCCTGTCTGGGCCACCATGCGGGCGGCGTCCTCGGGAGTCTGGATGTCGCCATTGCCGATGATGGGGATTTTGACGGCTTGCTTGATTTTGGCGATGAGGTCCCAATCGGCTTTGCCGGTGTAGCCCTGCGCGCGAGTGCGGGGGTGGATGGCGGCGGCTTCGATGCCGATGGATTCGGCCATTTTGACGACGTCGAGAGCGACGATGGAGTTTTCGTCCCAACCAGCGCGGAGCTTGATGGTGAGCGGAATTTTGACCGCGGCGCGAACGGTGCGGAAGATTTCCTCGAGCAGCGGAAGTTCGCGGAGAAGGCCGGAGCCGCCGCACTTCACGACTTTCTTGGCGGGACAGCCGAGGTTGATGTCGACGGCATCGTAGCCGAGGTCTTCGACCATGCGAGCGGCGTCGGCCATGACTTTGGGATTGGCGCCGAAAAGCTGGGCGGCGATGGGGTGCTCGTCCTCGTCGAACTGGAGGTAGCGGAGAGTCTTGGCGGCGCTGCGAGTGATGCCCTCGGAGGAGGTGAACTCGGTCATGAGCAGGCCGCAGGCGCCTTGGGCGCGAATGACGCGGCGGAAGAGGGTGTCGGTGACGCCGGCCATGGGAGCCAGGACCGTGGCGGGACGGATGGTGAGGTCGCGGACTGTGTAGGCAGGCGGGAGCATGGGGTCGTTCATATTTAGCAAGGTCAAGGCGAAGGAAAGAGAAAGGATTATCGCAGAGGGAACGGAGAGTTGGGTGGAAAGGCCGGGAGCCGAGTAGGAGGAGCGTGTGGATTTATCACAGAGGGCACAGAGATAGGAGCACTGAGTTCACAGAGGAAGGCAGAGTTCAAGAGAGGGAAAGAGAAACGATTAAAGAGACGCAGAGGGAACGGAGAGTTGGGTGGAGCAGCTGGGAGTGCGAAGAAGGAGCGTGTGGATTTATCACGAGGGCACAGAGATCGGATCACAGAGGGCACAGAGAAGGCTGAGTATGGTGCGGAGATGGAAGTCTACTTTGGGTTGGGAGGCGGGGGGATAGTGTCCTTCAGGTAGACTGGACGTCGAGGAATTTGCGGGCTAAGGCGCCGCTGTAGGCGGACCAGTCGGGCTCGGCGGAACCGGCTTGGAACGCAGCGCGCACGGCGGCCATCTTGGAATCGATGTCATCCATGTAATGGAACGCGAGGGCTTCGCGAATCATCGGGAGTTTCGGGGAACCGAATTCGTATTGGCCATGATGGCTGATGAGCATGTGCTGAACGATGGTTTTGAGTTTTGCAGGAAAGCCGACGATGGAGTTCATGGCGTTGGTGACGGTTTCCAACTCCATGATGATGTGGCCGAGGAGCTGGCCTTCGGTGGAATAGACGACGGCGCGATCGAAGCACAGCTCTTCGAGTTTGCCAACGTCGTGAAGCATGGCGGCCATGAGCAGAAGATCGACGTCGAGTTCGGGATAGTGAGCGGCAATCTGCTTGGCCAGGCCGCAAAGACCGACAACGTGTTCGAGAAGTCCGCCGATATAGGCGTGGTGCATGACTTTGGCGGCCGGGAGCGCGCTTGAAATTCTTGACTGTAGTGGGGTCGGAAAAAATTTGCAGGACGAATTTCTTGAGCCAGGGATTCTTGATCTCTTCGGCATAGCGAGGAGTTGCTTGAACATCTCTTCGACGTTGTAGGGCGTGTGCGGCGAGGAAATCGCTGATATCGATCTCCTCGGGCTTGGCAAGACGCAATCTGCTGCAGGACAAGTTGCATCTTGTTACGATAGTTTTCGACGCGGGCGCTGACCTTGATGAAATCATCGCGCTTGATGTCTTTTGAAGGGAATTTCGAAGGAGTCCCACATGCGAGCTTCGACCGTTCCGCTTCGGTCGCCCAGCTCCATGCGGAGATAGGCTTTACCCGCGGCGGTATTGCGAACTTCCTTCTCGTGAACCAGGAAAAAAGCGGCGACTGGCTGAATCGGCGACGAGATCTTTTACGAAGGGCGACTTCATGTGCCGGAACCGCTCTTGCTTGCCAAACAAATAGGTATTTCTTGTGCGGCTTCTTGTTCTTTCCTTATTCTGGTGTGGTGCTGACCTCCTCGATTTCGGAATTGCCGCCGCCCGCCATTTCCTGATAGCCGGGCTTGATGATGACGTAGCTCTGTTCCCGGAGAGTCTTCAGATATTCGCGCATAGCGGGTTCCATTCGCTCGCTGTAGAGTCTGTCCATGATTTCGGACTGGACTTCTTCATAAGGCTGTTCGCCTTCGGTGAAATGTTCGAGAACCTGAAGAATCAGGAACCCCTGCTTGGTTTCGATGACCGGAGTAATCTGCTTGCTTCTTCATGACGAAGACTTTGTCTTCGAGTTCCTTGGAAAGTTCGCCGCGCTTATAGACGCCGAGGTAACCACCCTGCTGGGCGGTAGCGCCATCGGACCGGCGCTTGGCCATTTCAGAGAAATCTGCACCATCGTTCAGGAGTTTGTAGATGTCGTCGGCTTTCTTCTTAATGTCGGCGACTTCCGCGGGAGTCTTGCCTTCGGTTTTGAGTTCGATGGCGCGGAGAGCGACCTGTTCGGGGCGGACAAACTCAGATTTGTGCTCTTCGTAATATTTTTTGGCATCTTCATTGCTGATGGTGATGTGCGAACCGACTTCCCTGCCGATAACGAGTTGGGTGAGAGCGTGGTTGCGGATATTGGTTTTGAATTCGTCCCAATCCATGCCCTGGGCGGTGACAGCCTTTTCGAGATCGTCCATGTCCGCCAGCTTGTTCTGGATGCGGATCTGGTCGAGCTGCTTGACGACGTCGGGTTCGACGCTGACGCCCAGATCTTTACCGCGTTGAGCGAGCAGAGATTGATCGATCAGGCCGCGAAGGGCGTATTTCTGGCGCGTCTTCAATGGCCATCTGGAGCTGATCCGGGAGTGCAACGATTGGAGCATTCCTGGCGGGCATCTTCTTCGGCGGAGGAGCGAGCCTTTTCGAGTTCGGACTTGGTGATAATTTCGTTGTTAACGCGAGCAATGATTTCCTCGACGGTCTTCCCTTCCCCTGTGTGCACGGGTCTCTTGACGGCAGGAGTGTCGGCTTCTTAGCGCCCGGCGCGGTGAGGTCAGGCTGCTTGGGAGTTGGAGCGGCGGGTTCCGGCTTCGGGTGCGGTCTTCGGCTGGGGCTTTTCGAGTACCGGCGGATTGCTGCGCCGGGGCGGAGGATTCTGCGCGGGAGGGTTCTGTGCCGGAGGATTTTGCGCGAGCAAGGGCAGACGCGAAAAGCAACCCCAGCGCAAGCGATGAAAGTTTAACGGACTTGATAATTGGATAAATACGTCATAGGTAAAGTTTAGCCTTCCCCTCTAAGACCGAGCAATACGTTTCTCAAGGCCGTGGCGACCGGTTCGCTCTTCTGCAGCTCTAACCAGAGGATACCACTTGGATCGAGTCGGATGCCTTTGCGCGAACGGACGACCTTGACGAGAACCGCGGGGTCGAGCGGCGTTTCCGGATGAAAGCGCATGGCCAGCTTGGTGCCCTGACGTTCGACGGATGCAATGTGCAGGCTGCTCGCTCATGGATTTGAGCATGGCAAACTCCAAAAGGTTTTCCACGGATCTTGGGGAGCTGGCCGAAATCGGTCTTCCAATTCCTTGCGGACATCCTGTTTCTCTTCCTCGGTGGCCACGGTGGAGACGCGTTTGTAGGTACGCAGGCGGAGATTTTCGCTGGGGATGTACTCCTGCGGGATGCGGACGTCCATGCCGAGGTTGATGGTGGTGCGCTGATCGGGAGCGGATTCGGTGCCCTTGAGCTTGGCGACGGCGCGCTCGAGCATCTGGACATAGAGGTCGAAGCCGATGGATTCGATGTGGCCGTGCTGCTGGCGACCGAGCATGTTGCCGGCACCGCGAAGTTCGAGGTCGAGAGCGGCAATGCGGAAGCCGGCGCCGAGTTCGCTGAACTCTTTCATGGCGGCAAGACGCTTGCGGGCGACTTCGGTGAGGATGGTATCGGGCGGAACGAGGAGATAGGCGTAAGCACGTTGATGGGAACGGCCAACGCGGCCGCGGAATTGGTAGAGCTCGGCAAGACCGAGGCGATCGGCCCGATTGATGAGGATGGTGTTGGCGTGGGGAATGTCGAGACCGTTTTCAACGATGGTGGTGGCGACAAGGACGTTGGCTTCGCCACGAATAAATTTGAGCATTACTTTCTCAAGATCTTTTTCGCCCATCTGGCCGTGGCCGACGACGACGCGGGCCTGCGGGACAAGCTTTACGACCAGGGCGGCGAGCGAATCGATGGATTCGACGCGGTTGTGGATGAAATAGACCTGGCCATCGCGAGAGAGCTCATTCTCAATGGCTTTCTTGACGACGTCTTCGTCGAAGGATGCGACGACGGTCTGGATGGCGAGGCGATCGCGGGGAGCGGTTTCGATGACGGACATATCGCGCAGGCCGACTAGAGACATGTGCAGGGTGCGAGGAATGGGAGTGGCGGAAAGAGCGAGCGCGTGGACGTTCTTGCGCATTTCTTTCAGGCGCTCTTTGTGGGCGACGCCAAAGCGCTGCTCTTCGTCGACGATGAGGATGCCGAGGTCCTGGAACTTCACGTCTTTGGAAAGTAGGCGGTGGGTGCCGATGACGATATCGACTTTTCCGGCTTCGAGATCGGTGAGAGTGATCTTTTGCTCTGCGGCGGTGCGAAAGCGGCTGAGCATTTCGATGCGAGTGGGAAATGCGGCGAACCGTTTCTTGAACGTCTCGAAGTGCTGGAAAGCGAGCACGGTCGTGGGAGTGAGGACAGCGACCTGCTTGCCGTCCGCGACCGCTTTGAAGGCAGCGCGCATGGCGACTTCAGTTTTGCCGTAGCCGACATCGCCGCAGAGGAGGCGGTCCATGGGCGAAGATTTCTCGAGGTCGCGCTTGATGTCGCGGATGGCGGTGAGCTGGTCGGGAGTTTCCTCAAACTCGAAGGCATCTTCAAATTCGCGCTGCCAGTTGCCATCGGGAGAAAAGGCGAAACCTTCGGCGGTCTTGCGTTGGGCGTAGAGGAGGAGAAGTTGATCCGCCATATCTTCGAGAGATTTGCGGACGCGCGCTTTGCGGGAAGTCCAAGCGGTGCCACCGAGGCGGTCGAGTTGCGGCTCGGAACCTTCGACGACGCGATAGCTTTGGACCAGATCCATGCGCTCGAGCGGAACGTAGAGGCGGGCGTCTTCGGCGAAACGCAGAAGCATGAATTCGCCGCGACGGCCGTCGGATTCGATGAGGCGCAGGCCCTCGAACTGGCCGATACCATGATCGATGTGGACGATGTAGTCGCCGGGCTTGAGTTCGGCAAAATCGGTGAAGAAGCCGGAGGTACGGATTTTGCGACTGGCGCGATCAACAGAAGGAGTGACGTCGAAAAGATCGGCGTTGCCAAAGATGGTGAGATTGGCGTCGGGAAACGTGACGCCTTCGGCAAAGGGAGCACGAACGAGGACGAGGGCGGCGGTTTCGGTGGCCGTTTCCGCGGTGAAGCCCGTGGCGGCTTCTTCGGTTTCGCCGAGAACGTAAGGAACTTCGTACTCGCGGCAGATGTCGGCGTAGCGCTCGAGTTCACCAAGACTGGCGGCGGTGAGATAAACCTTGCTGCCGGAGGAGAGGCGCGTTTTCACTTCGGCGAGGCAGGCAGCGACATCGCCGTGATAACGCGGACTGGGGCGGGAGCTCAGCTCGAAGCGTTGATCACCGTTTTGCGGTGAGAGATGGAGTTGCTCGAGCTCGATGCGCGAGGTTTTGGTGGTGGCACGATCCCACTCGGCGGCATTCCAGAAATAGTGGGTAACTTCGGGCGAGTTGGCCTGGCCGTGGCGCTCGTAATTTTCGGTGGCGGCGTCGAGATGCTTTTGCGCGGCTTCGCGGAGAGCGACAGGCTCGTCGAGAAAAACGATGGGCTTGAGGGAGCTTTCGGCTAGTTCGAGCAGCGAGGCGGTGCCCGCTTCTTTCATGCCGCCAACCCAGCCGGTGGATTCCCAATCCGAAGGGCGGCCGGAACCGGGAGCGGGGAGGCTCCACTCGGTGAGCGGAAGAATGGTGGTGCGAACTGACGGGGGCTACGGAGCGCTGGGTGCGCGGATCGAATTCGCGAACACTTTCGACAGTGTCACCGAGAAGCTCAATGCGAACGGGGCGCGGCGCTTCGGGAGAGAAAACGTCAACGATGCCGCCGCGAATGGCGAACTGTCCGGGAAGCTCAACCATTTCCGTGCGGGCATAGCCGGTGCTGCCGAGGTGAGTGATCAATTCTTCGTGGACGAGCTCAGTATCTTTGGCGAGAGTTTTGGCCAGCGTGAGATAGACGTAGGGATCCTGATAGCGCCAGAGAGCGGCGGTGATGGGAGCGATGACGAGAGAGACTTCACCGTTAGCGAGACGGTAGAGCGTGGCGGCGCGGCGCTCGAGAATGTCGGCGTGCGGAGCCTGCGAATCCCACGGAAGGCTGTCGAAGGCGGGAAGGACGGCGATGCCTCCGGTGTGGCCGGGAAAAATCTGCGAGAAAGAAGCGAAGGGATTCAGCGAGAGATTCGGCGCGACGGTTGGAATCGGTGATGAAGAAGGCGGGGCGGCGAAGTTCGTGAGTGAGATAGGCGGCGACAACGGATTTGGCGACGTCTTGAAGGCCAGCGAGGCCGATTTGGGAGCCGCCAACGCGTAGTTCCGCGAGTGCGCCTTCTAAAGAGGGGTGGCGCAGGAGATTTTCCAGGCGTTCACGTACGGCGGGCAGAATCACAAGTTACATGAGTATTGTAGCGTGAGGGCGGGGGTGGTGGGAAATTGGGGGCATCGCGAAAATAGAAATGGAGTGGAAAGAAAGAGAAAGGATTACCGCGGAGGCCGCAGAGGAACACAGAGGGAACGGAGAGTTGGGCGGAAATAGAAAACACAAGCTGTAGGACTGCGGCTGTAGCGACAACAAGTTTCCCTTCCAGCCCAAGTGATCGGAAGGCGGAGAACTTCCTGTTTATCTGCTGAATGCTAGATTTTAGAATCGCAGGTGCTGAGTTTATCAGGGCGAAGCCGAGACCCACCTTGGCATGAACCAACACCGCAAAGATGGGGCATCCTGCGGGCGCTATTCTTCTAGGTAAATTAATAAAGTGGAATTCTCACAGGGTGTTATTGCCAACCAATCGCGTGTTGGCAGGGTGGCCGGAGGCTTTGCGAATGTGGGACAATGACGGCTGACGAAAATGTATATTCCTCGAGCAAATGAAGAGACGCGGGTGGCGGTGATGCGCGAGATGATTGCCGCGCACCCGCTGGCCACGCTGGTTACGCTGGGGTCCACGGGACTTTTCGCGACGCATTTGCCGATGTTTCTGGACGAGGATGGTTCTGAGTTCGGAGTGTTGAAGGGCCATATCGCGAGAGGCAACGCCCAGGCGCACGATTTTCGAGCGGAGATAGACGCGCTGGCGATTTTCGCGGGGCACCAACATTACATTTCGCCGAACTGGTATCCCGGGAAAATGGAGCACGGGAAAGAAGTGCCGACCTGGAATTATGTTGTAGTGCATGCGTACGGCCCGTTGCGGGTAATCGAGGATGAGGCCTGGCTGATGGCGTTCTTGAACCGGCTAACGGATAAGCATGAGGCGGCTTCGCCACGTCCGTGGAAAGTCGGCGATGCTCCGGCGGATTATATTGGGGCGGTGATGAAAGGGATCGTTGGCGTTGAGGTGCCGATCCGACGAATGGAAGGTAAATGGAAAACCAGCCAAAACCGTACGTCGGCCGACCGTCGAGGCGTGGTGAGGGGGTTGGAGGAATTGGATACACCTGAAAGCCAGGCGATGAAAGAGTTGGTGGAGAAGGTAGATCCGAAGTAGAGACCTCTAGACAAAACTTTCCAGCGGATCGCGCCCCGGTTCGGCGGCGCCGTGCAAGGACTCGGACCCGGCGAGTGCATTCACTTTCTTAGCTTAGTAGTCTCCTGAGCATAAGCGGTAAGGACCAACATCTCCGGTTACCCGACTTCCCCGGAGTTAGCAGCTACCCAGCCCGGTCAACTCTCGCTAATCGATAAATCAGGAGCTGACCGTAGTTTGCTCATGGAACGACAACTCGAAGAGTGATAGTCGGATTTGGCTATCGGTGATATAGCCACAAACAGATGCCGACAACGGCTCCAGCAAGGAGCGACAGGACTACGAGGTCACTCACCGGGGTTCGAGAGACTAGGCCCATCAGCACTAAGCCAATCACGATGACAAGCCCGATGGGATGAGCAGTCCACTGGCCCACGCCACCTGGACCGAACGGTACAAGGTGCTTGGATTCCGGCGTCCAAACAACCTTGGGCCGAAGTTCGTTGGCGTCAACGTGCATGTCGGCGCTCTCAAACGGACCGTGAGGCTGAAAAAACGAGGTCTGGCGCTGACGACGCCAAACGAAAAAAGCAACGATGGCACCACCCGCAAGCGAAGCTGGGAGAAGCGCGCTGAAGTAAGTGTCGTGAGGGTCTAGGAGATAGCCGACCACAGGAAGGAACAGACCAACGGCCACGCCAGATAGAATGGCGTACGCGACCGGATGCGAGCCATCAGCTTTAGTGCCTGGAGGCGTGTTGGCCCGGACGGTCATGCGGTCACTCTACCCCCAACAGTGGGCATTCTCAACTACGTAATAACCCGAACATTTCCCGGATACGTTCACAGATCTTCGTAAACTCGGTAATCGTCCGTATAGCCACTAACCTTTTCATTCCCGGCTGACCAGGTCAGACTTCTTTATGCCCATGACTATCGCATCATAAAGCAGGCCAACTATGAACCATTGCGAGAACGAAAGGAGGCAGACCAGAATCAGGTGATAACCACCGACAGAGATTCCAAAAAACAGGTTATCAACAACGAGGCCTCGACTGTTCGTATACAAATAGAAAAGCCTAGCTACGAATACACTCGGCCTTTGAATAGCGTAGGTTACCTTCATCAGAGCAGGAGGCAGAGCAACGCCAGTACCTGAATCAATTTCGCGCAAGGCAGAGCAATCGTAGAACTTAAAGTGCTGGGCCGAACTTGTCTGGTTTCCCGACTTCCTGGGAGTTGAGAAGGTTTTGTTGTCGCATATTCAACTCCTTTTGTAAACGCTGGACCTTCGACGGACCTTCCAACCCCTCCAGCCGGATTTACTTGGCAAGAAATCCCCGAACTGAAAGCCGCCTTTTTACGGCCGAAGAACTGGTTTTTTAAGCGTGAAGATTAGCAAAGACACGTTGGCCTATTTCATCACGAAGGAAAGCGTGGAGAATGCGGTGAATTTCAGACCGGCCTAACTGTGAATGTATTTCGACATAGAAGATAGCGCACTCGAAACGGCAAAATACTATATCGACCAGTTTGCCAGCAAGAAACACGGAAAAGTGTGCCAGCGATATGGGGCCATTCAAAGAATTTGGATGCTTTTACGTGTGATACAGATGCTAGCGGCACTATCGTAATCAGCCGCTTGATGGTCGCTAATCCGAAAACCAATAGCTCTATCTTTTTATTTTTGAGAGCCCCGGGACAAGTCGGGATTCCGAATGGAAGATTGGCAAACAGATTAAGATTCACTGGTAATCGACGATGAAATCAAGGGACGCCCGAACGACTCAGTTGCCGAACAATATCCGCCGCCGAACACGTCCGGTTATCCGACCTATCCGGCAAGTGGAACTGAATCGGCAAACATTGGTGCGTTTCCCTTGACTAATGTTGAGTTACGCAAACATTGGGCAGTGAGCGCATTGGCCAGAAAGTAACAGTTGAGCCAAGGGATCACTTAGCCGGAGATGCGGCAATTCGGGCGAGCGGCGGGAAGCTCGTTGTAAGTGAGCTTCCGCCGCCGGCCTTAGTTTTATCTCGCGCGTGACGATGATCAAAACTTCAACTTCTTATTTCGCCTTGGCTAGCCCCGCAACAACTGCGGCAACTTTATCGAGAATCTGGTTCCAGCCCTCGAGTTGTCCGCTGGTTTTGGCGGTCTCCATGGTTTCATTTCCAATGAGGGTGAGTTTGGTCTGGCCGTTACCAAAATCCTCAAAAGTAACGACGTCGTGGGCACCCTCGATGGCCTCATGTTCTATTCCATATTGCTCAGGCTCAACCTTGTTTCCCTTGGAGTCGGAAAAGTACATGGAGTAAACGATCTTCTCGTGCAGAACGATTTCGTGATATTGCCCGCCATTCCAGAACTCCTGGCCATCCGGGGTTCTCATGCAGCAGAGAAATTTTCCGCCAACGCGAAAATCCATCTTGCAAACAGGCGCAGTAAAACCAACGGGCCCCCACCACTGCATCACATATTGCGGGTCTGTCCAGGCCTTCCAAACCAATGCGCGGGGGGCATCAAAAACTCTAGTGATCACCATCCGCTCTGTCTCGTTAGCCGTGTTTTTTGTCATTCCTGACCTCCTCTTTTTTCATTTTATTCAAAACCACATCCAACTTATCGAAACTCTCTTCCCAGAACCGGCGATAGCTAATGGCCCAGTCGCTGACCGTCTTAATCGCCTGTGGCCTAAGGGTGCAGACACTCTCTCTTCCCCGCTTGGTCTTGATGACAATCCGCGCCCGCACCAGGTAGGCAATATGTTTTGAAATCATCTGCTGGGAGAGCGCAAAGGGTTCCGTCAATCTGTGCACCGAGGCCGGGCCAAGGGCGAGACGTTGGATCATGGCCCGGCGGGTAGGATCGGAGAGAGCGGCAAAAGTAGTGTCGAGGCTATCCACAACCATATGGTAGTGGATTATTTGAGGATGTCAAGTGTTGATTTTGGGGTTGGCGATTCCTGGGTGTTCACGGCGTGCGCGAATCCATATCTCTCATTAAGGAGCAGACCGGACCGAACAAACCAGCACACAGCAGAGCGATCGGATATCGAAGCCCGAGGCATCGCCACGGCGCTCTGAACTATGGGGAGCCACTATCGTGCTGTGATATCCTCCGAATCGAAAAGGAGACCTTACATGCCAGAAATCAGGAACATTGCTGAAGCTTTCTTTGCGGCTTGCGAGATCCTGCAAAGGATGGGAGACTTGCCGTAGCTTTCTGCAGCTCCCCATGCCACGTTTTCGGCCACAGGCAGAGCCTCTACTCGATGTCAAGACTCTTGAACAGTATACCGATTGGATGAAAGGCATGATGACGTTCTGCCGAATGCCAGGTATGAGGTCAAATCGTTCGCCACCGATGCAGATCGAAACAACGTGGCGGCCTTACGGTGTGTTTCACGCGACCCACACGGGCCCTGGTGGTCCTGTTCCGCCAACGGGGCGAAGCACAAGCACCGATTACGTCTACGTCATGCAATTTGAAGGTGACAAGATCGTCCACATGACAAAAATCTGGAACGCAGGACTGGCGTTGAAGGAACTCGGCTGGTTGTAGATTCATCTTGCGATCACCATGCCTTGAGACGCAGGTCGTCCTACTTTTAACCCCTCGTCGCCAAAGTGGGTACTGGCAGGAACTCGTCCGGTTAGCCGGGTGCATTCGACAGGTCCGATGCAGGACCATCTGATATATAGCGGCTTCGCAAAGGTGGTGTTGCTATGGGAGTAAGAAGGCTTCGGGCTTTCTGACGGGTGAGCGGGGATTGAGGAATTCAGATTTGTGGAGGGGAGAATGGTGGCGAGGATATCACTGCATTAAGGCTCGCAGAGGTATTGTGAGGCGAAGGGTGCGTCAGGTTCCGTTGTCTGGCACGTGGGTCTTGGGGTTGAGGTTGCATTTTGGCATACGTCAGGCGGCTTTCCCTCTCAGAAGAAACGCGGCAACAATCGCCATGTAAAGCGCTGTTCCCCAGTGAATAAAGATGGGCGGCGCAAACCCAAGACGGCTCAGAATGACGAGCCCATCGCCGACGGGGATGAGAATTGCAAGGGCGAATAGTATTGCGGTGGTGCGCCGGTCTCCTCTCCAGAGGAACGTCAGGACTGCGAGACCCGAAAAGATGTCGCGAATTCCCTTGACCCACATAAAAGGAAAGGCAGCGGGGTCGTGGATCGGAATGCCGTAGGCAGTTGAAGCCCCCACCGGGTTGAATATGAAGTTGATGCCAATCGCGATGATGGCTAGCGGTATCACGAGGGTGCACCAGAAGAGCAGCGAATTTCTTCTCAAAGTCGAACTATCGAAGCTTGTTGTCGTGTTCATATGTTTTTCTTTCTCTAGTTTAGAGTGCAATTCTGTTGGGTCTCGACCATCGTCAATTTCGATGCTGAGCCCTGAGCAAAAAGGTCGAAGTTCAAACGCCCTTTTGTCAGCAAACTCAGGCGAATTTCTGTCGCATCCGACTTGGTTCTCCAACTCTGGAAGAGTAGACCACCGAGCGCGGAGTGCGCGTAACTCATTAAGGTGAATTGCGATCCGATTGAAAGAGTGTCATGAATTATAACGAGCTCTCTGGAATGAAATAGCAGTCAAAATCATAGCTGCTACTGGCATGATTTTCTACACGCCAGGAAGGACCAACTCCTGATTAACGAGATTTCGGGTGACATTTTGGCGAAAATCTGCGAACTCGGTTCGGTGTGAAAAAAAGAAAAATCCACCCCAAGACCCGGGTCAACAACGAACCCGGGGCACCCTGCGCGATTCTGAGGCTTTCGCCAGGCTGGAGTGATTTTTCGGTCTGAAATTTTGCGCACGGGCACCCGACCCTACTCTTTGCGGTACTGCCTGTTCCGATTTCTTGGAGCGAATCAGTTGAGCGGAGGAAGCGCGATAGTATATTGACACTTCGTTTGATTCATTCCGGGAGCGAGGTATTTGGCAACACCAGCTCGATTGGTCAAACTCATGTGCCCACGTTGTGGTGCGAGCCACTGGGTGACTGACAATGACTTTCGAGGTTCTGTTTCGCTGGGGCAGAAGGAACTCAACTACGAGGAAAGAGCCTACGAGTGCCCGAAGTGCGGGTTAGAAGGTCCGGGGTTCCAGGTCCAGAAGAAAACTCCTGTCGAACTTACACTTCGCGCACACTGGCTGTTTGAACTTCTCGCTCGCCACTTGGGTGCCCGCTAGAAGATCGAGTCTTTAACTCCGCTCCGGGGCACCTGCCGGACAGGTTATTTCTTCGGAGGTTCGTATAGGTCTTTGAGGTCGGCGAACTCGAACATTTTGGCTTCAACAAATTTGTCCGTGGCGTTCCCGCTATAGGTTTTCCCGCCAACCAGTTCCAGTTTCTTCACAGAAGCGCCAGGCTTGAGGTCCAAGTCGTCCAATCGTACCCAGAACGTTGCTGGAGTCATGGCCGAGTCGAACAGCACAACGTGGTTTGTACTATCGCTTATGGTTCGCCAAATGGTTGAAGAGACCCACGGCTGGTCGTCAAGAGAATAGCCCAACGGAGTGCCGACAGTGCGCATCAGCGATAACACCGACATCGCCGCCTGGTACTGAAACTTCTGCTCCGGCGACCCGCTGATGTACTTCGGGGACACCTCTGTCGGGATTGCGTCAAGCAGGAAACTCGCCCGGACGAAGCGGTCCGCCGCGCGAGAAGTGCCAGGGAGAGATTTCGACAGACCACCGGCGTCCTTCCAGTACTCCATGATCGCCAATTGCTGATCGTACGTGGGAGAGTTCGTCAGCACTTTGTACTGTTTGCCGTGGTGAATGACGAGCTTGCCATTGATGTACTCGAAGACGGCCGAGTCGCCGCTGGCATCCGAAATCGCCAAGTGCATGTTTGCCGGACGGCCGGTGGCCAGTATCACGGTTTGCACGCGGAACTCCTCCTTGCGGAGGTCATTCACGGCGTCGGCAACCGTCGCATGGTTGTCCAGAACGTACTGCGCCCAGGTGCTCATCGAGATGACTTTGGCGCCTTCAACCGGCTTGCCGTAATCCGATTCGACAAGGGCGAGCATGTTGACGACCAGTCCAGCCTCGTTCATCCCCTCAGAGGTGCCGATATCGTAACCTGTTACGATGACGCTGCCATATTTCGATACCCAGGAGATAGTATTGGCGCCACCTCTACCGTCGCGCTTCATGCCTCGCGGCAGCGCCCACATGTTCGAGCGCAAGTCCTCGCCCCAGTCCATGGATCTGCCAACGATGACAGTGCCGTCCTTCGCCACGTACAGTACCCGGGTGCAAGCCGCTGCGGAAAGTGCGGCAATGCACATTGCGAGCACGACTATCATGCCGACCGCAATACCCCGAAAAGAATGACTGGTTCGCATAGCTCTCCTCCAAAAACTGGTTGACTATAGTCGGGTCAATACCGCTCTCACCCGCCGTCCCGTTAGGTCTTGTAGCAAATAACAAGAAACTCTGCTGTTCACTTTTACGCACTATTAATGGGGCGAGACTCTACGCTTGCGGATAGGAACCCAGTGGCTGAAAGTAAAAGCCCCGGACTCGAAAGTCCGGGGCCAGTCTTTGAAGGCAGTCTCACTCCCCAATTTTTTCCGCCCGAAAAAAACGGTGGTGATAAGCCAGCAAACTCGAATGATTTGATGATGTCAGTAAGTTCTGCCGATTTAGCGTAGATGCACGTTACTGCCAGAAAACCTGCATAGCAACTGGCAAAACTACTAGTTTAGGCATCGTAATAGACACGGTGCTGGCTAGCGTCACTCCTGATAAACGCGGTTGCCGGTGAAGTGGGTGGGGGATCGGAGCTTTGCGGGAGAGGCAGGCGAGATGGGCTAGGAGGGATCGGGCTTGGGGGTTGACTGAGCTCCTAGAGGTTCGCGGAAAGGATCCATCGGAATGGGGGCGTATTCGACGTCGATGATTTCGAGATGTTCGGTCTTTGCGGGCGCGCGGAGGTGCACGCGGTCGCCGGGACTGGACTTCATCAGGGCATTGGCGAGAGGCGAGCGCCAGCTGATGTAGCCGCGGTCGAGGTCGACCTCGTCGAGGCCGACGATGGAGACGGTGTGTTGGAGGCCGGCGGCGTCCTTGTAGGTGACGGTTGCGCCGAAGAAGACGCGGGAAGCGGCTGGCTCTGGCCGGGGGGCGGCGGGATCGACGACGACGGCCGCGTCAATGCGTTTGGTGAGAAAGCGAATGCGCGAATCGATCTGGCCTAAGCGCCGTTTGCCGTAGTGGTAGTCGGCGTTTTCACTGCGGTCGCCGTTACTGGCCGCCCACGCTACGACCTCGACCACCGCGGGGCGCTCGCGAGTCAAAAGGAACAGATGCTCGTCTTTCAGACGCTGCAGCCCGGCGGGGGTGATGTAGTTTTTGAGTGGTGGCCCCGGTGGCTCTGGCCGAGGTCCCCGGAGCGGCCGCTTTTCTCGCGTTTGCCAATCAGTCATAGAATTTCGTGTGCTTGGAGGCGATCCGATCCCGGAAGATGCGCGCCTCGGTCCGGATAATTCCTCGTACGGTGAACGTGACGTGCGCGAACTGGATATCGAATGATACATCGGTCTTGCAGTGGCAGGCTTAGAAAAGGCGGTGAATAGCAAAGTGCTTGACTGGGTGGAGAGGTGCGACTAGTTTATTGCAAACAATTTTGATTGAGACGGAGAAGATCGAATATAGAAAGGACAGCCTATGAGCTCGAGAGTTCTGTTTACCGGCAAGACCCACACGACCAACGGGAGCGGTGGTGAAGGACGCAGCAGCGACGGCTTTCTGGATATCAAACTGCCGCAGCCCCATCCGGCAGCGGAGGATCCGTTCGGGGTGGCGTGGTCGGCCTGCTACATGGGAGCGATTGAAGTAGCGGCGTCAAGAAAGAAGATCAAGCTTCCGCCCGGGCTGGCGGTTGACGCGCAGATCGACCTGAACCTGGGGGAGGATGGATTCTTCCTGACGGCACACCTCAACGTGAGCGTGCCGGGGCTGGACCGGGAAGTGGCGAAGGAACTCATCGAATCGGCGCACGGGATATGCCCGTATTCGAAAGCGATGCACGGGAATATCGCGGTGGAAACGAATCTGGTGTGATTCCCTGCCCGATGAAGCGCGCTGACCGGGTTGGCGGGTTGGCAGAAAAATCGGGAGTTGACCCGTTTCAACACTCCTGAATGGGTAGTGTCAACAATATTTCCGATTAGCCGGCAAGACAAAGCAGGAGTTGCCTCGATTGCATTCGACCGATGCGGTCTGTTGCCGCTACTCAATTCGTGTTAGCCTCTTGCGCAGATTGGGAGGCAGGCGAAATGGCGGAGAACAAAACCAAGCCCACGAAATTAAGTGTGACGGGATTCATCGAATCCGTGAAGGACCAGAGCAGGCGAGGAGACGCCAAGGAACTGGTCAAGCTGATGCAAAGCGCGTCGGGCGAGAAGCCCAAGATGTGGGGGCCAGCCATCATTGGATTTGGCAGCACTCACTACAAGTATGAGAGCGGGCGAGAGGGCGATATGCCGGTTATTGCATTTTCGCCGAGGAAAGCGGCAACTGTTTTGTATGGGCTGATTGGGTTCAGCGAGGCTGCAGGGCTGCTGGAAAAACTGGGCAAGCATACGACCGGGAAGGGCTGCCTGTATATCAAGAAGCTCGCCGATGTGGACCAGAGCGTGTTGAAGAGTTTAGTGGTGAAATCCCTGGCAGCAAAGCGAGCGAAGCAAGGGAGTTGAGGAGTAGCGCTTCAGTTCCGATTAATGAGACTGCCGGAGAAGACGGTCGCGGCGGCAATTTTACGGAAAGCCGGCACGAGAAAAGCGGGACTCACCTGCGTCTACTGCACATCCATCGCACAGAGCTTTATGGCAATTCTTACAGATTGCCACGGCTTCGTTTTCGTGATGATTGAAGCATTTCACAAGGACTCTCCCGAACTGCTCTACACACTCACTAATAGCGGAACTCAAAACAAGAAAGGATTATTGCTTTCTCTTATATCTCGCTTTGCAATCGAACTCAATCGACGTTTAGGTTACAGTCAGCTTAATCGTTGAATGTTCAGTCTCAATGCCTGGTAAACGACGTCATCGCCCAAGTACGTATCAGTACCTCTGATTCAAACTGCTTGCGTCCACGAATTAAGATTGCGGCAAATGCTTGCGAACGAGTTCACGAAGAGCGGTGACCTCCGCTTGGTCCGCCAGGCAGCGCTTCGGAATGACGCGAGCCCAAGCTTTGGTCACATATAGCAGAAAGCAAGAACGAGTCTCCTTGGCCTTTACGAACGCCGTCCAATTAAGGTCCCCGTTCCCCGTTGAATGTTCTATGAGCACACCCGAATCAGAGAATTGATATCGGGTGGGTTGGGCATTGCGTGGGTCAGCAAAAAATTTACGCGCATTCAGCATTGGGCTGAGAAACACAAGGAAGAGCGGGATTACAAGAGCAAACAGGAGAGGTTTCGTCCCACGAAGGGTTTCTTGCCACTCAATTCCTGGATGCGGGTTTATCCAAGCTAGGCAGTACAAGAAAACCGTCAATACTCCGACGCCGACCCATATCCACAAGAATACTCGCAGTTGTTGGGCAACTATATAAACGTTGGCCCAATAGACCTCGGACTGCGTGAGCTTGATTTCGGCGGTAATCGGAAATTGGGTGGGCATGCGCCGCAGGATACCACACGCGACGTTGTGCAATCTCGATAGGTCTCCAACGGGTCAGTCGAGCTGCCGGGAAACGCGGTTCCCGGACAAGTGGGTTTTCGTAGCGACCTCTCCGAATGCGGGACATTGAGTAGTTAGTTTTTAATCGTCAGAACCACAGAGTTTGACTTAATTGTAGTTTTTGCGGGCCGCCTTCTAGTCCGCGTCACTCGCATTGCGTGTCTGGCTGATCTGCACCGTGTATTTGCCAGGGCGTGCAAAATCGCATATTCCGCTGAGATAGATTTGTCCTTGCGCCGTTTCAGTTGATCGGGCTCGATCGATTGAGCGCCAGCGGTGAAAGGAGCATCGGAAACAGGAAGAATCAAAACCCGCACCCTTGATGAACCAAAGGCCAAGAGTGCGGCACCCAAAAGCGTAACGCTGCTGCAAGGGTGGTCCGCCCGCCGGAGATTTGGTAATTTAGCGATGAAATGGAGAGGAGCGGACGATGCGAGTTTTTGTGGCAGGGGCGAGCGGAGCGATTGGGGAACCGTTGATTGCGGAGTTATTGAAGCAGGGACATTCGGTGGTGGGGATGACCACGAGCGAGGCGCGGGCGAAGAATCTGGAGAGACAGGGAGCCGAGGCGGTGATTGCGGACGCGTTCGATGGGCCCGCGGTGGAGGCGGCGCTGCGGCGGTCGAAGGCGGAAGTGGTGATCGACGAATTGACGTCGCTGCCGAAGTCGATGAGCGATATGCCGAAATACGCGGCGGGCGACAGGAAGCTGCGGATTGAAGGTGGAGGAAATTTGTTTCGGGCGGCGCTGGCAAGCGGTGTGCGGCGGTATCTGCAGCAGTCGAGCGGATTTTTCTTGAAGGCAGAGGCAGGGACGCTGGCGGACGAGTCGTCTGCGTTGGATGTAAATGCGAGCCCGAGTGTGGCAGGAAGTGCGCGGACGTACACGGAGCTGGAGGCGCGGTTGTTCAGTTCGAAAGCAATTGAAGGTGTGGCCCTGCGATACGGATTCTTCTATGGGCCCAAGACGTGGTATTACCGCGGCGAGTCGGCAGCGAACATGGCAATGCAGCAGCAGTATGCGGTGGTGGGCAAGGGCGAAGGCGTGTCGTCGTTTGTGCATATCGAAGATGCGGCGATCGCAACGGTGGCGCTGTTAGCGGCGCAGCCGGGAGTGTACAACCTGGTGGATGATGACCCTTCACCGCAGAGTGTGTGGCTGCCGGCGTTTGCCAAGTTCGTGGGCGCGCCAGTCCCTCCGCAGTTGAGCGAGGCAGAAGCGACGAGAATAGCGGGGGAAGATGCGGTGTACTACGCGACGAAGCTGAGTGGAGCGTCGAATGCGAAGGCGAAGCGGATGCTCGGATGGAAACCGCGGCGATTGGAGTGGCTGGGGGCGTAAGAGATCAGGACGAATGCCGAGGGTAGTGCAGAGATTAATGATAGATGCTCGACAGGCCGCCGTGGAAGCGTCCGAAGACGTAGGCGGACATGAGGGAGATGAGCAGGAAGCCCGAGCCGAAGACGAGGACGTGTTGGTTCTTGCGAAGATCGAAGGTGCCGACGCGACAAACGAGCAGATAGCCGACGGCCAGGTTGAAGGTGCCCCAGAGCACATTGACTAACGAAGAGGATAGGCCTACTCCGGGTGGAGAGGCGAAGGGGCTCTGGAAAGCGTGGCCGGAAATTCCATTGCCGAGATGCGGAAGGGCGTTCGCGAGGAAAGCTCCGCCGAAAAAGTATGCGACATAGTGGTACCAGCGCATGGTTGGTCCTTCCGGATGCCAAAGCCGTGTAATTCTCGTAGCCATTCTAATTAAAGGACTGACGGTAAAGTGAAGTTCCCTGCCCTGCTTGTTTGAATAGGAAACATGGGGTGCGGGGGAGAGTTGGAGAGTTCAGACGTTCAAGGAGTTCAAAAGTTCAAGAGTTCAGGGGTTGAAAGTTGAAGAGAGGAGAAGGCGAGGAATAGGAGTAGAGGCTGGATTTTGCAGAGGACGAGAGCGGGAGAGAAAAGAAAGAGAGAAGCTCACCACAGAGGGCACAGAGATCGGAACACGGAGGGCGCGGAGAGTTGGGAGGAGGAAGGAAGGGCTGGAGGTTCAAGAGCTCAAAAGTCGAAAGTTGAAAGTTAAAAGTTGGAAGGAAAGAAAGAGAAGGGATTACCACAGAGGGCACAGAGATCGGAGCACGGAGGGCGCGGAGAGGTTGAGGAGGGGTGGGTGGGACTGTGACTTAGACGCACGGAGGGCATGGGGCTGATTCTGTACTTGAGGCCAGTAGGCGGGTGAATTTGGGGGTTGATAGACTGGCGGGAAAAGGACCGTCTATGAACTCCGTTGTCCAGATTTTCCGAAAAAACCTTGGTTCGCGCGAGGTTAGATGGTCGCGACTGTGGCATTGCGGGCTGGCGATTCTGGTGCTGGTGAGTGCGGGAGTGGCCGGGTGCGCCTCGGGGAATTCTGCGAGTACACCGCCGCCGAAAGGCGAGTTGCCGACAATCACTTCGTTCGCCGCGGCTCCGACAACGATTGATACGGGCACGAGTACTACGTTGAGTTGGGCGGTGGCGGGAGCAACAAACGTGGCGATTACGCCGGGGACATTTACGTCAGCGTCGTCGAGTGGATCGACGAGCATGAGCCCGGCGGCTACAACCAGCTACACGTTGACGGCGACAAACGCGGCGGGGTCGTCAACGACGACGATAACGGTGACTGTAAAAGCGGCGAGTAAACCGACGATCAGTGCGTTTAGCGCGAATCCTACGAGTATTGTTGCGGGGGCGAGCAGCACATTGAGTTGGACGACTACGGGCGCGACGACGGTGGCGATTACGCCGGGGACGTTCACGTCTACGAGCGCGAGCGGGTCGACGAGCGTGAACCCAACGGCAAGTACGACGTACACGCTGACAGCGACGAATGCGGCTGGGGCAGTGACTTCGACGGCGAGTGTGACGGTGGCTGCGGCGAGTAAGCCGACGATCGGTTCATTTAGCGCGAACCCGACGAGCATTGCGGCGGGGGCTAGCAGCACATTGAGTTGGACGACTACGGGCGCGACGACAGTGGCGATTACGCCAGGGACGTTCACGTCTTCGAGCGCGAGTGGTTCGACGAGCGTGAAGCCGACGGCAACGACGACGTATACGCTGACGGCTACGAACGCGGCGGGATCGGTTACATCCACGACAAAGGTTACGGTGACGGCGTCGAGCGGGCCATTATCGCTGGTTACCAGTTCGTGCCCGAGCGGAACGCAGGGTACCGCGTATGCAGGGTGCACGCTGGTGGCCAGCGGAGGAACTCCGCCCTATACATTTTCAGTGAGCACCAATGCGAGTTTCCCGCCATTGCCTGAAGGGATGTCGCTGGATGCAGCGACGGGGAGCATTACGAGCGCGCTGATCGGCGGACAAGGCACGTACACGCCGGAATTTGTGGTGACGGATTCAACGAATGCGCAGGCGACGCAGGACATCAGCATTTCGTTGAATGGCAACAACGCATTTCTGGCGAACATTTTCCCGTCGAGTTCGATCTTTCATCATCGGGTGGACGCAGCGACAACGAGCTTGCCGGTAGATAGTTCTCCGGCCGCGCCGATGTACAGCGGATATTTGTCGGAGACAGTGAAACCGTTCTTCGGGAACACTTCGAACGGAGGATTTCCGAACGGAATACCGGCGATCGAGGTTCCGTACAACCAGGCGAATGTAGCGGTGTCGACGACGCAGTATCAGTCGTATTTTACGTCGGGACCAATCCCGGCGTATGCGCCGGTGGAAGGAACGAGCAACTCGACGGGCGACCGGCACGTGCTGGTGTATCTGGAGGCGGGAGGAGGGAAGAATCCCGCGCTGTACGAGATGTGGCAAGGAATCTATGAGGGCGGGCCGTGGACCGATTCATCCAATGCGCTGTGGCCGAACGTGACATCGAATGCGCTGACAACGCAAGGGCAAGGAACGTCGGATGCGGCGGGGCTGCCCGTGGGGCCGCTGTTGGCGAATGCGGACGAAGTCATCGGCAAAGGGACGCCGAGCGCGCCGAGCGGCGTGGTGCAGCATCCGATTCGGTTTACGCTGAACCACATGCTGAATTATTGGGTGTGGCCAGCAACGGAAACGGCGGGAGTGGGAAGCTGCACAGCTGCGGGAGGAGGAACGATTCCGACGGAATCGTTGATCTCGCAATCTTCGCCGCCGGCAAGCTGCACGATGTCGGGAGCGGCTGGGGAAATCTATCGATTGAAGGCTTCGGTGGCGACGCCATCGTGTGCGGCAACGAGTCCACAGGCGGCGATCCTGATTACGGGGTTCCGGAATTATGGAATTATTCTGGCGGATAACGGGGATAGTGGAGGGTTGATCGGGACTCCGGATGCGCGATGGAATGATACGGATTTGGCGTGTTTGAGGAGTTTGACGCTGGGGGACTTTGAACCGGTGAATGTGTCGAGCCTGATGGTGAGTAATGATAGTGGGGCGACGAGTCACTAGAGGAGGGTACGTTACAGAGTTCAAGAGTTGAAAGTTAAAAGTTAAAAGTTGAAAGTTGAGAGAAAAGAAAGAGAAAGGATTACCACAGAGGGCGCGGAGATCGGAAGGCCGAGGACACAGAGCAGAGAAGGAAAAGGATAACGCAGAGGCGCTGAGAAAGAAGGAAAGAAGGAAAGAAAGACAAGACAAGAGAAGGAAAGAAAGAAAGAGAAAAGCTCACCACAGAGGGCACAGAGAGCGGAACACAGAGGACGCGGAGATTTTTTGGGAGAGGATTCGGTGGTGCGGTGGCGGAGAGTTTAGCTTGAGCATTCAGGTGGGATGAACACGGAGACTTTGTAGGATTGCGTTAGGTGGGGAGGTTGCGGATTTTAGTTAGGAGGGCGGAAGTGGAGTAGCCGGGAACGATGTCGATGCGGGCTACACGGCCGCCGTGGGATTCAACTTCGGAGCGACCGACAATTTGATCGTCGGGCCAGTCGCCGCCTTTGACCAGGATGTCTGGGAGAAGGGCGGCGATCACTTTTTGGGGAGTGGGCTCGGGGAAGATGAGGACCGCGTCAACACATTCGAGGCTGGCGAGAATTTCGGCGCGCTCGAGTTCAGGGATTACCGGGCGATTGGGGCCCTTCAGGGCGCGGACGCTGGCGTCGCTGTTGATGCCGACGATGAGGATGTCGCCGAGAGCGCGGGCGGCTTCGAGGCTGCGAAGATGGCCTGGATGAAGAAGATCGAAACAGCCGTTGGTGAAGACAACGCGGCGGGCGTTGCGTTTCTCTTTGGCAAACCGGAGAATCGTTTGGTCGAGAGTGAGGACGTTTGGATGGGAAGAGGCAGTCATTGGTGGGAGTTTAGCATGGGGGAAGTTGAGGAGTAGAAAGTTGAAAGTTAAAAGTTGAAAGTTGAAAGTTAAAAGAAAAGAAAAGAAAGAGAAAGAATTACCACAGAGGACACAGAGATAGGAACGAAGAGGTCACGGAGAGTTGGTGGTAGAAAGAAAGAAGAGGTTCAGGAGTTCAGGAGCTCAGGAGTTCAGGAGTTGAGGAGTTGAAAGTTAAAAGTTGAAAGAACAGAAAGAGAAAGAATTACCACAGAGGACACAGAGATCGGAAGGCAGAGAGCACAGAGCAGAGAACGGCGAGGGTAGATTGGGGATAGGAGACGGAGTGGTGAAGCGAAGTCCATTGGTTGTGGCGGCGATTGGGATTGGATTGATGGTGGTGGGGACGGCGCTGATGATCGCGTCGTCGCGGGGGTATTCGGAGCGGCGGGTGGTGGCGAATTCGGGAAGCTGCCGCATGGACACGATGGTGGTGCAACTGGCGGGGCTGCCGGAGAATTCGCAGAGCGGAAGCGTGGTGCTGTTTCACGGGCTTTCCGCAAATAAAGTGATCATGACGTATCTGGCGCGGGCGTTCGCGGACGAAGGCCTGAAAGTGTACGTGCCGGATTTGGCGGGGCACGGACAGACAGCGGGGCCTTTCAGTCCAGCGCAGGCAGAGGACTGCTCGATGTCGCTGGTGAGGGGGTTGCTGGCGCGGGGATATATTTCACCGGATCGGACGATACTGGCGGGGCACTCGATGGGCGGGGCGATTGCGCTGCGGGTTGCGGCGAAGATTCGAGTGGCGGGAGTGGTGGCGATTTCTCCCGCGCCGATGGTGAATGCGCATGGAGTGGCGCCGGAGTTGTTGCTGTTTCACGACCGGCCCGCGGTGGCGCCGAATAGCTTGATTATGGTGGGAACGCTGGAACCGGAATGGATGAAAGGAAATGCGTCGGATTTTGCGGGGACGAGCACGGATGGAACGTCGAAATTTCTGGTGGTGCCCTGGAATTCGCATGTGAGCGTATTGTTTTCGCCGACTGTAGCGCGCATCGCGCAGGATTGGGCGGCACAGGTGTTGCGGTTGCCCGCGGGAACGGTTCATTCCCTGCCCTTTCGCGGGAATTTGCTGGGCGGGGTGCTGGGATTGATCGGAATTTTGGTGATAGCGGGACCGTTTCTGCGGGAAACGATTGGCGAAAAGCCGGTGGAAGAGAATGCTACGGCGAAGCAACGAAGTCTGGCGCAGCTGGTGCTGGAATTTGCGGGAGTGTCGCTGGTGGTGGTGGGAGTGTTGCACTACTGGGTGCCGCTGCGAGTGCTGCATGAGTTTGAAGGAGATTATCTGGCCAGTTTTTTCCTGCTGGCGGGATTGATTCTGGTGCTGCTGCACGGACGGGAAGCGCAGGCGAAATTCAAGGTGACGAGCAAGCTGCTGTTTGGCGCAGCGTTTGCCGCGTTCGTGCTGCATTTGCTGATCACGGGATGGACACACTTAACGATTGATGGGGCGTGGCTGACAGGGGAGCGGTGGGAGCGTTTCCCGTTGTTCTTTCTGGCGGCGTTTCTGTTCGTGTACGGACTGGAAGTGGCGCTGGGTCCGGTGATCGAGGGGCGCAGAGCGGAAACGGTTGCTGATCAGTTTGGGGTTGCTGGTGGTGGTGTGGCTGGCACTGATATTCGGGATCGTGTGGCTGCACAGTGGAGAGATCCTGCTGGCGTTGCTGGCACCATACTTTGCGTTGTTTTTTGTGTTGTCGCGGGCAGGTGCTCAATTGGTACGGAAACACAGCGGGTCAGCACTGGCAGCAGCAGTCTTCGGTGCTATACTTCTGGCAGGTTTTTGCCTGGTGCTCTTCCCAGTTTCCTAAGGGAAGGAGGGCAACCAGAGAAGTCTCCCTCTTCCCGCGCCGGAGACGACAGCAAAATTTAACTTGGGAAGCCACAATGTCAGAGATTGCGATTGTCGGCGGCGGACCATCCGGCGCGATGTGCGGCGAACAACTGGCGCTAGCCGGAAACACGGTCCACATTTTTGATGAGCATCTGGCGTGGGAAAAGCCGTGCGGCGGCGGCTTAACGTATAAAGCGACGCAACGATTCCCTTTCCTGCTGGATAACCCCCATCCGAAAAAACTGATACGCGACGTGGAAATCATCAGCGCGGAAAACCAGCGCGTGAAACTGGATTTGCAGCATCCGATCGTGATTTATTCGCGCACGGTGCTGAACGGAATGCTGCTGGACCGGGCGCGCGAGGCGGGATGCCACATACACCATTCGCGAGTACAGAAAGTGGATACGGACCGGGAAAAGCCGCGCTACAGCGTGGATGATGAGTGGAAGACGGCGGATTTTGTGGTGCTGGCGGCGGGAGCGAGAAATCAATATTTGCCGGGAATACGGGCGCTCTCGAAGGACGAACTGGAAATTACGCAGGGCTATTTTGTACCGCAGACGGCGGAAGAGATCATCATCAAGTTTTTGCCGGAGTTTGAGGGGTATATCTGGTCATTCCCGCGCGCGGATCATCTTTCGCTGGGAATTTGCGGGAGCATGGCCGCGCACACCAGCAGCGAACTGAAGACGCACCTGCACCAGTTTGCGGCGAGCGAAAAGATGTCGACGGAGAATGCGAAATTCTACAGCCACGTGCTGCCGTCGCCTCAGGAAAGCACGTTTTCGAACCGAGCGGTGATTGGACGAAATTGGGCGTTGTGCGGAGACGCGGCGGCATGGGTTGACCCGTTGACGGGCGAAGGATTGTTTTATGCGATGCGGTCGGGAGAGTTTCTGGGACGGGCGCTTGGCGGAAGGGTGCCCGGAGAAATATGCGGCGCGGGTGAGGGCTTCGTTTTCGGCGGAACTGGAATTTGCGTCGAGGATTGTGCGGAGATTCTATCGCGGATCGTTTTTGGGGTCGGCGGTGACGACACGGATGGTGCAGTTTCTGCAGCGGAATGCGGTGTTTCGGCAATTGATGAGCGATTTGTTCTGCGGAACGCAGGACTACACGACGTTGAAGCAGAGGGTGCTGGACCATCTGGGGGGAACGTTGAGCCAGTTTGTGTCGAGCGTGTTGAATATCGACCGGCCAGCGCATCATAAGGTGCCGGTGGCGCCGTCGGCGGATTAGTTCTTTTTTTCAAAAACAATTTATGGGGGGGAATTTGAGTGGGGGAGGGGTGTGTTTGGGCGGAAGTTTAAAGTTTAAAGTTGAAGGTTGAAAGGAAAGAAAGAGAAAGGATTACCACAGAGGGCACAGAGATCGGGATGCGGAGGGCACGGAGAGTTGGGAGGAGGAAGGAAATAGAGGCTAGAGGGTTCAAAGTTGAAAGTTGAAAGTTGAAAGGAAAGAAAGAGAAAGGATTACCACAGAGGGCACGGAGATCGGAAGACGGAGGGCACGGAGAGTTGGGAGGAGGAAGGAAATAGAGGCTAGAGGGTTCAAAGTTAAAAGTTGAAAGTTGAAAGGAAAGAAAGAGAAAGGATTACCACAGAGGACACGGAGATCGGGATGCGGAGGGCACGGAGAGTTGGGAGTAAATCTGGATGAGAGAGAAGGGTCAGCAGGGAGGACTCGACGGTGGCGTGGGCACCAAGACGCTGGCGCCACGCAATAATGCGGAGGCGGCGGTGAAACGAACCGATGAGGACAGTCGGGAGTGACTGTGGCACAGAGTGAGCGTGCAAGGCGAGTGAGTGGACTGCTGGGGTGTAGATGGCGTGGCGTTTGGGGCATCGAATGGGTATTCTCGGAATAAGAAAACTATGGCTACTACAGTTGCGGTTGCACCTGCGCAAGAAGTGAAAAAAGCGAAGAAGAAGGTTGACTGGAAGGCGTTGCCTGCCGTGTGGGAAATGATCCGGCCGCGCCGCGGGATCTGTTGCTGCTCGGACTGGTGCTGGTGGCGATCAACCGAGTCTCGGGGCTGGTGCTGCCGGGATCGAGCAAATACCTGTTCGACAACGTGATCACCAAGCGAAGAAACAACTTGCTGCTGCCCATCGTGCTGGCGGTGATTGGAGCGACGGTCGTGCAAGGGCTGACCTCGTTTACGCTGACGCAACTGCTGTCGAAATCCGCGCAAAGCATGATCACTGAATTGCGGAAGCAGGTGCAGGCGCACATCGGGCGGCTGCCGGTAAGTTTCTACGACGCCAACAAGACGGGCGTGCTGGTTTCGCGCATCATGAGCGATGTGGAAGGCGTGAGGAACCTGATTGGCACCGGCCTGGTGGAATTTGTCGGCGGACTGCTGACCGCATTGATGGCGCTGATTATTCTGCTGCGGATCAGCGCCTTGATGACGGTGGTGGCGTTTCTGGTCATGATTGGCTTTGCGCTTTTCCTGAACAAGGCGTTTTCCACGATACGGCCGATCTTCCGCGCGCGGCCGAAAATCAAAGCGGAAGTAACGGGACGGCTGACGGAATCGCTTGGGCGGAGTGCGAGTGGTGAAGGGTTACCACGCGGAAGCGCGCGAAGAAGAGGTTTTCGGTGCGGGGCGCAACGACTGCTGGACAACGTGCTGAAGACACTGACGGCTACTTCGCTGATGAGCCTTTCGGGCGCGACGCTGATGGGAATCGTCAGCGCAGTGATTATGTACCTGGGGACGAGACAGGTCTTGTCCGGGACGATGACCACGGGCCAATTGATTCAATACTCCGCGTTCCTGGTGCTGCTGGTAGCGCCGGTATTTCAGATTGTGGCGATTGGAACGCAAATCACCGAAGCGATCACCGGGCTGGAGCGCACGCGGGAAATCTTGAGCGAAGCCAAGGAAGATGAGGACCCGAATCGCAGCGTGACGCTGGAACGCATCGAAGGGCGCGTGGCGTTCGACGATGTGCATTTTTCCTATGAGCCCAGGCAAGGAAGTGCTGCACGGAATTTCGTTTGCCGTCGAACCCGGAACAGTGACGGCTCTGGTGGGTCCATCGGGTTCGGGCAAGTCGACTATCATCGGATTGCTCTCTGCGTTTTATTCGCCGACGAAGGGCAGCGTGCTGGTGGATGATGTCGATCTTGCCGAACGTGCAGCTCAGTTCGTATCGGACGCAATTGGGCGTGGTGCTGCAGGAAACGTTTTTGTTCGACGGCTCGATTCGCGAAAACGTCGTCATACGCGCGACCGAACGCCACCGAAGAAGACATTATGGCGGCCTGCCGCATCGCGCGGGTGGATGAGTTTGCGGAGCATTTCAAGAAAAAGTACGACACCGTTGTGGGCGAGCGCGGCGTGAAACTTTCCGGCGGACAGAAGCAGCGCGTGTCGATTGCGCGCGCGATTCTGGCGGATCCGCGCATTTTGATTCTGGATGAAGCGACGTCGAGCCTGGATTCGGAGTCGGAGGCGCTGATTCAGGAAGGACTGCGGTACCTGATGCGCGGACGGACGACATTTGTGATTGCGCATCGGCTGTCAACGATACGCCGGGCGGAGCAGATATTGGTGGTGCAGGACGGCCGGATTCTGGAGCGCGGGACGCATGAGACGTTGTATGCGGCGCAGGGCAGATATTTCGAGTTGTATACGAAGCAGCACGCGGTGGAGACGAATCTGTTTCTTGGCGCCGGGAGAAGGCGACACGAAAGATACGAATGGGAATGATGAGGGAAATGCGGGAGGCGGAGGGGCGCTGCCGGATGCGATTCGGATGATGAGGGGGCCGGCGGGGTGAAGTTTGTGGAGGAGTTGAATGGGGATTTATCACAGAGGACGCAGAGATCGGAACGCTGAGGGCACAGAGGAAAAAGAGTTCAGGAGTGTAGAAGTTAAAAGTTAAAAGTTAAAAGTTGAAAGTTGAAAGTTGAAAGGAAAGAAAGAGGAAGGATAACGTAGAGAGGCGCAGAGTTTCGCAGAGACAAGAAAAAGAGAAGTCAAAAACCGCACCCTTAGAGGCGAAGGGTGCGGCAGCCGGCGGGCTGAGAGAGCTGAAAAAGAGTTGAACGGGGATTTATCAGGAGTGCAGAAGTTAAAAGTTCAGGAGTTAAAAGTTGAAAGTTGAAAGGAAAGAAAGAGGAAGGATAACGCAGAGAGGCGCAGGGGTTCGCAGAGACAAGAAGAGAAGTCAAAACCCGCACCCTTAGAGGCGAAGGGTGCGGCACCCGGCCGCCCCTACGTGAGATCAGAACGAACAATTCAAGTTTAAAGAGAGGGGCGGCGTAACCCTTCGAGGCTCAGGGCAAGAAGCCGCGCCCTGTGGGAAATTCGCAAAAGAAAATCTAAAGCTAAAGAAAAGGGCGGCATAAAGCCGCCCCTACGGGAAATTCACAAAAGAAAATTAAAAATTAGAGTGAGGGGCGGCGAAGGACTGGTTTTTTGGCCATGGCGCCCTGAACGGGTAGAAGTGTGGCCATTTTACGGATCATGGCGAGGACCAGACGCTTGTCGCCTTCGGAAAGGGTGGTGCTGTACTTTTTGATTTCGGCGAGGAAACGGATTTCGTCCTGGGAGAGTTCGCCGAGCATTTTTTGAGTTTCCTTGTCATGCACGGTTTCGGTGCCGGGGAAAAAATCAGCCAGGGAAATTTCCATGGCTTCGGCAATCTTGGCAAGAGTTTCGAGCGAAGGAACGGTGTGGCCGTTTTCGACGCGGGAAAGGTAGCAGCGGAGCAGGCCGGTGCGGCGCTCAATGTCGCCCTGGGAAAGGCCGCGCTGACTGCGATAAGTTTTGATGACTTCGCCGATGTTGACTTGTGGTTTCTCTTTAGGCACTGTTTCCTCCAACCGAAAGGTTAGCTTAGTGGCTAACAGTAGAAGTGGCAAGGGGGAAAGTGGAAGGAGTGGTTGCGTAAAGGTAAACGGGGGATGCAAGGCATAGATTTGCGGGGGGATGCGGGGAAATCGGGCGGTGACGAGTGGGGAAAGAAGAGTGAGGAAGAGGAAGAGGAAGAGAAAGAGGAAGAGAAAGAATTATCACAGAGGGCGCAGAGATCGGAACGGAGAGGGTACAGAGGAAGACATAGTCGGATTCGTTGTGGGGATTTGGCGGAAGTGGCCGCCTGAAGGCGTCCGCTACAGGGTTTGGTAGAGAAGGCGGGTGAGGTCGGCGATCAGGGCGGAGCTATCTTTTTCGTCGGGGAGGCCGCGAGTGAGGATGACCAGGACGAAAGGGCGGGGCGTGAAGACGATAGCGGCGTCGTGATGGATTTTGGTGATTTCGCCGGTTTTGTGGGCGACGCGGGTGCCGGGGGGAAGTCCAGCGGGGATGCCTTCGTTGAAGTGCTGGCGCTCGAGGATTTCGATCATTTGTTGGGAAGAGGAGACGTTGACGGCTTTGCCATTGGCGATGGCGGTGAGAAGAATCTGCAGGGCGCGCGCGGTAGTGGTGTTGTTGAGGCCCTTGTCGAAGGCTTTTTGATCTTCGACACCGCGAAGGACGTTCATGCCGTCGGCGTTAAAGGAGTGAACGGTGGCACGGATATTGTCGACACCCAATTTTTCGATGAGGAGATTCGTAGCGAGATTGCTGCTCAGGGTGATCATGAGTTCGCAGAGTTGGGAGAGAGTGCGGGATTGGCCCACGGCTTTGTAGAGGTCGAGCTCGGAATCGTCGGCGGGATCGAGTTTGTAGAGAGAGCCGTCGACGATGGAGTGAAATTCGTTGTGGATGGGGAGGGAGTCGGATAAATGGAGCTTCCCTGCTGAGGACTGGCGGAAGAGTTCAAGCATGACGGGGATTTTCATGGTGCTGGCGGCGTGGAAGGAATCGTCAGAGTGATAGAAGAATTCGGATTTGGAGTCGAGGGTGCGGAAGGCGATGGCGACGTCAGCGTGAGAGGAAGCGATGCGGGATTGGATTTGTTGTTGAACGGAGAGAGGGATGGATTGGGCGGGAGTGGGTCGGGCGAGGAGTGAGAGAAGAAAGAAGAGAAAAGCGAATTTGGGCATTGGGACTCCGAAGGACGAGTTTTGGTTAAGAGAGGATAAAGGCTGGGAAGAATTTAGCACAGAGAGCTAAGTGACGGAACGCGGAGGTCAGAGACTGGAGGACACGGAAAAAAGAGAGAGAAGAAAAGGATTACCACAGAGGTCACAGAGGGATACAGAGGAAACGGAGAGTTGGAAGGAGAAAAAAAGGAAGATCGAAGAGGTGGGTCGGGAGACTGGGGACACTGACAATTAAGGGGAAGAGTTGGGGAAAAGCGCCCGCCTCGGAAGGCGGCCGCTACAAATGGCGGGGGATCTAAAGATCGATCAGTACAAAGTTTCTAGAAGGTGTCGGAGGTGATTTCGGGATGCTGGGGGGACCAGTCGGAAGGGGGAAAGGCGACGTGCCAGAAGTTGGAGGAAGGGGTGGTGAACTCGACGCCGACTTCACATTTGCCGTCGCGCTCGTCGTTGATGTAGGCGACGCGGCAGGATTGCTCTTCGCGGGATTCGATGTTGCGAAGGATGAGGGACTGGCCGACTTTTACTTTCATGACCAGATAGATGAGGCCGCCATGGGCGCTGACGACGGCGGTGAAGGTTTGTTCGGAGAGAGGCTGCTTGTCTGGGCCGATGGCGATGACCATGATGGGCATGCGCAGAAGAACGCGCTGGCTGCGGCGGCGATTGCTCATGGGGGTGAGGTTGGAGGAGAGAGAGGGCATCGAAATAGCGTCGAAATCAGTTATGGCAGTAGAAGAAGGAAGAGTCAACTGGCCGGAAGTACCAGGGTTTCCAAAAGGAATGGTCCCGGAGGAGGGAGTCGAACCCACACGCCCGCGAAGGGCGGCAGATTTTGAGTCTGCTGCGTCTGCCAGTTCCGCCACTCCGGGAGAACTGTATAGAAAATAGCATGGAGGGAGAGTTGGGTAAAGAGTTGGTAGGCGATAGTGGAGGGCTGGGCGGGGATACTGGGGATTAATCACAGAGGGCGCAGAGGTCGGAACACTGAGGACACGGAGAAAGAAAGGACGAGGAAAAGGATTAAGGCAGAGACACAGAGGTAACGGAGAGTTCGGAGGAGAAAAAGAGGAAAGTTGGAAGGGACGAAACGTAGTGCGGAAGTATGAAGGGAGGGTTGCTGGGGGGAGGGCGAGAAGATAGAGTGGGCGGATTCATGGGGACGGAGATACAAAAACAAGTTGAGGCCATGACGGTTAACTTACGGGGATAGATGGGGACAGAGACGCACAATCAGGCTGAGCCGGTGGTGATTGATCCGCGGGGATCGATGCTGGGATTCTGGGCGTTGATTGGGGCGCAGTTTCAAGGGGCGTTCAGCGACAACGCGTTGAAGTGGCTGGTAAGTTTTCTGGTGTTGGAGTCGGGAGTATCGCGGGAGCAGCGAGACTTTCTATTCATGTTGGTAGTGCCGCTGGTATTTGCAATTCCCTTCCTGGTGTTTTCCATTCCCGGCGGATATTTGGCGGACCGCTTCAGCAAACGAAGCGTGACGGTGTGCGACGAAGCTGCTGGAAGTGGTGACGATGGGATTTGCCACGTATGCGTTGTGGCAGAACCGGCTGGATCTGGCGGCGGTGGCGCTGTTCCTGGTGTGCATGCAAGGGGCGATATTCGGACCATCGAAATATGGATTGCTGCCGGAATTGTTACCGACGAGCAAGTTGAGCTGGGGAAACGGCGTGATTGAGTTGTGGACGCTGCTGGCGGCGATTGGAGGGACGCTGGCGGGCGGATTTCTGGCACACTATTTTCGAGGCAGGCAGGAGTGGTCGGGACTGTTGCTGGTGGGGTTGTCGGTACTGGGATTGTTGAGCAGCCTGGGAATATCGGTGGTGCCCGCGGCGGATGCGGGAAGAAAGTTCGCGTGGAATTGGGTGAAGGAATTTTTTGAAGAAATCGGGCGGATGAGGAAGGACGCGGTGCTGTGGGTGGCGGTGATTGCGAATACGTTTTTCTGGTTTTTGGGAGCGATCCTGCTGCTGAATATTGTGCTGTATGCGACGGATGTCTTGCATGTCGATGAGGCGCACAGCAGTTATCTGCTGGCGGCGTTGAGTCTGGGGATTGGGGCGGGAAGTTACCTGGCGGGGCTGGCGTCGGGCCGAAAGATCGAAATGGGGATGATTTTGCCCGGGCTGAGCGGGATCGTGCTGGCGACCGGGGCGTTGTTTGTGCCGGGGCTGACGTATGAAACTGTGGCGGTCCTGCTGTTGCTGCTGGGAGCGAGCGCGGGATTCTTTGTGGTGCCGGTGAACGCGCTGATTCAGAACCGGCCGAAGCCGGAAGTGAAGGGGCGAGTGATTGGGGCGGCAAACCTGATTTCGTTTGGGGGAATTGCGCTGCAACCGGTGGTGCAGTACGCGATGTTGCGGTTGGGGCATCCCGACGCGGGGCATGTGTTCCTGATCTGCGCGGTGGCGTGCGTGGGAATGGCGTTTGTGCTGGCGCGGATGTTGCCGGAATTGTGGCCGAGCGCGCTGTACTGGACTCGGTTAAGACAGAGAGCTAGTCTATAGAAGCATCGGCCAAGGGAAGGGATACGATAGAGCGTGGCTTGAAAAGGCACGAAGTATCGTGGCCCTAAGGCTGAGGGCGGCATAAAGCAGCCCCTACGGATGGCAGAGTTCGGCACACCCGCGGACGCAGTGGGTTCGAAAACAGGAAGACATGGCGACCAGTGGAACAGTAGCGGGCTCACGGGCTGAGCACCGCGGCTTAGCATATTGGATGGAACGGGTTCTCAAGGAACTCGAAAAGGTGCAGGCGGCCGCGGACACGGACGCGGTGCACGATTTGCGCGTGGCGATACGGCGATGCCGGTCGGTCGCAGCGGTGATGGAAGAAGTAGATCCGGATCAGACCTGGCCGGAGATGAGAAAGCTGCCAAGAAAACTGTTTCGAGCGTTGGGAGAACTGCGGGATACGCAGGTGCTGGAAGAGTGGACGAAGAGCTTATCCATGGAAGGGGATGTAATTCGGGAGCGGCTGCTGGCGCAGTTTACGAAGCAAGAGAGCGAACTGCGGGAAGAGACCGGGCGGGTGGCCGGGAAATTTGACGCAAAAGCCTGGAAAAAGGCGGAACGGGCACTGAGACGGAGATCGCGACTGGTGCCTGCGGATAGCTTGGCGGCGGAGTGCCTGGCGCTGGAACGATGGGAAGCGGCAAAGGAACTGCATGCGCAGGCGCTGCGAAGCAATCGAGCGGAGCCGTGGCATGCGTTGCGAATTGGGGTAAAGAAATTCCGGTACACGGTGGAGAGCTTGCTGCCGGAGCGGTATGAGGTTTGGGGCAGCGATCTGAAACGGGTGCAGGATTTGCTGGGCGAAGTGCATGATCTGGATGTGTTGGCGGCAAAGGTGGCGGCGGTTGCGACGTTGGAAGTATCGGAATCGAAAGATGCGTGGACGGAGCGGCTGGCGAGCGAGCGACATAACCGGCTGGAGACTTACCGGCAGTTGGCCGTGGGCACAACCAATCTATGGCAGGTGTGGAGGCAAGGGCTACCGCAAAATGGGCGACTGGAAGCGGCGGGGTTGGCGCGGCTGCGAGTGACGGCTCGGGCGCTGGATGAGAATCTGCGGCGAAGCGGACAAGTGTCGAGGCTGGCGATGAAGTTGTATGACGGGCTGGCACGGGTGCATGCCGCGGAAGTCTTTGGAGAGGCCAAGCTGCGGAAGATTATGAGGGCAGCGGCGCGGGTGCATGGGATTGGGTCGGGACTGGATTCGAAAGAACCGCAGAAGGCCGCGCGAGAATATTTGCTGGAGATGACGCCTCCAGCGGGATGGACAGCGGAGGAGTGGCAGGTGATGGTGCTGGTGGTGAGATATCACCGCGGAGGACAGCCACAAGAGAAGCACAAAGGATTTGCGAAGTTGAGCGAGGAAGAGCGCAGAAAAGTTTGCGCGTGCGCGGGAGTATTGCGGCTGGCGCGGATACTGCGGAAATGCGGAGTAGAGAGAACGGTGGGATTGCGGATGGAGAAGTCGCTGGACGCGTTGATCGTGCGAGTGCCGGGAATGATTGATACGGAAGAGACGGCGGCGGGGATAGCCGCGGGGAAACATCTGCTGGAAACGTGTATTGGGAGACCGATTATTTTGAAGGCGGTGGAGGCGGTTGGAAAGGTTGTGGAATTGAAAGTGAAGGAGCCGGTGCAGACGGCGGTGGCGTCGGATTGAGGGAGGCAGGTGGTAGTTGAAAGTTGAAAGTTGAAAGAAGGAAGAGGATAACGCAGAGACGCAGAGGGCAGAGAGATTGTAGAAAAGAAAAATCAAAATCCGCACCCTTAGAGACGAAGGGTGCGGCACCCTTCGAAGATCAGGGTGAACCTGCAAGTTCAGCTGAGATGTGGCGATAGCGAAGCAATTCCAAAAACAATTTGAGGAAAACCTGGAACGGCGCGGAGGTGCGGCTGGTTGGCTACTTCCCTATTTTGCGGAGGAGTTTGGGAGTGGAGAGCCAGAGGAGTTCGCCGCTGGGAGGGACGAGGCGCTTGAGTTCGACAAGGGCGACGCCTGCCTTTTTGAGTGAGGTGATGTGCTGTTTGGAATTGAGGGCGGTGGCGAGCAGGTCGTCGAGATGAGGAGCGTGGCCGAAGACGAAGACTACGGAATTATCCTTGTCCTTGGCAAGTTCGCGGAAAAGTTGAAGGGATTCGGCGCCGGGTAAGAGGAAATCGGTTTTGCGGATTTTGTCTTTGGGATATTCGAGGGCTTTGGCGAAGATCTCGGCGGTCTGGAAGGCACGGACGTAGGGGCTGGTGAGCATGAGATCAGGAGCGGAGGAGATCTCGGCAGTGCCCTTGGCGGCTTGGCGGGTTTTCTCGATGCCCTCTTCGGTGAGGAAGCGCTCGGGATCGGGAGGACAGTTGGGATCTTCGCGATCGATGGCGATGCCGTGACGAACGATGTAGAGCTGCATTGGGAGGAGTCTCCTGAGGATAGTTTAGAAGAATGGGGCGGGAGGCAATGTTAAAACATGGAAATGGGGATGAAAGAGTTAGGGGTCGGAGACAGCGAGAAGAGAGAAAGTCAAAAGATGGATCACAGAGGGCACGGAGATCGGAACTCGGAGAACACAGAGACGAGGGGGAAATAGGAAATTACGATGAGAGAGAGGGTGGAGATGAGGAAATTTTCGGAGGAGAAAAGGCTTTAACGCAGAGGTAACAGAGATGCGCAGAGGTAACGGAGAGTTGGGTGGCGGGGGAACAAGGGAGAAGGAGAGAGATCAGGCGGTTTCGGGTTGGCGGAAATAGAGTTTGGTGTGGAATTCTTTTTCGAAGAGGTCGGCGCTGCGTTGCGGCGTCGCGGATGTCTTCAGTGACGTCGCCGCGGGCGTTGAGTTTGATGGAGACGGCGTTGCGTTGGAAAGACGTGCAGTGAACTTTTCGACGCGCTGGCGATGAGAATGGTCGAGACCTTCGGCAATGCGGAGGATGGCGGAGAGGCGGCGCGCAACGCGCTTGTCGTTGTTGTTCAGCGCAGAATAGGCGGATGATGGCTGGCGGGTTCGGATTTGCGATTGTGATAGCGAACCAGGGCAGCGACGATGTTGCGGTCGCGGCCTTCGAGGCCGGGGATATCTCCATTGAATGGCAAGATATTCGCCATGTTTGTGATGGGCGCGATGGCTGACGCGGTGGCCTACATCGTGGAGAAGCGCGCCGGCTTCGAGTTGAACGCGGGCTTGAGGCGGAAGATGATGGATCGACTGGAGGTGATCAAAAAGCATGATGCTGAGTTCGCGAACGTGTTCAGCGTGCTGCTGATCGTAATCGAGGCGGCGGCCGAAAGCGCGAGTGGCGGCGAGCATCTGGCGAGCTTCGGCGTTGTAGCGATGGGGCTCCTTGCGAGAAAAGGCTTCGCGGGCGATTTCATGGAGAAGACCTTCGCGAATGCCAACGCTGGGAATAACGAAGCGACGAATGTTGAGATAGCGGCCGAGGACGGCAAAGATGATGGCGGCGATGCCCATGACGTCGGCGCGATCGCGGCGAACTCCATAGGCTTTCATGCGGGCGCGAAGATCGCGCTGCAGAATATCGGGAAGCGTTCGCGAAGCAAGCGACAGTTCGAGCGTGGGCAGGCCGTCCTGGCGCGGGCCGGGGGCGATGGCGGCGAGAGTTTCGGCATTGCCGCCGAGAGCGACGCAGACTTCGTTCGCTAAGATTCGGGCGATCGGGCAAACCGCGATTCGAGAAGCGCGCGAACGTAGCGGCGAACCTGCTCACCCTGAGCAGGGCGAATAATGCCGTGAATGCCGAGAGTGGTCATCAGGCGAACAGTGCCAACGGGAAGTTGCGCGGCTTGAACGATGGTGTGATCGCGAAGGATGCTGAGTTCGAGGCTGCCGCCGCCGAGATCGACGACGCAACGCGGCTGGGCTTCCGGACCGAGCGCGGCGATGACCGCTTCCCTGCCAAGGCGAGATTCTTCTTTGGCGCTGATAACTTCGAGGGAAATCCCGGTGGCTTTCTTAACGGCGCGGATGAATTGTTTGCGATTCTGGGCTTCGCGGGTGGCGCTGGTGGCGACGGCGCGATATTTGGTGACGCCGATGCTCGTCCATGATTTCGCGAAGATGGCGAAAGGCCTTGACGCCTTTCTTCAGGATTTCTTCGGTGAAACGGTGACGGACAAAAACACCTTCACCGAGGCGGAGAGGATAGCGTTCCGTGAGTCAGCGGCTCGATATCGAGGGCAGAATAGGCGCGAGCGATGGAGAGACGGACGGCATTGGAGCCGGCGTCGATGGCGGCAATGTGAACCGGCTCGGTCATCTCAGTGCTTAGCGCCAGAGATGCGCGAGAGCGGCGGAGGGAGTGTATTTGGTGGCGCGGATGCCGAGACTGTTCGCCGATGCGCTGGCGGAGTTGCTTGTTAACGGCAGAGACGCTGGCTTCGCCATCGAGTTCGATGAAATTGTTCTTCTTGGCCATGACTTCAAATTCGCGCTTGATCATGGTCTGGTAACGAACGAAAGACCAGTAGAGATCGTGGGAGAGAGACATGTCGCGGCCCGCTTCCCAATAGCTGATGGCCTGGGCCTTCTTGAATTCGCGGCGCGAAGGCAGTTTCCGGGCGGACGTTGAGCCAGAAGGTGAGATGCGGGCGCAAGAGCCATGGCGTAAAGGCCGGTCATGTAATCGCGATTGATGCCACGAACAACGCCGCGGGCGATGAGAGTGAAGATGAAGCGGTCGGCAAGGACGACCGCGCCGGAACGAAGAGCAGGGACGATGCGATGCTCGAGCTGATCGAAAAAGTCAGTGGCGTACATCAGTGCGAGAGTGAGGCGAGTGACGGCGTTTTTGTGCGAGTAGTTCGTCGATGTCGCGGCCAACGAGATTGGAACGGCGCAGGCCGCTGGTCTGCACCGAGAATCCTTCGGATTCGAGCCATTCCTGGAGGAGCGCGATTTGGGTGGAGCGGCCGGAGCCGTCCATGCCCTCAATGACGACGAGAGTACCGTTTAGTTCGCTGGGATCGAGACCAACGAGCGGATTCGCCGAAAAAATATTGCGAGTATTCCGGCTTCGGACGACAGCGCGGAGTGGGCTGGTGGGCGCGGAAGGGGCCGGTTCGGCGGCGGGAACGCGGGGGTCGTGTTTGTCTTTTTCCTGGTCGGGCATGTTATTCCGACTCCGCGAGCGCGAGGAGCAAAGCGCTTGAGATCGATTTTAGAGGCGACGATATCGCGCATCTGTTTTTGGAGTTTATTGACGGGGAGAGTGCCGTCGAGAACGACGAAATTGTCGGTGTCGACCATTTTGTCGTACTCCTCGAGAATGCGCGCCTGGAAAAGGCGAAAACTTTCCGCGCGATCGTAGGAGAGGCCCATGTCCATGCCGGCTTCGTAATATTTCAGTTTGGGACGGCCGCTGAGAATGCGGTTGACGGCGACATCGAGCGGAGCGCGGAAATAAAAGGTGATGTCGGGAACGGGAGCAAAACGGTAGAGATTGCGCAGCCAGCGATGGGAACAGCCGCGGGCGGCATCGCGCGCGAAGGCAGTGTAGATGTAACGGTCGGCGAGGACGAGATAGTCGCCCTGGAGCAGCGGCATGATCTGGCGCTCGCAGCGATCCGCAAAATCGGAAGCATGCAGAAGGGAGAAGGTGGTGGGAGTGAGAAGGCGCTTCTGCTTGCCGCGACGGGTGGCGGACTTGACGAGGGGCGAGGAATTCCATTCGGTGAAGTGGAGGCGATAGCCGCCAATTTCGAGCCAGCGCTTGAGTAGATAGAGTTGGGTGGACTTTGCCGGAGCCGTCAGTGCCTTCAACGACGATGAGGGCGCCGGGATATGCGCGGCTGGGAACGGGGCGACCGGGTTGCGGCAGCGTGGTTTTGGACGGTTCGGAGCGAACTGGTTTGGAGATTGAGTCTTGAGTGTCCATGTGCTGGTAGTGGGACTTAGGTTCTTGTGGAGCGTAGTCTGTCATTGTTACAGAAACATTACAACATGGAGAGGTGGGGAGGAGCAAAGGCGGGAAGGAAAGAAAAATGCGCAGCCGTAGAAAGAGAGATGGTTGAGAAAAGATGGTCTAAGAGAAGAAACGGCTTTACCACAGAGGACACAGAGGTTCGCAGAGTAACGGAGAGTTGGTCCGTGGGATGAGAGATGAAGGAGGAAATGAGAGGAAAGGACTTCTCCCTCGAAAGGCGAGAGTGGGGCGACTGAAAACAGTTCGCGAAAGAAGAAGTGGAGGCGGGGAAATGTAAATTGGAGTGGGATCTAAAGCCGCACCCTTAAAAACGAAGGGTGCGGCACCCGCCACAGAGAAGAGGAAGAGAGAGAAAAGGCTCAAAGAGAGATGTGTCGAATGGGACTGTTTGAGAGGCAGCGAGTAGGGGATGATGGAGATGGAAGGGTTGGAGTGTGATGAAAAAACCGTTGGTTGAGGAAAAGAAAACGCGAGAGCAACTGAAAGCGAAGAGAGATGCGCTGCTGGAGGAATATTCGAAGACTCCAATGAACAGCAAGCTGTCGATCGAGATCAAGTCGATCGATGACCAGATTGCGGTGCTGACGGAGTTGATGGTGCGGGAGAGGAAGCCAGGGAGCAAATAGCATTGGAGTGGGGGAATAGATCCAACGAGAAACTCAAAAGATTAATCACAGAGGACACAGAGATAGGAGCAAAGAGGGCACAGAGAAGAGGAAAAGAAAGAAAGAAAGAAAGAAAGAAAGAAAAGAAATACCCCACCCTCGGAAGGCGAGAGTGGGGCACCCCCTCAAGATCATTTGATGGGAGATGAGATCAGAAGAAGGTTAGTTTGATGGAGAGATATTTCTTGGGGTTTTTGCGGAACTCGGCAAGGAAATTGCGCAGGTCGGTGGAGAGCGCGGTCATGTTGTCATAGAGAGTGGGATCGTTGAAGAGCTTGCCGACAGTGCTATCGGTCTTGGTCATTTTGCCGGTGACCGTTTTTACGTTTGTGGTGGCGTCGCGGATTTCATTGTAGAGAGCTTCGTCGGTAACGAGTTTGCCGAGAGTACCTTTGCCATCGTGGATACCGGCCATGATGGCGTTGCCGTTATCAAGAGCTTTTTTGGCTTGATCGTAGAGGCTGGGATCATAGAGAAGCTTGCCGATGGTGCCCTTCTGCTCGCGAACATCGGAGAGGATGACGTTGAGCTGGTCCACGCCTTTGTTGACTTTGGTGTAGAGCTGATCGTCGGTAACCAACCTGCCGAGAGTGCCTTTGCCGGCTTGAACGCTGGCGACGATCTGATTGCCTTTGACCAGCATAGTATTGAGATTGTTGTAGGCCTCTTCGTTGGTAAGGAGTTTGCCGAGAGTGCCCTTCCCTGCTTTGAGGTCGTCAAGCATGTCGGAAACCTGGACACTGAGGGTTTGGAACTTGGCCATAATATCCGTAGTGTCACCCGCGGCAACGGCCTGGCCATCTTTAAGAGGCGTGCCGGTATAACCGCGCTTGATGTTGACGTAGCGATTGCCGAGAAGACCTTCGGTGACAAGAGAAGCAGTGGAATCGGTGAGGATGTCGTCCTGAAAGCGCTTGTCAATGCGCATGCCGACCATGATGTTGTGATTCTTTTCGGGGACAATGCCGTGTTCGCGGGGGACGAGCACGATCTGATCGACGTTGCCAATGACGACGCCATCGAGTTTGACAGGGGCGCCGGGAGCGAGGCCGGAAACTTCAGGGAGATAGGTTTTGATTTTGTACTTGGGACCGAGGAAACCAGCGCCGGTAACGTAGAAGATGCCGACGGCGAGGACCGCGAGGCCCACGATAACAAAGAGACCAACGCGCAGTTCTGACCAGGTCAATTGTTTGCGCTGAGGCATTCCGAAATTCCTCCGTCGAGTGACCCGCCCCACCGGGACAGGTAGATCTTCTGCGACAACTATACAAGATTCAAATCAAAAATCGTTCTAGATAAGGATCCTTGGTAGCAAGGAGCTCCTCGGGGTAGCCCTCGAAATAAATCTTGCCGTCGCGAAGAACCAGGAAACGAGTGACGACCGGGTTAGTGGATTCCTTGGCAGGGTCGCGGATGACGCGGCGGGTTGCGGGATCGAAACGAAAGTTGGCGAGCCCAAAACCGTCCTGCAAACGATGAGTGGCGAGTAGCGCGGTGACGCCGTAAACATCGCGAAGGCGAAGTATGAGGGAAATGATGGTTTGGGAAGTGACCGGGTCGAGACCCGCGGTGGGGGAATCGTACAAAACAATTTTGGGACGGTTGACGAGGGCGCGGGCGATGGAAACACGACGACGCATGCCTCCGGAAAGTTCTGACGGAAGCATGTCGATGGTGTGATCGAGTTCGACAAATTTGAGAACTTCCTGGACGCGAGGCTCGATCTCTTCTTCCGAGAGGCCGTCTTCGGTCAAGCGAAAAGCGACATTCTCGCCGACGGTGAGCGAATCGAAGAGGGCGCCTTCCTGAAAAACAAAGCCGACGCCGCGGCGAAAATCGTGAAGATCCCGTTCGGGGGTGTCGGAGACACGAAGGCCGAGAACGTCAACTTCACCGCGATCAGGACGCATCAGACCGACAGCGAGTTTAAGAGTGAGAGTCTTGCCAGTGCCGGTTTCGCCAAGGAGGACGAGGGTTTCGCGGTGCTTAGCGGAGAAAGAGATGCCGCGGAGGATGTCGCCCTCGGCAAAGCCAAGATGAACGTCGTGAAAGTTGATGACGGGCTCAGCCGGGAGTGAGCGAGGGAGGAGCGGGAGATAAGGGAGGAAGAGGCATAGGGTTAAAAAATTGTATACGGGAAGAGAGCAAGTTTGGAATAGTTCTGGACGTGAAGTGCTGGAGTTGGCGGCACGAGATGACTTGCGTAGCTGCAGGAGTTTCCTTGGGCTGGGTAATTGAGCGGGAGTGTGGGCCACTGGCTTCTCTAGGTTGACTTGGAGAAGCGTAACTGGGGAGGGAGGGTGCGTCAAGGGTTGGGTGAGAGAGGGGGGATAAAATCGAGAGGCAAAAGAGAAAGAATTATCACAGAGGGCACGGAGGTCGGAGGGCGGAGGGAACGGAGAGTGATAGAGAGAAGAAAAGGATTAACGCAGAGGTAGCAGAGGCCCACAGAGGAAACGGAGAGTTGGTCGGAAAGGGATGGAAGAGGCGTTGAGCCGGAGATTGTTTGGGATAGGAGCGAAAGAGAAAGGAAAAAGATGGATCACAGAGGGCACGGAGGGCGGAACGCGGAGGCACGGAGAGGGGGAGGCAAGACGAGGTGGTTGAGATCCTTCGCCCGTAAAAGACACGAGCTCAGGATGACAGATCATGGGTGACGGGGAGATTTGGGATGCGGGTTGTGTGAACCGCCAATCTGAAAATCGGCCACTACAACGGCTCGGAGGCGGTGGCGGAGATCAGGGTGGCGGGGAAATTGACGGAACGGCCATCGGAAAATTGGCGGATGCCCTCGATGACTTCGTGGATGGCTTCTTCCCTTTTGTCGGGAGGAGTGGCGGCGATCATTTTTTTGAAGGGGGCGGCGAGTTCGCTGGTGCTCAACCAGGCTTCTTCGGGAGAACCGGGCCAGGGCCAAATTACTTTGTGCTTGGAGGCATGGACGTGCTCGAAGCCAGCGGCGGAGAGAGTTTGCGCGAGCTTGGACTCGTCAGAGAAGCGAAAGATGTGCGGGGAATCGGGAGGTGGAGCAGGGGCATTCACATATTTGGAGAAGGGACGAATCATGGTGCCGAAGAGAGGGTTCTCTTGCATAGGGCCCCAGGTGACGAAGGAGATGCGACCGCCGGGTTTAAGAACGCGACGAATTTCGTTGAAGGATTTCGGGATGTCGGGAAAAAACATGATGCCGAAGCGAGAGGTGACGCGGTCGAAGTGGCGGTCGGGGAATGGGAGATGATCGGCGTCAGCAACCTGGAATTCGATATTGGAGAGGCCGCGAGCGGCAGGCGTGTTCCTGGGCGGCGTGGAGCATTTCGGGGACAAGATCGGTGGCGACGACGCGGCCCTGGGGGCCGACGGCTTCGGCGAGAGTGAGGGCCGGTTCGCCGGTGCCGCTGGCGAGGTCGAGGACGTGCATGCCCGGAGAGAGGGCGGCTCCCTGAACGACGAGGTCGGTGGCGGCGCGGGTTTGAATGACAAATTGGGGATACCACTTTTTCCAGAAAGAGGCGGCGGCGAGCCACTCTTGACGAAGAGATTCTTTGGGATCGGGGGTCGTGGACATGGAGGCCTCCTGGGTTGGGTGATTGTAGTGCAGAATGTGGGAAAAAGTGACGAGGAAAAATCGAAAGACAAAGTTAGAAGATTTATCACAGAGGTTACAGAGATTGGAGCGCGGAGGGCACGGAGGCTAAAAGAGAGAAGAAAAGGATTAACGCAGAGATAGCAGAGGCCCACAGAGGGAACGGAGAGTTGGTCGGAAAGGGATGGGAGAGGCGTTGGGCCGGAGATTGTTTGGGATAGGAGCGAAAGAGAAAGGAAAAAGATGGATCACAGAGGGCACGGAGGTCGGAACGCGGAGGCACGGAGAGGGGGAGGCAAGACGCGGTGGTTGAGATCCTTCGCCCGTAAAAGAAACGGGCGCAGGATGACAGGATATTTGTTGTTGCGAAGTATGGTTGTCGGGGAGTTTAAACCCGCGCCCTTAAAGTCGAAGGTTGCGGCATCCAAGTAGGCGGGGGGATGAAACTGGAGCGGGGGGATGCTGGACGGAATTGGCGGTGAGCTTTAGACTGGAAAATATGCTTCGATTTTATACGGCGGGGGAATCGCACGGAGAGGCGCTGCTGGCGTTCGTGTCGGGATTGCCTGCGGGGATGCCGGTGGATTTTGGGTTGATACAGAATGAGCTGCACCGGCGGCAATTGGGTTATGGACGCGGAGGACGGCAGAAGATTGAGAAGGATGCGGCGGAGATCTTTGCGGGAGTGCATCACGGGCAGACCATTGGAGCACCCATCGCACTGCGGATTGTGAATCGGGACTGGGCGAACTGGGAAAAGATATTGCCGGTGGAAGCTTCGGATGCTGCGGAAGCGAGTTCAAGGAAACTGGTAGCGCCGCGGCCGGGTCACGCGGATTTGGCGGGTTCGCAGAAATTTAATTTTCATGATGCGCGGTACGTGCTGGAGAGGGCTTCGGCGCGGGAAACAGCGGCGCGAGTGGCGGCGGGGGCGTTTGCAAAGTTGCTGCTGAAACAATTTGGGACGGAGATTGCCAGCCACACGATTCAGGTGGGACACGTAAAGCTGGAACGCGCGGCGAAATGGGACGAAATTCTGGCGGTATGCGGAGATTTGGATTCGCCGCTGCGGTGCGTGGATGCGAGTGTGCAGGAAAAAATGAAAGCGGAAGTGGACGCGGCGCTGAAAGCAGGCGACACGGTTGGCGGCGTATTTGAGATTGTGGTGCACAACGTGCCGGTAGGATTGGGTTCACACGCGCAGTGGGATGAAAAGCTGGATGGGCGGCTGGCGCAGGCGTTGATGAGCGTGCAGGCGGTGAAAGCGGTGGAGATCGGAGCGGGAATTTTGGCCGCGGGTTCGTATGGAAGCGAAGTGCAGGATGAAATTTCCTACGACAAGGGCGCGAAGAGGTTCAAAAGAGCGTCGAACCGGGCGGGCGGACTCGAAGGCGGAATCACGAACGGAGAAGACCTGGTGATCCGCGGATATTTGAAGCCGATCTCGACGTTGAGGAAGGCGTTGGGCACGGCGGACATGGTGACAAAGGAGCCGGTGCAGGCGGCGTATGAGAGGTCGGACTGGTGCGTAGTGCCGGCAGGAGGGGTGGCGGGAGAAGCGATGGTTGCCCTTGTGCTGGCGGATGCTTTTCTGCAAAAATTTGGAGGAGACTCGCTGACAGAGATGCGGCGTAATTTTGAGGGATATGGCGAACAAATCCACAACTTCTGAAGAAGTGAAACCAGCGGTCGAGGCTGCACAGGCGACGCCAGAACGTCGCCCCGCGCGACGCTGAAGCTGCACAAGATTGTGAAGTATGGCGATCCGGTGCTGGAGAAGCCCGCGGCGACGATCAAGAAATTTGATGCGGAGCTGGAGCAGCTCTCGGAAGAGATGTTCGCGACGATGTATGCGGCGCAGGGAGTGGGACTGGCGGCACCGCAGATCGGCAAGAGCGTACGGCTGACGGTGGTGGATGTAACCACCGGGAAAAATCCGGAAGCAAAGATCGTGCTGGTGAACCCGGAGATTATTCACGCGGAAGGCGAAGTGCGCGAAGAAGAAGGATGCCTGTCGATACCGGGATTCCGCGGCTATGTGATGAGGCCGCAATTTGTGACCGTGCGGGCGCACAATCTGAAGGGCGAACCGTTTGAGATACGCGGAGAGAATCTGCTGGCGCGGGCGTTTTGCCATGAAATCGACCACCTGAATGGGGTGCTGTTCCTGCAACACCTGAGCATGCTGAAGCGAGACCTGATCAAGCGGAAGATCAAGAAACTGCGCAAAGAGGGCGAGTGGTAAATTCTTCACCGATGCGGGTGAACGAATGACAGCGCCGTTGCGGGTAATATTTTGTGGTACGCCACGATTTGCAGTTCCCTCTCTGAATCACCTTCTGAAACAAAGTGAATTCAAAATTTTGGCAGTGTATACGCAGCCGGACCGTCCACGAGGGCGAGGGCAAGAGATATCGTTTACTCCGGTGAAGGAAGTGGCACTGGCGGCGGGAGTGCCGGTGCACCAGCCAGCGAAAATACGCGCGCCAGAGGTGGAGGAAGAGCTGAAGGCGCTGGCTCCGGATGTGATTGTGATTATCGCGTATGGGCAGATCATTCCGGGTCGGCTGCTGACGATACCCAAGCTTGGCTGGATCAATCTGCATGCTTCGCTGCTGCCGAAATACCGGGGAGCGGCGCCGATTAATTGGGCGATCGTGAACGGCGAGAAGAAAACCGGAAATACGACGATGCGGATTGATGCGGGGATGGATACGGGAGAGATGCTGCTGCAGCAGGAGCTGGAGATTGGAGCGGACGAGACGGCACCGGAGCTGGCGACGAGGATGTCGGAAGCGGGTGCGGGGCTGATGGCCGAGACGTTGCGGGGGATCGCCAGTGGAGCGATTGCAGGACAGAAACAGGACGAGGCAGCGGCGACCTTGGCGCCGATATTGAAGCGCGAAGATGGATTGATTGACTGGTCGCGGACGGCGGTAGAGATTTACAACCGGATGAGAGGGTTCACGCCGTGGCCGGATGCGTACAGCCAATTTCGGAGCCAGACGTGCCATTTACATGGGAAGCCGGTGTCTAAGCAAGAGGTGGAGGGCGGCATAAAGCCGCCCCTACGGGATGAGGCAGAAGTTGGAGCAAAACGAGATGAGGCAGATGGTAGAGCGAAGTGGGATGAGGCGGATGCGGAACCGGGAACGATTGTGAGCCGGGGAGGCAGGGTGCGGGTGGTGTGTGGACAAAGCAGCCTATTGGAGCTGGAGACCGTCAAACTAGAAGGACGCAAACAAGTAAGTGCCGCAGAATTTGCAAATGGAGCGCGGTTGCAGGTTGGGGAACGCTTTGGGAAACGGTGATTTGCGCGGAGTTCCCCGGTCAGGCATACTCGCCCTTTGCGCCCCCACGAAAGAACCAGCAGGAAGTACCGGAGCCTAAATTAAATGAAGAGCAAGCGTAGGAATGATGTGAGCGGAATTTCTGTACTCAGGGGAGAAATGCTAAGGCGAGTGGGAAGCTGCCTGCTTGCGGCGCAACTGGCGTGCTTGCCGGTGGTGGCGGCCGGGAATGATGGGAAGGCCGCGCCCGCGAAGGCGACGGCGGCCAACGCAGCGGCCGGGTCAACAGCGACAGCGGCGAATGATCCGGTGCTGGCGGTAATGCAAAGCGAATTGACGCGGGCAAAGACGGACCTGGCGAAGAGCGATCCTGCGCCCTACTACTTGAGCTACACAGTAAATGACCAGGACACGATTGTGATCGCGGGATCTTACGGGGGATTGCTGACCGATTCGGCGGCGAAGCGACGGACGGCCGACGTGGTAATGCGAGTGGGAACGCCGGAGCTGGATAACACGCACGGACAGAGCCGGGCAAGCGGGATGACTTCAGGCATGCTGCCCCTGAACGACGATGCGGACGCAACGGCGCGAGTGTTGTGGGAATTGACGGACCGGGAATACAAGCGCGCTGCGCCTGCGTATTTGAACGTGAAGACGAATACAGCAGTGCAGGCGGAAGAAGAAGATAAGTCGCCGGACTTTTCGAAGGAAGTGCCGAAAGTCCATGTGGGAGAGAAACTGACAGTACCGGGGTTTGACCGGGACGCATGGGCCAGCGAAATTCGGCGAGTGTCTTCGGCGTTTTCAAAGTACCCGGACGTTTACTCCGCAACGGTGTACGTGCAGATGTCGGTGGCGAATTCGCGGATGGTGACGAGCGATGGGTCGTCGCTGGCGACGCCGGGAGCGTCGGCGCGGTTGGTGATGGAAGCACAAACGAGAGCGGAAGACGGAATGGATCTGCTGCGAGTGGAAACTTTCCAGGCGCCAACGGCGGCGGGATTGCCGAAGGAAGCGGAGCTGATTGAGAAGATCGGCAAGATGGCGACGGATTTGGCGGCGCTGCGGAAAGCTCCCGTGGCGGAACCGTACGACGGACCGGCGATGTTGAGCGGACGCGCGGCAGCGGTATTTTTCCACGAAGTGCTAGGGCACAGGCTGGAGGGCCACAGACAGCGTGACGAGGATGAAGGGCAGACGTTCACGAAGAAAGTGGGACAGGAAGTGCTGCCGAAGTTCCTGAGCGTGACGGATGATCCGACGCTGAAGGAACTGGACGGAGTAAAACTTTCCGGAACCTATGAGTATGACAATGAAGGAGTGCCAGCGCAGCGAGTGGAAGTGATTAAGGATGGAGTGCTGAAGAACTTCCTGATGTCGAGAATGCCGATCAAGGGATTTGACGTTTCGAACGGACACGGACGGAATCAACCGGGATTGATGCCGACAGGACGGCAGGGAAATTTGATTGTGTCTTCGACGCAGACGATACCGGAAGAGCAGATGAAGGACCGGCTGCGCGAAGAGGCGAAGAAGCAGGGCAAGCCCTACGGACTGTATTTCGATGACATTCAGGGCGGATTCACGCTGACGACGCGGTCGTTGCCGCAATCGTTCCAGGTGCTGCCGGTGATTGTATACAAAGTGTACGCGGATGGGCGGCCGGACGAACTGGTGCGCGGAGTGGATATTGTGGGGACGCCGCTGGCTTCGTTGACGCGAATTGTCACCACGGGGGACAAGCAACACGTGTTCAACGGAATTTGCGGAGCAGAAAGCGGAAGCGTGCCGGTATCCGCAGCGGCCCCGGCGATGCTGTTCAGCGAGATGGAAGTGCAGAAGCAGGCACATGGGAGAGACCGGCCACCGATATTGCCGCCGCCGGGATTTGAGAGCACGGCAAACGGAAAAGACGTAGCGGTGAAGGCAGAGGTGAAGCCATGAGAAAGGATCATCTCTTGAAGACGAGTGCGCTGGGGATTGGGCTGTTGCTGTTGGCAGGATTGGCGATTCCCTTTTTGACGAAGGGCGACGACAGCAAGGCGGAAGCGAAGCCGGCGCCAAACGCAACGGCAGCGGCGCACGTGGCGGCGAAAGGCGACCCGCTGCTGGAGGCATTGTTGACGGAACTGGATCGATCGACGGCGACGCTGAAGATGGATCAAGTGCAGCGGCCGTATTACCTGGAATACCGAGTGCATGATGTGGAGGACTACAACGCGGAAGCGGCGTTTGGGGCGTTGCGTGAAGATCAGAAGACGCACTTGCGGGTGCTGCGCGTGGTGGTGCGGTTGGGCGATTACAAGCAGGACAGCTTCTACGGGCAAGGAGTGGGTAGCGCGTCGATTGTGAGCACGGACGACGACAGCGTGGCATTGCGGCGGCAAATCTGGCTGCTGACGGATGAGGCGTACAAGTCGGCGGCGGATGCGTATGCGGAAAAACTTTCGGCGTTGAAGCAATTCAGCGCGGACCCGAATCCGGTGGATGATTTTGCGCGCGCGCCGGTAGTAAGCGCTGTGGGAGATACGGTAAAGCTGAAGGTGGATGCGGAGTCGTGGAAGAAGACGATTGAGGGAATGACGGATTTGTACCGGAAATATCCGGAGGTGCAATCGTTGACGGCTTCGGCGCGATTCAGCGCGACGAACGAATACCTGGTGAATTCCGAGGGCAGCATTTTGCGGGATGGACGAACAACAGCGACGGTGTCGGTGAGCGGCACAACGCAGGCGGATGATGGGATGAGGTTGAGCCGGAATCCGTACTGGACCGAAGAACTGGCGAAGGATTTGCCGGGGCGTGAAGCGCTGCTGAAAGAAACCGACCAAAATGCTGGACACGCTGGAGGCGCTGCGGAAGGCGCCGATTGTCGAGGAGTCTTATCGCGGGCCGGTGTTGTTTACGCCGGATGCGGCGGACGATGTCTTGGCGGGATTGATTGGCGGAAATATTCTGGGACGAAAACAGGCGCCGGGAGGCCGAACCGCACGACGGGAGCGTTCGCGACAAGTTACAAGACGCGGGTGCTGCCGAAATTTGTGACGGTGATTGACGATCCAACGCTGAAAGAATTCGATGGCAAGAAATTGCTGGGAAATTATGGAGTAGACAGCGAAGGAGTAAAAGCGCAGACAGTGACGGTGGTTGACGCGGGAGTACTGGAGAATTATCTGGTGAACCGGCAGCCGATACGGGACTTCCCTGCTTCGAACGGGCATGGGAGGTCGTCACCGGGAGCGAATGCGCAGCCGGCGATCGGGACGCTGCTGGTGAAGAGTTCGGAGCCGGTGGCGGCAGCGGAGTTGCAGAAGCGGGCGCTGCATATGGCGGAGGAAGAACAGAAGCCGTATGCGTACCGGGTGGATACGCTGGGGCCGGGAAATTCTCCAAGGCTGCTGTATCGCGTGTATATAAAAGATGGGCACGAGGAGCTGGTGCGCGGCGCGGTGTTTAATGAGCTGGATGTGCGGGCGCTGCGAAATGACTTGATCGCGATGGGAGATGATCCGTTGGTGAGCAATCGCACGGGAGGAGTAAGCCAAACGGTGATTGCGCCGTCGTTGCTATTTGATGAGTTGGAAGTGAAGCGGGCGGATACGAGTAAGGAGAAGTTGCCGGAGTATCCGGCGCCGGGGTTGAAGAAGTAGAGGATAAAGTCAAAGGATAAAGTCAAAAGATGGATCACAGAGGGCACGGAGATCGGAAACTGAGGACACAGAGAGGAAAAGAGAGAAGAAAAGGATTAACGCAGAGGTAACAGAGGTCCGCAGAGGAAACGGAGAGTTGGGTGCGGGAAACGAAATGGTGGAAAAGAATTGACGTTGCGGGGATGAGGTTCGAGACTAACTGGTATGACGCTTAGGGAAAGACTCGAGTGGCTGCTGCGGATGGCGTTTCTGGTATTTATATTGGCGTCGGCAGCGTTTTTAAGCGCAATCACGGCGATGCGGATTGCGATTCATGGGCGAGAAACAACCATGCCCAATCTGGTTGGAAAAAATGTGGGAGAAGCGGGGCAAGTGCTGCGGTCCAAGGGACTGATTTTGCGCGTGGCGGACCGGGTGTATAGCGACGTGCCGATCAATGAAGTGGTGCGGCAGACTCCGCCACCGGGAATGCTGATGAAAGTGTCTCAGCAGGCGCACGTGGTGCTGAGCCTGGGGCAGAGGCAATTGGAGATTCCCTCGCTGGAAGGAAATACGCTGCGGGTATCGCGAATACAGTTGCTGCGCGAAGGGCTGCAGGTGGGCGAAGTGACCAACGTGGTGCTGCCGGATGAGCCGGCCGATACGGTGGTGGCGCAGAATCCGAAACCAGGCAAGGGCGCGGGTACTCCGCGAGTGGACTTTCTGGTGGCGGCAAATCCCAAAGAGACATCCTACGTGATGCCGTACGTAATTGGATTGAATGAAGCGGAAGTGCACCGGCGAATGGATCAGGCGCATTTGCAGGCGAAGACACATTATGTGGATGCGTCACAGTGGCCGCATGGAGCGGTGATCGATCAGGCGCCGGTGGGCGGAGCGAGAGTTGCGGCGTCGGCACAAGTGGAACTGACGGTGGCGAACTAGTCGAACGTGGCACAATTGCAGGCACGAGCGTAAGTGCCCTTACCTTAAATGCCGAGAGAAGTGAGATATACTCGCGGCACAATGGATAAAAAATCATTGGCGAAGAAGTTCGTTCTGGCCGGGGTGTTGGTGCTGGTTGCAATTCCACTGGTGTGGAGAGCCAAATCGCTGGGAATGAAGATGCTGGGCTTTGGAGACTCTCAGGCATTGGTGAACAAGCCTGGTCCTGAGTTTGTGTTGACGGATCTGAGCGGGCAAACAATTTCAACGAAAGATTTTCGGGGGAAGAAAAAGCTGGTGGTGGGCTTTTGGGCGAGCTGGTGTGGGCCGTGCCGGATGGAACTGCCGGAACTGGATGCGTTCTATCAGAAGTATCACCGGGCGGAGAGCAATTTTGAGGTGCTGGCGATCAGTACGGATGAAGATCATGCAGCGGCGGCGGAGTATGCGACGGCGGCGAAATTGAGTTTTCCGGTGCTGCTGGATGAGAGAGGAAAGACGCAGGATGCGTATGGAGTGCAGGCGATACCGATGGTGTTTGTGATCGATGAGGATGGGAAAGTGATTTATGCGGATGTGGGATATGAGTTCATGCTGGAGAGGACGTTGAAGAGGGTGCTGGGGATCGGATGATGGAGCTTGGATATGGTTGAAGGATTTATCACAGAGGGCACAGAGGTCGGAACGCAGAGGACACAGAGAAAGAGAGATAGAAGAGAGATAAGAGAAGAGAGAAAGAAAGAAGAGAGAGAGAAGAAAAGGATTAACGCAGAGGCAACAGAGGTCCGCAGAGGTAACGGAGAGTTGGTGGAAGAGGGTCCGTTTCGACCGTGTAATTCCCTGCCAGGTGGATCATTCGAGATGGAACAAAAGTTGAGAGATCCGCGTTACTTACAATGCGGAAGGTGGGGGTGTGCATGCGCGGGATGGCGGCAGGATGGGTGCTGGGATTATGCGCGGCGATGGCAGCGGGAAGTTGGGGACAACAACCAATACGGGTGGATGTAAATCTGGTGAATGTGGCGTTCACGGCGCGAGACGGACGCGGGGCGCTAGTGAGCAATCTGGAAAAGGAAAATGTGGAATTGTTTGAAGATGGGGTGGCGCAGAAGATCGAGTATTTCGCGAAAAGCACGGATGTGCCGCTGACGCTGGCATTGATTGTGGATGTAAGCGGGAGCCAGGATCACTTTGGGAAGCAGCACGAGAAGGACCTGGAAGTATTTCTGAAGGAAGTGCTGGGGCCGAAGGATCGAGTGTTCCTGGTGTGCTTTGGAAACCACGTGCGGCTGGTGACGGATTACACGAATTCAGCGGAAGAGATTATTGAGAACTACAAATTGTTCGACAAGGGAAAGAGGCATTTTCCGGAGCTGGGGCCCGAGGAGGAGCGCGATCTGGGAACAGCGTTTTACGATTCGATTTATTACAGCGTGACCGAAAAGCTGGCGCAAGCAGGCGGGCGGCAGGCGATATTGATGTTCAGCGACGGCGAGGACAATTCAAGTTCACACACGATGATGGAAGCGGTGGAGACGGCGCAAGCGGCGAACGTGGTGTTTTACGGGCTTCGCTATACAGAGACGAAGCACGGCCAGTTAAATGCGCGAAATAAATATGGGATGAGCGTGATGGCGCGGATTGCGAAAGAAACGGGTGGAGTGGACATTGACGCGAAGACGACCGACCCGCACGACTATTTTAGAGCGATTGCGGAGGAGCTGCGGACGTCGTACGAGGTTGGGTATTATCCGTCGGGCAAGACGAAGGACGAGGGATTTCGGAAGATCGCAATCAAGCCGAAACAAGATGGGATAAAGATACGGACGAAGACGGGGTACTTCGTCCGTTAGCGTGCTGGCGGTAGTGAGCTACTTCGTCTCGGCTTTTTTGTGCAGTTTAGTGCACATGGTTAGAGCATTGTTGGGATCGACAGCGCTGTCACCCTCTTCAATGCTCTGGATGATGCCGTTTTTGTCGATGACAATGTTGGCGCGTTGTGCCCATTGGTAGGTCTGGTTCTGCTGATCGTAGCCTTTGAGGATTCCATAGGCAGACAACATTTTCTTGTTCATGTCGCTGAGGAGGGGAAACTTCACGCCGATCTGCTTGGCGAACGCGGCGTTGGCGGCGGGAGAATCGATGCTAACTCCGAAAACTTCTGTATCCGAGGTATCAATCTTTCCAGCAGTGATTCCAGACTGGACCGCCTGGAGTTGCTTGGTTCAACCACCGGTAAAGGCGAGAACGTAAACGGCGAGGAGGACGTTCTTCTTGCCGCGGTAGTCGCTGAGTTTGACGGGCTTCCACTGATCGCTGAGGAGGGTGAAGTCAGGCGCGGCATCACCGACTTTCAGGCTGATCTTGGCGATTTCGTCCTTGGACTGGGGGGATGCGGGTGGGGAGATGAATACAGGAGTTAAAGCGAGAATCAAAGCAGCGGACAGAAAGCGTTTCATGGGTTCTCCAGGTGAAGCAGACTGCTGGGTGAAGGAGATGTTAACGCAGATGGGGTGAGGGAGATGTCAAAAGATTGTCTCTTGCGGGAAGAGTTAGGAGAAGCCGGAGCATGGGGGATTTATCACAGAGGGCACGGAGGTCGGAGCACGGAGGACACAGAGAAAGAAAGAAAGAAAGAAAGAAAGAAAGAGAGAGAGAGAGAAAAGGAAAGAATTAACGCAGAGGCAACAGAGGTCCGCAGAGGAAACGGAGAGTTGGGGGTAGGGGAAAAGTGAGTGACCGATCTGAAGATCGGCCACTACAGTTTAGGAGAACGCGGCGCCGCAAGCGGCGAGGATTGGGCCTTTTAGCTTGTTGGGGCTGGGATTAGCGGAGATAGCCCCAGTTGTGGAGTTTGTCGGAATCTTCCACCCAACGGTCGCCGATGTCAGTGCGGTAGTACATGTTGGGGATCATGATATTTTTGATGCGAGAGTAGACCTGGGCTTGGGTCTGCTTCATGGTCTGTCCCGTGCCGACGACGATGAGAACGACGCCGGAAGTGCCCGCAACCAGCCACTGTTTGTTGACCTCTTTTACGTCCTCGATGTGGATGCCTTCGGTGGTGGGCCGCTTGAAAACGATGGCGGCGTTTTTGGAGAAAGAGTTAAAGGTTTCTTCGTCGTCGAAGGGAAACGGCGGAACGACGATGCGAACACCGATCTGGAATCCGCTTTTGGTGCGCCACTTGGGCTCGAGGCCATTGGCCAATTCCCAGAAGAAATCGCTGATGGGCGTGAGCATGCCTTCCTGCTGAATGCTGATGGTGGGATAGCCGAAACGCGAAGTAAATTCGAGCGGGTAGATGCCGTTGTTGTTGACGATGCAGTTGACGTCGATGTAGCCGACGTAACCCTCCTCGGCGAGCTTGGGCTCCATCTTAAGAAGAGTGCGATTGAAAAGCGCGTTGGGCTCGCTCCAGAACATGGCGGTGCCCATTTCGCCGGTGGGTGGGCCCACTTCGCCGGGGAAAAGTTTCTTGTGTTCGAAATTGATGTTGATGGGCGTGACGAATTTCTTGCCATTGAAGAAGCCGCCGACGGCAACTTCGACGCCGGAGACGCGGCGCTGGAGTTGGAAGACCTTAATTTCTTCGGAGAAGGCGCGTTTGTAGGCTTCGAGCATGCCGACAACGTCGTCGCCATCTTCTTCTTCACCGACGAAGAGGCGGCGCTTGACGTTCTGGGCTTCCCCGCTGGGCTTGATGACGTAGCGGTCGGGATTTTTCTTGACGAACTCGATGGCTTTGTCGAAGTCGTCGAATTCCTGGTAAGGAATGATGGTGACGCCAGCTTTCTTGAGTTCTTCCTGGCCGAAGGAGCGATCGTCTTCAAGATTGTCGGTGTAGACAGTGCCGCCGATGACGGGCTTGCCAGCGGCGCGAAGAGCTTGGGCGCGAGCGCCCTGGCCGAGGGTGTCGTCAAAGACGATGATATCGGCCCATTCGTGAGCGTCTTTTTCCCAGTCGAGGGATTTGGGGACGAAGCCGTCAGCGATGTCGCGCTCTTTTTCGTTGTCGATGAAATAGCGGACGTCGTGACCTTCTTTAAGAACTTGCCAGGCGATGTCGCCGATGAGGCCGGAAAGAGATGGGAAAAGAAATTTTCGTTTGTCCATGAGATGAGCCTTCGGAAATCCGTAAGGCGTCGACTTATTGTAAATAGAGTGGGGGAAAGTGTGTATTACAAAATAGAAATAATTGGAGGGAGGGTGCGAAAGGTAAAAGAAGGAAAAGATTGGAGGGACGGAAAAGCGGAGTGAGCGTGGCACATGAGATTGGAGAAGATGAGGTGTGGGGGATTTATCACAGAGGGCACAGAGGTCGGAAGGAGGAGAGCACGGAGAGTAAAAGAGAGAAGAAAAGGATTAACGCAGAGGTAACAGAGGTCCGCAGAGGGAACGGAGGGTTGGGAGAAGAGTGGAGAGCGGTTCATCGAAGCAAAAGTTAGGCGTGAAGGGGTGAAAAGTTGGAAGGGGTAGGGGCGAATTGCGGATTGAGTTGGAGTGAGGTTTAAACCCGCACCCTTAGAGGCGAAGGGTGCGGCACCCCAGATAGAGATAGCGTAGATGATGAGGAAACCTGAGGAGAGGGGTGAGGCATCCCATGGAAGGGCCGGGACTGTACTAAAGGGCAAGAAATGGGAGTTGGCTGGCCTTTCGTTCAGGTTATACTTGCGTAGAGCGTGCCGGTTGGGGAAAACCAGCCCAGGCCTGGGCAACAGGACGCGTCGAGATCAGGTTCCAAGAGAGAAAGAGGTGAAGGATGCGGCGAATACCGCTTCTTCTGCTGTGTGCAATTATGCTGGCCGATGCCAGCGTATGCACCGCCCAATTGCTACACAAAAAGAAACCGACGGATAAATCGACCGATTCGACCAATACAGTGGAGCCCGACAAGATTCTGTATGACCGCGCGACGGATGATGTAAAGCGCGGAAAGTACGAGACGGGCCGTTTGGGGTTGCAGACGCTGATCAACACGTATCCGGACAGCGAATACCTGGCCAAAGCGAAACTGGCAATCGCGGACGCGTATTACAAAGAGGGCGGCAGTTCGAACATTACCCAGGCTATCGCCGGGTATAAAGACTTCATCGTGTTCTTCCCTTTCCTGCCGGAAGCGGCGTACGCGCAGATGCAGGTGGCGATGTGCCACTACAACGAAATGCCGAAGGCGGATCGCGACAATACGCACGCGCATGAGGCGGAAGCAGAATTCCAGACTTTCCTGACGAAGTACCCCAAGGACCCACTGGCTCCGCAGGCACAACAGCGTTTGCGCGAAGTGCAGGAAGTGCTGGCGGAAGGGCAATTCCGCATTGGCTATTATTATTACGTGAAGGGCGACCGGCGCGCGGCGGCGACGAGGTTGATGCCGCTGGTGGCGAGGTATCCGCTGTACAGCAAGACGGATACAGCCATGTGGATGCTGGGAGATATTTTCGAGAAGAGCGAGCGCAAGGACATTGCGGGAGGATATTACGCGGCGATCGTGAAGAATTACCCGCTGTCGAAATACGATGCGGATGCGAAGGCAAAGCTGGTGGCGTTTGGCGTGCCGGTGCCACAAGCGGACCCGAAAGCAGTGGCTTGGATGACGGCGGAACAAAATGCGCCGCGGCCTAAAGAGACGCTGATGCATAAGGGAATCGGAATCATGCACTCCGGGCCGGACGTGCATACGGCAGCGGTGAGTGGAGCTCCCCAAATGGAGCCGGAAAACGAGACGTTGCCGGGCACGGATATTTTGAGCAGCACGAGGCGCGGGAATGCGCCGTCGAGCAGTATCGTGGGAACGGTTTCACCGGGACAGGCGGCTCCCGCGACGACCAGCGCACCAGCTGAGGATGCACCAGCGGCGGAGACTCCGGCGGGAGTGGACAGCACGACTGCACCGGGGACGACGACGGCTCCGGCTAGTACGGATCCGGCAGCGAGCGCTCCCGCGGCTGGGAGCGAAGGAGCCGCGCCTGCGGCAGGAGAGAAGGCTGCGGACGGGACGACTAGTGGGACAGCGCCTGCAGCAGATGCGGCAAGTTCGACGGATGCGGCGAAGACAGATGCGGCACCGGCGACGAATACTAAGGAATCTAGTAGTAAGAAGAAGGGGATAAAGAAGTTGATCCCCTGGTAGGGCGAAGCTAGACAGAAGGAAGGAAAGGCCCGGCTTGGATTGCCGGGCCTTTTTCTTTTGGAGGGCGAGGAAAGGGGAGCGTGTGGATTTATCACAGAGGTCGCAGAGGGGGGCACAGAGGGCACGGAGAGAAAATAAGAGAAGAGAAGGACTAACGCAGAGGTAACAGAGGTGCGCAGAGAGAACGGAGAGATGGTGGCTAGGGTAAGGGAGAGAAATGGGCGGGATTAGCAGGGTTTGGATGGCCAATGGGACAGGTTGGTTTTTGGATACGGAACCATGTCTACTTCCGACACACAGGGGTGGTGTAGCGATTGACGGGTGCATAGCCGGATGGTCCAATACGTTCTGAAGCATCTCCATAAGTAGAAGGCATGGGGTGTTCGGAGGCACGTTCGGTGGCCAAGATACTGGTTGCGGACGACAACAGTAATATCCAAAAGATGGTAGGGCTGGCCCTGAAGGATCAGGGCATCGACGTTGTCGCCGTAGGCAACGGTGAAGCGGCCGTGCGCAAGATAGCGGATTTGAAACCAGACCTGGTGCTTGCCGATGTGTTTATGCCGGTACGGAATGGGTACGAGGTATGCCGGTTTGTGAAGGAAGACCCTGCGCTGGCACATATACCGGTGATTTTGCTGGTGGGTGCGTTTGATCCCCTGGATGAGCAGGAAGCGCAACGAAGCGGCGCTGATGGAGTGCTGAAGAAACCATTTGTTCCCCCCGATCCACTGATATCGATGGTGAAGTCTGCGCTGGCACGGGCAGGCGTGGCGCTGGGGAATGCACACGCTGCCGAAAAAGCAGAGAAGACGGCCGAAGTTGGGAAGCGGAATGCGGCGGATATTCTTTCACCCGCAGCATCGAAATTGGCGGCGTTGAATGCCGCGAAATTACCGGAAGCGGAACCGGAACCGTACGTAGAGAACTTTGCGACTTTACCGGAGCAAGTGAAGATTCCAGATGGAACCGGACCTTTGGCATTTGGAAGTCTGCTGGATACGCCGGAAGTGGAAGACGACGCGGCATTCATCCCGGCAAAACCGCCGACGGAAATCGGGGCGAAGAAGAATTGGGACAGCAAAGACGAAGAAGTGGAAGAGGAAGACGAAGAGAACGAGGGAGCGGGGGGTCGAGGCGGTTGGCGTCCAGGAGGCGATCTGGACCGGCCATCGGCGTCGACAGCGGAAGATGAAGCGGTGGAATCGCAAGTAAAAGATTGGCGGGAAGCGGCGTTCCACGGGAATTCTCCAGCGAAACCGAGTAAGTCTCGCGGGTGGTCTCCCGCAGTGGCTGAGCCGGAATTCGCGGAGGCATCGAGTTCACAGACGGCGGTCGCGGTGTCCACGCTGGAAGCAGTGAAGCCAGCGGAAGTACCGGCGTTCTCCGGGGATGCGTGGGCCGCAGCGATGTCCGCAGGCGTGGAAGAAAAGATTGCAGAAGCGAAGGAAGAAGCCAGCGCGGCTCCGGTTGTGGAAGAGAAGCCCTTCGAAGAAGCACACGCGCAAGAGAGTTTGAAGACCGAAGTGCCGAGCAACGGATGGTATTCGGCGTCGGCCAGTCCGTGGGAAGCGGAAGCGAAGAAGGCATCGCAACTGGCGTCAACGTGGGATAGCGTGGCGGCGGAAGGGTCGGCGAAGATTTCCGAGGAAGTAAAGGCAGAGACGATTGCGCCGGAAGTGCACGAAGAGATTCGCGAAGTGGTGCAGGAAGTGGTGTCAGAACCCGCGCACGAACCAGCAAACGCAGAGGTAGAGGAAGCGGTACGGGAAGTGGAACACGAAGTTGCGCCGGTTGCTGCGGTGGAGCGAGGCGTAAACGAGACGCAGGAAGTGGAAGCGTACAAAGCGCCGGAATCGAAGAGTTGGGAAAATACCTGGGTGTCGGCGCCTGCGGAAGTCGTGAATCAATTTGTGGAAGCGCCACGACAGGATTTTGCTGAGACACCGGCGGAGGAGTTGTCGAAGGTCGAGCCGGAACCAGCACAAGAAAACGTGCCTGCGGAGACGAGTGAAGTAGCGCAGGAAGAAGTGACGCACGAGGAACAAGCAGAAGAGGTTCACGCGCCGGAAGAACGGGCGTATGCAGCCGAGCCGCTGGAAGAAGTTGTAACTTCAGCACGCGATGGAGCGGTGGGAACGGGTCAACAACAGCCGAACATGGATGATTTAGTAGCGCGCGTGCTGGCGCGAATGAATCCGGACGTATTGCAGAAGATGACGCGAGAAATCCTGAAGCCGGTGATTGAGGCGATCGTTCAGGATGAGATCAATTCCAAGAAGTAGCGGCAACTCTTAACCACTTAAAAACTGATTCGTTCCCTTCCCGACTGGATCGCAGGGGTGGGTTGGTGTGCCGGCACGCGATGCGAATTCGCAGCTGTAAGGACGCGAAAGATTTCGCAATCGTTAGAAGCCTGCAATGAAGCAGGCACGACCCAGCCAAAGCAAACTAAGGCAAAGCATAATTCAGCCGATATGGCGAATGAGGGGAAACACGTCCACAGATACCGCCATGCCTGGAACACAAACAAACACAAAGAATGAGATGGTGAGCGCAGTCGCGCTGCCGGCGAGTGTTGGGATGGCAGAGAAACTGGGATTTGCGAAGCTCCGGTGGAAACTACTGGCGGGAATTGCGGTGCTTGGCCTGGGACTGTGCGGAATGCTGTCGGAGCAGAACTACGTAAGCGCGCCGAACGCGGTGGTGTCGGCGTATGTGGTGAGCGTGCGCACACCGATCGACGGGATCGTGACGGGCTTGCCGACAGCGGCGGGAGGATACGTGAAGGAAGGCGAAATATTGGGACACGTAGAGAACCCCCGGACGGACCAAGAGCGCCTGGAAAGCCTGAGGGTGGTGAAGGAAGGAGCGTGGTCGGAGGCAAAGGCGATCGAAGTTGAACAAAAGGAGTTGGAGAAGCAGAGACGAGAGCTGCAATGGAGAGCAAGCACGTACACGAAAGCAGTGTGGGAACGGCTGCAAGTGAAGATTAAAGAGGATGAAGGACTGCTGCTGGCGAAACAGGCCGGCGCAAGACAAGCGAAACGTGATTTGGAGCGAGGGCACCTGCTGCGCGCATCAGGAATTAATTCAGATGCGGAGGTGGATAAACTGGAGACGGAGTACGAGGTAGCGCAGAGGGAGGCCGAAGCGCAGGAAGAGGCGTTGAGGGCGACGAGAGAGGAAGCGGAAGCCGCGAAACACGGGATATTTATTGAACCAGGGGAGAATGAAATCGGCTATTCACGGCAAAGAGCAGACGAGATTCAATTGCGACTGGCGGAGGTCAACCGGAACCTGACGGCGTTGAAAACACAAGCGGAGTCGGCAGAGGAAGAATTGGAAAAAGAGACGCGCCATACGGAATTGATGACCAAAGCGGACCTGGTATCGCCGATTTCCGGACTGCTGTGGAAAGTGGACGCGATGAACGGGGAGCGCGTGGGTACCGGCGACACAGTTGGAGAGTATGTGGAGTGCAAACAGAGCTTCGTACTGGTGGAAATTCCGCAGGACCGGGTGCCGGAAATAGGGGTAGGGTCGGAAGCACGCGTGAAGCTGAGCGGAGAATTCGAGGAACGAGCGGGAACGATTGTGTCCGTGAGCGGAGATGCACAGAAGGATGGGAACCAAAAGCTGGCGGCAGTTCCCTTCCGCGAGGCGAAGGAACAAATGGCGATGGTGCGAGTGGAATTAAATGCGGACGGAATGCAGTCGGAATGCATGGTTGGGCGGACGGCACGGGTGCTGCTGGCGACGAGAGGAAGCAGCGCGATGTCGAGATGGATACACGGAGTTATCTAGGACAAGGTGGAGTGTGGATGAACTACACACGTGGGGTCCGCTCTTTTTGGTCGCAGGACTGCTGCTGATCAATTTCGTGGTGCTGAAAGAAAATCCAAAATATGCCCGGACAATCGGTGCAGTAGTGTGCATCGGGACAGCATGGAGGTATTTGTACTGGCGATGCGGATATACGCTGCCGGTGGGACAGAATTGGGGCGAAAAGATATGGTCGCGCAGTTTTCTGGCGATGGAAGTGGGGACGGTGATCAGCGGGATGCTGGTGCAGTTTTTCATGTCGCGGCACATTGATCGAAAAGAAACGGCGGATCAACGGAGAAACTCTCCGCTGCTGAGCAGCCCAGTGGATGTATTCATCGCAACGGTCAACGAAGAGAAGACGATTCTGGAACGAACGATCGTGGGCGCAAAAGCGCTGGAGCATCCGGACCTGCGGATTTGGGTATTGGATGATGGAGCTCGCGGGTGGGTGAAAGAATTGGCGGAAGAGTTGGGGGTGGAGTATGCGAGTCGAATCAAGGGAAAGCACGCAAAAGCGGGGAATGTAAATAACGGACTGAAACTGGCGCTGGAAACGGGGAGACGGCCGGAATTTATTTTGCTGCTGGATGCGGATTTCGTGCCGTTCCGGAATTTGTTGCGGCGGACGCTGGGATTATTTGAGGAACAAGATGTGGGAATCGTGCAGACACCGCAACACTTCTTCAACCGCGATCCAATGCAGTCAAAATTGCTGTCGTCTTCAATCTGGCCCGACGAGCAGAGATTCTTCTTCAACGTGTTGATGCCGTGCAAGGACGCCTGGGGAGCGGCGTTTTGCTGCGGAACATCGGCGGTAATTCGGGTGGCGGCGCTGGAGGCTTGCGGAGGGATGGCGACCGAGACGGTGACCGAAGATATGTTGACGACGATGAAGATGGAGGAGTGCGGCTACAGAACAATATTTCTTAATGAGCGATTGAGCATGGGATTGGCGCCAGAAAGCTTGACGCAATTTATCCGGCAGCGAGCCCGGTGGTGCCTGGGCACGATGCAGCAACTGTTCACGCGATGGTCATTCTGGGGCAGGGGAAAGATCGGAGTGGTCTCGAGGATTGCGTTTCTTGACTCAGTTCTGTACTGGGTGACGAGCGCAGTGTTCAAGATCCTGCTGCTGGGCGCGCCAATACTGTACTGGTTCACCGGGACGGCAGTGATTCAGGCGAGCCTGCCCGCGATGGTGTACTGGATGGCACCCATGGTGGCGGCGAATCTGATTTTCATGGGATTCCTGTCAGAGAAACATGTGCTGCCGATCATGACGGACGTGACGCAAGTGGTGACGATGTTCGCGATCTCGAGGGCGGTGGCGACGGGGCTGGTTCGCCCGTTCGGGCGAGGATTCAAGGTGACGGCGAAAGGGATCTCGTCGGCGGAATACGTGGTGCACTGGAAGATTTTGTGGCGGTTTGTGGGGCTGGGAGCGTTGACGATCGCGGGGATGACGCTGCGTGTAGCAAGTTTCAGTTCGTATCACGGCAGGCCCGGATACACGTTGAATGTGATTTGGAGTTTGTTGAACGCGATGATGCTGTTTCTGGCGTGCGCGCTGTGCGTGGAACCGCCGAAACGACGGAGTGATGAGAGATTCGCGAGCACGGAAAAATGCAGGGTGCGGCTGGAGGGAGGCACGGAGATGGTGTGCCGGCTGAGGGATATTTCGCTCAGCGGAGCATGCCTGCGGCGAGAAGAAGGTTGGCGGAATTTGGTTGGGCCTGCTTCGCTGGTGCTGGAAGACGGACTGACAATACCGTTTGAAGTGGTGAGGAGGATGGAAGACAAGCTGGCACTGAGATTTCAGGCGGACACAGGGAAGCGGCGAGAGTTGATCGTGAGGCTGTTTACGGGAGCTTATAACCAGGATGCGGAGAAGATTCGTGTGCCAGAGGTGTTCCGGACGTTGGCGCGGGTGACGACGTCGTAGGGGTGGGAATGTGCACGGGTAGATAGCGAATCGAGAGAGCGAGGTTAAGAAGAGATACTTTTTCGGAGGAGAAAAGGCTTTAACACAGAGGACTCAGAGGCCACAGAGAGCACGGAGGGTTGGCCGGTGCGATAACGGAGGAAGAGAATGAAAAAAAGAGGAAAGGATAAGAAGGAGAAAAAAAGAAGGAAGGTACCCCACCCTCGAAAGGCGAGAGTGGGGCACCCTAAGAATCATTGGTTGAGTGCGCTATGGATTGGAGTAGGGTCACGAGCGACATTGGAAGGAATGAACTGAAGGCGAGCGCAAAAATAAATTAGAGAATAGGGCTACTGAAGGGCGGAGCTGGCTACGGTGGGGGCGACGCCGCTGAGGCTGTAGCGGATGACTCCGCTTTGATCGCTGAAGAAGCCACGCTGGCCGGTAACGCCGACATTGAGAGGAACCCCGGTGACGGTGTAGGTGGTGTTGATGCCACTGGTGGCCGTGACCGTGTAGTTGAAGGTGTAGCCGCTTTTAATGCCGGTGGAGAGCACGTTGTCGATAATGCCAGTGCCGCCAGCGCATAGAGCGCCGGTGTTGAGTTCGACGATCGAGGCAGAGTAGCCGGCGTTGGGACAGGAAGCCATATAGGTGATTTCGGCGGTGTTGATCGTGCGAATCGAACCAACGGCGGAAGCTTCGTTGGCGGCCATGCGAGACTTGAGCAGGTTGGGAATGGCGATAGCGGCAATGATGAGAATAATGGCCACAACGATGAGCAATTCGATGAGGGAAAAACCTTTTTGCTGCTTCATATAAGCTCCACGAGATGTGCTGCTAAGGCGAATAAGTCATTTTCGATAAATCCCCAAATGTGCAGGTTCTACCAGCAGGAACGGTAGCACACTTTGCTGTGGGGCGTTTGAGCGCCAGATAAGAAGGCGAAGAATGCGTTTGATTGACGGGGCGTGCGGGGTGCCCGTATATTCAGAGATTACCCACAAACAAATGGAACGCGCAGAGCGCGAGGGGATGAGTACGCGAGGAAAGTGCAGGGAGTCAAAGGGAGATTGGTGAAGGATGTCTCGAGAAATCGCAAAAGCATACGATCCGCAACAGATTGAGCCCGGCTGGGCCGAGTATTGGGTGAAGGAAGAGCTATTTAAGGCGGACCCGAGCGGCGCGCGGGCCGGTGTTTTCGATTGTCATTCCGCCACCGAACGTGACCGGCTCGCTGCATATCGGTCACATGCTGGACCACACGGAGATCGATATTCTGACTCGCTGGCACCGGATGCGCGGTTACAACACCCTGTATTTGCCCGGAACGGACCATGCAAGAATTTCGACTCAGAGGGTAGTGGTGCGGCAATTGGCCGAGAAGAAGATCAATTATCGCGATCTGGGACGCGATGAATTTCTGAAACGCAGTCTGGCAATGGAAAGAAGAGAGCGGCGGCACGATTCAGACAGCAAATGAAGCAGATCGGCGAATCTTGTGACTGGAGCCGGGAGAAATTCACGTTGTCGCCGGAATTGTCGGCTGTCGTTCGCGAAGTCTTTGTGCGGCTTGTATGAAGAAGGTTTGATTTACCGGGAGAAGCGTCTGCTGAACTGGTGTCCGGTGTGTTTGACGGTACTAAGCGATCTGGAAGTAGTGCACGAAGAACGGCCCGGTCATTTGTGGCATATCAAGTATCCGGTGGCAGGCGGTCGTGGCGAATTCCTGACGGTGGCGACGACGCGGCCGGAAACGATGCTGGGTGATACAGCGGTGGCAGTGCATCCCGAAGATGAGCGGTATAAACACCTGATTGGGAGGAATGTTGTGCTGCCGCTCATGGATCGCGAAATTCCGATCATTGGCGACTCCATGGTGGACCTGGAATTTGGGACCGGCGCGGTGAAAATCACTCCGGCGCATGATCCCAACGATTTCGAGGTGGGGCGTCGGCACGGATCTCGAGCAGATCGATGTGATGACCGAAGACGCGCACATGAATGAGCTAACCGGGGCGTATGCAGGGTCTGGATCGTTTTGTTGCCAGAAAGAAGATCGTAGAGGATTTGCGGGAACAAGGGTTGCTGGAGAAAATCACCGACCATGTAAGCGCGATTGGTTTGTGCGAACGCAGCCATACGATTGTCGAACCGCGGGCGTCGAAACAATGGTTCTGCAGCATGAAGCCACTGGCGGAGCCGGCGATTGAGGCCGTGGAACGAGCGGGATATCGCGATCATTCCGGAAAACCGACGGACGGAATATCTGAACTGGATGAGAAATATCCGGGATTGGACGCTATCCCGGCAATTGTGGTGGGGACAGCGAATTCCGGCGTGGTATTGCGGGGATTGCCAGCATGTCATCGTCTCGCGGACTGATCCGACCGGGTGTTCGAACTGCGGATCATCAAAACTGAAGCAAGACCCGGATGTACTCGATACCTGGTTCAGTTCCGCTTTGTGGCCATTTTCGACATTGGGGTGGCCGCAAGAAACGGCGGACTATCAGAAATATTATCCGACAAGTCTGCTGATCACCGGTTACGACATTCTGTTTTTCTGGGTAGCGCGAATGATCATGCTGGGGCTGCACTTCACAAAGCAAGTTCCCTTCCGTGTCGTTTACCTGCATTCGCTGGTGAGGACGGCGAGCGGCGAGAAAATGTCGAAGTCCAAAGGAACCGGACTTGATCCGGTTGCACTGAACAAGGAATACGGAACAGACGCGGTGCGGTTTTGTTTGGCATCGATGGCTGCGCCGGGAACCGACATTGTCTTGTCCGATGACCGTTTGCTGGGTGCGCGATCGTTTGCGAACAAGATCTGGAATGCGGCACGTTTCCTTTTTGTGAATCTGGACAAATTTGAGCAAAGCGGTGTTTCGATTGAGGAAATCGCCGCGCCTGAGGTCCGCGAGAAGGCTCCTTACGGTTACGAGGGACTGATTCCCGTCATCGATCGGTGGTTCTTTGCACGAATGGCTCAGACAGTTGAGGCGGTAAATGATGCGCTGTCAAATTACCGCTTTCATGAAGCAGCGCAGGCGGTATATCAATTTTTCTGGGGCGATTTTTGTGATTGGTATATCGAGTGGGTGAAACCGGATTTGTTGCACGAGAATCGGGCCAAGTCGCTCGTCGCCTGGAAGAACCTGTTCGCCGGGTTTGAAGGAGCGTTGCGGCTGCTTCACCCCTTCATGCCGTTTTTGACTGAAGAATTGTGGCACCAACTGCCGCAGAAAAACGGTGCTAAATCAATTGCCCTGGCAGCTTACCCGGAAGCTCGGGTCGCATGGAGCGATGAGAAGGCCTTAGCCGAATTTGCGATGGTGCAGGAGACGATACAGGCAGTGCGCGCTCTACGAGCAGAAATGAAGCTCGATAAAAAGAAAGTCGCGGCAGAGTTTTCAAGTGCTGATGCGAAGATACGGGCGACAGTGCAGGCGAACCTCGACGGAATTGTGCGGCTCGGCTTGTTGACGGATCTGACGATAACCGAGGCGAAGCTGGCTGAAGGAGGTGGCGGGAAGAGGTCTACGGCACAGTTTGACTTGCGGATTCCTTATGTCGCCGAGGCGATTGATGTAGAGGCGGAACTGACGCGAATCAAAAAAGAAATTGTGAGATTGACGAAGGACATAGCCGGGAAAGGAGGCAGCTCGGAAATGAATCGTTTCGAAGCCGGGCGCCGGAGAACATTATTCTGGGATTACAGGCGACGTTAGCCGAGCGAGAAGTGGAGCTGCTGAAGTTTCAGGAGCGGATTAAGGAATTGGGCGGATAGAGAGATTAGGCTAAAAAGAGCGAGGCGAAAGAGAGAAATCGAGAGGAAAGAGAGAAGAAAAGGATTAACACAGAGGTCACAGAGAGGCACAGAGTTCACAGAGAAAGAAAGAAAGAAAGAAAGAAGGAAGGAAAGAGCAGAAGGAAAGTACCCCACCCTCGAAAGGCGAGAGTGGGGCACCCCAGAGTAAAGAAAAAAACAGATGCCTCAGCCCGTTCAAAAGGCGAACGGACTGATGTATGACGTACATCTGCTCCCTGGGGAATGCAAATGATTTCGGATCGATTGGAATTCAGAGGATTGGCGGGATTGATCGAAAGGGCCCTGGCGGAAGATGTCGGTACAGGAGACGTCACTGTTGCGGCCACGGTTCCGGCTCGGACTGTCGGAAAAGCCCATATCCGGGCCAAGCAGGAACTGGTATGTGCGGGTTTGCCACTGGCGGAGAGGGTTTTCCGCTCACTCGATGTCGAAATGGATGTGGAGTTTCGCGTAAAGGATGGCGATCTGGTGAGGAATGGCCAGGAGTGTTGCTGGCGCTCTCCGGGAACGGCGGGGCAATCCTTACGGGCGAACGTACTGCGTTGAACTTTCTGGGACATCTGAGCGGAATTGCGACGTTGACACATAAGTTCGTGTGCGCAATTGCGGGCACGAATGCCAGGATCCGCGATACCCGCAAGACCACTCCGGGATTACGGCTACTCGAAAAATATGCGGTGAGCATGGGCGGCGGTGTAAATCACAGGATCGGTCTGTATGATGCGATTTTGTTGAAGGAAAATCACATCGCTCTGGCCGGTGGAGTCAAGGCGGCACTGGACCAGGCTCATGCGTTTGCATCTTCGACGGATGACGATCTCGGGCCATGACGGCCTATGAGGCAGCCGGTTTGTCCGGACCGGCTGTCGATGAGGCGGAGGGACTGAGCATCCAGATTGAAGTACGAAATGAGCCGGAGTCTCGGAAGCTCTGGCGGCTGGAGCAGAAGCGGTGCTGCTCGACAATATGAGCCCGGAACAGGCACGGAGATGCGTAGAAGCTTACGCGAGGAGCACTCGAAGCGAATGCACGGTGGAAATCTCCGGAGGGATCACTCTGGACAATGCAAGGGCGTATGCCCTAAGGGGGCGGATTATCTGTCCGTCGGGGGCCCTGACGCATTCGGCGCGTGTCAGCAGATTGAGTTTGCTGGTGGATAGCATTTTATGAGGGGCCCAGTGAATCGTCAGGATCATGGGTTGGTTGGAGGACGAGGACGCAGAGATTGAAAGAGAGAAGAGAAAGGATTACCACAGAGGACACAGAGGGGCGCAGAGGGAGCGGAGAGTTGGGTGAGGCGGAAAGCTTGGAGTTGTGGTTAAGTTCAAAGGAAAAAGCTAAAAAGAGTTATCACAGAGTTCACAGAGATCGGAACACAGAGGACACAGAGAAGAGTAAAGAAATCCAGGCAAAAAGAAGAAACAAAGACAGGCGATTTAATCAGAACAGAGTGGACAGGAAGAGCAGGGCTTAGACTGATGGCGGAGACACCGACCTTACCGGGAACTACCGACCGACGAATTGCTTCCCTGCTGACGTTGCTGGCGGAAAACGCGACGATTGTAATCAGCGGCGGAGAGGATCGCGAAAGAGATTGGTGTGTCGCGGTCGACGGTGTGGCGGTGGGTGCAACGATTGAGTGAGTTGGGCGTGAAGGTAAAGGGACGACCGCGAGCGGGTATTTTCTTGAGAAAGTGCCGGACATCATTACGCCGGATTTGTTGCGGAAGCGGGTAAACGGAAAATTATTTGGAAAACGGTTCCACCATTTCTTTAAAACGGATTCGACAAACCGCGTGGCGATGGAATTGGCGTTTGCGGGCGAAGAAGAAGGCGCGGTGGTTCTGGCGGAAGAACAGACGGCCGGGCGAGGAAGTGCGGGAGGAAATGGCACTCGGAAGTAGGCACAGGGATTTATGTGACGCTGCTGCTGAGGCCGAGACTGTCCCCGTGCAGGCGCCGCTGCTGACGATTCTGACGGGAATATCGCTGCACTCGGCGATTCTGGCGCAGACCGGATTGAATACGGAGTTGAAGTGGCCGAATGATATTTTGATGAATGGAAAAAAGCTGGGCGGGATTCTGACGGAGATGCACGCGGAACCCAGCCAGGTGCGATTCGTGATTGTAGGGATTGGGGTAAATGTCAATCAGGAAAAGTTCCCCGCGGAGCTGTCATCGATTGCGACATCACTGAGTAAAGAGAGCGGGAAGCTGCACTCGCGACTGGAGTTGCTGGTACGATTGCTGCGGGAATTCGAGAGCGACTACAATCGATTCCTGCGCGAGGGTCCGAGCTATGTAGTGGAACGTTTCGGAGAGGTATCGCAATTCGCGTCGGGCAAGAAAGTGCATGTCGATACGGGGCGGGAGACGTATGTGGGAACGACGGCGGGATTGACGGCGGATGGATTGTTGAAAGTGAAGAAGGAAGATGGGCAAGTGATTACGGTGGTAGCAGGCGACGTTAAAGAGGTTCGGTAGATGCTTCTAACGATCGATGTGGGGAATTCAAATACGGTGCTGGGAGTGTTTCGCGGGGAGGAGCTGATCGCGAACTGGCGACTGAGCACAGAGCATTCGCAAACTGTGGATGAGTACGGCGTGCTGACGCGCAGCCTGTTTTCACTGGCGGGATTGAACCAGGAAAACATTACGGGAGTGATGATCAGTTCGGTGGTGCCGCCGGTGAATTGGACGCTGGCGGAAATGGCGCGAATTTATTTCGGCAAGAAAGCGCTGTTCGTGGAGCCGGGAGTGAAGACGGGGCTGGCGGTGCTGGTGGACAATCCGACAGAAGTGGGAGCGGACAGGATCGTAAACGGGGTGGCGGCGTTTCATCAGTATGGCGGGCCGTGCATCGTGGTGGATTTTGGGACGGCGATTACGTTTGACGTGATCTCGGCGCGATGCGAATACCTGGGCGGAGTGATTGCGCCGGGATTGGGGATTTCGTCGGAGGCATTGTTTTCGCGAACGGCGCGGCTGCCGCGGGTGGAGTTGAAGGATCCCGGGACGGTGATTGGAAAGAATACCGTGACGCACATCCAGGCGGGGCTCTATTACGGCGCGGTGGATATGGTGGACGGGATGTTGAAGCGAATGAAAGCGGAATTGGGGATGGATGCGACGGTGGTGGCTACGGGCGGGCAGGCGCGGTTGATCGCGAAGGGGTCGAAGCATATTCAGCATATGGATGAGTTTTTGACGTTGAACGGGTTGAGGATTATCTGGGAGAAGAATCAGCATGGGGACGGACAGAAAGACGGGGCGGAACATACACAGGTGAGGGGAAAGAAGGGGACGCGGTAGGCTGAAAACGGAGACCACAGAGGAACAAAAGAGAGAAGAAAAGGATTAACACAGAGGGAGCAGAGGTCAGCAGAGGGAAGGGAGAGTTGGGAGATGAAGAAAAAACCCGCTCTCAAAACGTTGTAGTGGAGAAATCTCCCGTAGAGGTTGAGATAAGATACAAGGGCAAACCCGGAAAGTACCCCACCCTCGAAAGACGAGAGTGGGGCACCCTCAAGACCATTTGAGCCGCTATCGAAGTTGAACGGCACCCGCTTCGGAAAGCGGCCGGTACAAATTAATGTAAGCAGGTTGATGCAAACAGGCGTGGCCACCTGAAGGTGGCCGCTACAGCAATGATGGAAAACTGGAATTACTTTACCTATTTTACGGAGATTGAGGAGTACTTCTGGAAGAAGAGAGGTGCGCACCTGCTGGTGTCGCCGCTGGACTGGGCGATTATGGAGACTTGGCAGAAGGCGGGCGTGCCGCTGGAAGCGGCGTTGAAAGGGATCGACAGCGCCTTTGAGAGCTATCAGAGATCGCGGCGCGGGGCGAATAAGCCGCTAAAGAGCCTGGCGTATTGCACGGATGCGGTGCTGGAGGCCGCGGAAGAGGCGCAGGAAGCGGCGGCGGGAGCTACGCGAGAGAAGCCGGCGGGAAGCGAAGCGTTCCGGAAAGAAGATTTGTACAGCTACTTCAAACACAATGCAGCGCAGATGGAAAAGGCGGCAGAACGAGTAAAGGAAACGCAACCTGCTGTGGCGGAGCTGATCAAGAACGTGGCGGCTTCGTTGCAAGCGACCGCGGTTTTGCTGGACGCGCCGGGTAACCTGGATTTGGAAGATCTGGAGAGGCGGCTGACGATACTGGATGATAAGCTGCATGCAGCGCTGCTGAGCCACGCGAGCGAAGAGTTGATGTTGAAGATCAGGCGAGAAGTGGACTCGCAACTGTCGGCGTACCGGCGCAAGATGAAGGCAGAGCAACTGGCGCTGGTGGAGAAACAGTACTTGCAGAAGCGGCTGCTGGACGAATATCAACTGCCCCGGCTGAGCCTGTTCTATTTTTCGTAAAACGATCAAAGACCCGCAGCACATTGCAAGCATGGATAAGAGAGCGCAGAGGACTGGACAATTATGGCTGATGAGTTAACATTATCAATTGAGAAGCTGATTTACGGAGGTGATGGGCTGGCGCATACGGAAGACAACACCGTATTCGTGCCCTACGTGCTGCCGGGTGAGCAGGTAACGGCGGCGGTGCGGACGCGGAAGAAGAAATTGCTGCACGCGAAACTGGTGGAAGTGAAGCAGGCCAGCGGCGGGGCGAATTATTCCCAAGTGCGGACATTTCGGGGTGTGCGGCGGATGCCATTACCAGCACATTGAATTTGCGAAGCAGGTGGAGTTCAAGAAAGAGATATTGCGGGAGACGCTATCGCGACTGGGCGGAGTGCCGTGGACGGGAGAGATTCAGGAGCACACCGGCGAGCCTTATGGATATCGCAACCGGGCGCAATGGGCGTTCCGCGATGCACTGCCGAGGGCGTTTGGATATTTTCTGCCAGAGAGCGCGCATATTTTGCCGATCGATTCCTGCCCGGTATTGTCGCCATGCCTGGCACGGGCATTTGGACGGTTGCAGGATTTGGCGCGCAACAATTCCCTGCCCCCGGGAATTCTGGAAGTGGAAGCGTTCGTCGATTCAGACGATGCCAAGCTGGCGCTGAACATTGCGTTTGAGCGGTTCCCGAAGCCTGCAAAGAGTCTGGCCGAAGAGATCAAGGCGGCGTTGCCGGAACTAGAGACTCTGCTGCTGTTGGATCAGAGCAAAAACCGGTTTGATCTGACCGGACCGGGATATTTGACGCAAAAAGCGGGAGAGTTTTCGTTTCATGTAAGTCACTTGTCATTTTTCCAGGTGAATCGTTTTCTGATTGAAGATTTGCTGAAGACGGTGCTGCAAGATGCCAAGGGCAACTACGTGCTGGACCTGTATTCCGGAGTGGGATTTTTTACGCTGCCGCTGGCGAAGGCGTTTGGGACAAGTATCCAGCGTGGATGCGAACCTGGCGGCGACGCGGGATCTGCGAACCAATGCGGAGTTGGCAGGAATTGAGATCGTGACGAGCACGGAGCATGTGGAAGAATTCCTGAAAAAACAGCAGGAGATACCGGATTTTGTGGTACTGGACCCGCCGAGAGCGGGGTTGGGCGCAGAGACATCGGCACGGCTGGCGAATCTGGGAGCACCGGAGATTGTGTACCTGTCGTGCGATCCATCGACGCTGGCGAGGGATTTGGCGGTGCTGACGGGGTCAGAACGGAAACCAACGACAGAAGTGGTGCCGACGAATCGATATGAAATAACCAAGGTGGATTTATTTGATCTGTTTCCGCAGACATTCCACATCGAGACACTGGTGAGATTGCGCAGGGTGTAATGAAAATACCAGCCGTGGCAATAGCCGCTGCATTTGCGGGCGGGATATTGCTCGGGCTGCATGGAAGCGGGGCGAGAGGAGTGGTCTCGCCCGGATTGTTAGTGGCCTTGGTGGTGATTTGCCTCAGTACCCTTCTTCTGGGAGTTCTGTTCACTTCGAAAAATAAGCTTGGACTTGCGGGAATTGTATCGTGCGTCGCGTGGATTGAACTTGGTGTATTGGGCGGATGGACGGCCCAGGCACCGGTTCCGGCGGAGCATGTGCTGAAGCGTGTGGCGGCTGGGACGATCAACCTGAAATCACCGTTGCGATGGCACGGACGGTTGAGCAGCGAGCCAGCGAAAACTCCGTGGGGATATTCGGTGGAGATGGCGCTTAGCGGAGTTGAAGCTGGTGGCGAATTGGTGCCAGTGCAAGGCGGATTGCGAATGGGGTTCACGCCGAGGGAAGGTGATGCGGAATTGCCGGAAATTCATGCGGGAGATGTGGTGACGGCGCTGACACTGGCGCATCTGCCGCTGGAGTATCGCGATGCGGGAGCGTTCAACCGGCGGGAATATCTGGCGAATCAAGGAATCGACCTGGTGGCGACATTGAGGTCGGGAAAACTGTTGGAGGTTGTGGAGAGACCCAGGCCGAGATTGAGCGATCGGGTATCGCGGTGGAGGGCACGACTGCGGGAAAGAGTGGATGAATTATTTCCGAAGGCGCCGCAGACGGCCAGCGTGCTGCGGGCAATGCTGTTGGGCGACAGAACATTTCTGGAGCGCGAAGAGTCGGTGGACTTCCAGAAGACCGGAGTGTTCCACGTGCTGGTGGTAGCAGGTTTGCACGTTGGCGCGCTGGCACTGTTTTTGAGCTGGCTGTTCCGGCGATTGAGATTTTCGCGAGTAGTGGCGACCTGGCTGATGCTTACGCTGCTGTTCGCTTACGTGATGATGGTTGAACAACGCACTCCGGTATTGCGCGCGGGATTGATGATTACGATCGTGATGATGGGGAGTTACTTCTACAGGCGACTGGAGTTGCTGAATTCGGCGGCACTGGCGGCGTTGCTGTTGCTGATCGCAAAGCCAACGTATGCAAAGGACAGTGGATTTCAACTGTCGTTTTTGGCGATTGGCTGCATCGCCGGAGTGGCGGCGCCGTGGATAGAACGGCACATTCAGCCGTATCGAGAGGCGCTGCGAGGCTGGAGAGACAACACACGCGACGTGTCGTATGAAGCGCGGATGGTGCAGTTTCGACTGGATGTGCGGTCGGCATGCGGAATACTGACGAGTGTCGTGAGAGGAAAAATGGCGGGGTGGGCGGAGTGGGGATTTGTTGGGGCGATGGGGGGATGGTTCTGGGTGGCGGAGATGTGCGTGGTTTCGCTGGTGCTGCAATTCGGGATGCTGCCGTTGATGGCGAGAGATTTCCATCGCGTGCCAATGATGGGACCGATTGCCAACCTGGTCGCGGTGCCGCTGACAGGAATTATTGTGCCGCTGGGATTTCTGAGTTTGGGGGCGTCGTTTGTGGTGATAGGGATTGGGAAGGCGCTGGCGATGCCGTTGGGATGGCTGGTGGGAATACAGGGGCACGTTGTATCGGGATTGGCGGGGATGCGGGTGAGCGGAGCGCGGGTTCCGGTGCCGCCGACGGGCGTGATGATTTTGTTTTTCGGGGCTGCGGTGCTGGTGGCGGTTGGCCACCGGATCGGCGGACGAAATCGACGGTGGGTGATGAGGGGGTCGGTGAGTGCTGTTGTGGTGGCAGCGGCGTTGATCGTGACTTATCCCTTTGCGCCGTCGGTGCTGGCGAAGAATTTGGAAGTGACGGTGCTGGATGTGGGACAGGGAGATTCGATATTGGTGGTGTCACCGAGAGGCAGCGCACTGCTGATCGACGGAGGAGGAGCGTTCGAAGGATTTCCGGGGCGGCCGGAGCATATGGGAGCGGACCCGGGAGAAGAAGCGGTGTCGGCGTATTTGTGGTCGCGGGGATTCAAGAGATTGAATGCGGTGGCGGTGACGCATGCGCATCAAGACCACATCGGCGGATTGAACGCGGTGCTGGAGAATTTCAAAGTGGGAGAAGTGTGGATGGGAAACGCGAATGCTTCGCCGGCGCTGGCGCATTTCGCAAAGACGGCGGCCGGTGCGCACGTGGCGATCAAGCATGAATTGCGCGGGCAGAGCTTTGCGTGGGACGGTGTGCAGGTAAGTTTCTTATGGCCGGAACCGGTGGAGGATGAGACGGCCCCGGTGGCGAAAAACAATGATTCGCTGGTGGTGCGATTGAAGTATGGAGAACGAACGATTTTACTGACAGGCGATGCAGAGAAGCAGGCGGAATACACGATGCTGGATGAAAATGACGCGGCGGCACTGCACGCGGACGTACTGAAGGTGGGGCACCATGGGAGCAAGAATTCGACCATGCCGGAATTTCTGGCGGCGGTTGGGCCGCAGATCGGAATCATTTCGTCGGGGGAACAGAATCCCTACGGACATCCGAGCCCGGAATTGCTGGAACGATTGAAAGAAGCGGGGATTCGAACGTTGCGGACGGATGAGCAGGGAGCGATCCAAGTGCTGACGGACGGGCACGATTTGCGAGTGAGTTGCTATGTGGCGTGTGGGGAGCCAGAGAATTCGTCAGCGAGAGCGCAATTGCCAGATCACAGTGAGAGCGAGAAGAAGTAATACAAAGCCAATGATGGCCTCGTGTTCGTGGTTTTTCTTGTACTGAGCCCAGGAGAAAGAGGCAGAGTCATTGGCGGCAGGATTTTTCGGGCGAAGGCGCGGGAAAAAGAGCGGGACAGAAGCAGCGTAAGCGTCGAAGGCATCGGTATAACGTGGACGAAGCTCGCCCTCTTCACGACGCATCACGAAACTGTAAACCAAGGAAAAATAAATGAGCAGGAGGGCGCCGCCAATCCAGGAGCGCATGGCGATAGCCGCGCCCAAAGCAAGAAAACTGCTGCCAAAATAGAGAGGATTGCGGGTGTAGGCGTAGGGTCCAGTGGTGGTGAGAACTTCCTGCTTGTGGAGAAAGCCCGCGGCATAACCACGAATAAAGAGACCGATTACACCGATAAGGCCACCAAGTGCGATGGACTGGGGAGTGGGGCGGGCGAGGAAGAGCAAGAAAACGGCGAGAATGTAGCCGAGACGAACGCGCCAGCGCGCGAAGAAATCGGCGGCGGTCATGGCGTGAGGGCCTCGAGACGGGATTTCAGCGCGGCAAAGACCTGCTCGACGGAGAGATCGAGAAGAGAAGAATCGGTGACGTCGCCGCGTTCGTAGGACGTCTGCGCGTGGGCGCTGCGCAGTAGGACGGGCTGCGGAGGATACGGGCCGTTGCGGGCGGGATCGGTGGGGCCAAAGAGGGCAACCGCAGGCGTACGCAGAGCTATGGCCAGATGAAGCGGGCCGGTATCACCTCCAACGATGCAGCGAGCATTCTTGAGGAGAGCCATCAGGGGACCCAATTCACCGTTCCATGGAAGGGGCTGAGAATCGCCACTGTTGGATAGTACCGCGGAGAGGAGTTCTTCTTCACCGGGACCATAGTTGATGATGGAGCGCATGTTGAGTTGGCCACGAATGAGTTGAGCGAGGGCACCGAAACGATCGGCAGGCCAACACTTGGAGCGCCAACCGCCGCCAGGGCTGAGAACCACATATGAAGTGATTCCCTCTTTTTGCAATTGAGAAAGGATTTTCGATTCGTCGACGGCGGAGACATGCAGATTAATTGCGGCGACAGGATTTTTCGCGCCCGCTCGAAGGCTGAGCTCACCATTCTGGTCGGCGATGTGTTCGGCGCGGCACTTCACGCGGTCGGTATAGAGGATAGGAACGCCGAACTCGCGGATGGTGTGCGAGGAAAAGCCGATGCGACGGGGCGCGCCTGCGAGAAATCCGGGGAAGGCGGATTTCCAGAGGCCCTGGTAGTCGATGACGGCATCGGGATGAAAATTGCGAAGCTTGGCGATGATGTGGCGAACCGAAGAAAGGTCGCGCGAGTCGAGGGGCCAGATTTCGGTGGTCAAACCGCTGCTGGCGACGAGAGAGACCCATCGCGGATGAGTGAGCCAGACAATCTGCGCGCCGGGAAAAGATTCGCGGAGAGCGGCAACCGCAGGAAACGTGTGGACGATGTCACCGAGAGAGCCGAGGCGGACAACGGCGAAGCGTTTCTCAGTCATGCGCATCCTTGCGGATGGACTCGAGGAGACCACGGGTGGAATGAGATTTAGGGTCGCCGACGATGGCGACGCGGATGCCGAGGCGTTGCGCTACGGCGCGTTCGGGGACGGTGTCGGCGGTGTAGTCCGTGCCCTTGGCGTGAACGTCTGGACGAAGCGACTTCGAGAAGGCGTTCGACATTGGGATCGGGAAAGAGGATTACAAAATCGACGGAGCGAAGCGAAGCGACAAGTTGGGCACGCGCTTGTTCATCGAGAATGGGGCGGCCCGGGCCTTTCAGTTGAGTGACGCTGGAATCGGAATTAACGCCGACGACGAGAAGATCACCCTGCTCCTTTGCGCCATCGAGATAGCGGACATGGCCCACGTGGAGGGTGTCGAAGCAACCGTTGGCGAAGACGACGCGCTTCCCTGCTGACTGGGCATCGGCGACGAGGGACTTAAGTGCGTCGAGGGAGCAAATTTTGGAGAGGGCGGAGCGCATCGATCAGGATTTCTCCGAAGCGGATTTGTGGATGGCGTGGAGGAGTTCATCGCGCGAGATGGTGGCAGTGCCGCGCTTCATGACGACGAGGCCTCCGGCGATGTTGGCGAGGTGTGCAGCCTCAAGCGGAGATGCGCCGGAAGCGAGAGCGAGAGTGTAGGTGGCGAGAACGGTGTCACCCGCGCCAGTGACGTCGACAGCCTGGTCGCTGCCATGAACCGCAATGAAGATGGGAGATTGGCCGGCTTGAAAAAGAGCCATGCCATCGCGGCCGCGAGTGACGAGAAGAGAAGGCAACTTCATTTCGGCGCGAGTGGATTCACCGCATCGGTGGAGCTCGGAAAGATTTTTGCCGATGGTGGTGTGATGAAGGGCTTCGAGTTCGGCTTCGTTGGGAGTAGCGGCGGTGATGCCAATCTGGCGATAGTCCGTGATGCGATAGCGGGAGTCGAGGGTGATGGGAAGATCCTTTTTGCCGCGGGCTTTTGCCTCGCGAAGTTCTTCGGGGGTGGCAATGCCGAAACCATAATCGGAAATGGCGAGGGCATCGGCTTTCTTGATTTTTGCGAGGAGGGCACGGTGGAGTTTGCCGCGAGCAGAATCCGGCAAAGGAGTACTTGGCTCATAATCCACGCGAAGAACCTGTTGACCAACGGTGTGGGCCCAACCAGCAAGGAAACGAGTTTTGGTAGGAGTGGTCCAGCCAGGAACGCGGACGATGCCGGAGAGGTCCACTTTTTTCTGACGGAAGATGTTGAGGAGCTGGTCGCCTGCGGGGTCATCGCCCACGGCAGTGATGGGGAAAACTTTGGCGCCGAGAGCAACGAAATTGTTGGCGGCATTGGCTCCGCCACCAGGGACGATCTCGGTTTCGCGGTGGCGAAGGATGAGGACAGGAGCTTCACGGGATACGCGGCTGATTTCACCGAACTGGAAGGCGTCAGCAACAAAATCGCCGAGGACCACGACAGACTTGGAAGAAAAATGTTCGACATATTCCGTAAGAGCGAGCAGGTCGACAGAAGAGGAATTGGATTTAGTGTTCGCTGTGCGTTTCATGGCGGCGCCTCAGTTAAGTTGGACAGCCCATTGTTGCACGGACCTTAGCACCATTTCCGGGGTAACGGCTTTCATACAACGATGGTCGGTTGGGCAACGCTTGAGAAAACAGGGGCTGCAATAGGGTTTCTGCTGAACGATGGAAAAACGAGTGGTGACGGGAGAAGTGCCGTCGGGATCGGTGGGGCCGAAGACCGCGATCGTGGGGAGGCCAACGGCGGCAGCGACGTGCATGGCGCCGGAATCGTTACCGAGGAAAAGATGGCACTGGGAGAGGAGAGCGGGGAGATCAGCAATGGCGGTCTTGCCGGTGAGGTCGATGGGCTTGCGGGTCATGCCTGCGACGATGGCGCTGGAGACGGGGAGTTCGCCAGGAGTGCCGAAGAGGATGATGTCGGCGTCGCGTTCGGAGAGGAAACGATTGGCAAAGTCGGCGAAGCGATCGGGAGGCCAGCATTTGGCGGAGCCGTAAGAAGCGCCCGCGCCAATGGCGAGGCGGAGCACGTTGGGACGAGCGCCAGCGGCGAGCAAGAGATCTATCGGCGGCGAGCTTCTGCGAATCGGGGACTTGCAAGGCGATGTAGTCTATTTCGGGGAGACGGTCGAGCCAACCGGCGCGGCGCAACAATTCAAGGTAATAAAACTTTTCGTGGGCGGGTATTTCACCGGGCTTGGGAACCGGTATGGCATTGGTAAGGAGAAAGCTGCGGCCGTCGCGTGCGTAGCCGATGCGCTGAGGGATTTGCGCGCGCCAGGCAAGCCATGCGGCGTCGAAGGCATTCTGAAGAAGAAGAGTAACATCGAATTTCCTGGCGCGAAGTTCCACAGCAAATTGATCGCGGCGACGCAAGCCTTTGTGAGCGCCGCGCGGATCGTAGGGGATGAGTTCGTCGCAAATGCCTTGATTTCGGTAAATGTCTGCGACGTAGGGGCGCGCAACGATGGAGATGGAGGCTTGCTGGAAATTTCTCACGAACGATGCGAAGAGCGGGAAGCGCCATGATGGCATCGCCGACCCAGTTCGTGGCGCGAATCATGATATTCATGACTTAGCCTGCCAGGCAGGAATTCGCTGGTGAATGGCGTCGAGGAGTGCCCTCTCGTTGGGAAAATCCATTTCGATGACGGCGACGTAGATGGGCATTTCGACAGGATCAACCCCCGCCATGTTCTGGACATCTTTTTCGGTGGTGACGAGAGCACGGGCTTCGGCTTCGCGGGCCGCGTCAAGCAATTCGTGGATTTCGCCATCGCTGTAATGGTGATGATCAGCGAAGGCCTCTTTACCAACGATGGAGAGCTTCCAGTTTTCGAGGTCGAGAAGAAAAGCAGCGGGATTGCCAATGCCACAAAAAACGTAGAAAGGACCTTCGGCGGCAAGTTGCTCGGGAGTGAGAAGCTGGGTATCGCCCCAGAGTTTACGAAAACCGAGCAGCTTCGTTTTAGCGGCAAAGACAGGGAACGATTCTAATTTGGCGATGGCGGCTTCGGTGTCAGGAGAAGTGCCGGTGCGGGTGATGATGAGGATGTCAGCGCGGTCCATGGCGGAGAGAGGCTCGCGGAGACGTCCAGCGGGAAGGAGACGTTCTTTGCCGAGAGGGCGAACGGCATCCATGAGGAGGATGTTGACGTCGCGGGCGAGGCGGAGATGCTGGTAGCCGTCATCGAGGAGAAGGACGTCCACGGAGTCTTCAAGACGGCGGCCCTGAACAAGACGATCTTTGCCCACGCCAAATTGGACGCGGCCGTTGAGGCGATATTTCATCAACTCAATTTCATCGCTGGTTTTGCCTGTGCCGCGATAGCCACGGCTGAGAATGGCAACGCGCCTCCCTTCGGCGAGCAATTTTTCAGCAAGCCAGATAACCATGGGAGTCTTGCCAGTTCCCCCGAGAGTGAGATTGCCGACGCTGATGACCGGTTTACGCAGGCGCTGTTCTTTGAAGAGCCCCGTTTCGTAGAACCACGCGCGGAAGCGCACGATGGTGCCATAGAGCATGGAGAAGGGCCAGAGAACGAAACGGGCGACAGCGGCAAAATTCATCGAGCTAGGCCATCGAGATGCTTTTCAATTTCGCGGAGAGAGCGATCGAGAGAGCCGCGGCTGCTTTCAACGAGTTGCCGCGCGGCATTGCCCATGCGCTGCATCTTATCGCGGTCTTTGAGGAGATGGATGATTTCCACGCCAGCATCTTCGGGATTGCCGACTTGAATGGCAGCACCGGCTTCGAGGAAACGGGAAGCAATTTCGGCGAAATTTTCCATGGAATCGCCGAAGACGGGGACCTTGCCGAATGCGGCAGGTTCCAGAATATTGTGGCCACCGGAAGTGACGAGGGAGCCTCCAACGAAAACACCGTCGGCAAATTTGTAGAGAGAAGCGAGTTCGCCAATGCTGTCGAGAAGGAGAACCTTGGCGTCGGGGGGAATTTCCCGCGCGCCGGAATTGCCGGAGAAGCCTGGGCCGGGAACGGCGAGTTCCGAGCGGCGAACAAATTTGCGGTGAGACTCGTCGATGAAGGCGGCGGCAGCGGCGAAACGTTCGGGCTTGCGCGGAGCCAGGACAAGCAAAGCTTTCTGGAAGTCGCCTTGCGCAACACCATACGCGATGAGGGCCAGCGGTTCTTCGGTGGCAACGACGCTGCCGGCAACGATGACGGGCCAGCGGTCCAGGCGTTTGCATTCGGCTTCCAGCCAGATGGAGAACGGAGTTGGGGGCGGGACTTCCATGTCGTATTTAAGATTGCCGCTGACGAAAACTTTTTCGGAGGGAGCGCCGAGGATCGCGGAGGCGCTCAGCGTCCTGCTCGGTTTGCATGAGGAACGCGGAGGCATTGGATAGAGCGGATTTCAAGAAAGGCTTGAGATAGAAACCGAACCAGGAGAAAAGCTTTTGATAACGGGCGTAGGAGCGCGGGAGATACGTCCGCTGAGGAAGATGACCGGGATGTTGCGCTGGCGGGCGACGTGAAGGAAATTCGGCCAGATTTCCGTTTCGAGAATGATGACGATGGAAGGTCGAACGCGATCCATGACTGCTTAACGCAGAAAGCCCAGTCGAGCGGAAAATAGATGATGGCATCGGCGAAGGGAAAACGCTCTTTGGCGAGAGCCTGACCGGTCAGAGTGGTGGTGGAGATAATGAGCGGCCGATCGGGATGAGCTTCCTTGAGGCGCTTGGCCAGCTGGCACCGGCGAGGGCTTCGCCGACAGAGACGGCATGAATCCAGATTGCGCCAGGTCGCTCGGCGGGAAGTCTGTCGAGTGCCGGAGCAGAGAAACCGAGGCGGTCCGATAAATTGGAGAAATATTTTCCGTGGCGCAGACCCTGGATAATCCAGTAGGGCGCGGTCACGAGGGCAGCAAGCCCCATCAAAAACTGTAGAGGAAATACACTCGTTAAACTCCGGTCTGATTCACAAAGTGCGAAAACCCGTAGCGAAAACAGGGCAACCCCGCTACTTCCCCAAGAATCGAAGGCCACAGGATGTAATCAGTCTATTATATCCCTATGCGAAACCACGTTGCAGCTGTTCTCATCATTTTATTGATTTGGTGGGAGGCGGGATCTGGGGAGTCGCCAAGGTCGCGGCGCAAGAGCCCAACGCAGAGTGCGCTGGCTGGAGCGATGAAAGGAGTAGCCTCTGACTCGCATGAGGGCGATCAATCAGTGTAGAACCTTGGATCGCATGCGGCGAACTATAAAGAGAAGTTTCCGAAGAAATCGCCATTTACGGGCGGGATCGTGGCGCTGCATGTGACCATTCGGAACAACAGCGATGAAAGTGTGAAAGTGGATTTTCAGCGCATTCGGTTGCTGCTGGTGCTGGATGAAGAGAATCGGCAGGAGTTGGCGCCGTTACGGCGGACGATGTCGCGGACACGGTGATGCTGAAAGGCGGGAAGGATCCAACGCAGCGAAGGAATCCTTTGCCGATGCCGGTAGGAAAGCCGAATCCTATCGAGGGATAAGAATTGGACGGAGTTCCGGGATACCTGCCAGAATGCGGGAATGCCGTCGCCGGTGGTGGCAGCGGGGACAGCGATGGATGGACTGGTGTATTTCGATATGCGGAGTGAATGGGATTTACTGAATAGCGCGAAGCTGTATGTGCCGAATTTGATGACGATGAGTACGAATACGCCGCTGTCGTATTTTGAGATTAATTTAGGAAAAGCGGCGGAATAGGACGGACGAGACCGAAAGAAAAGTCAGAAGATTAATCACAGAGGACACAGAGATCGGAGCAGTGAGGGCACAGAGACTAAAAGAGAGAAGAAAAGGATTAACGCAGAGGTCGCAGAGATCCGCAGAGGGAACGGAGAGTTGGGAGGTGCGGAATAGGACGGACGAGACTGAAAGAAAAGTCAGAAGATTGAGCACAGAGGACACAGAGATCGGAGCAGTGAGAGCACAGAGACTAAAAGAGAGAAGAAAAGGATTAACGCAGAGGTCGCAGGGATCCGCAGAGGGAACGGAGAGTTTGGGTGATCAGGACATGGCCCGTGCTCACAGAACGAGAGTTAAGAACATGGACGGCACGGGGGAGAGTAACCCAAGAAAAAGCCGCACGCTCAAGGTCATTCGTTGAGCAGCGCGCTGGAAAGAAGCACAGTCCGGAGTGACTGTGCCACCAAGGCGCGGGCATTCAATCAGCGCGAGAAACATTGGACAATTTAAGGAAATTTGCCGATAGGATGGGCGTCGGCTAACATTGAGTGTGACAAAATTCTTTTTCTCCACGGACCCATGCTGAAATTTCTAGATGAATTGAATCCGGAACAACGTTTAGCCGCGGAAACGACCGAAGGCCCGGTATTGATTTTGGCGGGAGCCGGGACGGGCAAGACGCGCGCGATCACCTATCGAATGGCGAATATCGTGTCCAATGGCACTCCGGCCGACGCGATCCTGGCGGTGACGTTTACCAACAAAGCGGCGGAAGAGATGCTTGGGCGCGTGTCAGACCTGCTGCTGCGCGCGGGAATACAGGCGGACAGGCCATGGATATCGACGTTTCATTCGTTGTGTGCGCGAATTCTGCGACGGGAAGCAGCGCACGCAGGACTGCCCAAGGATTTCGCGATTTACGATGACGACGACCAAGTGGCCGCAGTAAAGCTGGTGATGGCCAAACTGCACATCGAAGATGAGAGCCTGACGCCGCGGAATGTGCTGAGCCGGATCAGTTACGCAAAAAATCAGGGACAAACACCGGAGCAGTTGCGCGCGGAGGCCATAGCGCCGGACGGACGCCGAGTGGCGGATATTTACGCAGGTTACGACACGTTGTTGAAACAGAGCAAAGCGGTGGACTTTGACGATTTGTTGCTGCGAACAGCGCGGTTGTTGCGCGATTCGCCGGAAGTAAGAAAACGGTGGCAATCGCGGTTCCAATACATCCATGTGGACGAGTATCAGGATACGAACCGGGTGCAATACGACCTGTTGCGACTGTTGACCACGGAAAAGCAGAACATTTGCGTGGTGGGAGACGAGGATCAATCGATATACCGCTGGCGAGGCGCAGATGTTTCGATTCTGCTGAGTTTCTCGCAGGATTTTCCGAACGCGAAGGTGATACGGCTGGAGCGGAATTACCGGTCCACGCAGAAGATTCTGGATGCGGCGGGCGCGGTAGTTTCCAAGAACCCAGACCGACTGGGAAAGACGTTGCGGGCGGAAAAAGAAGAAGGCAGCAATCTTCGCTATTTTGAGGCGCGGGATGCGCACGCGGAGGCGGAGTTTGTGGCGGGTGAGCTGGAGCGGATTCTGAACGACGATTCGGACCAGACCTGCGCGGTGGAATACCGGACCAACTTCCAGTCACGGTCATTCGAAGAAGTATTTCGGCGGCGCGGACTGCGCTACAAGCTGGTGGGTGGATTCAGCTTCTACAGCCGGGCGGAAGTGAAGGATGCGCTGGCGTATGTGAGGGTGACGCTGCATCCCGAGGATGACGTTTCGCTGTTGCGGGTGCTAAACGTGCCCGCGCGTGGAATCGGCAAGACGACAGTAGATGCGTTCGGGATATTGCGGGACGCGAAGGGCTGTCATTTTACGAAGCGATGGAATCGCTGCTGACCAGTCCGGCATCGAGCCGCGCTACGGCGCCCTTGCGGGCGTTTCGCGAATTGATCGCGCGGCTGCAGGAAAGCTACAACACGAAAGAACCGGCGGAGTTTTTGCGGTATTTGCTGGAAGAGTCCGGCTACATGCCGATGTTGAAAGACCGGAACATGCCGGAAGATGTGGCTACGGATGGAAAACCTGGAAGAACTGGTCCGAGCCGTGGCGGAGAGCATCGATGATGGCGAATCGTTCACCGACTTCCTGGATGCGGCGGCGCTGGTAAGCGATGCGGACTCATTTGAAGGAAAACCGGGCGTGACGTTGATTACGCTGCACAGCACGAAGGGGCTGGAGTTCGATCATGTCTTCCTGACCGGGCTGGAAGATGGCATTGCGCCGCATAGCCGGTCGATCAATGAGGAAAAAGGGATCGAAGAGGAGCGACGCCTGGTGTATGTGGGGATGACACGAGCGCGGCAATCGTTGACACTTTCGCGCGCAGTATACCGGCGGGTGTATGGGAACGAGCAGCAGATGCGCGCTTCCCTGCCCTCGCGATTCCTGACGGAGATTCCGAGCGAACTGGTGGAAACGGTGCGCGGATCGATGGCGGAGATTGGCGAGTCGCGGCGATACGAGCCGGACCCGGAATATTCGTACTCGGCGGATGAGTTCTTGAAGCGGGTGCGTGGAAAATCGAGCGCGCCAACGCGGACGCCGCCGGGGCGGAGTTCCTTTGGATCGTCGAGCAGCACGAACTTTTCGACGATCAAGAGAGTTGGGAAGGCTGATCCGTTGCTGGGACAAAAGGTGCGGCACCCGGAATATGGAGTGGGGACGGTGGTGGGAGTTGAAGGGGAAGACGACGACCGGAGATTGTCGGTAAGCTTCCCGGGGCGTGGCACGAAGAAATTCATCGAACGGTACGCCCAATTACAACAATTGTAAGAAGTTGCGCCGGGCGGGATATCGCGATAGAGTGAGGCGCTAATCATCCCACAGAGCGTATCCGGGCAGATCAGAGAAGCGACGCACGGATGCGGACGGAGCGTATGAGTGGCATCACAATTGATGCGCTGTAAAAGCATTGATCAGCTAATTTCGGACTCGGAAAACGCGGAAATTAAATTAAAAAAGTCGCTGGGCTGGCTAAGCCTGACCTCACTGGGGATCGGCGCGGTAATCGGCTCGGGAATATTCACGGTAGTCGGAACGGCGATCGCCGGGCAAAAGCTGCAAGTCTCCTCAATTCTGAACGCACCCCTGCTGCAATATCTCCTGACACGTTCCACATCGTTTGGCCGCCCCGGAGCGGGACCGGCAATTGCGATTTCTTTCGTTTTGGTAGCGGTGGTGTGCGGATTCGCGTCAGTGTGCTACGCGGAGTTGGCGGCGATGATTCCGATTGCCGGCAGCGCGTATACGTACACGTACGCGACGATGGGCGAATTGATCGCGTGGATCATAGGCTGGGACTTGATCCTGGAATACGCGGTCTCGAACATGGCCGTCAGCGTGGGATTCTCGGCGCACATGGTGGATTTGCTGGACTGGTTCGGGTTGCATCCCGACCCCAAATGGATTTCGCCGGCTTATTTGCCCTCGGGGTTGCCGGATTTGCAAGGCAACATGATTTACGGACCGGGATGGCACTTCGGATTTAACTGGCCCGCATTCATCATCGTGATGTTGCTGACGGTAGTGCTGGTGCGTGGGATCAAGGAATCGGCGGAAACCAACAACATTATGGTGCTGCTGAAGATCATAGCGATCCTTGTGTTCATCGGATTTTCGGCGCGATTTATCCATCCGAAGAACTGGCATCCGTACGCACCGAATGGCTGGCCGGGAATTTTGACGGGTGGATCGATCGTATTTTTTACGTACATCGGATTTGATTCGGTGTCGACGGCGGCGGAGGAATGCAAGAATCCGCAAAGAGACTTGCCACGCGGAATTATCGCGACGCTGGTGATCTGCACGCTGCTGTATATCGGGGTGGTGGTGGTGCTGACCGGATTGGTGCCCTGGCAAACGTTGATGGACGATGCGGCACCAGTAGTCAACACGATGAAGAAACTGCATTTTGGCGGAGTGCGACTGATTGTGCTGCTGGGCGCGCTGATGGGGATGATCTCGTCGCTGCTGGTGTTCCAGTTGGGGCAAGCGCGGGTATGGTTCGCGATGTCGCGCGACGGGTTGCTGCCGCGGATTTTTGGACGCGTCCATCCGAAATATCACACGCCGGACTTTTCAACCTGGCTGGCGGGATTTGTGGTGGGAATACCGGCAGGACTGCTGGACATCGGAACGCTGGCAGATTTGTCGAATATAGGGACGTTGTTTGCGTTCGCGCTGGTGGCAGGCGGAGTGCTGATCCTGCGCTATCGAGAACCGGACCGGCCAAGAGCATTCCGAGCGCCGGGAGGACCGATTGCACCGGTGCTGACGATATTGACGTGCGTGCTGCTGATGGCAGGATTGCCCATCATGAACTGGATCCGATTCTTTACCTGGCTGGTGATAGGACTGGTGATTTATTATTTCTATGGCCGGAGAAAGAGTACGCTAAGATTATCTGCCGCCACCAAGTGAGGCACGTTCGGATGTTCCGGCAATCGGGATTCAAGGGAAAAATAAAAGCGGGGCTTGCGATCGCGGTGAGCGTGGTATTTTTGTGCGCGCCACAAAGCGGATTGGCGTGGGGAAACAACGCGCAGCAACTGATCATCAACCATGCAGTGGATACCCTGCCGTATGATTTACGGCCCTTCTTTGAATCAAATCGCAGCTACTTCATTCAACATGTGAATGATACATTGAACCTGGTGGACAAAAACCCCAGCGAACGGAACAACCATTTCATCGAACTGGATAAGTACGGAAAATTCCCCTTTGCGGCGCTTCCACGCGATTACAAGGCGGCGATCGCGAAATACGGCAAATCGAAGATTACTGCGACAGGAGTTTTGCCGTGGCAGATTGGTGTATACAGCGCGAAACTGACCGAAGATTTCAAAAATGGAAGATGGGAAGACGCCAAGCGGGACGCGGCTTTTCTGGCAAATTACGTAGCAGAATCGCAGCGACCCATTTAATACCACGGAGAATTATGACGGGAAAATGAGCGGACAATCCGGGGTGAACGAGAGATTCAATTCGCGTACTGATTGACCGGTACGGATCATTTTTCCCGGTAAGCCCTCACGATGCTTCGTTTATCAGCGATCCAACGGATCACGCATTTGATTCGTGCCTGTCCGCGCACTCACAGGTGGAAACGATATTGTTGGCGGATCAGAATGCGAAAAAGGGGCTGTCGTCGTACACGGATGAATATTACGACCGGTTTTACAATTTGACGGCGGCATCGCTGATCAAACAGTTGTCGGATGCGTCGAATGACGTGGGGTCGTATTGGTTGACGGCGTGGATTAATGCGGGGAAACCGGCATTGCCGCACTAGGACAAAAGCAGAAGAGAAGGAATTATCACAGAGGACACTGAGATTGGAACGCTGAGGGCACAGAGAAAAACAGGAGCACAGTCCTGCCGTAGTGAGCAAGAGTGACTGTGCCACGAAGAGTGCGACTTGAATCCAGAGCTTAAAAAGCTTCCTGCAAAAATCGGGGCATTGCCAAAGGCCGAACTCCATTTGCATTTAGAAGGATCGATTCGGCCTGAAATCGCACGATTGCTGGCCGCAAGCTGCGGTGTGGAGATCAGCAGAGAAGAAATCATCCGGCGGTACGCCTACAAAGACTTCACTGAATTCATCGAGACATTTAAATGGGTAACTTCCTATTTGCGGAAGCCGGAGAATTTCGGCTTGCTGGCGGCGGATGTTTGCGAGCAACTGCTGGCGCAAAATGTGGTGTATGCGGAAATTACGCTGTCGGTCGGAATCATGATCTTGCGTGGACAAGATCCGCAGAAGAATTTTGAAGCGCTGGTGGCAGCAACTAGAGCCTTACGAGAAGCGCGGTTTGTACATCAACTGGGTGTTTGACGCGGTGAGGCAATTTGGAGCGGACGCGGCGATGGAAGTGGTGGAATGGGCGCATCGCTGCAAGTCTCCGCGAATTGTGGCATTTGGAATTGGCGGAGATGAGTTGAGCATTCCGACCAAGGAATTTCAGGGCGTTTACCATCGCGCCGGCGAATACGGAATGCACCGGCTGATCCATGCGGGAGAGATTGGCGGACCGGAGAAAATCAGGGAAGCCGTGGAACTGTTGGGTGCGGAACGAATCGGGCACGGAATCGCGGCGATTCACGATCGCGAGTTGATGGATATGTTGAAGGAACGCAGGATTACGCTGGAAATTTGCCCGGTAAGCAATATAAAAACGGGAGCGCTGGAACGGCAGATGGGAGAAGGAACGGGACTGGTAAGGCATCCCTTTCCGAAGCTATTCCGTCACGGCATACCGGTGGTGCTATCCACAGACGATCCGGCGATGTTCCACACCAGCCTGACGGAAGAATACCAGCAGGTCCAAGCGATGGGGTTGAACGAAGAAGAATTGGCAGCGCGTGGTGAAGCAAGGATTCGAGAGCGCATTTCTTTCCGGCGGAAGAAAAGAAACGTTTTTCCAAATCACCGGCGTGAAGACGGCGCTGGGGAATTGATATACTTTGAAATATGAAAGCTCACGTGTGGGTAATGCCAAAACGTACGGTGCTGGATCCCAGGGTAAGACCATTCATCACGCGCTGACTGGCCTGGGATTTGGCGCAGGTGAAAGAAGTGCGGCAAGGGAAATTCTTCGTGCTGGATCTGGATGGACTGACGCGGGAAGAAGCACAGAAACAAGTGCAGAAAATCTCGGCCGAAGTGCTGACGAATCCGGTGATTGAAGAATTCCGGTTCGAGATCGTCGAATAGGTGAACTGGCCAGCGCAAATACGGGAAGGCGCCACAAAGCCGATCCGACTGAATCCGGTCCACGCCAGCGACAGGCGAGGGAAATCGGCGCGCTGGAGCTTAGAAAACATCGCCGTGCTCACACTGTTCAGCATCCTGATTTTCATGGCGAGTGGGTGCGAGAAAATTCTGGCGCCACCCGATCCAGCGGTGAAACCCATACAGGAGATGTTGGAGCAACAACTGCCGCCAGGCACGCCGCAGTCCAATGTGTCATTGTATCTTTCCACGATGGGTTATCAGCAGGAGGCGGCTACGAAGCCGGGGACGTTAGTGGCGATCATCCGAAAGATCGATACGGAGAAAATGGAGCCAGTTACCGCGCGGGCTACATTTTATTTTGATGCTAACGGCAAGCTGACGAAATTCGAGTTGCAACGCACGGTAAACCAGCCCATTCCGTAACTTCTCCGCCAATTCCCTACCCTTTTCACGTGGCGATTACTTTGCCCGTGCTACCCTGAAAGTATAAGTTCCAGGAGCAATCCAGCATGTGCGGCATAGTCGGTTACATCGGCGACAAGAAAGTCGTTCCGGTCATCATTGAAGGGCTGCGGAAGTTGGAATATCGAGGCTATGACTCCGCAGGGATAGCCGTGGTGGGAGCGGACGGGAAGCTGCACTTGCGGCGCGCGCCGGGAAAACTGCGTAACCTGGAAGAGGTAATCAAGAATTCGCCGATCGATGGCACGTATGGGATCGGGCACACGCGGTGGGCCACACACGGGCGCCCGACTGAAGAAAATGCGCACCCGCACCGGGACTGCACCGGGCAGTACGTGGTGGTGCACAACGGAATCATCGAGAACTATTTTGAGTTGAAGGAAATGCTGGAAAAAGAGGGGCACAAGTTTGTCACCGAGACAGACACGGAAGTCGTGGCCCACCTGGTGGAGAAGTATGCAAAGGATTTGCCGTTCGAGGAAGCGGTTCGAAAGACACTGCGGGAATTGCGGGGAATCTACTCGCTGGTATTCCTCTCCGCAAAGGATCAACAGAAATTGATTGCGGCGCGCATGGGACCGCCTTCGGTGATTGGATTAGGAGAGGGCGAATATTTTGTGGCCAGCGACATCCCTGCCCTGCTGGAACACACGCGAGAGATGTTCTTCCTGGCGGATGGAGACGTTGCGGTGCTTTCGCGGGATGGAGTGAAAGTAACCGATCTGAATGGAAATCCGGTGAGCAGGCCGGCTCAGCATGTTACCTGGGACCCGATCATGGCGGAAAAGGGCGGATACAAGCATTTCATGCAGAAGGAGATTTTCGAGCAGCCCCGCGCGGTGCGGGACACGATGCTGGGAAGAATCTCGCAGGACACCGGCAAAGTGTTTCTGGATGAGATCGGGCTGACGGATGCGCAATTGCGGGAATTCGAGAGTGTGCGAATCGTGGCTTGCGGAACGAGCTGGCACGCAGGCGCTGGCGGGAAAGTTCATGGTTGAGCGGTCTGGCACGGATTCCGGTAGAAGTGGATTACGGGAGTGAGTTCCGTTACCGTGACCCGATTATTGGACCGAAGACGCTGACGGTTTGCATCAGCCAATCGGGCGAAACGGCAGACACGCTGGCGGCACAGCGGGAAGCAAAACAGAAAGGCTCACCCTCACTGGCAATATGCAACGTGAAGGGTTCGATGATCACGCGGGAGGCCGCGGGCACGATCTCTGACACATGCCGGGCCGGAGATCGGCGTGGCATCGACCAAGGCGTTTACCTCGCAACTGGCAGCGCTGCTGCTGCTGGCATCGCATTTGGGGCAAGTGCGCGGGAAATTGCTGCCGGAGATCAGCGCGAGAGCTGATGCTGGAATTTACGCGAATTCCGCATAAGATCGAAATGATATCTGCAGGCGGAAGAGACGGCATTCTACGAAAACCTGGCGCGGCAATTATTTCCGGCAATCTGATTTTCTGTATCTGGGACGCGGAATCCATTACCCGATTGCGCTCGAAGGGGCACTGAAGCTGAAGGAAATTTCCTACATCCATGCGGAAGGATATCCGTCAGGCGAAATGAAGCACGGACCGAACGCGTTAATCGATGAGAATCTGCCGGTAGTGGTGCTGGCCACAAGAGACGAAAACGATCCGGCATCGATGACGCTCTACGAGAAGAGTGTGTCGAACATCAAGGAAGTGAAAGCACGGGATGGAATCGTGATTTCGATTGTTACGGCATGGCGATCAAGCATGGCGCGGGAAGCGTCTGATCATGTGATTGAGTTTCCGGCAGCTCCTGACCTGCTATCACCGATGCTGGAAATTGTGCCGTTGCAATTTCTCGCGTATCACATCGCTGTAAGGCGCGGATGTGACGTGGATCAGCCGCGAAATCTGGCGAAGTCGGTTACGGTGGAGTAACGGAACAAGAGCAAAATCATAGGAATTATCACAGAATTCGCAGAGATCGGAACGCTGAGGAAACAGAGAAAAGATAAAGATAACGCAGAGTCGCAGAGATACGCAGAGGTTCGCAGAGAAGAAGGAGACAAGCACCGTTCCAACATAAAATGACCGGCGCGGGGGGCGGTAGAAGGAAGTGAGCTTGCGCGGGTGGCGGTCATATCCGTTACACTATGCACATGCGACTCCGCCTACTTTTGCTCGTCGCTTTGTTATTCTTCGCTCCAGCGACCTATAGTCAAACCGCAGCACTCCGAGAAATACACGGTGAAGGATTGAAGGTACTGACCGAAGCGCAATTTGTGCAACTGACGGGACTAACGGTTGGTTCGCAAGTTGGGCGCAAGGACCTGCAGGATGCCGCCGATATACTGGTGAGAAGCGGGCTATTCGGTAAGGTCAACTACAGCTTCGTACGCCGCAAGACGCGGTGATATTGACATTTAAAGTGGAAGAGAACCCCCGGCTGAAAGTTTCCTACGATAACTTCCCCTGGTTTGCGGACTCGGAATTGAACGACGCGATACGCGCGGCCCTGCCGTTTTTTGATGGCACGCTGCCGGAAGGTGGAACGGTGGTGGATCTGGCTGGGAATTCCCTTTCGGCGTTTTTGATATCGAAAGGAACTGCCGCGACCATTGTGCATGAGGTGGTGGTAAATCCGCTGGCCGAAGGTTCGCTGCAGCAATTCCATGAAGAAGGAATATCGCCGCGCATCGCCAGCATCGAGTTCAGCGATGCCAATCTGACGGACAATCTTTCGGTCAAGCAACACCTGCCGGAACTTCGCGGGAAGGCTTATTCGCGAATGGCCATCGATATTTTTCTGGCGGAGGCAATACGGCCTGTATATCAGGCGATGGGGAATTTGCGGGCTACGCTGGGACCGGCGGAAGTGCGACTCTCGGGCAATCCAAACCAAAAATTGCCGGAAGAGATTCCGGTCTACGTGCCCTGCAAACCCGGGGCGGTGTATCAATGGCAAGGGGTATCGTGGAGTGGGAATAGTGCATTGTCAGCGATTACGCTGACCAACGCGATGGGGATGAAAGAAGGCGACGTAGCCAACGGCATCAAGATCGAAGGCGGATGGGATCGGGTGAGAGATGAGTACGGACATCTGGGTTATTTGGAAGCGAAGGTGGCCGCAGAACCGGTGTACGACGAGCAAGCTAAAAAGGTGTCGTATAAGGTTTCCATTACGGAAGGAACGCAATTCCACTTCAATACGATGGTCATTACAGGAATGTCTCTTGCGGGGGAAAGACTGATTCAGGATGCCTGGCCACAAAAAGCGGGTGATGTGTTTGACAAAAAGATATTTGATGATCTGTTCATAAGGCTGCAACTGCATCGGGATACGGTGTTCAAACAGGTTCCGATTCACTACGACACCGTGGGGCACTGGTTGCAGACGGACGCGGCGAGGGGGACGGTGGATGTATTGCTGGATTTTAAGTAGGGGCGGAGAGTAAACGAGAGAATGTGGGTTAAGAAAAGACGATTTTACGAGGAGAAAAGGCTTTAACGCAGAGGACACAGAGACCGCAGAGGGAACGGAGAGTTGGTGGGGGCGGTCAAAGGTTTCGGTGAGATATACTTTAGGTGCTGATGAAGCCATTGGTGCAAATTCGGGGTGGCGAGGCTTCTGCTGAGGGAGCGGGTGAGAAGGAGCGAGTCCTTTTCGCTAAACTTGCAGAGCATAGTTCCCTGCTGGTAGCGCTTTCGGGCGGAACGGATTCTGCCTATCTGGCGTGGGCCGCTCATCGGGTGCTTGGAGGGCGGGCGCTCTCCGTGACAGCGATTTCGCCGAGCTATTCTTCCTACGATCGCGAGCAACTGGAGATTTTCCTGCGCGCAACCGGAATCCATCATGAGTTTGTGATGACAAACGAGATGGAGAATCCCGCGTACAGGGCGAACAATGCGGACCGCTGCTATTACTGCAAGGACGAACTGTTCTCTGTGCTGGACGGGATCGCCGAGAGCCGCAATATCGAGGCTACGGCCTATGGGGTCAATGCCGACGATACCTTTGATTTTCGCCCTGGGCATCGCGCCGCGAAAGAGCACCAGGTACTGACGCCGCTGCTGGATGCGCAGCTACATAAAGCAGAAATCAGGTTGCTGTCGGAACGCGCCAAATTGCCGTCGTGGGACCGGCCGGCTTCGGCGTGCCTGTCGTCTCGGCTGCCATACGGAACGGAAGTGACGGAGGAGCGGTTGACGCTGGTGGAAAAAGGCGAACGGGCACTGCGCGAATTGGGGTTCCGGCAATTCAGGGTGCGGTTGCATGATAAGTTGGCGCGCGTGGAACTGGCTACGGAAGAGCTGCCAAGGGCGCTGTCGCCGGAGATGGCCGCGGCCATAGCCAAAGCACTAAAAGCAGCGGGATTTGCCTACGTTTCGCTGGACCTGGAAGGTTACCGGCAGGGCTCGCTGAATGAGGCGCTAAGCAAGTCGGCAGGAACATAATCGTCGCAAAATGCGTATCTAGTAGCAGGAGGCCCTGATGACCACGGTACAAGGCATTTCTATGACGATTCCAAAGCACAAATTCGTGGCAATGGCCCTGCTGGCGGCTGGATTGGCGTTGACGCCGGCGACGGTAACGGCGGCAGACAATACATTCGACCGGACATTCACGGTTAGCAACCACACCCGGATTGATCTGAGCAACGGCTCTGGAAGCGTGACGATCAAGGCAGGCAAAGATGGTCAGGTGCACGTGCACGGGAAAGTGACGCCGGGAAGCTGGTCGGTGTTCGGCAACGGAGAAAAAAGCACACAGGAAATTGTGGCGAATCCACCGCTGGAGCAGCGCGGCGACACGATACTGATCGGAAAAAACTCCAGCTATATCAAGAACGTGTCCATTGAGTACGACATCGAAGTGCCCGTAGACACAGAACTGGAAGCCGGATTGGCGTCCGGAGGAATCACCGTTGATAAGTTAAGAGGGCCGGTGAAGGTGAGCACGGCGTCGGGCTACGCGCATGTGTACCGGGTGGAGCGCGATGTGCAGGTTTCGGCGGCCAGCGGGTCAATCGATATCGGCAGCATCGGCGGTTATGTGCGAGTGAATACGGCTTCGGGAAGCATCAACATTGCGGACGTGAAGGGCGACGTGCAGGCAAGCGCGGCTTCGGGTTCAGTGAGGATTGAGCGTCCCGCGGACCGAGTCGACGCGTCCTCGATTAGCGGATCGGTGAATATCAGCGGGGCAAGTAACGATGTGAAGGCCCACGTGGTTTCCGGGCCGATCAACGTGAGTGGAAATCCCAGTGACAACAGACGGTGGGAGTTGAAGACGGTTTCGGGCTCAGTGGATATCCAAGTGCCGCAATCGGCGAGCTTCTTGCTTTCGGCCGAAGCCATGTCGGGCGATATTCGGACAAGCATTCCGGTAATTATTGAAGAGCAGAACAAGCATTCGCTTCGAGCACACGTTGGTACGGCGTCAGGGCGGGTGGAAGTGCATACGGTGTCTGGTGAGATCAAGGTGACCGGGACGTAGGATGGGTTGGGTGGCCGGGCGACAAAAAGCAGATTCCTCGCTCGGCTCGGAATGACACGTTGAATTGTTCAGCGAGTTAGCGGATCAGGGCTCTTGCGCTGGGGGAACCGACGCTGTGGCGCAGGCTGAACCCGAATTGAATGCAGGATGGAGCGCTCCCCGGTACAATGTTTTTGTGAGAACACTTCAGCGAATGTCAGGAATTTTGTGGGCAGGTTGCGCACTGGCCATTCTCCTGGCTAGTTGCTCTGTGCGATGCCAGGAAGCTCCGCCGAGCGAAAAGAACAGCAAGCAATCCGCGAAAGAGCAGGCTCAAGCCAAAGAACAAAACGAGCAGCAGGACCTGCAGAAGGCCATCGAGAACGCCGGCAACGATCGCGCGGCTCTGGTCAAAAACCTGGAAGCATTCCTGAAGAACTATCCCGAATCGCAACAACGACCGCAGATTTATCGAGCAATCGTGGAATCCAGCCTGAAGGTGGACGACTATGCGCGCGCGACGGAGTACGCGGAGCGGCTGGTGGCGCTACGCCCGGATGACGCCTCCATCAACGTGCTGGCGATTCAGTTGTTGGAGCAGCATGGAGATGCGGCCGGATGGAAACGCGCAATATCGTATTGCACGCGGGTGCTGGAGCAGGTGCAACGAACGACGGTGAACGATAAATCGCCGCGCGATTCGGTGGAAAGTTGGGAGAAGGAGAAAAAGAGGGACCAGGCGTCGGTGATGCTGGTGCGCGGGCGATTGTTTCAAAAGCTGAACGCATTCGCAGAGGCGCAAAAAGACTACGAAGAAAGTTATGCACTGCAACCCACGGCGATGGCGGCAATGAAATTGGCGGAGATCGCCGAACTGCGAAAGGATCCGAACGAAGCCATCCGCGAATATGCGCGCGCTTTTGCGCTGGCAGGAGACGGCAGTGGCGCGACAAGCCGCGCGGAATTGCGGAAGAAGATCGGCAACGTCTGGCGGCTGGCGCATGGCTCTGAGGATGGCCTGGGGGATTACCTGCTTCATTCGTTTGACGAGGTGACGGCCAGCGCAGCCGCGCCGAAGACGGTGCGCAATGCAGGACTCAAGAATCCATATGAATTTGTGTTGCGCAAAGCACCGCAAGGGACGCCGTTTCCGCTGACCGAGGCAAAAGGAAAAGTGTTGGTGCTGAATTTCTGGGCGACGTGGTGCGGGCCGTGCCACGAACTGGAGCCGCACTTTGAGAAAATTGCGGCGCGGTACGCGAGCGACAAAGGGATTGAATTTTTCGCGTTGAATTGTGATGACGACGAGACGCTGGTTCCACCCTATCTGGAAGAAGAGAAGCCCAAAGCGACGGTGCTGTTTGCCGACAACCTGGAATCCTATTTTTCGGTGAGCTCCTTCCCGACCACGATTATTCTGGGACGTGATGGGAAGATTGCGTTTCGATCGGATGGGTTTGACCCCGATACGGTGGATAAGACGCTGAGGGATGCGATTGAGAGTGCGCTGCATGGTGGGGATACACCGGCGACGACGCAGACATCGGCGAAGACGCCTTGATTACGTGAAGGTGGGGTCGTGCCTTCGAAAAACTAAGAGAAAGAATTATCACAGAGGACGCAGAGGGCACAGAGTACACAGAGAAGAACGGATTAGGGGGCGGAGGCTTGCTGGGAGTGGGGATATTTGCGGGCGACGGCTTGGGCGGCGAGGATCGTGTTGACGTGGATCTGAACGGTGTCCTCGACTTTGCGGGCATAGCCGCCTGCGAGGGTTGTGACTACTGGGATTTGAAGTTTGCGGGCTGCTTCAAAGACACCGGCATCGCGCGACTGAAGGCCATCGATCGATAGTTTCAAGCCACCGAGTTGATCTTCGCGGTAGGGATCGGCGCCACCCACATAAAAAATAATTTCCGGAGCAAAAGAGTCGATCGCTTTGTGGACAGCAGGCAGCAGGGTGGCCAGGTATTTTTCGTCGCCAACACGGTCTTCCATATCGAGGTCCACATTGGATGGCGGTTTGTAGGCGGGATAGTTATTGAGCTGATGAATGGAAAGAGTGAAGACGGAATCATCCCTGGCAAAAATTGCAGCGGTACCGTTTCCGTGGTGCACATCGGTGTCAATTACCATGGCCTTGCGAATGGCACCGTCGGCTTGCAAACGGCGAATCGCGACGGCTACGTCATGAATGGCGCAGAAACCTTCTCCATGGCCCGGGTGGGCATGGTGGAAGCCGCCGCCGATGTTGCAGCCAAAGCCATCTTGCAGTGCGGATTGGGCAGCAAGAATCGTGCCGCCGGCGGCAAGCCAGAAGGCGCTGACCAATTCAGGGGAATACGGGACTTCGAGTTTCATGACATCGCTGAGGGTCAAGGTGCCCGTCTTCAGTTTGCTCACCCACTCAGGGGTGTGGACGCGCAAGATGTCGGCGTCATGGGCTGGCTCGGGGCGAAGAACATTATCGGAGGAAGCGACGCCATCCTTGATTAGTTTGTCGTGAATGAGACGGAACTTCTGCGAAGGAAAAACATGTGCGCCGATGTTCAGGTCGTAGCGTTCGTGATAGATGAGCTTAAAGGGCAACATGAGCGAATGTAACCGAACCCATTATCCTGTTAAAAGCAGATCCCTCGCAAAGGCGGCGAGGGATGACCGATTTACTTGATTCGAATCTGCAACCCGACTCTAGTTTTCGCGTTCCAGAATAAAATCGGGCAGAGTCATGAGGGCGCGTGCATACTCAGAATCACCACGGCCATTGATGCAGTTCTTGGCCTTGTGGGCATATTCGTGAGCAAGATTACGCGTGCGATCGAGAGCGCCGGAATCGCGAACGAGGGCGACGAGGGTCTCTGGTTGGACAGAATTAAACTCTTTTTCTTCGAGGACACGGGCGACCAACTCGCGGGCTTCGCGGTGGCCGTTTTCCATGGCGTAGATCAAAGGCAGAGTGACTTTGCCTTCCTTCAGATCGCTTAATGCCGGTTTGCCAAGCTGCTCGCTGGAGGCAGTAAATCCAGCAAATCATCAACCAGCTGAAACGCCAAGCCCGCGTAGCGGCCAAAGTCATCGAGAAGCTTTTCATCGGCTTCGTCAAAACCGCCGAGTACGCCACCGAGGCGCGCACAACCACTGAAGAGACACGCGGTTTTGTAGGTGGCCAGTTGGAGCGCATCGGCTTCGGTAACGTCCATGCGACCCATCTTGGCGAGTTGGATGAGTTCGCCTTCAACCATTTTCTGGGTCAGGTCGATGAGGATGTCGAGGACGCGGAAATTGCGCTCTTCCAGAGCGATCTGGAACGACTGCATGTACAGCCAATCGCCGGCGAGGACGCTGCGATGATTGCCCCAGCGAGAATTGGCGGAGGGACGCCCGCGGCGGGTGTCGGCGCTATCGATGACATCGTCGTGAATCAAGGTTGCGCTGTGAAGGAGTTCAACCACGGCGGCAAGCTTGATGGCACTGCGGGCATTTGCTTTCGGCCGGAAGCGTAGCCATGGCAGAGCAAGAGCAGAGCGGGGCGCAGGCGCTTGCCGCCGCCGCCGAGAAGATAACTGGTGATTTCGGAAACCGGTTGATACGCAGCGGCGCTCTGGCGAGAAAGTTCCTGTTCCACCTCGACGAGGTCTTCGCGAACCAGCTCAAATATTTCCTTGGCGGTCAGTAGAGCGATGGAAATTCTCCTGGGCCGCTTCCCTGATCAGCGGCTTAACCCCGCCGGAGGTGGACTCGGCGGAGCAAGGTGGAAGAAGCGCCGAAAATTCTCAGCGGTAGCTGCGGCAATCTCCCCGTGGCCTAAGTTTCTCACATTCGCAAGGACCTTTGCTACCTCGCCCATGTAGGAGGGCTCATTTCGTTTGCCGCGAAAGGGCTGAGGCGCCAGGTACGGAGAATCCGTCTCAATCAAAATGTTCGAGAGTGGCAAAAGCTTCGCAACGTCGCGAATGTTCTGGGCTTTGGGGTAGGTGCAATTGCCGGCAAAGGAGATGAGAAAGCCCATGTCGAGGCCGCGCTGGGCGTCTTCGACAGTGCTGCTGAAGCAGTGGAGAATGCCGCCTAAGCCGGTGGGCTTCCAGGCGTCTTCGAGGACTTTGAGGCAATCGCTCCAGGCATCGCGGCAATGGATGATGATGGGGAGCTTTGCGGCGTGAGCGAGAGCCATCTGGTCGCGAAAGACTTTCTCCTGAATGTCGCGGGGGGAGTGGTCGTAGTAATAGTCGAGGCCAATTTCACCCCAGGCAATCACTTTGGGGTGCTCGGCGAGCTTTGCAAGGGTGTCGAGATGCTGCGGGGTGACGTCTTTGGCGTCATGGGGATGGATGCCGACGGTGGTGTATATCCAGTCATGGGCTTCGGCGTACGGAAGCGCGGCATCGAGTTTCTCGGGGCCGGGACCGGTGCCGATGGCGAGCAGGGTGGAGATGCCGGCGGCCTTGGCGCGGTCGAGCATGGCGTCGCGGTCTTCGGCGAACTGTGGGGCGTCGATATGGGCGTGGGAGTCGATGAGTTCCATGATCGGTCGTCAGAAATACGGGCAGGGCTATAGCAATGCGCCAACATTCTGAGCTGTTTACTTTAGGCGCGAGCCGATTTCTACGTCTTCGAGGAAGCCGGCCAGGACTGGGCGGCCTTCGGGGCCAACCGAAGCGGCCACGATCATGCCGTTGGACTCGACGCCGCGAAGTTTGCGCGGGGCGAGATTGGCGACAACAACAACCTTGCGGCCCACGAGAGCGTCGGGTTCATAGAACTGCGCAATACCGGCGCAGATCTGGCGGATTTCCGTGCCAATATCGACGGTGAGTTTCAGGAGCTTGTCGGCGCCAACGATGCGCTCGGCGGTTTTTACCTGGCCCACGCGCATTTCGACCCTCGTAAAATCATCGATGCCAATCTGCGCGATGCCTGCTGGTGCTGCGGCGGCGCCAGGTCCAGCAGCAGCGGGAGTGTGTGCCGGAGTTGCAGCCGGGGTTGGTGCTAGTGCGGGGTTCAGTTCTTCGTTTGCCATTGCTTCGATCCTCTCAATTGCTTCGTTTTTGTCGACTCGCGGAAAAAGTGTTTGCGCCTTGCCCAACTGGGTGCCAGGCGCCAACTGCCCCCAACGTAAACCATCCAGCGGGACAGCGGAGACTGAACCACTTTGTCCCAGCAAAGTCCAAATCTTTTCGGTGCTCTGGGGCAAGACGGGATGCGCGAGGACGGTTACGATGCGCAGTAGTTCGCTGGTGGTCCAGAGAATGGTGCCCTTGCGCTCCTGCTCTTCGGGAGAATTGCCGAGCGCCCATGGCTGTTCGCTGGTGAGATATTTGTCGGCGAGGGCGATGACGGCCCAGATGGCCTCGAGAGCACGAGCAAATTCCATTTTCTCGTAACGCTCAAGGACTTCGCCGATGGCCGCTTGCGTTTCTTTGGCGAGGGCATCGTCCTGCGGTTTGTAAGCGCCTGGGCTTGGGAATTTTTCCGCCGAAGTTCTTTTCGATGAGCGCGGCAGTGCGGCTGGCCAGGTTGCCGAGGCCATTGGCGAGGTCGCTGTTGTAGCGAGTGACCAGCGCGTCGTAGCTGAAGTTGCCGTCCTGACCGAAGACCACTTCGCGCAAGAGGAAATAGCGGAGCGCGTCCATGCCCAGCATGTTCACGATGGGGCGTGGAAGAACGACATTGCCCTTGGACTTGCTCATTTTGGCCGCGTCCATCAGGAACCAGCCGTGCGACCAGACCTGCTTGGGCAGCGGCAACATGGCGGCCATGAGAAAAGCGGGCCAGTAGACGGTGTGAAAACGGATGATGTCTTTGCCGACGAGATGCAGATCGGCGGGCCACATGCCGCGCTTGGCGAAATCGGGCCCGCCGACGGCGCTGAGGTAGGCGCTGAGCGCATCGAACCAGACGTAGAAGACGTGCGGCTCTTCGCCGGGAACGGGAATGCCCCAGCGAACGGTCGTGCGGGTGATGCTGAGATCGCGCAAGCCGCCCTCGACAAAGGCGATGATTTCGTTGCGGCGGGCTTCGGGCTGAATGAAATCGGGATTCTTCTTATAGAAATCGAGCAACGGCTTCTGAAATGCGGAGAGCTTAAAGAAATAGTTTTCTTCTGTGACGGTTTCGAGCGGGCGATCGCAATCCGGGCAGAGATTGCCGGGCTTAGGCTCATTGACGAAGGCGTTGTCGAAAATGCAGTAGAGGCCGGTGTAATGACCTTTGTACACGTAGCCATTCTCGCGGCACAGTTTGAATAACCACTGAACGGTGCGCACGTGCTGCAAGTCGGTGGTGCGGACAAATTCGTCGGCGGCGATGCCCAGTTCATCCCAGAGGGCGCGCCAGGTCTCGGCCATTTTCGCGACGTACTCGGATTCGGGGATGCCAGCCTTTTTGGCGGCGCGCTCGACGTTCACACCGTGCTCATCAGTGCCGGTGGTCATCACCACTTCGTAGCCGCGCATGCGCTTGTAACGGCGGATCATGTCGGCGACAACGGTAGTGTAGGTATGACCGATGTGCGGCAGACCGTTGGTGTAGTAGATCGGCGTGGTTAAGTAAAACTTTTCTTTGCGCTCAGCCATCTTCCTCTTCTTCGATTGCGTGGTGCGGGTGCTTAAACTGTCCTATGCGATATCGCAGCTAGACTGGCAGATCAATGGGGAGTCTACTTGCGAGCATTCCATTCTCTCATTGCTTCGTCTAAAACCTGCTGCAAAGGCACATTTTTCTCAGAAGCTAGTTTACGGCAATCCTCGAACTCTGGCGAAGCCTGCTGCACTTCCCCGTTGACTCGGGCCACTTTGATGCGCACAGTCCCGAATTTGGTAGATACGTTGACCCATTCGCGTGGCAGGATGCGGCGTTGGGTCGTGGTGCTGCGAACGCCGAGTGTGGTGGTTTCCGCGAAAAGCATCTGCTGGAATTTGGCTCGTCCTGGGGCGTGCATAACACGGTGATCAGGAAGCCCGGGCGATTCTTCTTCATTTGAACGGGAGTAGCGAAGACGTCGAGAGCGCCGGCAGCCAAGGCTTTCTCGAGAAAATAGCCGTAGACCTGAGGGTTCATGTCATCGAGATTTGCTTCGAGCACGCGAATGGTTTCTTCCGCGCCGAAAGTGTTGTATGCGGAGTTTGCTTCGCCGATCATCAGGCGCATTACGTTGGGCTGGCCCTCGAGGTCGGTGGTTCCCGCGCCATAGCCTATCGCGGCGACGGTCATGGGAGGCTGGGGGCCGAAGGAATCGCAAAGAGTGGAGACGATCGCCGCGCCGGTGGGAGTGACCAGCTCTTTCTGGACGCCACTCGAATAGGTCGGCTTCCCGATTAGCAGCTTCGCCGTGGCAGGAGCGGGCACCGGGAGAACACCGTGGGCCATTTTCGCGGTGCCACCACCGACGTTCAGAGCGGAGCAGGCGAATTTCTCGATGCCGAGAGCGGAAAATCCCACGCAAGCGCCGACGATGTCCACGATGGCGTCGACCGCACCCACTTCGTGGAAATGGATTTTTTCGATGGGGACGTCGTGGACGGCGGCTTCCGCTTCGCCCAATTTACGGAAAATCGCGGCGGCACGATCTCTTACCGGCGTGGACAATTTTGATTGGTCAAAAATGTCGAGAATTGTGGTGAGCGAGCGATGCGTGTGGGTGTCCTCGGTGGTGACTTTGATGTGGGTGGCGGACATGCCATTTTTCCAGACTTTTTCGGAGGCGATTTGCCAGCCCGGGACGTCGAGGCTTTGGAGTTCAGTGCGCAGGAGATCGACGGAGACACCCGCATCGACCAAGGCGCCGAGGGTCATGTCGCCGCTGATGCCGCTGAAACAATCGAAGTAGGCGAGTTTCATGAGTGTGCAGATTTGTTAGAAAAAATGGTGCAAATCGATAGTATCGGTGAGGGTTACGGTACGTCAAACCGGGAGAGGGATAGGTAGGGAGTGCGCCGATCTAAAGATCGGCAACTACATCAGAGGCAAAAGAACCGGTCTAAAGACCGGTCACTACATTCGGACAAAACGCTCAGGCCCGTCGTCCCGAGGCAGCATTCGGAGACTGCTGAATATTCGGTTACACTGCTGCGATGACGGCTACTGCTGCAATATCGGCGCTTCCCCTTCCCCCTGGGCCTAAGGGACGAATCTTTTTTGGCAATGCGCTGGATCTGGCGGGGCACTGGAGCGGGTACTCGGCGAAATGTGCGCGGGAATACGGCGGGATTGTATCGTACCGATTTTTCCATGTGCGGGTGGTGATGATTTCGGAACCCGGACGCGATTGAGTCGGTGCTGGTGCGGAACGCTTCGAACTTTACGAAGTCGCGCGATTATGCGGCCATTCGGTCGTTTCTGGGGAACGGGCTGGTGACCAGCGAAGGAGCGTTCTGGCAATCGCAGCGGCAATTGATCCAGCCGGCGTTTCGGCACGAGAACATCGCTTCGTATGCGCAGATCATGTCGGAATCGGCCGCGACGATGTTGGCCGGATGGAAAGATGGAGAGGTCCGCGACGTTCACCACGAAATGAGCTCGCTGACGCTCGACGTGGTGGCGAAGTCGCTGTTCGGATCGAAAGTGGCGCACGATTCGCGATTCATCGGGACGGAAATTGCGACGGTGATGAATCGCTTCCTGTCGCAGGCGGCGCTGTCCTTCTTCTTGCCGGAAGGAATGCCGTTGCCGAAGGGGCCGCGACTGCTGCGCTCGCGGCGGCGATTGAATAAGGTGATTCAGACGATCATCACGGACCGGCGCGCTCATCCGGTGGAGAGCAAGGATTTGCTGCAAACGCTATTGGCCGCGCAGGATGAGCACGGAACGCGGATGACCGACGAGCAACTGCGCGACGAGATCATGACCCTGTTCATGGCCGGGCATGAGACTACGGCTAATGCGCTGTGCTGGACGTGGTACTTGCTGGCGCAGAATCCGGAGGCAGAAGAAAAACTGCACGCCGAATTAGATGGCGTGTTGAATGGGGTTGCACCTACGCTGGCGGATTTGCCGCGACTGCCGTACACAGAAATGGTGGTGAAGGAATCGATGCGGCTGTACCCGCCGGTGTGGGGAATTGGACGCTGCGCCATCAATGATTTCGAGCTGAACGGATATCGCATTCCGGCGGGCACGAATGTTTTCCCGATGCAGTGGTTGACGCACCGGGATGAGCGCTGGTTTCCGGAGCCGGAGAAGTTTGATCCGGAACGATGGCGAGATGATCCGATAAGGCGAGGAAGATTGCCACGGTTCGCGTACTTCCCTTTTGGCGGAGGGCCCAGGGTGTGCATCGGAGCGGGATTCGCGATGATGGAAGCGTGTTTGCTGCTGGCAACGATTGCGCAGCGGTATTCGTTGTCGTTGCCGCCGAATTCGGTGGTGACACCGTTCTTCTCGATCACCCTACGGCCAAAGGATGGGCTGAACATGCGACTGCATCGTCGAAGCTAATTACGACTAGTTCGTTGCTTCATTTTGCGTCATGACTTATCAGAAGGCTATGACTTGCCACCGTCCGCAGGCTCGCTCGCTGCCTGATCCAATAGCACAAGATAAGCGGCCAAGAGTCGGTAGGTCCGGTAATAGTCGTCCAGCCGAATTGCGGAATATCTGTCGCCAGTCGAATGGAGAATGCCGGCACTCCATGTCGCCTGCGTCAGAGAGTGAATCGTAATGCTTGGAATCTTGCGCTCTTCAAATTGGACCAGTCCGTGCTGCCCACCTGATCCACATCCACTCCGCCAAGCAGCACATTCATCTGCTTCGCGACGTGGATGAGCACGGCCGTCAACCACTTATCGGAGTGACTGGTCCAAACCTCAGGAGCGCCCAGGCCCAGCGTGTCTAAATTCACCATCGCATCAGTAGAAGCGATTTGTTCCGGGGTCATTTGCCGCGCGTAGAACCGCGAACCTACCTCACCCTGCTCTTCATCCGTGAATCCGACAAAGATGTATGTGTGCCTGCGCGGATCGCTCTTCAGTGCTTCGTAGAGCGAAGGCAGAAGCGAGGCACCACTCCAGTTGTCCACAACTCCGTCCCCTTCCGAGGCATAGTCGAAATGAGCGCCGATGATGAAAACTTTGCCCGAACTGCCGGGCAGAACACAGATCACATTGGGCACCTTTGAGTGCTTCACGGCCTGTTCGGAGAGACGCTGGGCGTCGCAACCAGCTTCCGCAAACATCTCTTTCAGCGTTGCCTCACGCTGACTGTTATTGCCCTTGTACTTCTGCAGCCGAGCTTCGACAGCCTCGCGGGGGATTGGCCTAGAACGAACTTTGTCGTCAGTGGGAAAAGCGAGCGCGATGATCACGGAAAACAAAAGAAAGGAGGCAAATGCGCCAGATAAAAATCTTCGGTGTTTTCAGCGACTGAGACATATTTGAAGGATACAGAGCCTCTCTCCCATTAAGCTAGCTAATGGCGCAAAGAAGTAATCAGGGTTAAAACGCACAAAATGACACCTCGGGAATGTATCGGCCTATGCAGGCAACACGCACTGCTTTTCCGAATGCGCTGCTATACTGGAGAATTCAGATATTGCATCTTATTCGGACTGAGGGGCTGTGTACCAGACACTATTATATCAGGTTGAGGGAGGCGCTCAGCGGCGCATGTGCGCGAGAAGTACGGCGTGGAGATCAGCCGTGGTGCTGGAACGGCCGCCGAAGCTGGAGATGGGCGAAGCCGCTTCTCCACTGTGCTTTGAGCTGGCAAAGCGGCTGAAGAAGGCTCCACGAATGATTGCGCAGGAGATTGCCAATAGCCTGCCGAAGATTACCGGGAATCGCGCGCGTGGAAGTGGCAGGGGGCGGCTACCTGAACGCGTATTTTGATCGCGCGGAATTCTGGAAGAGCCTGGCACCGGAAACCAAATCGGGCGCGGCGCGAAATTGCCGGGCCGCGTGATTGTCGAGCACACCAGCATCAATCCCAATAAAGCGGCGCACATCGGGCATCTGCGGAACGCGGTGTTGGGCGACACGATGGTGCGGGTCTTGCGGCATAGCGGGCGCGAAGTGGCGGTGCAGAACTATATCGATAATACCGGCGTGCAGGTAGCGGACGTGGTGATTGCATTTCACCACATGGAAAAGATGCCGCTGGCGAAAGTGAAGGAATTATCGCGACAGCCGAAATTTGATTATCTGTGCTGGGACCTTTACGCAAAGGCCACGCAGTTTTTTGCGGAAGATAAAGTGCGAGCCGGGCCAGTTGCGCGGGGAAACGCTGCGCGCGATTGAAGCGGGTGAAGGCGAAATCGCCGAGATGGGCACGGTGATCGCGGACGCGATTGTGGGATTGCATTTGCGGACGATGGCTCGGCTGGACATTTATTATGAATTGCTGGCGAGAGAGAGCGAAATTCTGCACCTGCATTTCTGGGATGCGGCGTTTGAGAAATTGAAGAGTAGCGGAGCGATCCAGTTTTCCGAGTCCGGGAAAACGGCCGGTTGCTGGATCATGCCGTGGAATCATGGCGGCTCTCCGGACGGCGAGGAAACCGACGAGGATGATCAGGCCAAAATTATTGTGCGGTCAAACGGCACGGTGACCTACGTCGGGAAAGATATTGCGTATCAACTCTGGAAATTTGGATTGCTGGGGAAGGATTTTCACTACCGGCGCTGGCCGGATGCTCCTGGCGGCCACGAATTGTGGGCTACAACTGCAGGAGCCAAACGAAGCTGGCAGCCCCGCACTTTGGAGACGCGACGACCGTTTACAACGTGATCGACGCGCGGCAGGCGTATTTGCAGGATGTGGTGGCGGAAGGGCGTGCGCGCGCTGGGACACGCCAGCAGAAGCCGACAATTCGATTCACTTTGCCTACGAGATCGTGGCGCTGACACCGCGATGCGCTGCGGAACTGGGCTATGAGCTATCCGCAGAAGATCACGAAGAAGCCGTATGTCGAAGTGAGCGGAAGGAAGAGGCTTCGGCGTAAAGGCGGACGACTTGATCGACCGCATGCTGAAGGCTGCGGAGGAGCGGGTTCGGCAGAAACATCCGGATATGGAGCGGCGGAACTGGCGGCAACGGCGAACGCCCTGGCGATCGGGGCGCTGCGATTCTTCCTGCTGAAATTTACGCGGAATACGATCATTGCTTTCGATTTTGAGGATGCGCTGAGCGCGGAAGGCGAAACCGGGCCGTATTGCCAGTACGCGATCGTGCGGATACGCGGGATTCGGCGCAAAGGCAACCGCTCAGCAAGAAGCAGAGTCACGCGGAATTAGATATTACGTGCCGTCGCTCAGAATCTTAGCCGGAAGCGAAAACGAGGATGTATGGTCGCTGCTGCTGCACGCGGGTTCGCTGGACTTCTCGATGGACGCGGCGATCCATGCGCAAGAGCCGGCGTTTGTGGCGAAATACGCGTTTCAACTGGCGCAAGCGTTTAATAACTTTTATCACAAGCACCACATCTTATCCGAAAGCGACGAGCAGAAACGTGCGTTCCTGATTGCGCTCTGACGGGAATGGTGGAAGAAAAGTTGAAAGAATCGCTGAACTGCTAGGCATTGAAGCGCCGGAAAAAATGTAGAGCGCGCTGATTGTGCAGTTTGAGATAGACTGCCGACCGCGGTAAGAACAGAGACTGTATGGTACGCTTTTCCATTCAGAGTGTGGAGTACTCATTCCTTGAGCAAGACAAATAAATCTTTATTGGCAATTCCCTTAGGCGGGTTGGGCGAATTCGGCATGAACATGATGGTGTTGCGCTACGGCGACGACATCATCGTGATCGACGCGGGAATGATGTTTCCGGAGTCCGAACTGCTCGGCGTGGACCTGGTCATCCCTGACATCACTTATCTGAAACAGAACCGGGAGCATGTGCGCGCGATTGTGCTGACGCACGGCCACGAAGATCACATCGGAGCGCTGCCGTATATTTTGCGCGACCTGAATGTGCCGATCTATGGCACGCGATTCACACTGGCGCTGGTGAAAAAGCGGCTCGAAGAAGCGGGATTGCTGCAGTCGGCGACGTTGCGGGAAGCCAAACCAGGGCGACTGGTGGAGATCGGGCCGTTTGAGATTGAGTTTATTCCAGTAACGCACAGCACGATTGATTGCGTGGCGCTGGCGATTCGCACGCCGATCGGCGTTGTGATTCACACGGGCGACTTCAAAGTCGACCAGACGCCGGTGGACAATATTCCGTTTGACCTGCACACTTTTGCGAAGATATGGCAATGAAGGAGTGCTGGCGCTGTTCAGCGATTCGACAAACGTGGAACGGCCAGGGTTTACGCCATCGGAGCGCACCATCGTCCCGCGGATTGAAGAGTTGGCGCGTTCGGCGCCGCGGCGAGTAATCCTGTCGTGCTTTGCGTCATCGATTCACCGAATTCAGCAGGTGATTGATATTGCGGAGCGGGTGGGGCGCAAGGTTGCGTTTGTCGGCCGCAGCATGGTCGACAACGTGGAGATTGCGCATAACCTGAATTACTTGCGGATTCCCGACGGGATGGTGGTCACGGCCGCAGGATATTCGCATCTTTGAAGCAAGGAAACTGCTCATTCTGGCGAGCGGTTCGCAGGCGGAGCCGATGTCTTCTCTTTCGCGAATCGCGGTGGACAATCACCGGTTTGTTTCGGTGGATGAAAACGACACGGTCATTTTGTCGGCGCGCATTATTCCCGGGAAATGAGAAGGCGATTTTCCGGATGCTGGACCACATGTTCCGGCGGCGGGCGCTGGTGTATTACGACAATTCAGCGGGAACGATCCACGTTTCCGGACATGCCAGCCAGGAAGAGCAGCGACTGATTTTGCGCCTGGTGAAACCGAAATACTTTCATTCCGGTGCACGGAGAGTACCGGCATCTGTTCCGTCATGCGGCGCTGGCACATCAATTGGGCGCGGTGTCCGAAGAAATTCTGCTGCTGGAAGATGGCAAGTGCATTGAGTTTACCGAAGATGGCGTGCGTGCGGCGTGAACCAGTGAACGCGGGAAGAATTCTCGTGGATTCTGGGTCGCTGGAGGAGATCGAAGAGATCGTGGTTCGCGACCGCAAGCATCTGTCGGAAGAAGGAGTGGTGATTCCGATCATTGCGATCGATAAGCACACCGGGAAAATGGAATCGGCACCGGAAATCGTTTCACGCGGACTGATGAGCGAGAACGGCAGTGAACTGATGGCCGGAGCGCGGGAAATCGTGCTGAAGACGTTTGAGCTGTCAAACCTGGAAGAGCGTGCAGACTGGTCGGTGATCAAGGAAAAAATCCGCATGGATCTGAAGAGATACATCAACAAACAGACATCGAAGACGACCTCTGATATTACCGGTTATTTTGGAAGTTTAGCGGTTAGAAAAACATGGCCGCTCTCGGGACCAGCTGATGCGCGACTCAACCCCGAGAATAACTGGGCTAGAATCAAATCTGATGGCAACGACTGAACAATTTTCTTCAGAGTCCGAGCAAGGGCCTTTTTCGCCACCAGCCACACGGGCAACTTTCATCTTCATCGTTGTGACCGTGGCGCTGGACTTTCTGGCATTTGGAATCATCGCGCCCGTCTTACCAAACCTGATCAAACAATTTGAGGGCGGAAATATGGCCCGCGGCTTCGGAATGACCGGGTATTTCGGCCTTTGCCTGGGCGACGATGCAGTTTTTGTTTTTGCCGGTTCTGGGCGCGTGGACCGATCGGTTTGGACGACGGCCCGTTATTCTGATTTCCTGCCTCGGGCTGGGGCCTGACTACATTTTCATGGCACTGGCCCCTTCGCTGGGTGGTTATTTGTGGGAAGTGATCATTTCCGGCATCACCACATCGAATGTTTCGACCGCGTTTGCCTATATCGCCGATATGTCGCCGCCGACGAACGTGCGAAGCGGTTACGGATTGCTGGGTGCCGCGTTCGGACTGGGATTCGTGAGTGGGGCCCGCCGTTGGTGGACTGCTCGGGCCAATACAATTTGCGGGCACCGTTTTGGGCGGCCGCGGCGCTGAGTCTGGCGAATTTCCTGTATGGACTGTTTGTGTTGCCGGAATCGTTGCCGGTCGAAAAGCGAGCCAAGTCGGCCTGGCACATGGCAAATCCGTTGGGCTCCCTTTCGCTGCTTCGCTCAAACGCCAGAACTCAGTTGGTTGTCACTGGTATAACACCATTAATTATTTGGCGCACCAGTCACTGCAGAGGTTTTTGTGCTCTACAGCGAGTATCGGTATGGCTGGAACGGAACGTGGCGTCGGTCTGGCACTGGCAGCGATTGGAATTTGTGCGGCCGCGGTTTCCGGAGGCTGGTCGGCCCGTATGTGAAGACGATTTGGCGAGCGATCAGTCTCTGTCGAGCGGTCTCGTTTTATGGAGTTCTGGGATTTGTCGGGATGGCGTTTGCGCGGCGAAGGCATGGGCGATGTTTGCGGCAGTTCCCTCTTATTGCGTTGTGGGGGGTGGCCGGCCCTGCCATGCAATCGCTGATGTCGCAGCGATGTGGACCCGAGTTCGCAGGGGAAGCTGCAAGGAGCGATTAATTCCCTGCGCGCATTAACCGGCATGATTGGTCCATTGATCTTCACACAGGTGTTTTCCGTGGCGATTTCGGCAAAGGCCATCATCCACCTTCCGGGTGCGCCCTATTATCTGGCGCTGCCGGCATGCTCGGCGCAAGGCGCTGCTTGCACTACTGGTGACAAGTTCCGGACGCTCGCAAAGCTCTGAACAGATTACCGTTCGTCGATAGCGGGCCCAACCTTTCTGGTTGTGACAGCCGGCGGTCGCCAGTTGCCAAATGACTGAATTCATGGAATAGCAATTGTTGATTCTCTCGCGAGCCAGCGGGTGTAGCCTCTCCCTCGGTCCACTTGAGGAGGGCAAGACCATGGCTACGGCAACGTGCTGCATCTGAACCAAAGTGAAAATCAACGCAAACAAGCTGCTGATCAACAATAAGTGGGTGAATTCAGCGTCTCGGGAAAGACCTTTCCCACCATTAACCCCTCAACGGGAGAAGTAATCGCGCAGATCGCGGAGGCCGATGCAGCCGACGTTGATATTGCTGTTGGAGCGGCGCGGGCAGCGTTTGATAAGGGCGCCTGGCGGAAGATGAGCGCGGCGCAGCGCGGATTGTTGATGTACCGGCTGGCGGATCTGATCGAGAAACACAAAGAAGAACTGGCGGAACTGGAGTCACTGGATAACGGAAAACCCTATCACGTGGCGCTGGCCGCAGATTTGAGCGCTAACGATTGCGTGTTATCGCTACTACGCGGGATGGGCCGACAAGATTCAGGGCAAGACGATCCCGGTGGCGGGGAAATATTTCTGCTACACCAAGCATGAGCCAGTGGGCGTGGTGGCGCAGATTATTCCCTGGAATTTTCCGCTGCTGATGCAAGCGTGGAAGTTGGGGCCGGCGCTGGCTGCAGGTTGTACGGTAGTGATGAAACCAGCAGAACAGACGCCGCTGTCCGCGCTGCGCGTGGGTGAATTGGCGCTTGAAGCAGGATTCCCGGAAGGGGTGCTGAACTTGCTGCCGGGCTATGGCCCGACCGCCGGCGCGGCGCTGGCGCGGCACATGGATGTGGACAAGGTCGCGTTCACGGGATCGACCGAAGTCGGGCATCTGGTGATGAAGGCGGCAGCAGAGTCGAATCTGAAGCGCGTGACGCTGGAGCTGGGCGGTAAGAGCCCGAACGTAGTGTTTGCGGACGCGAATATGGATCAGGCTGTGGAAGGCGCGCACTTCGCACTGTTCTTTAATCAGGGCCAGTGCTGCTGCGCGGGATCGCGGACGTTTGTGGAAGAAAAGTGCTACGACGAGTTCGTAGAGAAGAGCGTGGCGCGCGCGCAGAAAGCGCACCGTGGGCAATCCGTTCGACAAGAATACCGAGCAAGGCCCGCAGGTGGATCAGGAACAGTTCAACAAGGTCATGGGATACATCGAAGTCGGGCAAGAGCGAGAAAGCCAATCTGGTGGCGGGCGGCAATCGGGTGGGCGACAAGGGTTATTTCATCGAGCCCACCGTGTTTGCAGATGTCAAAGACAACATGAAGATCGCGCAGGAGGAAATCTTCGGGCCGGTCATGTCGATTCTGAAGTTCAAAGATATGAGCGAAGTGATTGAACGCGCGAACAAGTCGTTGTATGGGTTGGCGGCCGCGGTGTGGACGCAGGACATCACCAAGGCTCATGCGATTGCCGATGGCGTACGCGCTGGAACCGTGTGGGTGAATTGCTACGACGTGTTTGACGCGGCGGCGCCGTTTGGCGGATTCAAGCAGTCGGGAATTGGCCGCGAACTCGGCGAGTATGGCCTGGCAAACTATACGGAAGTGAAGACGGTGACCGTGAAGCTGTAGTTGGGTTCACCAGCCACGCCGAAAAGACAAAAGAAGCAAATGCCCCACCCTCAAAGGCGAGAGTGGGGCAGCCTGAAGATCAGGCGTATTTTTGTATAACAAAGAGGGCGGCATAAAGCCGCCCCTACGGGTTGCGGTGGCAATATAGCCGTATGGCATTTGCGATTCGAGATTACGAGGGGCGCGACTTCGCGGCGCTCCACAAGCTGGATCAAAACTGCTTTCCTCCGGGCATCTCCTATAGCAAATGGATGCTGCAGTATTATCTGCGTTTGCCGGGACGTGGATTGCCAAATAGCGGAAGACAATCGAACAATAGTCGGGTTTGTGTTGGGAGAAGCAAATCCGCCGATTGGGGCACATCATTACGTTGGATGTGGCGGAAGCCTACCGGCGCGCGGGGACGGGTTCGGCGCTGTTGAGGGAACTGGAAAAACACTTTGCGTACCACGGCGTGGAATCGGTGTTGCTGGAGACAGCGGTGGACAATGAGAGCGGCATTGCCTTCTGGGAGCATCACGGTTATCGTACGGAAGCGGTATTAAAACGGTATTATCTCGGGCGAATCGATGCGTACGAGATGAGGAAGAGGATCTAGCCGCAATCGCAGTGAATCGATGCCGCGGCGCGCCAGGACTCTTCCCGTTCTTCACGAACCGGTCTAAAGACCGGCCACTACAAAAGCAGGAGCTGAATTGGTGAACGAATATTTGGTGTCGGTGTTGCTGGGGATCGTGGAAGGGCTGACGGAATTTCTGCCGGTGAGTTCCACGGCACATCTTCGGATCGCTGAGGTATTGCTGCATGTGGATCTGGGGAGCGGGTACTGGAAGATGTACTCGATCGTAATCCAGTTGGGAGCGATTCTGACGCTGCCGATTTATTTTCGAGCGCGGATCGCGAAGTTTTTCTCGACGTTTCCCGAAGGAGAGCGGGGAGACCGGACGATATTCACGCACCCGCTGAGCCTGGTGATGATTGCCTTCGTGGTGACGGCGATACCTTCGTTTTTGATGACGAAATTGATCGGGGCGCACCTGGAGAGCCTGACGATCATGGGTACGGCGCTGCTGATCGGCGGAATTGTGATGTGGTTCATTGATGCGCGGAATTCGAAGGCAGAGCGCGCCGGAGAAGGAACCAAGAGCGGATTGATCCACACCTGGCACATGGAAGATATGAGCCTGGGGCAGGCGGTGTGGATTGGAGCGTGCCAGATACTGTCGGCGGTGTTTCCCGGGACGTCGCGGTCGATGTCGACAATAGCGGGAGGACAGTTGGCGGGAATGTCGAGGGCATCGGCGCTGGAGTTTTCGTTCTTCTTGTCGATACCGACGATGGTGGTGGCGACTTTGTACACCTTGTTTAAGTCGCTGCATGGAACCAAGACGGAAAACCCGATTGGGGTGTCGAGTATCGATGCGCATGGCTGGATCGTGCTGGCGATCGGGTTTGTGGTGTCGTTTATCGTGGCGTATGGAAGCGTCGCGTGGTTCATGGCGTATGTAAGGAAGCGTGGATTTGGGCCGTTCGCGGTTTATCGGATTGTGCTGGGGATATTGGTATTGTTTTTTGCGTCGCGGTTGGCGGGGTAGGGATCGCGAAGTGGTAGAAGAAGTCAAAAGACTGATCACAGAGGGCACCGAGGTAAGAAAATCAGAGGACACAGAGAGGCTTGAGTAACGGCGGGAGTTGGGCGGCATAAAGCCGCCCCTACGGGAGAGGGCGAAACGTGGTACGTGGACTTAGAGAACACCGAGGGAAAAGATAGGGTTGCGATGGCGGGACGGTTTGGTATGATTTGGTCGTTCCTCGTGAACAAAGCGTATCAGCGCCGCGCTTGTTCGTGACACTCAGCCTTCCCCAAAAGCTGAGGAGATATTCTTGCGCTTCCTAACGCCAACAGAAAATAAACGGCTCAATGAGCTGATAGGATTTTTGTGTATTATCGCGGCCGTCTTAATGGGCCTTTCTCTGCTTACGTATAGTCCTTTAGATGCTTCGTTCAATGTGAGCGCAGCAAGCACGGAGGGGGTCCAAGCACATAACTGGATTGGGCCGGCAGGCGCCTATTCATCTGATCTATTGTTCCAGATATTTGGGTTCGCAGCGTTTTTGCTGCCGGTGGCCATTGGCATCCTTGGATACCGCTGGCTGCCGGAGTCAGACGATTAATTCACAGTGGGCCGCGATCGGCGGTTATGTATTGCTGTTGATGTCGCTGCCTTCCCTTTTTTCAATGACCCCGATTCCGGACATTCGCGGAGCGATAAAGCCGGGTGGTCTTGTCGGTTCACTGGTATCACACGGACTGCAAAGCGGATTTAATGCTATTGGCGCAGTAGTGGTGGCAATGACGCTTTTCATTGTGGCGCTATTTCTGACCACACGATTTTCGTTCAGCAGCGCTCATGCATGGGCCAGTGGCGCGAAAGGACCCATCGGACGGATTGAAAAGCTGGGGATTCTGCAGAAGGCGCAGGCCCGGTGGCATGCCTGGCAGGACGAGCGCGAACAAACTCGGAACCGAAGGGCCGTGGAAGAGCGGCGATTGGCTGGCCGCAAGCCTGTGTCGCAATTGCAAGGAAGAGCGGAACCAGCGGAAGAAGAGGCCAAGACGATCCATTTGAAGGATGAGAGCGACGTCTTCCGCGGAAAGAAAGCGGTAGCAGTAGAAGACGAAGAAGACGAGAAGGACAAGAGCGGCACGCACAAGGCGCCGATCATGTTCGCCAGCCCGGAGAAGATTGAGAAACCCAAAAAGGCTGAACCCAAAATCGAGAAGCTCAACACCAATTACAAGCTGCCCGGCGTGCAATTGCTGAGAGAAGGCGAAGGCAGTCACAAACTTGACGAGGAAGAGCTGAAACTGCGGGCACGGGCAATTGAAGAGAAATGCCACGAGTTTGGCGTGGAGGGGCGCGTTACGCAGATCAATCCCGGCCCGGTGGTGACCACATTTGAGTTCAAACCGGAAGCGGGCATCAAGTACAGCCGGATTATCGGTTTGACGGACGATTTGTGCCTGGCGCTGAAGGCGGAATCGATCCTGATTGAGCGAATACCCGGGAAATCGACCATTGGCATCGAAGTGCCGAACGACAAACGGCAGACGATTGCCCTGCGCGAGATTCTTGAGGCGACAGAATTCGCGAATTCGCCCAGCAAGTTGACGCTGGGAATGGGCCGCGATTTGCACGGACGAATCCGCATCACGGATTTGTCGTCGATGCCGCACTTGCTGATTGCGGGTTCGACGGGCACCGGCAAGAGCGTGTTCATCAACTCGCTGATGATGTCGATTTTGTACAAGGCTACGCCGGACGACGTGAAGATGGTGCTGGTGGATCCGAAGCGGCTGGAATTGAATTTGTACGAGGGCATTCCCCACCTGATCGCACCTGTGGTGACCGACCCGAAGGTGGCGTCAAACGTGTTGCGGAACGCTACGCGCGAAATGGAAAGCCGGCTGAAACTGCTGGCGCAGCGCGGTGTGCGGAATATCGACCAATACAACCGGACGTTCCAGAAGCAGCAATCGCTTTCGCTGTTCGCGAGTGTGGAAGAGAGCGAACACAAACCACTTCCCTACCTGATCATCATCATCGACGAATTGGCCGACTTGATGATGGTGGACACGAATAATGTCGAAGAGTCCATCACCAGACTGGCGCAGATGGCGCGCGCGGTCGGTATCCACTTGATCCTGGCAACGCAAAGGCCTTCGGTGGACGTGATCACCGGATTGATCAAGGCCAATTTCCCTGCCCGCATATCGTTCCGCGTGGCCAGCAAGATGGACTCTCGCACGATTCTGGATGCGAACGGATCGGAATCGCTGCTGGGCAAGGGCGACATGCTGTATCTGCCGGCCGGTTCGTCGAGACTGCATCGCATTCACGGACCGTTGGTCACTGAAGATGAGATCAGTGCGGTATGCGATTTCTGGCGGGCGCAGGCTCCGGCCAAATACAACGAACAACTGTTGGAAGCGCCGAAGGAAGATGACGGCAAGGGCGGCAGCGAAGCCGGTGGGGCGGAAGGAAGTGGCGGATCTGGCAGCGCAGAAGGCGATGATGACGAGATGTTCCAGGATGCCGTGCGCGTGGTATGCGAAGCTGGACGCGCATCGACTTCCACTCTGCAACGGCGCTTGCGAATCGGATACGGACGCGCGGCTCATTTGATCGACCTGATGGAGCGCGACGGAATTGTGGGACCACCCGACGGCACACGACCCCGAGAAGTGCTGAAGAACCGGAACTGGATGAAAGAGTTCGACGATTCGCAGAAGTGAGTTCCGATTACAGCCTGGCGCGGCCCCTGGTTACTCATAGGAATGATAGAAGATGAGTTTACTGTCCTTTGGGACAGGGTAGCAGGCTGCGACTTGAAGTGACTGAAGTTCTAAGGTTGTTCTAAGGAATTAGCTGGGCCAAATCGCTGCTCTTGTTCAGTAGATGCGTGTTGATTGAGCCAGTACGCTCAATTTGCATGAACTACACCGGGCCAAAGTATTTTTTGTTGTATCGAAATTTCCTCCACAGAAACTCAATAAACAAAACTCAATTCCCGCGTCAAAAGGGAAATGTAACATTCTCTCCCCTGACGAAGCCGATCGCCGTAATGTTGGCTATCGTCGCGCTGATGTTTTCGGCAGCGCTGCCACCGCGTGCCACGGCAGAATCGGAATCGGCCGTTCTACCGACGAAAGTGTCTTTTGGCAATGTGGCTTTGGGGATAACAAACTCGCAATGGATGACGTTCAAGAATGAAGGCAGGAGCCCCATCACGATCCATAGCGTGACCGCAACCGGAAGTGGATTTCACTTCTCCGGCATAAAGACACCACTGATTGTGGAACCGGGGAAACAAACGGGATTCAGCTTGGAGTTTTCTCCGATGCGGACCGGAGAACACTACGGGGAAATTGTGATTAAATCCACAGCCAGCAACCCAACCATCTCTATTCCATTGAGCGGGGATGGGGTGGCCGATACGCGAGTGCTTTCGTTGTCGCACTCCTCTCTCACTTTTGGCAAGGATGCGGTCGGAACGAGTCAGACACTCACTGTAACGGCGAAGAACAACGGTAACAGCGAGCTAACCATAAGCAGTATTAGTGAGTCTGATTCACAACTGGGAACCAGTGGCGCAATAAGTGGTGCGCACTTGGCTCCCGGGCAAAGCGCATCATTGAACGTGATCTATTCACCCAAGAAGGCCGGAAATTTCAGTGGCGACGTAAAAATAAACAGCAATGCCACAAATTCCCCGTCAACGATCAGCGTGACAGGTTCGGCGTTTACAGCAACCTCGAATCCCACCGTAAAGCTCGAGTGGGAGGAAAGTGCCTCGCCGAATATAGCAGGCTATTTCGTATACCGATCAAAAACATCCAACAGTGGATTCGTTAAACTCAATTCAACTCACATCACCGGATTGAGTTACACCGACGATGGAGTAGCCGCAGAGAGTACGTATTATTACGAAGTTTCCGCGGTCAATGCTGCCGGTGTTGAGAGCCCGCGATGCGCAGAAGTGAAAGCGATTGTGCCGTAGGGAATCTGGTAATTCTGGATCAGGCTGATTTCTTCTCGAGGTAGGCTCCGAGGATAGCGGCGGCGTGTTCGCAGAGTTTGCGGTCCTCGGGGCCGAAGGCGGCCAGGAAGTGGCTGTCGATGTCGAGTTCACCGACGACTTTGCCGTGGACGAAGACGGGGACGACAATTTCGGACTTGGTTTCCAGCGAACAGGCGAGATAACGTGAATCGGCGTTGACGTCATCAACGACGATGGTTTTCCCGCTGGAGGCAGCGGCGCCGCAGATGCCCTGATTCAGCGGAATGCGGGTGTGCGGCGTCATGGTGCCCCGAAAAGGGCCAAGAACGAGTATGTTCGGGTCGCCATTGAGTTCAAGCATGTAGAAACCAACCCAGTTATAGCGGGTGAGCTTTTCATGAAGAAGCACAACGATGGATTTCATCAAGGCTTCCGCGTTAGCGGCCTTGGCGGCGAGCGTGTTGAGTTCTGCGATTACTTCGGTGGACTTAACGAATGTAGTTGTCATTTGTAGCTAGTCGAACATAAAAGTGAAGCGAGAGCCAGAAATTTGGATAGGGCTGATTCGGTTGAGTAAAGACGGGGATTTAGCGCGTGATTACAGGGTAACGAGCTCAACGGGACGGCGAGGGCTTGCGTGAGCGGGCCATACGGGATACCCCATATAGAAAACAAAGGTAGGCTGCCAGGCAGGATCGCCTAAGATTTCCGCCAAAAGGGCCGCTCGATGAGCGGGTTTTCCTTGTGCGCGTTCGTGGTCGATCATTTCAACGGATTCGTTGCAGGGGCGGCCGGCCAGACCACGCGCGGTGGCCAGCAGGTGGGTGCGCTGCCAGAGTCGTCCGGCGCGCAAGCAATCGGCCTGGTCGTAGCGGTCGCGCACGGCGAGGATGCCGATCAGGGGAGCAGAAAGCATGAGCTTGGCGTAGCCATCCTTCTCCTGGCGAGAACCGACCCACGCCAGCATCCAGAGAGGCATTATTTTGGCGATGGCCGTGGGAATGGGCGGAAGGCCGAAGGCATCGATGGTTAGACCATCGCGATACTTCTGGAGTGAGTGCCAGTTCAGACGAACCCACTTCTCGCTTCCCTTCTGAACTTCCGGATCGGAATAGATTTCGGCGTTCGCGGCGGAACTTATCTCGACAATCTTTTTTCGTTCGGCCTCCGCAGTGAAGATAAACAATTTTGCGTCCGGTTCTGCGGCGACCAGGCGGTTGAGGTCGGCTATAAATTGGGCGGGGACGGGCTTCTGAGTATTGTAGGTGCCGCGATTGGTGTGACGATTGGGAATCGCTTCGTATAGTTCGCTGCTTTCTGGCTTGGCGGGGGTCAGATCGACGCGCGCCACAAGTTTTGGCTCGGGATCGGACGGAATCGGCTCAAGCGCAGCCGGAAACAGAGTTACGTTAGAGGAGAAACCACCCGCCGCCGCGGCAAGAACCAAGTTTTCGAGAGCGCAGCCCATACCGATGTGCTCTTCGCGCAGATAAGGATCAAGAGCGCCAACGTTTCTGCTGGTGTCAATAAACAGCTCGATGGAAGAGTTAGAAACTTTAAAAAGCCAGGGCTGGGTATTGTGCGGACTGGCCGCCAGAATCGCGGCGCGCACAAAAGCGAGAGGACCTTCATTGGCGGAGTTGCGCCAATCTTTCCAAGGTTCATAGGCAGGCCCTTGCCCAGTGGTGAAGACGCCATGGTCGTAGGCGCGCCACACGCCTCCACCCGCAACCAGTACGGTGACGATGCCCGCCCCTTGAAAGAATGCTCTGCGGTTCATGAGAGGTCTTTTCTGCTCGAGCTGTTGGCTGAACCAAGGAAACTGTGCTCAGGGATGCCAAGGGTGAAGACGTGGCAGCCAGCGGTGCACGTTCCTGCAGTAGTCTACGTACTCACCGTCGAAAAGTTTCCTTAGTGTGGGCTCTTCGTAAAACTTAACGAACAGCGCGACGCCCAGCACGATCAGGCAGGCAACGACGATGGTAATTAAGTGAGCATGGCCAAATACGATCCACAGACCAATCCAACCGACGTAGAAGCCCAGGTACATGGGATTGCGGACGTAACGATAGAAACCAACAACAACGAGATTCTTTGGGGGAGCGACAGGGGCCGGCGTGCCATGACCGGTTACGCCGAAATCCCACACGCAGCGCAAAGCCACAGCAAAGCCAAGCACAGAGGGAATGGCGGCAATCCAGCGCCAGCGAGCCACGCCCGAGGTATCAACGTGAAAGCCCAGCCAGGAAGGCAGCAACCAGAACCACAAAAAGAAGAAAGCTGTTCCAACGACGAGAGAAGCGGCTGCGGTTGGCCAATGGGGGGAAGTCGATGAATTTGAATCTGAAACTACTGAAGGAGAATTGGTGGTCATACATCACCCACTCGAGGGCGAGTATGACCCTAATTACTGAACGCGGCAACCACGAGTTGCGATTTGAGCTAAGGCGGCGGGAGCTAAACTCGCGGTAACAGAAACTTTTCGCGGGGGTGAAGATGAGGTTGAATTGACAGTGTGGCGTGCGGCCTCTAAACTATTTAGACAAAGTGCCGGGGTAGCTCAGTGGTAGAGCGCCGCCCTGAAAAGGCGGGCGTAGCCAGTTCGATTCTGGCCCCCGGCACCATTCGTTCGCGCCATCGCTTCTTCTCCGGAAAAATCTACTTTGCCATGAGCGAGATACACCGGTTCGCTGTCCTGAATTGTAGGTTCGAGGGTGAACGTTCCGAAGTGTTCTGCAAGCACTGCATGGGCAAGGTCAACACCTTCGGGGATGTGAGATTAACTCGCGTATTTTGGCTAGTCGGGAGATCGCAAAATTCGATGAGCACTGAACTGAACTAAATCGGCTGTCATAGCCGTGCGGCAAAAGTCTTTGGAAGAAATTTAAACCAACGATGCTTGTTCTCCGGTTGTTTCACGCTTATCGAGATTTCAATTCCCGTTTTGTGGGAGTGAATGAGATATTCCCCTGGACGAGATGTCACCGACAGCATGTCGTTGCTCGTCATGGTCGCATCGACCATGCTCTCAGCCGATCTCTCTTGCCAAACGGGCTGACGCGTATGTCAAGGCAGAAAAATGATCGAAGCGCCAGGACAACTAATATTGAAACACTTCATGAGAACTACTATCCTTAGGATTTCGGCTTGGCATGCGCCGGGATTGGGAAGAAAGATGGTCAAATTCCGCGCAAAGGAATCCATCTTCACTCAGGGCGATGTCGCAAGCAATGTCCTCTACATTCAGGAAGGCAGCGTTAAGATTACCGTCGTCAATGAGTCGGGCAAAGAGGCCGTTGTGGCAGTTCTGGGGCCAGGCGATTTCTTTGGAGAAGGCTGTCTTGCTGGCCAGTCGAAGTGCATGGCAACGGCGGCAGCGATTGCACAAACGACTTTGCTGGTCATCGAAAAAAGCGAAATGACTCGCGCTCTCCATTAAGAGACGAGTTTTCGGACCGCTTCATTGCCCATATGCTGCTGCGAAACATTCGCGTCGAAGAGGACCTGATCGATCAACTTTTCAATTCAAGCGAGAAACGGCTGGCACGCACCCTGCTTTCGCTTGCGCGGTACGGCAAGCCGGGGCTGACTCAACGCGTACTCCCTAAAGTATCGCAAGAAACTCTGGCGGAAATCATAGGCACGACCCGTTCGCGAGTGAATTTTTTCATGAACAAGTTCAGAAAAGCTGGGCTTCATCGAGTACGATGGTGTTATTCGCGTCCAATGATTCCCTATTAAGCGTTATTTTGCATGACTAGCAACTGGCCGCGATCCACTCCCCGGGTCTGCCGTGAAACTCTAAGGTCAGCTATGCGCTGCATCAGCGCGAAACGGATGCGCGGGTGCTTTTGGCTGATTGAGCCAAGCCTGCCCAGGACGAGCACGCCTAGTTAATGATTGGGCCTTTTGAAGGGAATCAGCGCGATTGCCAAGACGAAGCAAGCCATAATAGACAGCCCGAATGCGAACGTCACAAATATTGCGGCTATATCCATAACTGATACCTCACATGACCCGTTTTTCCGGAATCCAATGAACCCGAAACGACGGGGTTCTCACGTCCCTTTAGGGTTGGCTGTGACAGTAATTACAACCTGGCGCGCCTTTTTTGAGATTTACATCATCTCCGTTTTCGTCGGTTAACACATTTTCAATACGGAGCTCTCGATGCTGACGCTTGGCCCCATTCACAGCAATCTGGGCTTCTTCCGGTTTGCCCGGGCAAGGAGCCGGAATAATCCTGTCAACGATTCCTCGCATGGTGGTACTCGGCTCTTCTCGAGTTCGGGTTGTATTCTAGACTCCAGTTCCATTATTCTTGCGGACTTTGCGATGCGGAGCTTCCCCATTTCCTTTTTGACGCTAGAAAAGAAATCGCAGGAGCAGTATTGTGGGTGGTCTTTCTTGTGCCGCATGCACACATAGTGGCATTGAGAGAGACGCCGACGCAGTCCAATTCCGCACAGTTGTGAAAATGAAGCGCATTATATTCGGTTGCTTGTTAGCTACCTAAGTAGGGCAGCAAACGGGACAAATGGAATCTTGATCTGGAGGACATGATATTCGCGATATTAACGTCTGCAAGTCTGGACATACGTGACTTCCGCAGAAGGATTTGCCGCCGAATAGGCCGTAATTATTGAAATAACCCCACCGCTCGATTCTCTTAGACGAAACTGTCGTCCAGTCGATGGTCTGCTCGAAGCCGAACGTGGTGTGAGGGTGAGCCGAGGTACTAAAGTGTTCCGATACTCAGGCAAGCGATCAAGAAAACTTGCTTGAATTATCCCTGTTACTTAGGAGAGCCTCACTCGCGGCGAACATTCGCCCAGGATGAGCTTCAACACGCCGAATCCCGGAGGGCAGTACGCAAGATTCCCCTACGGTAACGCCGCATGAAGGGCATGGAACCGAAAATAACTGTTCGGGAGTAAGTTCAGTTCTCTCCATATACACAGTATGTGATCCTATCTGGGCGTATTCTGACCTGTTCTGCACAGTGTCGTCGGAACATGGAGCAACGCCCCAAGCCTCGCCAAGAAAGTGCCAGCCAGGTTTGCTCTGCCCAACGCCAAATTCTGTCTAATCAGGCCGTCAACAGTGATAGAACGATGCTTGCGCTAGCTTTGCTGAGATCGGCTGTTTAGTACTGGCCGCCCATTCCACCGCCATAACCACCTGCTGCAGTTGCTGCCTTAACGTCCACCTTCTCTTCGGCGATCAGAACTTCAGTCGTCAACATCAAGGAGACGATTGAGGCAGCATTTTGAAGCGCGAGGCGCGTGACCTTTGCTGGATCAATGACGCCAGCTTTTACAAGGTCACCGAACTCGGCAGTCTCCGCATTAAAACCGAAATCATCGTCCTTAGACTCGCAAACCCGAGCAACGATGACGGCACCTTCATGACCGCCGTTCAGGGCAATCTGGCGCAACGGCTCTTCGAGCGCGCGTTTCACGATATTGACGCCGACAGCTTCATCGCCTTGCAGCTTGAGTTTGTTCAGGGCGGGCAGACAGCGCAGGAGTGCGGTTCCTCCTCCTGCTACAATGCCTTCCTCAACGGCGGCGCGAGTGGCGTGCATGGCGTCCTCGACACGGGCCTTCTTCTCTTTCAACTCGGTTTCGGTTGCCGCGCCAACCTTGATAATGGCGATGCCTCCGACAAGTTTGGCGAGACGCTCCTGAAGCTTTTCCCGATCGTAATCCGAGGTAGATTCTTCGATCTGCATACGAAGTTGTTTGATGCGGCCTTCGATTTCGCCAGGCTTGCCCGCGCCAGCGATGATGGTGGTGTTGTCCTTGTCGATTGTCACTTTTTTGGCTGCTGCCCAGCTCTTCGATCTTCACGTTTTCAAGCTTGAGGCCGAGATCCTCCGTGATGGCTTTCCCACCGGTGAGGATCGCGATGTCTTCGAGCATGGCCTTGCGGCGATCGCCGAAGCCAGGAGCTTTAACGGCAGCACATTGAATAGTGCCGCGGAGTTTATTAACGACAAGGGTGGCCAATGCTTCGCCTTCGAGATCCTCCGAAATGATGAGCAGAGGCTTTCCCAGTTTGGCAGTCTGCTCAAGGAGTGGCAGAAGATCTTTCATCGAACTGATTTTCTTTTCGTGGATGAGGATGTGGACGTCATCGAGACGCATTCCATACGTTCGGGATCAGTGACGAAATAGGGGGAAAGATAGCCGCGGTCGAATTGCATACCCTCGACGATCTCAAGGGTGGTGTCCATCGTCTTGGATTCTTCAACGGTAATGACACCATCTTTGCCGACTTTTTTCATGGCTTCGGCAATGATGGACCCCACCTGCTTGTCAGTGTTGGCGCTAATGGTGCCAACCTGAGCGATCATGTCGCCCTTTACCTCGCGCGAAAGGCGCTTGATTTCTGCAACAGCAACCTCGACAGCTTTGTCGATGCCGCGCTTGAGCGCCATAGGACTTGCACCAGCAGCGACTGTGCGCACACCTTCGCGAAAGATCGCTTGTGCGAGCACGGTGGCAGTGGTAGTTCCGTCGCCGGCAACATCGGAAGTCTTCGAAGCAACTTCGCGTACCATTTGTGCGCCCATGTTTTCGAGGGCATCTGGCAAATCGATCTCTTTCGCGACGGTTACACCGTCTTTCGTGATGATCGGAGAACCAAACTTTTTCTCGATCACCGCGTTGCGACCCTTGGGTCCTAGCGTGATCTTCACTGCATCAGCCAGGATATTAACGCCACGCAGAATCGCCTGACGAGAATCCGCGCCACTTACAATTTGTTTTGCCATGAGATTTCACCCTCCCGGGTGACACCAATTCCCCGCCCGAAATCTTCGCTCGGGGTAACCGCTACTTCTTGCCGCCTGCTGCTTTCGCAATTTCGTTGATTTTGGCCAGGATATCTTCTTCACGGAAGATTAAATATTCCTGGTCGTCGATCTTGATGTCGTTGCCGCTGTATTTGCCGAATAGGATCCGGTCACCGACCTTCACGTCGAGTGGCACGCGATGGCCTTTCACCACTTTGCCCGCCCCGACTGCGACCACCTCTCCCTCTTGCGGCTTTTCCTTTGCCGTATCGGGGATAATGATGCCGCCCTTCGCCGTCTCTTTCTCTTCAAGCCTGCGCACGAGGACGCGGTCATGTAGAGGAGTGATATTTACATTCATTTCTTTGACCTCCATACCATTCGTTTCTTACAAAACTCTTTGGAGCTTCTCGTCACATCGAGATTCGGACAGCCCTGATTCGGGTCTACAAACTCGATGTCGATAATCCAGCTTGGATCCCTCCGACACTGCAGTTGGAACAGTTACCCGGCATCAGGGCTTTTTTTCAGGGTGTGGCTCGCTCTGATGTGAGGTCTCGGGCTTTGGTGCAGTTTGCGGCCTTGCTTCAGTCTGATGTTGTGCTACAGGCTTGGGTGCGCTCTGAGCATGGGAAGGCGATTGGTGTGCGGGTTGTACATGACTTGCTTTAGCCTCGCTCGCGTGTGTTGCCGCCTTGCTGTTCTCTTCAGACTTCTTTTCACTTGCCTTGTTTTCATTTGCACGAGTCGTGGCTGCCTTGTTCTCTGCTGCCTTATTGTTCTCGGCTGCCTTATTGTTCTCGGCTGACTTCTTCTCACTCGCCTTGTTTTCATTCGCACGAGTTGTGGCTGCCTTGTTCTCTGCCGCCTTATTGTTTTCGGCTGACTTCTTCTCGCTTGCCTTGTTTTCATTTGCACGAGTCGTGGCTGCCTTGTTCTCTGCCGCCTTATTATTTTCGGCTGACTTCTTCTCACTCGCCTTGTTTTCGTTCGCACGAGTCGTCGGCTGCCTTGTTCTCTGCCGCCTTATTGTTTTCGGCTGACTTCTTCTCACTCGCCTTGTTTTCATTCGCACGAGTTGTGGCTGCCTTGTTCTCTGCCGCCTTATTGTTTTCGGCTGACTTCTTCTCGCTCGCTTTGTTCTCATTCGCACGGCTTGTGGCTGCCTTATTCTCTGCCGCCCTATTATTTTCGGCTGACTTCTTTTCGTTCCCCTTAGGCTCATTTGCGCGAGCGGCAGATGCTTTATTCTCAGTGGCCTTTGTCCCCACAGCATGTTTCTCTGCGGTTTTGTTCTCGGTCGCCTTCGCTTCAGAGGGTCTCGCACCCTTAGCTGCTTCCTCACCCTTGCCGCTCAGCGCTTCGGGCTTGGATGTTGCAGCAATGGGCGGCCTGCCATGATTCACGGACTGCAGCATTTCATGATTGCCGGCAGCGGTCCTTTGATGTTCGGTCTGTGCGGCGGTTGCCGAGGCATGACGCTCATGCGCAACGTTTTCTTCGGCAGCGCTCGCGCGTGCATTTGTTCCGCCCGCTCCACCGTTGTAGCTAACATTGTTTCTTGCGCGTTCGTTGTTTACGGACTTCTCGTAGGTGTTGTGAAAGTTGCGCTCGTCTACATTATTTACTGACCGGTTGTAGCTGAATTCGTTGTTTCTCCAGTATCCGCCTTCGTAACCGGACCCACCGTAGCCGTATCCATAGTTAATACCACCGTAGAATCCGACAGTCGGGCCCCAATAGCCCCCGTTCCATGCGTAGGAGTCGTTATTCCAGCCCCAATAGCCAGGAGTCCACAACACACCAACTTCGGGTGGCTCCACCCATGTACCCGAAACCCAAAAGTAACCCTCCGGGCCGTAGGCCCAGTAACCTGGCGTCCATAAGTAGCCCTCCTGAGGGCACATTGGTTGTGAGTACGCCACCAACTCAGGCGGAGCAACGGTGATTGAAACGCCCATCTGTGCAAAGGACACGGCCGATACGGCCAGTGTGAGGAAAAGAATCAGTAGAACTCGAATGGAACTCTTGATACGCATCTTTATTACCTTGGCTAATCATCCTTCGCTTGCCCGGTCTAGTCTTGCTGCTCCAGGTTGCGCGGATGAAAAGGATTCACGACACAGACAGAATGACGCAGGCAATCCTTAAAATCTGTTCAATAGCAGTCACTTTTAGAAATAGTCTTTGACTCGTCTCCAAGAGTCTTTCCATTGATTGCTTCGGGATTGGGTCTCAAATACGCAAATGGGCAAGGCCACTTCACATGACCTCGCCCATTTTGTTTGCGGATGTTACTAACTGGTTGCTGCTTTGACAGCTTCGCCCGTGTGCAGGGAATATTCTGACGGATTTGTGGTTTCGATGATCTCCTTCGCCTTGCTAACTTCGGCTGAGGAACCATGCACGATCAGCAAAAACTGATCCGTCTTGAGAGCTGCCTCGTACTTCACAATGCTGTCCTTTGGAATCCCGATGCTGTAGAGACCAGCTCCCAGTGCACCGAGACCACCCACCACCACCGCACCTTCCACCGCCCCGACGATCCACGCAACGACTGGGCCCGCCGCTAAGATTGGCCCGAGCCCGGGAATTACGAAAAACGCGGATCCAAACAACAATCCCCAGAAGCCGCCCCAGAAGGCTCCCACTTTCCCCCAATATTTCATGCGGTCGCCGGAATTGTAATAGCCCACTGCCTGTTCATCAGTGTGGTATCCCTTTCCAACGATGGACAAGGTTTTCAGATCGATTCCCCCGCGTTGCAGTTCCTTCACGGCATGATCTGCGTCCGTGTGCGTGCGATAAACTGCTACAACTGAATTATTTGTCGACATTTCAGAATCTCCTAAGGTGCTCGCCATGGCTAACCGGCCATCCAGCTAATTCCCAAATGACTATGACTGCAGTCAGCCGAAAAAACTGTCATGTATTGGACAAGCTGAACGGCTACTTTTCTAGGCGTGCGCTTTTAGGTTATGCAAAGTCTTAAATGCTTCTAAGACTACGCGCGGGTGGTATTTACCCTTGTACATTGCCGGCGGGGTGCGCTTCAAATCTAGAAGTGAGTACACTGCCGTTTGTGCTGAGCGAACAGAATATTCCACTGTAAAGACCACATCGTCCGCAAGTTCGCAGTACTGCCCGACGAAAGCCAGATTCTTGGAGTGCAAAGGTCTCACCTGAGGTCGATCGCCCATGGCACGCCGCAAAAATTGGCTGGTAATAAACGGCATCATGCAAGGAATGCAGTTGCAAGTATCGAGAATTTTCGCCGCTTGCGCCTCGATTCGCAGATGACCCAGTATTTCCGACATAATTTCGCGGCCCGTACAGGCAGACATCGCTTTCTTAACGAAGTTGCCGGGCTTGTCCACAGACAGTCCATAACCCCAAAGGACCTGCACATCTGCGGGCTGCCCAATGAAATGAGGCTGGAAAGGCAGCACGATGGACGCCAACCAATTCGATTCCGGAAACGTGATCAGCCCACCTTCGCCTGGGACATTGCCAGTCAGATCCACAATCCGTTCGAACAATGTTGGGTCGTGGAGCGTGGTCGTAAAAGATTCCCACTTCGATTCCTCGATGTGCTCCGAAAATGTCGCTGGATGCCCAAATTGTGACTGGCCGGCCGCGAGTTTCTCCCAAAGAGCCCATGACCCACCGTCAGATTTCCCTTTCAAAACCGGTGCAGAATGCATGGAACCCAGGCTGGAGGCCTCGGTCATTGAGCCCAGTGTGACAATTACAGAATCCCTGGCTTGCACATTGATTTCCACTTTTTCCCGGCCGCGTTCACAGTAGATATGTTGTACAGCGTAGTCTTCGCCCTTGTGACTAAGAGACAAATCCACCACGCGCGTGTTGAATACAAATTTAACACCGCGTTCTTCCAGCCATTTCAGCAACGGCCTGACAAGCGAATCGTACTGGTTGTAGACCGTTCTCATGATCCCCGTAAGCGTATTGAACCCAGAAACCATGTGCGTGAAGCGAATCAAATAACGTTTGAATTCCACTGCACTGTGCCAGGGTTGAAACGCAAACGTAGTACACCACATAAACCAGAAGTCCGTTTTGAAGAACGCGACGTCAAATTGATCAGAAATTCTACTTTCTCCCAGCATTCCCTCCGGCTTGATCTCCAGGCGCTCGATATCCAGAATATCTTTTTCACTTAGCCCGAATTGAGGGGCGTCGATCCGGTGCCCATCTCGGAATAGCCGCGATTTCGACGACGTTTTTATCGTCGCATTCCAGTCAAAAATCTCTTTTGTAACAGTCTTGCTGGCATCAAGAGTTGGAATCGAAGAAAACAGATCGAAGGTGCACAAGTATTTGCTCTCCAGCATCCGACCGCCTCGCATGCTGTATCCTCCCTGCGGAGTTCCAGAAGCGTCAAGGCTCCCACCGATCTTGTCTGATTCTTCGAGGATAGTGATGCGTTCACCCGGAATGTCGCCATCGCGAATCAGAAAAGCGGCGGCTGCTAGGGAGGCGATCCCTCCTCCAACCAGGTAAAATAATCCATTACTCTCAACGGGTCTTACAGTCATGACATTACGCTTCTTTCTGGTCGGTGCCTTCTGCCGATCGCTATTACACTGCGTAATACGCATCAAGGGGGTTCAATGGATCCATATGAGTCGGTTTTTGGTCTCGGTCACTCGCATTGACGTTTTCTACTCATATCCTCGACTCGTTTTTTATCTGGCGTATCAATTCTTCGACATCAATTGGAAATCCTTCCTGCACCACGCCTGCTTTTGAGGCGACCATCGGAATAGTCGCGACAATCTTGAACACAATGTCTTCAGGCCGGCCGTCATGTGTCCAAGGGAATATAAAATGACCGGCATCGGCCGCATATTGAACCTTTTCAAGCATTGATACCCTGCTGAGGACGGCGCAGAGATCCGCCTCAGGGCCACAAGCACGCTGAAAGTCGTCCATGCCAATCGAAACCGGTTGACCGGGGTGGCGTATTTGGAACTCATTTTTCATGGACCAAATACTTTTGAGGTCAGCGGGCGAAACCGATGGAACCAGTACGTCGGTTGACGGACACACCTTCTCAAAGGAATCTATATTCGTAGCCATAGCAACCCGTCTTTCGAGCCAAAGTAGTCATAGCGGCTGTCCAGTCCGCCATGTTGGTGGTTCTCAAATGTGTGGGTCGATCTCTTCCGGACAGATTTGAGTCAATGTTATGAGCGTGCCGGGACTTCGTGTTCCGCAACCAATTCGTCAAAAAGCGTCCGATAGTGAATCATTGCCTGACGCAAGTCCTCCGTGCTGGCTTGTCCCCGAGTTTGACGAAGGGCGCCCTGATGGGCAGCGCGGTAATTGTCCAGTACCAGGGGATAGTCGACAGAAATATCCGCTGCACGTTGCTCAAAATCGCTCATCGGATAGCCTCTTGTGGACATCACGTCGCCAAGCAATTGGTCGGCTTCGGTTACGGCGCCTCCGGGGCCATCGACGAATCGGGCCTGAATTCTCGCCCAGGAGTCGATGAATCTGGCTCGATCGGCTGGTGCGAGTGGCCGAATGTGCAATTCTTTCACTCGCTCGCTACGTTTCTCCAGCGACGACTCAGCTTGACGACGACTGCCGTCTGCGTTCAAGGTGCGTGAATATTCCGCGCTACCAAACTGAGCTTGCAATCTTTGCGTACGCCGCTTGCGTGACAAAAGCCAAATGGCGATGCCCGCGACCAGCAGCACTGCTATGGCGGCTACAATGGCTATTTGTGTCGACCCAAACCCTGAGAAATTCATGATCTTCCTCCCCGTATTCCTTTATGAAATTTGTCCACACGCTGCATCAGCGCTTTCCCGGAAACCTTAACTGCTTCGACGCTTCTCGAAGGCTTGCTCCGCCTCACCAAGTTTCTTCTGCAGTTTCCCAGCGATCTGATCGCCTATTCCTTCGGCCTGCAAGCGGCGGTTCTTCGTAACCCCACCAATCTTCGTTTTGATTTTGCCTTCCAGTTCTCGAACACTTCCCTTTGCTCTGTCCTTTGTGCCTTTTTTCATGGTATCTCCCTCACCAATCGATTTCTTCGCGACAGCGACATGCATCAAATTAAACTTCGTCAAACTATTTTTACTGCACACTTAAAGTGTGCTAGCTCGCTCATCGCAACGCGCCGACGAAATAAAGCACGAGTGCGATGACGACAACGGTTCCAACGATTCCCAAGCCTCCGCGCGAACCCCATCGCGAATACCCGTAATACCCGCCGCCTCCGCCAAACAACAGCAACAAAACAATAATTAGAAGTAACATCGCAACTCTCCTCTCACATTTTCTGATTTGCCGATTGGCTTGTCGGCGTTTCCGCCCTGCACGGGGAAACTTCGATTAAAGAAGTGGGCCGTAGGGTGGAATTGGCACGGCCCGAAGCGGAAACTAGTTTTGACGTACCGTAACTTCTTCCCAGTAAGGAGCCAGGCCGTAGTGTTTGTAGATGCTGGTTCCCCAAGTGGAATCAGCCATATTTGGCCATGTGTTTTTATCAAAGCCCGGAGCCTTCTCCAATAGCTTCTTGTCAATGTTCAGAACGATGCGCTTTTCCGCAAGATGAAATTGGAAGGCATTCCACGGAATGGCGAAGTATTTATCGCCCAGCCCAAGAAAACCGCCAAACGACAACACCGCATAAGCGATTCGCCCAGCTCCCGCGTCCAGAACCAAGTCTTCGATTGTTCCAAGATCTTGGTAATTTGTGTTCACAACCGTGCTGCCGATCACCGTCTTCGCTGGAACGATGTCGTTGTATCTTGCTAATTTCGGTTCTGCCATGGGATTCTCCTTTTTTTCAGAGGGAACAGGCCGACTCGCCTGGTTTCCTCACACGCATCATCCTAGTCGAGTCAACCTTGGATATCTGTTCATATCGGCACACTTCTTGAATTCTGCTGATAGTTTAGGAAAGACCAGATTCCAAACGTAGGAAGCTAAGAATTCAGCCGTTAAGCTCCAACTGAATTTGCTTCAGGATTCCCTTCGACTTGTGACGGTCTGCACGGGTGCCAGAACGCCTGTCTGCCAGAGGCGTAGTGCTCTTTCCAATCTTTTTCGTGGCACGTGTAGCGCTATAAATCTTGCGAACCTTGTCACGCGACTTCGGCTCACTCGATTGAGGCTTTTTGAGCTTCCTGGTGATTTTGGATTTCATGGTTTCCTCTCTGAATCCGTAGGTTTTAAATTGGTCGAGCGGGTCGTACACTAAAGTGCGGACTCGGGCTTGGGCGGTGACCCTCGCCAAATTTGGTCTTCGCCCATTTGGTCATACGCGTAATCGGTCTCACCCAAAAGCTTGGTGGCCCGCAACTCTCACATCCGAAAAGAGGTCGCACATCAGCCAGAATGGCGTAGGCGATGTCGAGTATCGTCTGGCACGGCCGGAATCCAAAGATGCTGAGGGCAAAACTCCAGGCGAACCATTTGGTATTGGGCAAATGTCGAAGCACTTCCGCAACCGCTTCCCCTCCGAGCTTCATCGAGCCATCGGGCATTAAGATGTGAATGGTTGCATAGGCATCCCAGATATCAAGGTCAGGATTTAGCAATCGGAGCGCCTCCGGACTATCGCCAATCGGTTGCACGATAATGCTCGTTTCGCCCGAAGGGTTCTGCGCCGACTTCTTCACCCACTGTCCGATGCGGCGACAGACTCCGCATTCATCATTGAAAAGCAGGATCGGCTTTGTTTGTTTTTGCATTTGAAGAATCGACCTCATTTCCTCAATCGAATGGTTGGGTCACTGCTGTCAGTACACTCGATACTGTGGGTTGTGGTCCCTCGACTGATCCGACTTGCTTGCCGTTTAGAAACATGATGAATGTTGGTGTGCCCTGGATCGCGTAAGCGGCAGCAAGTTCCTGCTCGACCGCGATATTGACCCGGAAGACCTTCTCTTTGGGCTTTAGCATCTCGGCTACATGTTGGAGAACAGGCTCAATCACCCGACAGTGAGCGCAGCCGTAAGACATGAACTCCACCACGATGGGCCCAGCACCATCCACAACCAATTGGGAGAATGTGCTGCTGGTAACGGTCTGTATCTTGTCTCTCGATGCTCGCTTCAGCGGAATTTCCTGGGTATCCTCTAACGTGCCATTCGGCATTAAACCATCCCATTACGTAGATTTACGGCGATCGCGTCCGGCACTTGATCGGAACTTTGCAAAGGTGCAGAGACTTTTTCTGCCGAAATGAGTATCAGTCTTTCTATAATTAATTACTGTGCAGTAGTGCACGCTTCAGAAGAAGTCGTGACCCAAAGGGCGCAGAGACAAGGCAGTTTCGAATCCTCGCATATAATCAATGGTCGATTCTCTGTTATGCGATCTGCCTATGATCGAAAGGTGTTCGGTGGATAGGTTACTGTAGCAAGCAAAACTTACGCTAAGCAGGCGATGAACGCCTCGGTGACGCATTTCGTCTCGCTGGGGCCGCGGACGGAAATGCAATCGACACCTGCTTCCTTAGCCGCGTAGTCATTGCCCCCAACAAAAATGGCGTCGCCGATATAGATCATTTCCTCGAGTGAAGTGCTAAGGATGTCTCGGAGCTTGCGAAGCCCATAGGCTTTGTCGATGCCAGATTTCGTTACATCGATCGAGGTCGAGCCGCCCATGCGAACCGAAAACTCGGGAATGAATGTATCCAGGATCGCTTTGATCTTCTTCCGCTTGGCGAAATCGGCATCCCATTTTTCCTTTTCTCTCGAGGGCGCCTGCTGGCCCAACGCAGAGAATGTGATCTGGCTGCCCCGGTCTTCAATGACCTCGCCCCACACTCTTCTCGTCTTATAATCCGCCTCGACGAGCGCTCTCTTCAAAGAAGAGATGATCTTCTCTTTTTCAACCGACTGGTGAAATCTTCCTGATAGAGCTTCTTCCACTGATCTTTATATTGGTAAAACTTTGTTCCGCACGCCGGGAGCAGTGACAAATTGCGAAGGCTTGCGTCCTGAGGTAGATGTGAAAGCAGTTGCTTTTCAAACTGCGGCCAATCGCCTCCGGAAATTACCGCCACCTTGACGATGGCGAGAAGACTATGCAACAGCCCTGCCATGGATGTGTCAAGCGATGACTTGCTTTCGGCAAGTGTTCCGTCCAAATCAAAAACAATTAGCTTTTTCACGGTATCTAATCCTATATATTCACTCGAACTGGACTTCTGCCTTGGAATTATTCAGGGAGCGTAATTCCCGCACATCAACATAGATGCTCGGATAAAAAGCACAGGCTCCACGATCAAAGACAGCAGGAACACGGTCTGCGGTCAGATAACTCTATGGGCCTATCGAATGGCTCCCGGTGCTTCCAGATGAACTTTGTCCGGGATCAGCTCGATAACCGGCTTGATTTGGACTCTAGTCCCTACCCAGCAGACAAAATATTGACCCGCGTCGCATGCGACCATCCCTCCCAAAAGCAAGAGAGCCAGCAGCAAAAACGGAGCGCTGAAGAATAGCCAGCAGATCAAGAGCTCGCGGACGTGGTAAGAGAACAAACCGAGCCCAATCAACAATCCAGAGCAGCGAAATACTCGATGCTTTTCAATGGTCAAGTTCATCCGGTTCGACCTGCCATGCCTCACAAGAAGAATCTTAAGAGGTTTAATTGGCCGACGATGCTCTGTTTTATACAGTTCTAAGCACTGGTATTTGGTCCACATGAGGTGTATCTAAGGGGACAGCGCTTAATTCTGACGGGCGGGACACTGTGCATCTTTTTCCGTCAATTGACGGCTACTTGAATAGGCATCTTATTGACAACACAAGGATGGACACAACGTGAAAGCCGCGGTCTTCTCATCAGCGCATCTTGCGCCTGCAAATTTTCTTGAAATTAAGGATGTTCCCCGCCCTCAACTGAAAGCGGGGTACTTGCTGCTCCGCGTCTTGGCGTGCGGGGTCTGCCGCACTGACCTCCACATCGTCGAGGGAGACCTCCCTCCTATCAAAGAGCACCTGATCCCTGGTCATCAAATCGTGGGAGAAGTAGTTGAGGGGGCTACCGCCGAGTTGCCTCATGGAACGCGCGTCGGCGTTTCATGGATCGGGGGCGTTGATGGTGTTTGCTGGTACTGTCATCACGGCAGGGAAAATTTATGTGACAAACCGACGTTCACTGGCTACAGCGTAGATGGAGGCTACGCTGAGTACGCCTTAGTCCGGACAGACTTCGCCTTTCCGCTGCCAACCAGTTTAGATGATGTGCACGTTGCTCCATTATTGTGCGCGGGGATCATCGGCTTTCGTAGCCTGCGTGTCGCCGGCGTTGAGCCGGGAGAACGAGTTGGACTGTTTGGGTTCGGCAGCTCGGCAAGTTTAGCCATCGCCATACTGCGATCCTGGAAGTGCGATGTTTATGTTGTGACCCGGGGCGCATCTCATCGGACTCTGGCAGCTTCCCTAGGCGCGACGTGGGTGGGGAAAGAAGACGACAAGCCTCCGGTGGAACTCGACCGTGCAATCACGTTTGCTCCCAGCGGAAAAGTGGTTCTAAGCGCCCTTGCCAGTCTGCGAAAAGGAGGCGTAGTGGCGATCAATGCGATTCACCTGGACCAGATGCCTGCCTTCGACTATGACAAGTTGCTTTGGGGCGAGCGCCAGATCCGCAGTGTGGCCAATATGACGCGGCAGGACGCGCGCGACTTTTTGAACATTGCCCAGCGAGCTTAAAATTCAGCCGAACGTCACCGTTTTTCCACTGGAGGATGCAAACAACGCATTGCTGGCTGTCAAAGAGGAGAGCACGAAGGGTTCAGCAGTCATTATCCCCTAAGGCAAGGCGGCAAGCACCCAGTCAGATGGCTAGTCTTCTCGCGGACTCAACTGTTGCAGAATGGCCAAAGGTATTCTTTTGTGATCACTCCTGCAACGACTATGCTTGAGCGCTAATCGTCAAAGCAGCAACTTTTGGCATGACCACGTCGAGTCTACCGTCGCTGTAAGTGGCCTTAGCCCTCGAGGGATCAACCTCGCAGGGCAAATCGATGACGTGGAACATCAGTTGTGCGTGCCTGTGTGAATGAGGGTGCTTCTCTTCCTCGTGCTTTTCAAGACGCTCTGTCTTGCCGCTGATGCTCAGTCGCTGCGGTCCGAGACTCACCTTGATCTCCTTGCGATGGAATCCAGGAAGTTCGGCACGTGCCGTGAGCTGGCCACCAGATTCGGACAGACGAAATGTCTCAGGCGTGAGAAGCTCCGATTCGGCGAGAAACCAGTCTCCCCGGTCGTTTCCGTGAACGCATCCGCGGCCTTCGAAAATCTCATAGGCGCGCTGTGCAATCAAATTGAATACGTCTTGTGTATGTTCAAAAAGATCGTCGACGGATGCTAGATCCACATCCGTACTTACGACGATAGATGACCCAGGTGAGAATTGGTCTTTCATAGTTCATTTCCTTTCTGAGGAGCAAACTTCCATTGGGGTCTTAAAAAAGAGGAATTCCGTGGGCAAACCCCGATCTCGGCACAAATTACACATCTTCTGCAAACAGTAGGCTGTTGGCGCTATTACCTTCGCGCCTCTCGAAACTGTCGCTTCTGTGCGGAAACAATATTCGTCAGCGATATGACTTCTCATCGGCTTCCAGCTTTAGGCCGCACAAAGAAAATTCTTCTTCTAAATGCTTATCCGAAGGAGTCAGAGCTTTTTCTGCCGCAGCCCAATCAACTTGGGGTGAACCGTGCGGACGACCGCGGCGCTCCCAATTTTCAAAGGCCAGAGTTCTCGTAAGTTCACTTAAATCTCCTGCACGGTAGTTTTTCATTGTCGGGACCCCTTTCAATCCAAAATTGGCGGTATCCCATCTGCACTTTCTGGGCAGGTCACCGCTCGTTGTTTTCCATAACTCTGATCCTGTCGCGCTCAGCGGCAAGCTGCAACTGTTCGACAGGGATGCCTACCACCTTGGCTGACTTCTCGACCAGCAGTCTGGTGGGCAAAACCTCTCCAGCCTGTAATCTCCGCGCGTGTTCATAGGAAATGCCAAGCTGCTTGCTGAGTTCTCTCGTGGTGATGTCAAGTTGCTGTATTCCCGCATTGAAAATCGCGGCAAACTGACTCTGATATTTTGCCTGGGGCATTTTCATCTCAGTCAATCATCTCTTTGGCACTCCTCAGTAACAAAATGCGAGTTCTCGTGGTTGCAGGTCTGAGTATCAGGCTTTGTAAAACCGAATGCTGTTCGATAGTGCACATTGCAAAACGCATCGGCATGCAGGGTTGCTCGTTGTAAATCACACAGGCTTGCATCTGCAGGATGCCGATCATGTACTTCGTTTCCGCTATCTGCCGGACTCACAAAATGCGGCTTCGCAGGGCGCGCAGCCGTTGGCGAATGGCTGTCAGAACCAAATAGCACTCAGGCAATCGATCGCAGCGGAGAGTGTGTCATGCTCAACAAAGGACCGTATATACTCATGGCCGTGCGTATCCTAGGTGATATTTTGCGGCGCATGCAGCCTCACCACGAGAAAAAGAATTCCTTGCTGCGAAAGTTGCACCTTGCGATCGCTTTTCACGCTGGGGCATAACCTTTCGTTTTGATCTTCTGCCATAAAGCCGGCACAGGGAGCGTAAAACTTGACGACCAACGAGTTAGGCGCTTCGCTCAACAACGCTGAAAAGGGAGGGTCCAATCTCGCGGGGCCGGCCTCTCCCCCGAACGCGGTGCCAATTTCCACGAAAGCGAAAAACCAACATATTCAAGTTTCGCCCGCAGTCCTCGCCGCCGCACGAAAGGACAACGAAGAACTGCTCCGAGAACTTACGAACCTCTCTGAGTGGCCTAACCCAAACGGAGGCGGAAGAGCGGGAGCGGACGACCGGTCCGAACGAGGTGGCACAAGAACGGAAACAGGGTTGGCTGATGCGGGCCCTGAAAATCATCCGCAACCCGTTGGTTATCCTGCTGACGACTCTGTCGGCAATCTCCTACCTTACGGGCGACGTTCGCGCGGGTTCGGTAATGGCGGGTATGGTGGTGTTGAGCGTAGGATTGCGCTTCTGGCAGGAGGCCCGTGCGGATTCCGCTGCACAAAAATTAAAGGCGATGATCCACGTGACCGCTACGGTCGTCCGGGATGGTGCTGCGAGGGAGTTCCCGCTCCGGGACTTGGTGCCCGGTGACATCATCAAACTCGCTGCCGGCGATATGATTCCGGGCGACGTGAGGCTGCTGAGTTCGAAAGACCTCTTCGTGAGCCAAGGCAGCTTGACGGGTGAATCGCTGCCAGTCGAGAAATTCCACGAACCGGAAACGAAGGAAGAGAGTTCGCCGACAGAGCTCAACAACACCTGCTTCATGGGGACCAGCGTCGAGAGCGGCACGGCGACGGCAGTGGTGGTTGTGACGGGTGTACAAACCTACTTTGGCAGTATGGCGCACTCGATTAGTGGGGAACGAGAAGAAACCAGCTTCGACAAGGGTCTCAACCGATTTACATGGCTGATGATGCAATTCATGATCGTGATGGTGCCTCTGGTTTTCCTCATCAACGGATTCACCAAACACGATTGGAAAGGAGCGTTCTTCTTCGCATTGGCGGTGGCGGTGGGCCTTACACCCGAGATGTTGCCAATGATCGTCTCGGTCTGTCTTTCCAACGGTGCGCTCGCCATGAGCCGCAAGAAAGTAATCGTAAAGCGCATAAACTCCATTCAGAACTTCGGGGCCATGGACGTATTGTGTACCGACAAGACAGGCACGCTCACCGAGGACCGAGTCGTGCTCATGCGGCATTGCGATGTAGCTGGGCGTGAAACGGATGATGTGTTGCTGGATGGATACCTGATCAGTTATTTCCAGACCGGCCTCAAAAACCTTCTTGATCGGGCGATCCTGGATAGCACCGACTTTCACGGAAAGACGATTGTAGAGAAGTATAAAAAACTGGATGAGATCCCGTTTGACTTCACTCGACGCATGATGTCGGTGCTGGTAGAGAATCCGGAAGGTAAGGCCATCCTCCTAACCAAGGGGGCTCCGGAAGAAGTATTCCACCATTGCACGCATTTTGAACTCGACGGCAAGCTGTCCGAAATGCACCCAGAGCTCATGGTAGGGCTGGAGCAAGAATACGAAAGTCTGAGCAACGACGGGTTCCGGGTGTTGGCGGTGGCAACAAAGGAACTCGCAGGAAAGCAAATATGCGCGAAGAAGGACGAGTCTGAGCTTGTTCTCAGAGGGTACGTGGCGTTTCTGGACCCGCCTAAGGGAACCGCTGCCCACGCCATTGGGGCCCTGCACAAAAATGGTGTGGCCGTAAAAATCCTTACCGGGGATAACCACCTGATCAGCCGTAAAGTGTGTCAGGACGTTGGGCTGTCAGCCGACCCCATGCTGCTAGGCAGCGACGTTGAAAAAATGTCCGACGAGGTATTGGCCGAAGCCGCAGAGAAAGCGGCGCTGTTTGCCCGCCTCTCCCCCGCGCACAAGGAACGGGTCATCCGCATCCTCCGAGGAAAAGGGCATGTCGTCGGTTTCATGGGCGACGGAATCAACGATGCTCCAGCATTGCGAGCGGCGGACGTCGGCATCTCTGTGGACACCGCCACGGACATCGCCAAAGAGTCGGCGGACCTGATCTTACTTGAGAAGGATCTCATGGTGCTGGAAGGAGGAGTTATCGAAGGCCGTAAGGTCTTCGCCAACATCGTTAAATACATCCGAATGGGAGCGAGCTCCAATTTTGGGAACATGTTCAGCGTGCTTGGGGCGAGTGCTTTCCTCCCCTTCCTCCCTATGGCTCCGATTCAGGTTTTGACGAACAACTTGCTATACGACTTCTCGCAAGTCCCGATTCCAGCGGACACGGTGGACGAAGAGCAAGTTGCCAGACCGCGGCCCTGGAACATCGAGGAGATCAAGCGGTTCATTCTCTTCATCGGCCCCATCAGCTCGATTTTCGATTACACGACTTTTTTTGTCATGCTCTGGATTTTCAAGTGCTGGGATCCATCCCGGGCGCCGCTATTTCAGACCGGGTGGTTCGTGGAGTCGTTGATGACGCAGACGCTCATCATTCACGTGATTCGTACGAATAAAATTCCGTTCCTGCAGAGCAGAGCGAGTTGGGCACTGACGGGCACAACATTAGCAATTATGGGTATTGGGATGTGGCTACCGTATTCTCCACTGGCCGCTGCCCTGGGTTTTACCCACCTGCCGCGAATGTATTGGCCAATCCTCATGCTCACGCTGCTCAGTTATGTGGGCCTAACGCAGATTATCAAGGTTTGGTTGTTGCGAAAGAAATGGATTTGAGTCGTATTTCAACCGACGCCACCCTGGTTTAGGAGGCTTTACGATGTCTGTAGTGAACAAGGAACTACATCGCACAGGACGAATTGGATGGCTCCGCGCAGCAGTTTTGGGAGCGAACGATGGCATCCTTTCTACTTCCAGCCTAGTGCTTGGGATCGCGGCGGCGCATGGGACTCATAGCAGCGTATTAATCGCGGGTGTCGCCGGGCTGGTGGCTGGAGCAATGTCGATGGCTGCAGGTGAGTATGTCTCCGTTCACTCACAGAAAGACACCGAAGAGGCCGAGCTAGATCTCGAGCGAGCCGAACTAAAAGGAGACGACAAGGGTGAGCACAAGGAACTGACGGCAATTTACATTGGGCGTGGGCTTGATCCCACACTAGCCAAGCAGGTTGCGGACCAGTTGATGAAACATGACGCTTTAGGCGCGCATGCCCGCGACGAACTCGGTCTCTCCGAGACTTCGCGGGCGCATCCGATCCAGGCGGCATTGGCCTCGGCTGGTAGCTTTGCTGTCGGAGCAGCCATGCCTCTCCTGGTGACTGCGTTGGTGCCGGTGGGAATACTAATTCCCCTTGTTTCAGGAACATCCTTAGCGTTCCTGGCGCTATTGGGTGGATTGGCCGCGCGCGTGGGTGGGGCAGGAGTGATGATCGGCGCAATCCGAGTCACTTTCTGGGGAGCGCTTGCTATGGCGGTTACATCAGGCATCGGGTGGCTATTCGGATCCGTTGTGTGAATAGCACAGATTGAGCCCCGCTTTGCGAAAGTTGCTGAGAAGTTGTCCGCGAACTTTGCGCATTGATGTTTAACACGCAGAACGGCATCACCGCGCTTATCCAAAAAGCGGGTCGTGGTCCATCCTGGTAGGAACCGTCGATGATTTCTAAAATATCGGAAGAGGCGTGCAGATCACTAGCCGCGTTTGACCTCAAGCCTGAACAGCATTAAGCTGCCCTGCGTAATCTCAAATGTCCAACCATGCTCCCACGCGTTACGTCGAAATTGGCTGCCGGATTCCGAAAGAATATTTCTGGGTGATCGGGTGGGGAGAGAGCGATGTAGGAATCGAGACCGGGTCGTATGACGCTGCACTGCACATGGCCGGCATCGAGAATTACAACGTGATGCTTTACACCTCGGTGTTGCCACCTGAGACAGTCGAACTTCCGCAATTACCTGACATTCACCATGGGTCCGTTCTAGAGGGAATCATCGCTATTCAGCACACCGATAAGCCGGGGACACGAATCACCGCTGGTCTACTGATGGCCAAGGTCTACCACAATTCAAACGACTCTTACCTGGGTGGTTTTGCATGCGAGTACGCTGGCAACGGATCGATAGAAGAAGCGGAAGCCAATTTACAGGAAGCAATGCAGCAACTGTTTTCGCGTCGCTATGAAAAAAGAATCTACAAACTGGTGTACGGAAAATCGGTGGTCCGGACATATACTCCGGAAAAATCTTTCGGGACGATCCTTGTCGGCATCGGGTTCGCCAGTTATCTTGTGCCGATAATAAGATCCGAGGTAAAAGTTACGCCTTCACACAAAGACAAGTCACACGTGAAATATACTACCAAGTGAATAAACGAGCCTCCTGTCTTCTGTAACTCAGAGGATTGCTAGATTACACGCGAATAATCAGAGCACACCCGTCGCTGGCTATAAACGACGATAGAGGAAATAAGCATTGAACGTCGAAATTGGAGCGTCCGGTTGTCACCCGTGGTGCTGAAAAGTAAAAACGGAACCGGATCATCTGCCTAATCTGCCCCTTTTTTGCTCCCGCGTATTTTTGTCAAGTGTCCATCCATCAGGAAGATGAATGGTAGGGGCGGTGGGGAGCGAACAAATCCAACCGTGCAAAACAAAGGCGTTACTGACCGCGTCTCAGTTCATTTGGAGTCAAATCTATCTTTGGTCGAACTCTTGATTTATCGAATGTTCCAAGGGAGCCCTGCATGGCGCGTTCCCCGGCAGTTCATGGTCAATTACCTATTCGACTAATTGGAGGTTTAGGGCGATGCGAACGCCGTTGACGAGCACTTGGCTGTGGTCAATCAACTCCTGATTGGTGATCTCTGAGTCTGCAAACTTGCGTGTCAACGTTTTTGGAAAAACAAACTCGATCGCCTCAGAACGCTCTTTCGATCCTGGAAGAGTTGCAAAGAGATTCACCACGGAAAAATCATAGGAGTCGAATTTTGCATCTTCTGGAACAGCGGCCAGGATATCTTTTATTTTCGGCGCCAGAAAAAGGTCGAAAGTCTGCGCCGCCCGTTTGTACAACGAAGCCTTTTCCGCGTCGAAATGCAGCGCGTTCCGCATGGTCATCTGCAGCGCTATCTCTTTGTTCATAATCACAAACGCCGGCGGGTCGTAATTGACAAACTGAAATTTGCTTTGTCCAATCTGTGAAAGTGTGTCGAGCTGCGTTTTATATTGTGCCTGGAGTTTATCCACCTCATCGGGAGTGGCGGCGGGCTTGGCCTGCGATAAATCCTGCTTTGCGACGTTTACCCGACCTGCAACCGGGTCTGTCAGACCACCGGGAGCAACGGAAAAAGGATTAGGATTCGATTGCGTAAGACGGCTAGCCGGTGTAGTGCTCACAGTGGAAGAGGCGTCGGGCTTAACCGGCGGTTTCGTGCGCGGGAGCGTTTCAACGACCATCGGGTCTTTCTCGAGCAGGGACAACCCATAGTCTTTCCCGCCCAGAAAAATTTGCGACCCGTTCAGAATCTCCTGCCGCGCCTGATCATTCGTCGCCTGCGCCAACCGGAACGCGTTCTGCCGGTCAACAACTACCACGAGGGTTTCTTTGCCCTCATAGTCAAAGCTCTTCTCATTCGCTCGCGTATGATACGAAACCTCAAAGCCAATCGCGTCGCACGCGGTATCCGGCGAAATCGATTGCGTCACTACTTGCAGTATCGGCAACAACACATCCTCAAATGTGCGCGCTGCGCGTTCGTTGCGCGTATATCTTTGCGAGTCATAGGCTGCGTTGTAATTGCCAGTAATCTTCAGAACCGTCAGATCCCTGAATCTTACGAACTCTAATCCGCGCGAATCCGCTTCCGCCTGTTTTGCGGGATCAAGCCCCACATACCGGCTGAGATAAAAGGTAAACGGAAAATGCATGTGCGCGATGGTCTGGTTCAGCTTCTTAAGCTCAGGAAAATATTGCTTCTCCAGCGCCTTTAACTCCGGATCGCGCATTTCGTTGGGACTGATCTGTGCCGCGGCAGGACTGCTCAACGCGAATGCGACAGGCAGCGCAAGAATGCAAGAAAGCACACAAAAACGAACACATGGACGCATCAAAACCATCCTCGGAGTTTAGCATCTACTACTTAGTGGTGTACTGCGAACCCGGACGTCCGGGCTTCTGGTACGCTGGTTGTGCGATGGCGCGCGTGAAAGCAATCACTGCCTTGATTTCCTCAGGCGAAAGCGTCTTCCCATAGGGCGGCATCATCGCCGACTTCCCCAGTGCGCTCCCTCCCAACGTAATGATGTTCTGCATGAACTCGTCGCTCTCTTGATTCAACTTTTCGCCATCGTTCATGAGCGGGGGCACGGGCGTCAGATTGCTCCGGTTGGAAGGCCCAGCGGGGGATGCATCCGCATGGCACCACACACAGTACAGATAAAATACCCGTTTCCCTTGCGATTCCTGATATCCCAGCTTGACTATTTTCTGGCTATCATTCCAGTCTGCCTCGGTATCGTAAGCGCCGAACGCCTCATCTGGTTTCACTGCGGCGGCATTCTTGCACCCTGACAAAGCCAGCACGGAAAATACGCTTGCAAGCAACATTGCCGCCATGATGAGTTTGGATTTCATCGACCTGCCCCCTGCGCCATCGGGTGAGTTAGAGCAGCCGAAGTGCTCCCTGTTTGCGACTTGATGCCCGAACGCAACGTCATCAGGTAAGCCGTCAACGCATGAATCTCGTCGTCCGTGAAGTTCCTTCGCGGCTCAATCGTGTCCGGTTGCAACGCCTGCGGATTTCTTAGCCATGCCTCGACCCAGGCCGGAGTCAGCCAGTTCCCCGCGTTGTTCAGGTTCGGACCAACGTAGCCGCCGCTGCCACCTATGGTGTGGCAAGACTGGCATTGGTATTTCACGTCGTAGAGTTGTTTGCCCAACGACACCATCGCTGGCGTATATTTCTGCATCTCGATGCTGTCGGGATTGACGCCAGGCTTTTGGACGGCCATCGAGAGATATTCCGCCACCGTTGCCGCCTCTTTGTCTGTCATGTTGAATTGCGGCATGCGGAGAATCAGTGTTGGACGAATCGTTTGCGGATTCTTCAGAAACTCGGCGATCCACTTCTTCTGTGCGCGGCTTCCTTCAAAGGAAAGGTCGGGGGCAAGCGTGCCTCCAAACCCGTTGAACCGGTGGCAGGCGTAGCATTTATATCGTTCATAAACTTCCGCAAAATCACCCATGGCCTGAAAGTTGGGCTCAGTCTTTGCGACCACCAAATGCTGCAACGCACTAGTGGACTTTGGTCCGGTCTGGCTTAACAGTGCTGTAGTTACCGCATCGAGGTCGTCCTGATTCCAGGTGTACTGCGGCATGCGTGCGGCCGAATTCACGGACACAGGGTCTTGCAATTTCGTCTGAATATAGAGGGGCAGATTATGCTGAATTTTGGCCTTTCCAAACTCAAGTTCGGATGCGTTTTTCGCTCCCAGCGCGGTTAGATCCGGTCCAAAATCTTTCTGCGGAGAGATGCCATCCACGTGATGACAACTGGCGCAACCTTTTTCCAGAAAAAGCCGGCGGCCATTCTTAATTTCGTCCTCAGTCGGCTCACCCAGTTGCGGTACACCGGTCAACAAATCGGAGTCCGTCAATTTATTCATGACGTACTGCGACACTTTGTAGAGATCTTCGTCACTCCACCCGTACCGTGGCATGTTGTTGTGGGCCAGGTAGCCTTGTGGATTTTTCAGCCACGATACCAGCCACTGTTCGTTTACCTTGCTTCCGACTTTGGTGAGTTCTGGCCCGATGTTTCCACCGATCAGCTTCGTTTCTCCTGCACGCGTTACGGCCAGCGGGTGGCAGGTGGTGCACATCATCTGGCGGAAGCGCACTTCCGCCTGGCTGACCAGGTCTGGCTTCTTGCTCCAAGCGGCCACTACCACTGGATTGATCTTGTATGCCTCGAGTGGTTTGGCTTTCTGCGCGCTCAAAAATCCAGAGAGCGCCACAATCTCTTCTTCTTTCAGCCGGAATTTCGGCATGCGCGATTCATCGCCGTTTTCATAGCCATTCACAGTGACATTGCCGTCTTTGTCCAGGACGGTGCGCGGTTCCTTCAGCCACTTGTAAATCCACTGGCGAGAGACCTTGTAACCCACGCTGGAAAGCTCTGGGCCGAGTGTGGAACGGTCGATATTTGAGAGCTTGTGGCAGGCCTGGCAGTTCAGCCTTGAAAGCAGTTCCCTTCCGCGCGTAAGTTGCGGCGTCTCCTTGATGTCTGCCTGGTGGCAACTGCCGCACGAAGCCTGCAGATAGTGAGCAGGCAAAATCGGCTGTTCCCACGCAAGGGTTGTTTCGTGCGCCTCCGCGACTTCCGTTGCCGGCCCTTGCCCACGGTGGCAGATGGTGCAGCCCCAATCGCGAACGTTGTGGGGAATCGGCGGATGGGCACGAAACGGCTGTGGAACGGAGCTATCAGCCAGAGTTGGCTGCGTCATTCCCTGGTGGCATGTTGAACAGCGATCCACGACGTTCATTCCGGGGATCCATGCCTGATCGATATTCGGATTGTAGTCTGCCAGCAGCTTCTTGGTGTCCGCCCGGCCTTGCGCGAAGCTCAAGAACGAACGCTTATAGTGCTTCCACTCTGCTCGAAAATCCTTTACCGGAGAAATAGCCAGAACCAAAACACACAACACCGTCGAGACGGCGAATGCCAGCCTCACCCGATGCGATAACTTCCCCATATCCTCAGCTGGCATGTGCCCCCCAAGGCCACACCCAGGACCAGCCCGGGCCGCGGAAGAATGTCCCCACAATGGTCAAGGCAATAGCCGTGGAAAGAAACCAGGTCATGACCCACCACGAGAGTGGTTTGTTGCGCAGTGCTCCCATCCAGCCTGTGGTGGCTTTTGAAAAATAGGAACCAACCAGCAACGCTGCGACTAAAACGGTAGGCACGATGATCGTCAACGCATCGACCGAGGCCAAAAGTGCAAGCAAGGCCACGATCACAACTAGTGCGATCCTGAACCGCCTGGCTGCTTGCTCAGCCCACATCGGCTTCGCCTCAACGTTTACGTTGAAATAGGGAATAACCACCAGCGCCAGAAGGATGAGCGTCGGAATCAAAATCCCCGCGACAAATGGCGGAAAGAAGTGCAGCAACTCCTGCAACCCAAGAAAGTACCAGGGTGCTTTGGCCGGGTTGGGCGTTAACAATGGATTGGCAAGTTGTTCCAGAGGTGCATCCCAAAACAGCGCAACAATCACCATTGCTATAATCAGCACTTCAAATACGATTGCCTCGCGCACCAGCAGGTGCGGATACGTCATCAACTTCGGGCCGCGATCGTCCTTTACTTTTGCGGACACATTTCGCGTGATGAATACAATGCGCCGAGGCTCTTTCTTCGCGTCCGAACTGAAGCCGGATGTGATCTTAGTTTGTTCCATCGTCGTCCTTCGACTTAACCGTTAACCCGCCGTCCTTCTGCACTCTCCAGAAGTGCACACCGATAAACAGGAAAGCCAGCAACGGGAGTATCACCACGTGCAAAACGTAAAAGCGAAGCAGCGCGTTTTCGCCAACGATGTTTCCACCCAGGGCTACAAATCGCACTTTGCTGCCGACAACCGGCATCGCCGAAATAATGTTTGTCCCCACCGTCACGGCCCAAAATGCCAGTTGATCCCACGGAAGCAGGTAACCCGTGTAACTCAGGAAAAGCGTAATCATCAGCAGAACCACGCCAATCACCCAGTTGAATTCATGGGGTGGTTTGTAACCGCCGCGATAGAAGACGTGAAACATGTGCCAGAAAACCAGCAACACCATCAGGTGAGCGCCGATGCGGTGCATGTTGCGCAAGAACACCCCGTTGGAGACCACGAAACGCAAATCCTTCATGTCGTGGTAGGCCTTCGGCGCGGCGGGATGATAATAAAACATCAGCAATACCCCGGTGATGACCAGGATGATAAATAGGAGGAACGAAAGTGAGCCCAGATAATATGCGGCTCGAACGCGCAGCGATTTCTCTCGCACCTTCACCGGCATCCAGTGCAAAAATAGATTTCCAAAGACGGCCAAACTTCGCGTCCGGTTCGTCAGCGCGGGCCCGCGGCGGAAAATGGATTTCCACACTCGCGACTCGCGGAGGGTTGCCAGTGCGTTCGTGATTGAAGTCGCCATATTCTCCTCAAGCCTTCAACACTTGATCGGCTTTGATGGTCTGCAACTTGTCCACTTGCAATTCGCCGTCGGCGGTCAGCGCGATCGAGTAGTGTGGCAGCGGCCGCGGCGCCGGCCCTTCCAGCTTTTTGCCTTCGGGCGTGAACTTACTTCCGTGGCATGGGCAGGCAATCATGTTGGCTTCGGGTTTCCACTGCGTTACGCATCCGAGATGAGTGCACACGGAAGAAACAGCATAGAAACCGCCGGCGGTGCGAACGATGTAAACCTGCTGATCTTGTAAGAAGGTGACCGAATTCACTGGATACAGATCGGGATTGCCCGCGCGAAATGTGGTGGCGGGCTCAAAGAGAACGTTGGGAGAAAAGTATTGATAGGTCAGCGCCCCCGCTCCCAAGCCTGCGATACCAAGCGCCCCAACGGTAAATTCGCTGAGGAAGTCGCGTCTTGAAACTCCCGCGACTGGAGCTTCACCACTCACTGAATTGTTGGATTTCTCGTCACTCATGGTCGTAGAACAATCTCCTCGCGCACTGTCATTCCTTGTTCTTCGTCAAACACTTGGAAGGACTCCATGGAAATCGTGTGGGCTGGGCAGCGTTCCGCGCACAATCCGCAGCGAATGCAGATAGTCTCGTCTTTCACCATCACCGATCCTTCGATCTGATTCAGAGCTTCCGGTGAAATGTGCTGCAGATCAAACCGCCGTAGCTCTGTTTCTTTTGCCAGCCGTGTTTTGTCATCTTCCGTAAACGAAAAATCCTTCAAGGGGACGAGAGAGAGGCAATTCTCCGGGCAGACATCCACGCACCCGCCGCAGAGAATGCATTCCGTACCGTTCTCTTCGTTGCCTTCGAATATGGTGTTGATCCAGCAGCGCAGGCAACGAGTTGCCTCGGTTCGTGCCTCTTGCTCGGTGTAGCCGGTCTCGACTTCTGCCACTCCAGTGCGCCTGTCGATAGGCAGTACCGGAACGGCCAACCGTGAATATTCGTCGTAATGTGCGGCCATTTCGTGGTGATCCAGCACGGTGATCTGCACGTACTTGGATTTTGGCTTCCATTCCGGGCCGCGCAGGAACTTGTCGATTTCGACCGCCGCTTTCTTTCCATCAGCGACGGCGTTGATGATCAGCCGGGGACCAAACGCGATGTCACCCGCCGCGAAAATTCCAGGCGCTGTGGTCATCAGTGTTTCCGGATTGATCTTCAGCGTGCCTTGCCGTGTGGTTTCTATTCCGTCCTCCGGCTTAAGAAAGGACATATCCGAGGACTGCCCGATCGCCAGAATTACCGTGTCGCACGGAATGACATGCTCGGTTCCTGGCTCAAACTTGGGATTGAATCGCCGGTTCTCATCAAATACCGAGATACACTTGGTGACTTCCAGACCGGTCAGCCGGCCGTTTTTGCCTACAAACTGTTTCGGTCCCAGCGAAGGTCTCAGCTTCATTCCTTCCAACAAACCTTCGTGAATTTCTTCTTCGGAGGCCGGCATCTCGGCGCGTGATTCCAGGCAGACCAACTGCACTTCACGCGCACCCATGCGCAAGGCCGCACGCGAAACGTCCATGAACTCCTTCATGGCGACGTCCATTTCACTGGACGTCAGCTCATTCGGCAGACCGCCTTCACTCATCTTCTGCTGTTCGCGCATGGCGGAACGCGCGACATCGATGGCGACATTTCCGCCACCAATCACCACCACTTGCTTGCCAACTTCGAACCGGTATCCCAGGTTGACGTTCAACAGAAAATCGATGCCCTTGACTACGCCGTCCAACTCGTTTCCAGGCAAGTTGAGATCGCGGCTTCGGTGCAGACCAAACGCCATCAAGACAGACTTGTATCCTTCGCGCTTCAAATCATCCAGCGTGAAGTCCTTGCCCAATCTCATGTTCAATTTCAGTTCGGGTCCGAGGTCCAGAATTTCGCGGATTTGAGCGTTCAGTACATCTCGCGGCAACCGGTATTCCGGAATACCCAGATGCATCATTCCGCCAGGCACTCCGGCGGCCTCAAATATCGTTACCGGATAACCCAACAGGGCCAGATCATGGGCCGCGGACATTCCCGCCGGGCCCGAACCAATGACCGCAATTTTTTCCACACGCGTGGGGCGCAGCTTCCCTTCAAAGACATCAATCGGATTGCGCGACTCCGGCCCGTAGCGTTCGGTGACGAATCGCTTCAACGCACGGATTGAGATGGGCAGATCAAACTGTCCACGGCGGCACGCTGCTTCACACGGATGGCCGCAGACACGGCCGCAAATCGAAGCAAACGGATTGGGCATCCGGGCATAACGGTAGGCATCCTCATACTTCCCCTCGGCGATCAACGAAACATATCGTCCCGCTTCCGTGTGTACCGGACACGCCTGCATGCAAGGAAAGTTCGACTCCAGCCACTCCAAATCGACGAGTTTTGTCCGCGTCTCCACCGTTAAGCCTGGATGCCCGGTTACTTACTTCTTTACGGTCAGGTCAGCGGTCGCTCCGCTGGCCGTCACTTCCACGGCCTGCGTGGTCACTTTTCCGTCTTCGCTCCAGGTTTTCAGGGTGTACTTCCCTGCCGGCACATTCTTGATCTCGTAGTTTCCGTTTTTGTCTGTCAGCGCGAAGTACGGCGTTGGTGAGACCACTACATATCCGTTCATCTCTGGATGCACATTGCAAAGCAATGAGGCGACGCCAGCATCGTTGAACTGAAAGGCCTTTTTATCGCCCTTGGGCCATGTACCCAGGTTGTGGGCCAACTTCTTGTTGCCGCTGATGCTTGGCCAATACACGTTATGTCCGACTGGATCGCTATTCAGAAATTCCACAGTGGTTCCAACCTGGACCACCGTGACGTGCGGGTTGAAGGTCATCTTGGACTGATCAATCAGGGGCTTTGTTGCCGGCGCGTCAAACTTCTTGTCGGGGATCGCGTCCACGTAAACCGCGATGTTTTCAGCCGATTTTATTCCCTGAACGCTGACCTTTCCTTTGATGTCTCCGGCGTAGCTTGCGCCCGCCACCAGCACTGCCAAGCCACAAACTGCTACTGCTTTCGCTGCAAATGCGCGTACTTTCATTTTTCCCTCTCATCCTTACCAGATTTTTTCTGGGTAATTTGTTACCAAGCCGTGCGTGATTCGTCTAGAACGCGTAGTCAATTCCAGCGATGAATGTATTGGGGCGGTAATACAACGGATTCCCGTTGGCATCCACGCCGTAGGAACCGGGTTCGAAGCTGCGCGTGTATTCGCCGAGGATCTTGATGTTTGCTCGTACAAGGATTTGGAAGCCCGGACGGAAGTCGTTTCTGAGTCTGGTATCGCGAATCCCCATTGAAATAATCAGAGGGAGAGTTCACAAAGTCGTAGCGCATCGTGGCGATTAGCCAGGGATAGATCCAGTAGTTGCCGGCGAAGAATCCACCGGTAAACGTAACCGAAGGAGCCTTGGCGATCGTTCCGGCGCCCGTATCGACAAGATGATTTTGGTCGCGTCCCACGAGCCCGACGCCATAAACTTCCAACTTGCGATAGCGGAATCGAAGATCGCCTCCGACACGGTAGAAGGGCTCGTTGATGGTGTTGAAGTTCAGGCCGGTAAATTCACCGTTTCCGAAATTTTGCTGGTTGGTTCCGTAATAGTAGAACGCGCCGACACGAATCGATGTATGGTCACGGGGTCCAGTTGGGCCAGCGGCCTGAATGCCGTTGCGGCTCTCCGGATCACGCTCTAAGTTAAATTGGTAGGAAGTCCGAAGATAAACATCCTTCGTATTGCGGGTGACCAGATTTGTCGAGGTGCCATACGCCGAACCCGTGCCATCGACGAAAGCTACGCTCCAGGTGAAGTTGCCGTTGTTGGGGTAGCCGCCGAATTCGATTCCACGCTGCGGATCTCCTAGGGCAAATGAATTGTTCGTTGTCTGGCAAGGCACCGGTTGGGGAGCGCCCGAGCAGGAGGATTGTGCCAGCGTTGTTTGGCTGAACACATCGTAGCCAGACAAATAAGGTGTGCGCGCCTGCGTAAATGGCAGATCCAGCTCAAATTGGCCAAACTTGACGTTTAAGGCGTTCTTCGGCAGATGGAAAACGTGCCCCAGGTCGTTGTATTTCAAGTACGCGTCGCCCAAGCCCCCGTTCGAGCCCGAGCCACCTGCGGAAATATCGTCGTCGATCCAGAAGGAAAAATTCGGACCAAAACTGCCTGCGCTGATAATCGTGAAGGTATTGGGCACAAACAGATCGGTGCGAGGAATGTAGTCTGTAGCCTGCACAGGCTTGGGTTGATTCGAGTTGAAATTGAAATTGCCCTCGTAACGGAACGCGATGGGGATTGTTCCCGGGATCTCTCCCGGATAGATTGCTTCCGGAAACGCTTCTTTCTGGGCCTTCGAACCCAGCATGACTGGATCCTGCTTGACGAATACTTCGTCATCCTTTCGGAAACTTAAAGCCGTTCTTCTTGAAGGCCGCACCGAAATCATTCAATTCTGGATAGTTGTTGTGGCAGGTCGTGCAGGAGGTTTGATATTTCCGTGAGAATGCCGGGATAGCTTTACCCTTGGGAACCATGATGAACAAAGAAGTTCCCAAAACGACTACTGCTACGAGCGCAAAAATACTCCCCCACTTCGGATTCTCGCTCTTCATGTCGATAAGCCCAACCTTCCCCTGAAAAAGAGTGGTGTCTGTGACGCATGAAACAGAGATCAGTTCGAAAGTGGACTTATTGTGGGGTGTGCGACACACATGGACAGTGGCCACGGTCACATGCCCTAGTGACGACGGTCACAATGGGGATTCCGCCAATCC
>CAWIPD010000010.1:0-16026 GCA_963837885.1 Candidatus Acidiferrales bacterium | reverse complement strand
CTACGAAAATAATAAGGTTCGTGTAATGCGTACCGATGCAGACGGCTCAAATGCCGTCCAGCTTGCAGATGGGCTTGAAGATTCGGCCGATTGCTCTCCCGATGGCAAATGGATGATCTATGTCGGAGAAGGCAAGATACATCGCGTTTCCATCGAAGGTGGCCCTGAGACAATCATCTCCAGCCGTCCAAATCCTGGCTTAGTCTCCATCTCTCCAGACGGCCAATGGATCGCTTTGACCAACCAGGAACCCGGACCTGTTCCCAAAGAAACGCTGGAAGTGATCCCCTCCGCCGGGGGAACTCCCGTGTACCGTTTCGCGTTCGACGTACCGATGGTCGGGACTAATATAAGGTGGACGCCCGATCAAAAGGGTATTCAATATCTTTTGACGAAAGACGGCAACACCAATGTCTGGGAACAACCTCTCTTTGGCGCGGCCCCGCGACAGATAACGAATTTCACCTCTGGTATGATCTTCGACTTTTCTTGGAGCCGCGATGGCAGGCAGATGTTCTTGGCCAAAGGCAGTAGTACCAGCGATGTGGTCCTGATGAGCAATTTCCGGTAGCCCGCATTTCAGAAAATGGCCGAGCATAACTTGGATCAGCAATACACGCTAACCCGTTCGGTTCCACAATCAACTTACATTTCACAAAACCTAATTCCGGTCCTATGCGTTTTCCGTGGTGCAATAAGTTGAATCGACGATCCACAACGAGCGGCCAATGCCTACATGCACGAAGAGACTTGTCCGACGTATCGTCCCGAGCTTCTAAAAGCCTCCGCACCCGAACGCAAGACGAAGGAAATCATGGCCGCGTACCGTGCAGGCAAATACGAGAGGCTCGAGAAAACTGGAGTGTTGCTCCTCGAAACTACGTTCCGCCTGGCGTCTGAGACTTGGTTTTATCGCCCGGGAGCCACATAAACGGCTCGGATGGATACAGCTTCAGTCTCCCTGGAATCACCGTGCGTTGGCTCTATTCGTTATGCAGAAACCGAAGTGGCTGCGCCCTTAAAGAAGGTCAGCAAATCAGCGTTGATCTGCTCAGCATTGGTTGCGGGCATGCCGTGTGGAAATCCTGGGTAGACCTTCAACGTTGCATTCTTCAGAATCTTCGCGGAAAGCAGGCCTGCCGCCACGATCGGCACGATCTGATCATCGTCACCGTGCATCACCAGCACAGGAATATCCATTTTCTTGAGGTCTTCTGTAAAATCCGTTTCCGAAAACGCCTTGATGCAATCGTAATGCGCCTTCTCGCCTCCGAGCATTCCCTGCAGCCACCAATGTTCGCGGATGCCTTCGGAAATCTTGGCTCCAGGCCGGTTGTAACCATAGAACGGAAGTGTGATGTCCTTATAAAATTGCGGACGGTTGGCTGCGAGTGCTGCGCGTAACCCGTCAAAGACCGAAAGGGGCAGGCCGGCAGGATTCTTTTCTGTTTTCAACATGAGTGGCGGCACAGAACTGATCAGCACCGCCTTCGAAACTCGCTTGGACCCGTGACGACCGATGTATCGCGCGACCTCTCCCCCGCCGGTTGAATGTCCAACCATAATCGCGTCCTTAAGGTCGAGCTTCTCGAACAATTCGGCGAGGTCATCCGCATACGTATCCATGTCATTGCCGTCCCAGGTCTGGTCCGAGCGACCATGTCCTCGCCGGTCATGCGCGATAACCCGGTAGCCATTCTGACCGAAGAACAGCATCTGGCCGTCCCAGTCGTCTCCGCTCAGTGGCCAGCCATGCGAAAACACGATCGGCTGCCCTTTCCCCCAATCCTTATAATGGATATGCGTTCCGTCTTTGGTTGTGATTGTCGCCATCGTCTTTCTCCTTGATTCTTGAGCTACTGTCATTCTGTTCACGAAAATCAACTTTGCCACTCGCGTTGCGTGTTGTGAGTATCGGTCAGAACTATCCTTACTCTTTACGCGGCCCTCAGTGTGCGCCCAAGTCGGAATTCCTTTGCACGGCACTTTTTGCGCAACGCCGTTCTCGCTTGAAACAGCCTTGCCTTGGTGGCGCCTACCGAAATGCCGATCTGCCCTGCTGTCTCCTTCATGGAATGTTCCTGCAACTGGTGGATTTCGATGACAGCCCGTATGCTCGGCCGCAGCTCGGCGATCTTCTTCTTCAGCAAAGCCTCGCGCTGCCACTGCCCGTACATTCTCTCCGGATCAGGTGCCCGGTCCGGGATCTCCCAGTGCAGTGGCGCGTTCTCGCCATCAGCCTGGGCATCCATCGACAATTCCCGCGATTGGCGCTTTTTCCTCAGGATCATCAGCCCCGAGTTGATCGCGATGCGCGTCAGCCACGTCGCGAAGCTCGCCCTTTCATCAAACTCACGCAGGTGCATGTAGGCCCTCAACAACGAATCCTGCATCGCATCTTCTGCATCTTCGCGATTTCTGGTGATCCGAAGCAGCGTATGGAATATCCGCTCCGAGCACCCTTCGCAAAGTTCCTCAAACGCTCATCTTCTCTCCCGCCTTCGCCGCCTTCACTAAGTTTGTTGTTTGCATTTTTTCTCCCCTTGTTCGATCCGCACCCCGATACTGAAGGAGTTTGTTTTTCTTTGTAACCCTGAATGGAGGCTTCATTCCTCACCTAATTCGTGCCGGGCGGCGACACAACTTTAGAGGGGGCAAAAACCAACTTCATTGATTCTCAATATCGATCCGTTTTCTTCCGAACCGAACTGCATCGATCGAAATTGACCCTGGCCCGAGCATCGCCAGTGCGGCACCCAGAGTGGCCATGACGATAGCCATGGCCAGATGATCCGTTCCCGAAAAAATGACCCACAGTTGGACGACAAGTACGATAACGCCCACGATGGGCGTCCAAAATCCCGCCATCAGAAACACCCCGGTAATCACTTCCGCTAATTGCCGTATGATTTCTGCTGGTGGGTTAGTCCCGGATAATCCGGAGATTCCTTCATGAATGAGTAGAGCCCCAGTTACGGCACGAAGGAGTAGCAATCCTTTGCCGGGCAAGCCGTTCGGGAACATGGAATAAAGACGCTGCAGTGGATTCCCCCGCGCTATAAGACTAAGGAATCCCCCTCTCTCGATTAATCCCTAAAAACGGTGTTCTTGCTCCCCCTCTTTCGAGGCCTCTACAATTCGATAATTCCGCGCTTTATGCCGATCGTTACCGCATGCGTGCGGTCGTTTGCTCCTAATTTTGACAGGATATTCTTCACGTGCCCTTTCACCGTTTCTTCCGTGATGGAAAGCCTATCGGCCACCAACTTGTTGGCTTGTCCGGCCGCAATCAACTTCAGTACCTCCACTTCGCGAGGTGTCAGCGCGTCATCGGCCGCGTGATCCGCTAACTGTGCTGCAATCTCATGTGGAATGCGTTTTTGCCCCGCGTGAACCGCACGAATCGTCTCCAGCAGTTCCTTGCGTAACATGCTCTTCAGCAAGTAGGCCCGCGCGCCCGCTTTTAGCGCCCTCATTACCTGCACATCTCCCGTGTAGGTCGTCAGCACAATGAAGCGCGCGTCTGGAAATTCCTTTCGAATTTCGACCATGGCGTCGATCCCGTTCATTTCCGGCATCTGCAAATCCATCAACGACACATCCGGACGATGCTTTCGCCATTGCTCGATCGCTTCCCGCCCATTCGAGGCCTCGGCAACCAGCTTCATATCCGCTTCATCCTTGGTAAGTGTGGCGATTCCCTCCCGCAGGATCGGATGGTCGTCTGCCAACAAAATTCGGATGGGATTAGTTTTTGAGTTCATTGGTTTGTTTAACTTTCTTTTGCTCTGAATTGCCATTTGCCTGAACTGGCGATGTTCGGTACGCCACCGGGCCGGGGATCTTCAGTTCAACTTCCGTTCCCGCTCCTGGTTCGCTCCACAGCTCCAATTCTCCGCCAATCCGTTTTGCCCGCTCGCGCATTCCGCGCAAACCCCAATGCCCCGGTCGTTCCCCTTTCTGACGAACTTCCGGATCGAGTCCTTTACCATCATCACGAACTCTCAATCGAAACAGTTTCTTGCTGTATGTAATTTCGGTTTCGATCCGCTTTGCGTGCGAATGGCCAAATGCGTTTCTCAATGCCTCTCTCGCCACTCGGAAAATTTCAACTTGCAGCAAGGGGTGCAGCGAATGCACAGGACCCTCTACCACCACGCTGTACTCCGCGGGGTGTCCGTCCCCGTACCCTTCCTTGATCTCTTTACACAGCGACGCAATCTCTTCGGACAACTCCTTTGTCGCGGGCGCGGTCGAGCGAATTCCCAGGATCGCATCGCGCCCCTCGACGATCGCCCGCTCGGCGCCGTCCAGTGCCCGGTCGAGCGTCTTGATTGCTTCTGCTGGCCGGTCCGGCAATAGATTCCGCGCTTTCTGAAAATTCAATGTCAATCCCTGAAAACTTTGCAGCAGCGTATCGTGCAGTTCTCCTGCAATTCTTGTTCGCTCAGACAGCCGCTCTTTGAACTGTAAATCCAGTCGGTCTGCCATGAGCTGGACTCGCCATCGATATCCGGCTAATCCCAAGAACCCGGCGGTCACGAAACACGCCAGCAGGAACCAATTGGTCTGGTAATACGCCGGCAGAATACTTAATTCCAATGTGGCTGGATTCTTGTTCCACATTCCCTCGCTGTTGCACGCCACTACGTCAAAGTGATAATTCCCAGGGCCCAGGTTGGTGTACACCGCTTCACGCGTCGTCACCGGCTCGCTCCAATCGCGGTCGAATCCCGTCAGTCGATAGCGATACCGTATCCGCTCGGGCACCGAAAGGCTCAGCGCCGCGTAACTTAATGTGATCCTGCGCCGAACTCCCGCAAGGCGCACCGGTTCCTGCAAGTTGACCGCGCTGCCATCCGCGGACACTCCACTCACTCGGACAAGAGCCGGGGCTGAATTCGCAATTGCACGCGCTGGATCGGCAACCGAAATCCCGCGATTCATCGAAAACCAGATTTTCCCCTGATCGTCCGCATAGACCGATTCTTGCCGCTTTACCCCTTCTAATCCCCGCAGTCCGTCTTCTAGACCATATTCATGAGAGTCTGTTTCACCCAAGGAATTGCCCAGTAGCTTTTCCCGATTAACCCTGAGCACGTGGTTCGATGTCGAAATCCACAACCAGCCCTTGCGATCTTCCGCTATCCCCATGATCGGTTCCTGTAAAGGTGCCAACGCGGCGCGCACCACTTGCACTCGACCATCCTTTCTATACGCCAGCCCCGCCGCAGTTCCAATCCATAGCACTCCCGCTGAATCCGTCCTCAGGCAATTGACATTTTCTGAAGGCAATCCGTCGCGCTCTGCATACAGTTTCCACGTTCCCTGGCTCAGCGCATTCACTCCTTTTGGCGTTGCAAACCAGGTGGTTCCGTCGGGAGTTTCCGTTATCGATGTCACAGTGCTGGAGGCCATGCCGTTGGTCGCCGAATAGTTCGTAAAGTGGCCATTTTTCAACGCGCTGACTCCGCCGCTCAACGTCCCCGCCCACACAGTCCCATCCTCGCTCTCGTACACCGCATAAACGCTGTTTTGCGCCAGTCCCTGTGCTCGCGTATATGTCTTGGCTGTCATCGCTCCATTCGTGTAATGGAGATTTGTCAGTCCCCCTTGCTGTCTTCCAATCCACAATTCGCTTCCTTTGCCAGCGATGGAATACACAACATCCTGGTCCAGGTGCTCATTGGTCACTTTTCCGATCTTGTCGCCCTTCAGCCAGTGCAATCCCCCTTCATAAGGTGCGAACCAGACACGACCCTGTCCATCCACATAAATTGGTCCATTACTTTCTGACTCCAAACCCACGGCCGTATAGGTGACAAATGCACTGTCTCGCAATCGCTCAATTCCTCGTGTTCCTCCAACCCACAGGTTTCCCTCGCGGTCTTCAAACAACGCTGTAACCGCACCATTTCCCGAGGGGCCGCCCGAATCTGTTGAAACACCTTGCTCGTTGACTCGCACTAATCCATGCTCCGTGCCCACCCACAGATTCGAATCGCGGTCCCGAATCATCGTCAGCACTTTTCTATGACGCAGAGACTCCGGCACTTTCTGCGAACCGATTTTCCCGCCGTCCCACAGAAACAGTCCCGCATCCGTTCCGATCCAAATTTCGTTCCCGGCAGCCAGAAGGCAGTTGATCTTCTTAATGCCCAGTTCATTGGGTACCGCGGAAATCTTTCCATTTTTCAAATGAAACAGTCCCCGATCGGTTGTCCCTAACCACACTTCCCCCTCTTCCGTTTCCGCCATCGATATGACCGCAGAGTTGGGTTCTGCATAGCGGTGTGGCGCAACGCCGGTAGCCCAACTGAATCGGCTCGATTGTGTGTCCTCGGTCGCGGAGGTACCGCCTTGGGGCGGACGTATCCCCTCGACGGGGTTTGTGAGCGCCTCGAATTTTCCCTCTCTGTAGGCCAACGCGCCGAGCGACAGCGAAGAGAACAGTATCGTCCCATCACTTCGCCTGCTCACCGACGTAATCCCAAACTCCGCCTCATCGCGGCCCGCTTCAAATTTTCCGTCGTGATACCGCAATATCTTCGTACTTTGCAACAGAACCCACAGGTTTCCCTGATTGTCCGCCGCCAGCCCCTGAACGCTGCCGATCGGCCAGCGGCGTGGGAACCGCCTGCTGGTACAAACGGAAATTCAGTCCATCGAATCGAATCAGTCCCTTTTCCGTTCCAATCCATAGATATCCATCGCTTGTCTGCGCGATCGCCGTTACCGCTCCTCCCGTAAATCCTCTTTCGCTGCCCCACTGTTCGCGCATGTATTGCGATAGCATTCGCCCCGGATCGATCGCCCGTAACGGGCACGCCAGGCACACCACTACGACTCCGGCCATCACCCACTTAAAGAAGATATGGCTTTGAATTCGCCCTTTACGGGAGATACTCGAATTTCTCAACCACGACCTCATTTTCTTTTTGCATCGGATACTTTTCGCTGGCGATCACGTAAAACAAAAATTGGAATCTCTCTTGCCCCGCTGTCGGCACTCCCGCCGTGAAACTGTGTTCGGCAACGACGGGCGCCCTCGCTTGCAGTGACGCTCCTTTGACAGTTCTAAACGTTGCTTTCCCGGATTCCCAATGCATCGAATGTGTCAATAGCCCAGCAGGAGCCGTGAATGGCGACACATTGCCAGGAACGTAGAACGGCTGAATCCCAAATTGTGCGTTGCTTTTGCTAGTGGCATCTCCCCACTTGCTCATCTCCACGTCGATTTCGCGATAATGCTGATCCCCGCCCCAATCATCAAACGTGATCATGCCGAGAACCGCCGCCGGCTCAAGCCGCGAAACGTCTCGCACCGTGATGATGTAGGTTCCGTAGCCCAGGCTTTGCGTCAGCACCACTTCTGCACAAGACCATTTCTCCCCTTTTTTCTTGATGCGCAGATGCATCGCGCCCTTCGCGTCGACCCATGCGTTGTCTCCATCGTAGAGGTTGTTCATTCCTCCCCGATCAGACGCTATCGTGCGTACCGTCCAGTCGTATCCGCTGAAATGCAGTGGCACCGTCGGTGCAACCTCCACCGTGCCCGTACCTTTCACGATCTCCACCGCTACAACCGATCCGCCGACCGTCGGTGCCAGGTCCATGGTCGCCGCTGGGTGGTACCCCGGCTCTACCAGCATCGCCGCATATTCAAATCCCAAATGTGTTGACGTACCCCATGTCGAATCCGACTGTATCGGGATAAATGGTTTGTCGGGCCAGGGCTGCACCCACCACGGCCCACTCCTCGCGTACACCACAATCTGTTGACCGGGATGCGCACCGTTTACTTTCCCCGAAATCGTGTCCACTCGCTCCCGGCCCCCTTGCGCTGCGGGTGGAATCTTGGTGAACTCAATCTTGGGACCCGTCGGAACAACTTGCGAATGGCAACTGCCCAGGGACAGCACCACGCACAGCAGCGCCGAAAAAATTACTGTGCATTTCAGGCAATACGTGTTCATTTGCATTCTCATCTGACGTCGCCCAAACAGTTCTTCATTCACGGTCCCTTTGTGGAGTAAGTTCGTGTTACGCATTTGCTCGATTCCAGAGAGCCTGGGTGCCAGACGGTTCGGGCACATACAAACTCAGGACAAGCACCGGAACGGGCCCTAATTGCGCCTCGTACACGTGCTTGCCCCTATCCCGTTCAATACCAATTGTCGTTTTGATCGAGCTAGACCTGTAAGCCAGACCGTCGTGTAATCTCGTCACCACACCACTGATTACACGCCACTTAGTGCTTCCCCGAACTCGCCCTCTTACTTCAAGGCATCGATCCTATCGATGACCTTCTCCGTTTTTCATCCGTCGCCGGTACTGTATCGCAATAGCTACCCGCGATATAAGTTTGCGTGAAAAGGTATCACTGCCTTGGCCCCAAGACAATCCTCAGTTTCAAGTGGAATAGCGCTGTCACATCCTGTCCCCCTGGCGGATTTGAAGTCCCTGAGCGACAAAAGACGATCAGAATCTCGATTAAAGCAGACGTACGCGGGAGGAAGAACTGTTTCTCGAAGCGGTGGAATGAAAAGCTCAAGGCATCGCGAACTGGGACAGGTACATCCGCGCGAGAGACGGTGCCCTCGAGTCCTTGTAGCAATTCAAACTGCAACTCCAGCTGGCCACACTCTTTTTTCAGTTCGCATGACCCCTCTCTAGAGCAAACGTCGCGATTAACAGATGAGAGCCGCTTCACGGCTCAATTTTCCAAAACTGATGCGAAAACGCATAAAGGGAGATTACAATGAGAACCGTTAGAACCATCGGTATCGCGGTCATAACACTGTTTGTTTTACTGGTCTCTCCTCAGTACGGTTTTGCCAAAACAACTGCTAAGAAGAAGAAAATGACCGTCACTGTGGGTGCCGACTGCGGTGGCGGCGTTTTAGTCTCTGACGGGACCTCGGGGAACGTTTTGTGCGCAGTCTATCCGCAAAATGCTCTAGGAATGCTGCGGGAACACGTCGGCCAGAGTATCGAGATTGAAGCGCTATTCTTGTATTCTGGCGATCCGAAAACCACGTCTCCCACGGGGATCAGATCCATCACGAAAGTCGCAGGAGCTAAAGTGAACGATCCGTGTTCGACGGGCAAGTTAATAATGTGGGGAGCCCTAGCCGGATTCAGTGGGACCCCGGTGGCAGCTACGGGTTTGCCTCCCGGGTGCGCAGAAAGTCTCGACACCGGAGCTGCTCCTACCGAGGACGGCGCCTCCGCCGCCCCGTCCGGTCAGGAAACCAATGCCGCTATGGACGCATCAACTTCTTCGACGGATGACAACACCCCAGTGGCGTCATCCAATCTAGAGATTGACGCCGCTGCAGACAACCAAACGGTAACTGCGACTCCTCAAAATGCAGCCAGTTCTTCAGCTCGGTTCACCAATGGTGTGCCCCAATGCACTCGAACGGAGTACGAAAACTCTAACGCCACTCTTTGGATCGTCAATAGCTGCGACATAGCCGTGACAGTCGAACTAACGAGCGACAGCGGGAACACGTGGGGACAGCGGGATGTGGGCCCCAACAACCGAACTGCGGCGACAGTGTTTGGGATTGGGTACAGTCCGCAAAAAGATGGGAGAGTATATCTTTTCACCTGCACGAAAGGCTCTCAACCCGTGTTACCCAACGGCAGTCCGTTCCTCTCAAGAAACTATAAGGGCCAGTTCACATGTCGCGAGCAGTAAAGAGCAAACACGGGCGAGCGTTGAGTCGAGGGCCGATCATCCTTGATCGGCCCTCCAGATTCTCAGTCCAAGCGAGTGAAGAAAGCGAATGTGTGCTACAAATTGGCTTACCCCTGTTTTGCAGTTACTTCACGGAATAATTGCGCGCTTCCATGCATGCGGAGAAGGCTCGCTGGAATGGGTCTAACCCTTCCACGTGGGCAAATTTTGTGCGTTCTTCTTGTAACTTTTGCTCCGATGCCAACTTCGCAGCAGCCTCTTTCTTGGTCGCGGAACTGTCTAAATGCTGGGACGAAACGGAGTGAGTCCCGCCGACTGGATCGTTGCTCTTCCCGGCAGCTTTTTGTCCAGATTGCTTTGGTTCGGCCGCCATGGCCACTCGGGCAGGAGCGTCAGGATCGATGCCGGAATGTTGTTTTGCAGCTGCATAACATTCAGATTCGTCTTTCAACTGTTTATCAGAACTCTGACCATTCCTACCAAACACAAAAACACCGATCACCTTGGAAGGCGACAACACTGTCGCAGGAGCGGGAGACTGAGTTGATGACGCCATGGCAGATTGGGCCGAGATGACCCCCGGCGTAAGAAGCAAGGTCCCAAGCAAGAAGACATTTTTCATCAAGAATCACTCCTAAAGACAAGTAGTTGGGCGTTTGAGAATCGATATGACAGGCACCAAGATTCGTCCCGATTGCCCCTTAATCATCGAAAGCATTATTGAAATCCGGGAATCAGAACGCCTATAGCGACGGTCGACCTAGTGCTGGTGCATGCGCCAACGAAAAAACGAGCGCAACAACAGACCGCTTAGAGTTTAGACTTTTTCGCGCTGAACCCGGCCATGGCAAGCAATCCGGTGCTTAGCAGAATAAGAATGGAAGGTTCTGGAACAGTAGTCCCTCTCTGCACCTCGACAGAGCCATTCATCGTTGAAGCGTTTATCTCTGCTCCGGTTGAATCCTGCAAGATGAAAGTTGCGGCATCAATAGTGAGCGCACTAGTCCCGCTGCCAACGGCATTGAAATCAAACACTAGCAGCGTACCCGTGCCGGTTACCCCGGGTTCCGCGCTCAACAAGCTGTCGGCATTGAATGTAATCGAGCCACCGGTGCTGTCGATGATGCCTGGGATAAAATACGTTGAGTCAGGCCCATAGAGAGACGGAAGAAACGCACCTTCGGTAACTGTAGTGGCTTGCAAGATTGAGGGGTCAAAGCTGAGGTCTAACTGGAAATCGTAAAGATCCGCGACGCCCGAAATGTTTACATCCACCGCGAAACTGTTGCCGGTACTTACGGTGGTTAACACCGGAGCTACACTCAGCACTGTGTCGGCAATAGCTGGTGACGAAATTACCAATGCCAAGCACACTCCCGCAACAACTTTAATTATTTTCAAACGACGCATGTTTTTCTCCTTCTTTCTGAAAACTGGAATTGAGCTTTACTTACACGACGTTCCTGCGGGAATTTGTCTTGCTACAAACGCAAGATCGAGAACATTGACGATTCCATCGTGGTTTACATCTGCCCGTGGATCAAAACCGGGCTGACCGGCCTTCTTCCCGAAGGATGCCTTGACGATGGCAAGGTCAGCGCAATTCACGATCCCATCTCCGTTAACGTCGCCGGGAACCGCAACCAATTTGAACTGCACCTGTTGTGCGGCAAAGGCATCGCCGTAGACGGTCAGGTTATAGACACCTGGCGCAAATCCCGTGGTGCTCAGCGAGAAGGTGTAGCCGCTCCCACCGTAGTTAAAGGCAGGGTTTTGCTGGAATACGACCTTGGAGGTTGGATTTCCGCTTGCGTCTCTTAACATGACAACGGTCAGCCCTGCAGTAGCGTCACTCACTTGCGTCCCCGCATGGGCAATCGATGCCAACTGGAATGTGACAGAGATCGGAGCTCCAGCAGGAAAAGAACTAGACCCGTTGGGTTGTAGAGCTCCCGTGAAACCAAGTGTCCCGACACCTTCTTGATTCCCGGCCCCGAGATCCACTGCATAGAACTCAGAGAATCCTCTGGTGCGACCCTTCATGGTTGGATCGATCCGCATCAGATAAAACGAATCAAAGATGTTGGTCCAGTCATTCGTTCCGATAGGCGTAGTCAGAAATCCGGGATTGACGATTTGTTGCACTGTGTCAAAGCTAGTCTTGACGCTGATCGTAGGAGTGGAGACGGAAGGGCAACTCACAGCACTACCACTCAGAGTTGAGCAGGTAACCTGGTAATCCACGCAATTACCGCCAGCACCGGAATAAACTATGCAGGTAGCGTTAGCGAATGAACTGCCAGCCACGCGCTGTTTGAAAGCTTGTTGGTTCGCCTCGACAGCGACGACCGTCATGTTAATGCCCGAGAAGCTGCTCTCGGCTGGATATTGAACCGTGAAACTGTGTAGGCCAAAATTAAATTGATTGGGAGCCGTGGGACTCAAAAGTTGAGTAATCGAGTGTGATGTGGCTGGGGCAGTGCCCATCGAAAAAGTATATACACCACCGCTCACCGGGACAGTTGCTACGACGCTGTTTGTGGCAGTAGAGATGATGGCAATGTAGTGGGAATTCAGATTAGCCTGCCAAACATAGCCACCGTCCGGTGTAACTGCCGAGCCGAAGGGAATAGTTCCGTTCGGCACAGTGGCAATGACCGAATTGCTAGCTAGGTCTATTACGGCAGTAGCCGCGCCATAGTACTCACTCACATAACCCGTTCGGCCGTCAGGGGCGATAGAGACCGCGTAGGGGAAATTGCTGACGGGTATAGTCTGAGCGACCGTGTTCGAGGACGTATCGATTACATAAACAGCATATGAACTAGGGCACGGCACATACACGAATTTGCCATCTGGCCTTACGGCGAGGGCTTGTGGGGCACCTCCGACGGGGATGGTCGCGATTACAGAATTGGTCGCCGTGCTAATAACAGAAACTGTATTTGAACCACCGTTTGTGACATACACGTACTTTCCATCGGATGTCGCAGCCACAAATCCTGGGCTCAGACCGGCGGATATTGTTAGCTTCAAAGTATTAGTTGCTGTATCGATTACATAGACGAGGCTTGCACCTCCTACGTACACCGTGGAACCATCCGGAGTAATGGTGATGCCACTGGGGTTCGGTCCAAGTGGGATAATCGCTGTAACAGTGTAGTTTGTTGCGTTTATTACCGATACAGAGGCGGCGCCCCAGTTGGCGACGTAAACGGACGAACCATTTGGACTAACGACCGAGGAAAGTGGACCTCCACCTCCGGGAATTGAAGCAACTGGAAGATCAAACGTCGTATCGAAAACGGAAATCGCGTTCGCATTGAATTCTGGGATATAGGCGTACGGGCCGGTCGTCACAAAAAAACCGTTCCCCTCGTAATACCCGCTACTAGGGTCGTAGCTACCGCCCACAATCTGACCTGAATTGTTGAACGCTTGTTCAGATATCCCTGTATCAGTGGCGGGTGGCGTGCCCAACGGGGAGAACTGGCCATTCAGATACGTGAAAGCTCTCACTAAGTCGTCCGGGGCCGCATTTGAATACGCTCCGATGAGTGCTCCGCTGTCATTAACACCCGTAATGGAGGGTGGATAAGCATCCAGGATAGTCAACAACTACAAAGTTCCCAGAACTGTATTTAAATCCGTGCGAATTCCCGCTAGCGTCCCCGTATGCTCCTGCGATTATCCCTAAATTGTTAATACTATTTAGTTGTGTATAGACGGCCCCGGGAAGTCGATCGTAGAAAAACTGCCGGCAGTCAATAGAAATCCGTGGGTATTGCCGTCTGGGTTGGTGTAGAGTCCTACGATTTGGCCCGAGTTATTGATCCCATATGGCTGGGTATACATTGAGCCAGGGAACGCAATTGTTGTATAAATTCCGGCGATCAACAAAAATCCTTCAGTCCTGTTTAGGACAGGATCCAGATACGTTCCTACGATATCGCCACTGTCGTTAATTGCTTGGGCGGCCTGCCCGGGTGCGGCAGCCGGATCGTCGATATTGGTGAACGTGCCATGAGACAACAAAAATGCGTGGCCGGGATCTGAAGAAGAATTCTGATATTGCCCAACTATTACGCCAAGGTTGTTAATGCCACGAATTGATGTAAACGCGGCGCCTGGATAATTCGCATTTACCAATTGCTGCGCTTGGGACCATGGAGCCGCTACGAGCAATACAATTGCGATGCTGAAGCTTCGAAGGGCGGAAATCGTCATAAGAACTCCGTAACATTGAGAAAGAATGGGGCCCTGGTTGACATGCGGACAGTGCGCGAGAATGTACGTGAGCATTCATTCAAAGTCAAGTAATTATCTTGGTGACATTTTCATTACGAGCCGGCGTCAAGGGGCGGTCGCGAGGAGCCATTTCTGATATCTTCCTTTCACAAACAGCCCCTTTCGATCTGAAAAGAACTCCTTCCCCAAACGCCTACTGACTTTGTTCGTTCCCGTGAGACTATGACAATTACTTGCACGATGTGCCTGCGGGAATTTGTCTTGCACAAATGCAAGATCGAGAACATTGACGATTCCATCGTGGTTTACATCTGCACGGGGATCAAAGCCGGCTTGACCGGCCTTCTTGCCGAAGGATCCCTTGATGATCGCGAGGTCAGAGCAATTTACAACCCCATCTCCGTTGACGTCGCCAGGTACTGCGACCAATTTGAACTGCACCTGTTGTGCGGCAAAGGCATCGCCGTAGACGGTCAGGTTATAAACTCCTGGCGCAAATCCCGTGGTGCTCAGAGAGAATGTATAGCCACTCCCCCCGTAGCTGAAGGCAGGGTTTTGCTCAAAAACAACATTGGAAGCTGGCTTTCCGTTTGCGTCACTCACCATGACAACAGTTATCCCGGTAGTAGCATCAGTCACTTGCGTCCCTGCATGAGCGATCGATGCCAACTGGAATGTGACAGGGATCGGAGCTCCAGCAGGAAAAGAACTCGACCCATTGGGTTGTAGAGCTCCCGTGAAACCAAGTGTCCTGACACCTTGTTGATTCCCGGCTCCCAGGTCCACTGCATAAAACTCAGAGAATCCCCTGGTGCGACCTTTCATGGTTGGATCGATGCGCATCAGGTAAAGCGAATCAAAAATGTTGGTCCAATCGTTTGTTCCAATTGGCGTAGTCAGAAAACCGGGGTTGATGATCGTTGCAGAGTGTCGAAACTGGTCTTGACGCTGATGGTGGGAGTGGAGACGGAAGGGCAACTGATGGCACCGCCACTCAGAGTGGAGCAGGTGACTTGGTAATCCACACAATTACCGCCAGCACCTGAATAGACGATGCAAGTAGCGTTGGCGAAGGAGGTCCCGGCCACGCGCTGCCTGAAGGTCTGCTGGTTCGCCTCGACAGCGACGACCGTCATATTAATTCCCGAGAAGCTAGTCCCAGCCGGATATTGCACGGTGAAACTGTGCGGACCAAAATTGAATTGATTCGGGACCGTGGGACTCAACAGCTGCGTGATCGATTGCGATGTGGCGGGGGCAGCACCCATCGAAAACGTATAAACACCGCCGCTCACCGGGACAGTTGCCACGACACTGTTTGTGGCAGTAGAGATGATAGCGATGTAGTTGGAGTTCAGGTTGGCCTGCCGAACGTCCAGGCCCGTCTGGTGTAACTGCAAACCCAAAGGGGATGGTTTAGTTCGGAACAGTGGTGATAACTGAATTGGTAGCGAGGTCTATTACTGCAGTTGCAGCACCATAGTATTCGCTAACATAACCCTTTCTGCCGTCAGGAGAGATGGAGACTGCATAAGGAAAATTGCTGATTGGAATAATTTGAGCGACCGTATTGGAGGATGTATCAATTACATAAACAGCATACGAACTTGGGCACGGGACATAAACAAATTTGCCATCTGGCCTGACGGCTAGCGCTTGAGGGGATCCACCCACGGGAACGTCTGCGATCACAGAATTCGTCGCAACACTGATTACAGCCACGTTCGATGGACCATGAGAGGCATAAACGTACTTTCCATCAGGCGTCATCGCCACAAATCCCGGACTCACGCGGCGGATATGGCAAGCTTCAAAGTATTGGTTGCTGTATCGATTACATCAACAACACTTCCGCCTCCTACATACACAGTGGAACCATCCGGAGTAATCGTGATGCCGCTGGGATTGGGTCCAACTGGGATGGTGGCTGTAACCGTATTATTTGTTGCGTTTATTACCGAAACGGAAGCCGTGCCCCAGTTGGCGACGTAAACGAATGAGCCATTTGGGCTAGAAGCGCCCGTGGAAAAAGGACCCCCTCCCCGGGAATTGAAGCCACCGGGAGATCAAAC
>CAWIPD010000009.1:0-200990 GCA_963837885.1 Candidatus Acidiferrales bacterium | reverse complement strand
CAAAGGTATAGCCGGAAAATTGGAGAAGGGGCTGCCTGGAGCCATGGGAGCTGGACTCTTGGACGCCGCGAAAAGAATAATCTGTAATTGAGTTTTGCTATGTTGTGAAGATTTGGGCTTGGGTTTACGACACTAACGGCCCACTTTTCCATCACGACCCAAAGGATATTGACCTGTGAATCAAAAATTCGGCGGCCCGGCGGAAAAACCGACTGATGTAGCCAGGATTAATGATGGCGGAGACGAGAAGAAAAGTCTGCTCTGGTTTGCAGCGATGGCATTTGTATTCGTAATCCCAATCGTGCTCATAAATTTGCCAGGTGTCCAGGTGTGGATTGGGCGCACGATTGCCGTGAGCAGCTTCATGTTCTTTGTCCCTGTGGGTGTCTTTTGGTTTGGCCTAAATCCAAAAACAAAAATGATACGCGCTGGAGGAAAGCTGGCGACGCCACAGTTTGATAATTTACGACCGAAGATCGAGCGCGCCATCAGAATTGTTGTGGTTACATTTGGAATTTTTTTCTTGGTTTCTGAAACAATCCCGCTTGCTATGGATCTTATACATCTTGCAGATAGTGATATGCCGACCAAATTCACGGACACTGTGACCTCAAGGACGACCGCTTTGGGTGGCGTCCTATTGGGCGAGAGTTCTGTTCGGTTTGCTCATAATGAAAGGTCTTATTACCTGTTCTATTCGTGGCTACGTCCTCTTCGAGTTGGAGAGTCATATGAGTTCACTGTACTGCCTCGATCACGTGCAATTTTGGAGTTTCATACAACAGAGAATACCTCGTCGTTTTATCGCCGATAGTCTAACCGGCGCACTTTCTTGATTTCGGCTCGAGCTGTTCCGAGTATAAATATGCTGGTCATCAAAAACTCATGGATCAAGGGCTCTAGCCTAATTACCTCCAGGAACTACTGCGATCTACCTACTGCCAGGCTCGATCCAGCAATTCAGGGCTTTGCAGTGCGGTGCCGGAAATTGTATGGCGTGCCGAGGTGCCATCCAGATGAAGGGGGGGAGAGTTATTTCGTGGTAAAACTCTCTGATCAGCGCTACGCAGGGTTGTGGCTTCGAGTTCTAGCGGCAATCGTAGATCTAATGATCTTGGGTGTTGCCGCTGCTTTGTTTCTTTCTTGACAGTGGTGAAGGGGAGACCAAATCCATTTTTGAATCTTCATCCAGGTGAGCCGCGAAGTGAGGTAATTTCAGCCTATGGTATGCCTTCTATAATTGTGATCTTATGTTTTTTCATACTCGGTTCATCGTTCTATTTCGCGATCCTGGAAAGCTCATCCTGGCAAGCGACAGTTGGGAAAAAACTCTTTGGCCTCTATGTCACCAACATGATCGGTAGCCGACTCTCGTTCGGACGTACCAGCGCTCGATTTTTCACAGGTCGTTGCTTAGTTCACATTCCATACTGTGGAATTGTCTATTTGGTCGTTGATTGTGTTTGCGCAGGAATGCCATCTAAGAAGCAGGCGCTCCATGATTCAATCGCCGGCTGCCTTGTCCTCAAAAAGAGTAAAGAATGAGTTGTTGAGTCGCTATATAGGTTCAGACGGAAAGCCTCCGTTAAGCAATCCGTACGGGAATCCTGAGGCTGTGACGTTAGGCGTGACCGGCGGAGTGACTCCCGGAGGTGAAGGGATCAGCCCGGCTGGAATCGAGTTATATCCTGTGAACCGCGGATCAGTGGCGAGACTAGATTGAGGGTTATTGGCGCTGGAGTCGAACAGGAAAGTGTTCGGTCCGAGACCGAAACTGGCACCACCTGCGATGCGGTCGAACAGGATAGCGCCACCGAGACGATTCGGGACTCTTCCTGTCTCCGAAGATGCTTCCCAGAAGGCCGTCGCGGAACCCGGGATTGTAGGCAAGAGCCGAAGAGCAGGTTAGTTTTGCCCTCTTCAACAGTTCAAGTACGTGGCGATGCCTTGACACTCTCTTCGCTTACTCCTTACCATGGAGAATTGCTTGTTTGCTGGCGTAGCTCAGTGGAAGAGCGAGGGTCTCATAATCCCTAGGCCGCCCTGATTACGCGGGGGCTGGCAGAAATGACGCGACTGGCCGTAAAAGTTGGCGCAAAGCCCGAAACCCTCAGTGGCCTTGCGGAACTTGGCGACCTCGTCCTGACCTGCACGGGAGCGCTCAGCCGCAACCGGCACGTGGGATTCGAGTTGGGTAAGGGCCGTTCGCTTGCGGATTCGATGCCGCGCTTCCTCCAACCACCACCGCCCAGCGGAAGCCGCTGTACTCGGTCATGTAACCGGCGACTAGCTCGGATTCGGCTTCGGGAAGGTCGAAGGGAGCGCGATTGGTTTCGGCAATGGAAGCGACTACGTAAATGAAGAATGCAACGGGCGCGAGAAAGATGTACCAGACGTGGTCGGTGTTTTGAGCATCGACGATGGCTGCCGGACGGCAAGCGCATCATCTTCGCCTCCAATCAGGCCGACCCCAAGAATGGCCGCGACTTCGATTTGTACATCATCAACGAAGATGGCACGGATCAGGTGCGCATCACCTTTCATCCGGACTTCGACGGTTTCCCCATGTTCACCTCGAACGGCAAGCGCCTGGTCTGGGCTTCCAATCGCAACGGCAAGGTGCCGCACGAAACCAATATTTTCCTTGCTGATTGGGTGGACTGATTCTCAACGAGGAGGACATGCCTTTGCCTAAGAAAAAGCGCCGGCCTATTCGCGAAAGACACGGCCATCGACCGGGCGAATCTCTTCGCGTTTTAATTTCTGATGCTCGCCTCCACCGCCGTATCAAACAACTTGCCCGCGAAATCCGGCGCGATTTCCCCAAAGACGAACTCCACCTCGTCGGCGTCCTGAAGGGCTCAGTTTTTTTTCTTGCCGATCTGGCGCGCGAATTAGGAGGAGAAGTTTCGTTCGATTTCATTGGCGTGTCGAGTTACGGCAGCGGCACCGATTCAACCGGCGAAGTACAGGCTGACCAAGGATCTCGACGTAAGCATCGAGTCGCGGACTGTCATCATCGTCGAGGACATTCTGGATACCGGCCTCACTCTTCGATATCTGCTGCACGTCTTTGAGGAGCGCAAACCCAAGCATCTGCGAACCATCGTTTTGCTGGACAAAGTCGAGCGGCGCATCGCCGACGTCAAAGCCGAGTACACCGGTTTTGCGATTCCCAATGAATTTGTGGTTGGTTATGGACTTGACTACGACCAGCGCTACCGAAATTTGCCCACCGTCTGCATTCTTCGTCTCTCGTCCAACAAAAGACCCAAGGCCACGTAAATCGCTCACCGAGAGAGCGGCGCACCGCCTCTGCTATAATGAAAAGACTTCATGGAATCCACTGAACCTAAAATTTTGGCCAATCAGGCAGACAACGCGCCCGAACTCCCTGTTGAAGTTCTCGGAACGCTCACGCAAATCGGGGAAGAAGTAAACGCCTCCTTAAATCTCGACGAAGTATTAGCGCACACCGCTGTTCTGATCAAAAGGCATATTGATTACGAGCTGTTCGGCGTGTTGCTGGTCGATGCCGACGGTCTCTACCTGCAGCATCGCTTTGCAATCGGCTATCCCGCCGGGACTGGCAGAGAATTTGCGCGTGCCCATCGGGCAGGGAATTACCGGGACGGCTGCGGCGACTGGCCATTCCGTCCGCGTCAGCGATGTTTCCGTCGATCCCCGCTACATTAATGCCATTGAATCGGTGCGTTCTGAGATGGCCGTACCGCTGATGTTGCGCGGCAAATGTATCGGCGTTCTCGATATTCAGAGCCAGCAGCCCGATTATTTCACCAAAGATCAGCAGCGCATTCTGACCATCCTGGCCAGCCGCCTGGCTGTCGCGATTGAAAATGCCCGGCTGTTCCAGCAAGTCAGCAATCAAGCGGAAACTCTTCTGGTCCTGAACGAAGTCAGCCGCGAAATGAGCTCCATTCTGGACGTGGAAGAGCTTTTGCGCCGCGCTGCCGAACCGGTAAAGCGCGTGATTGACTATCAGATCCTCAGCCTGATGCTCTATGACGAAGATCAGAAGATTTTTCGTCACCGCATTGACGTTAAACATGGCCAGCGGGTGCAGGGAAAACTTCGCGTCGCCGCCACCGAAGGAATCGTCGGCGCGGCCGCCACACTTCGCGAGCCGGTGATCGTCCCTGACGTTACCGCTGACCCGCGCTATCTGATGGTCAATCCGGAAACGCGGTCGGAACTGGCAATTCCGATGATGCACAAGGGCAAAGTAATTGGCGTTCTCGATCTGGAAAGTCCGCAGATCAATTATTTCACGCTGACCACGTGCAGACGCTTTCCATCATGGCAGCGAATCTGGCCGTTTCTCTGGAAAATGCGCGGCTTTACGAACAAGTCGCTAAAGATGAGGCGCGTCTCGATCGTGATCTGCAAGCCGCCAAGAGCATTCAGGGCGCGCTGCTGACGGCCGGTGCCGACCGACGATTACGGATTGGACGTAGCGGCGCGATATCTATCCGCGCGCGAAGTTTGTGGCGACCTGTATGAGTTTCTGCGATATGGCCCGCAACAATTTGGCATTGCGCTTGGCGATGTAAGCGGGAAGGGAACTGCCGCAGCCCTTTATGGCGCGGTAGCGATCGGGATCATGCGCAGTCTTGCGCCGCAAAAATTGCAGCCTGCCGAAATGCTCAAGCAGATGAATCATCTGGTCAGTGAGCGCAGCATCGAAGGCCGCTTCATGACCGCCTGTTACGCGACGTGGCAGAAGGGCCGCAGAAACTTCGCGTGGCAAACGCGGGTCAGTCTCAGCCGCTTGCTCTATAAGGACAACCGTTGCGACAAGATTGAATTGACCGGGTTTCCTTTGGGAATTTTTGAGGAAGTCCAATACGACGAGTGGGGTGTCACCCTCGACGTCGGCAATATCCTGGTTTTCCATTCGGATGGATTGGCCGAGACGGCCAACCATGAAGGCCAATTGTTCGGCATGGAGCGGCTACGCGTGCTGGTCGAAAAACATCATGAACTCACCGCTGCCGAGCTTGCGGATGTGCTTCTCAACGAAGTGGATTGGTTCTCTCAGAACGCGCCCCTTTCTGATGACCGTACCCTCGTGATCGTTAAAGTGAAATGAGCAGTCCCACGAAAGCACGCAAGAATCTCGAGTATGTCGACCCGGCCAAATTCACGCCTGAATTTTCCTGGAAGAAATCCAGCGGCTGTTTCTGGCCGCGAAGTTTTCTGTGAAGGCGTTGCCTTGCGCGAGGTCGCCGAAGAAGTTCGGCACGCCCGCTCTATGTCTACAGTCATCAGTCCATTGACGAGTCGTTGCACGAACTGAGATCCGGCCTGGGCGCTTTGCCCATCAGATTTGCTTCGCTGTGAAGGCCAACGGTAACCTGTCCATCCTGAAGTTGCTTGCGCAGACAGGGCTGCGGCTTTGACATTGTTTCTGGTGGTGAACTCGATCATCTCGGCCACCTGGGAATTCCTGGCGACCGCATTGTCTTCTCCGGCGTCGGTAAAACCCGCGAAGAAATCCGCCACGCCCTTCGCTATAAGGTCTGCGACGAAGCTCAGCGGGGTATTCTGCAATTTAATATCGAATCCCAGGCCGAGCTGGATGTTCTGCTGAGGAGGCCGCGCGAATCCGTCCGCGATCGGCGAAGGTTCCGGCAGTCTCCATCCGCGTGAATCCCGATGTCAAAGCCGGAGGACACCCTCACATCTCCACTGGCCAGCAGGAACATAAGTTTGGCTTGAGTTGGCCGGCCGCACGAACGCTCTATCTTCCTCATCGGCAAAACTCGAAATACGTTCACTGGCAGGGAATCAGCGCGCACATTGGATCTCAGATTGTGTCGCTTGGGCCATTTCGAGAAGCTCTTCAACGCTTGGCGAGTTATCTTTTTGATTTGCGCAAGCGCGGCATCGCATCTGGAATATCTGGATTTTGGCGGCGGCCTGGCGGTGCGCTACACGAAAGAGCAGCCCAGCTCCCGCAAAGCCTATGCGCGCATGATTGCAGAAGTTGTCCGCCCTCTAGGTGTGAAGCTGTTGCTAGAGCCGGGCCGTTCAATCGTCGCGCCTGCAGGCGTCCTTGCTTTCTCGGGTCATCTATTCCAAGCTCAATTCACGAAAAACGTTTGTCATTATTGACGCCGCGATGAACGATTTAATGCGCCCCGTTTTGTATGATGCGCCCCATCCCATCACACCGGTAGTGCAATCGAATGGCGGAAGACACCACCCGCGCGAACGCGTAGACGTAGTTGGTCAAGTCTGCGAAACCGGCGATTGTTTCCTGCAAGGCTGGCCACTTGGCAAAGTCAAATCCGGTGATGTTCTGGCGATCTGGGCGGCGGGCGCATATGGTATGTCGCAGGCTTCGAACTACAATGCCCGATGCCGCCCAGCAGAAGTACTGATTGATGGCAACGCGTGCCAAGTTAATCCGCCGTCGCGAAACATCCAGCGATTTGCTGCGCAACGACGTTCTTGGCTGAGTTCTCCGTCAAGCTCAGGCCTCTCCCCATTTCAGTTTATTTCGCAATATTTCGAAGTACGACTTGTTTGGCGGGTGAATCAGTTTCAATCGCTCTGGCGCACGCGTAATCCGCACCCGATCTCCCAGTCTGTGTTGGCGAACCGGTCTGTCCATCCAGTGTCAGAAAAACAGAGTCGGAGCTTTCTGACAAGCGCAGCTCAATTTTCGCGGTATCCGGCACGACGACGGGCCGGTCGCTCAACGTGTGCGGGCAAATCGGCGTAATCAGGATCGAAGGCACCGCGGGATGAACGATCGGTCCACCCGCGGACATGGAATAGGCGGTCGAGCCCGTCGGCGTAGCGACGATCAATCCATCGGCACGGTAGCGGCACACAAATCCACCATCAATATGCAATTCCAGTTCAATCATTCGTGCGAGCGTGCCTTTGTGCACCACCGCATCATTCAATACTCGTTGTTGCGTCAGCACCTGGTCACGATTCGTCCGCTCCACCATCAGCAGCACGCGCTCATCAATGGCGTACTGGCCAAACAGAGTCGCCTCCAAAGCCGGATACAACTCTTCGACCGTAAAATTAGTCAGAAATCCCAGGCTGCCCATATTGATCGGCAAAATGGGAATTCCGCGCGCGGCTGCTTCACGAGAGGCTGCCAGCAGCGTTCCATCTCCACCAAGAACCAGAAAAAGATCCGCATCTTCAGCGATCTGGTGGCGCGTCTTTCCAACGCCGTCGCCCTTCAGGCACGTGGCTGTTTCCGAGTCATAGACTGCCGCGACGCCCCGCTTATGTAGCCAGTCCAGCAGCTCGGGCACAACTTGGGCCAGGTTCGCCCGGCGCGGCCGTGAAATGATTCCAATCGTTTTAAATGCAGGTGTGGTTCGCATGGATTAACGGGATTCTACCCCAGCACCTTTTCTGGCGTGAAGGAAATACTCCTGGTTGCCCTCCGCACCCATCAACTTGCTGGGCAGCACTCCGACACAAACCAGTCCCAGCGACTCAGCAGCGTGGCGCACGCTCTCGATGGCCTTCTGGTGGAGCTCGGTCTCGCGCACGATGCCGCCCTTTCCGACTTCTTCGCGTTCCAGCTCGAATTGCGGCTTGATGAGGATTAGAAACTCGGCTCCATGTTTCGCGCACTCCACTGCGCCGGGCAGAACCTTCTTCACCGCGATGAAGGATACATCCGCGACCACTAAATCTACGCTCTCAGGCAGATCCGCGGCAGTAAGTTCCCGCGCATTTTTCTTGATCGCCACCACGCGCGTATCCTCGCGCAATTTCCACGCCAGTTGGTCGGTATTCACATCCACCGCATAAATCTTCACCGCGCCATTCTGCAGCAGGCAGTCGGTAAACCCGCCGTTGGACGCGCCAACATCCAGGCACGTTTTCCCTTGGGGTGAAACGTGAAAGTCCTCCAGCGCGCCTTCCAGCTTGAATCCACCACGGCTGGCGTACTTCTGCAGGCGGCTGTGCACTTCCAGCCGAGCATCTTCGGAGACGTTCGTTCCGGCTTTGTCGGCGCGTTTCCCGTCAAGTTCCACTTCACCCGCCAGAATCATGGCCTGCGCTTTTTGACGAGACTCCGCCAGCCCTCGTTCTACCAGTAAAACATCCAGCCGCTTGCGTGCTGATTTGGCGATTCATTTGTAGAGTGAAACGCTAGGCTCGTCGCAAAACCAGGAATTCCGCTATTTCCCGCAAACGTGTGGCCTTCTCGCCATAAATCGCCAGTTCGGTAATCGCTTTGCCAGCCAGTTCATTGGCGAATTGGTGCGACCGCTCCAGGCCAAAGACGGAGGGGTAGGTGGCCTTCTGTTGAGCGATATCCTTGCCCGCTGTTTTTCCCAGCGCCGAGGAAGATTCCGTCACGTCCAGAATGTCGTCGGTCACCTGAAAGGCCCAGCCAATCGTCTCGCCGAATCTCCGCAACCGCGCCACATCTTCTGGCGCCGCTCCAGCGGAAATCGCACCGGCAGTGATCGAAGCGCGAATCAGCGCGGCTGTCTTCGACCTGTGGATATACTCCAGCATCTCTGGCCCGACCTTCGTACCTTCCGCTTCGATATCCGCCACTTGTCCACCGACCATCCCGTCGACGGTTCCGGCCGCCGTCGAAATCTCTGTCAACATGGCAACCAGTCGTTCCGGCGGCACCGGCGTTTTGCCGATGGTCTCAAAAGCCAATGTCAGCAGTCCGTCGCCTGCCAGGATCGCGATAGCATCGCCGAATTTCTTGTGAGAACGTAGGCTTGCCGCGTCGCAAATCATCATTGTCCAGCGCGGGCAGATCATCGTGGATCAACGAATAAGTATGAATAAATTCAATGGCGCAAGCAGGGAAGTGGGCAAACGCTACCTCATCTCTGAAAATTCGCGCCGTCTCCAGGCACAAGATCGGGCGAATCCGCTTGCCGCCCGCAAATACCGAATATCTCATCGCGGTGTGAATGGATTTCGGCTGCAGACTCTCCGCAGGCATCAACTGCTCGAGATGCGCGTCTACGGCAAGGCGGTCTTCTTCGAAAAAGTCGGGAAGTTTCATCGGTTGAGTGACTGACAGGATCCTGACGGGCTAGACTCGGTCATTCACCCGACTCGCCTTCGGCCTCGAACGGCTCGGCGACCATCTTTCCGTCCGCTTTCTTCAGAAGGATTTCCACGCGTCCTTCGGCCTCTTCCAATTGCTTCTGACATTCCTTGGAGAGACCAACGCCTTCTTCAAATAATTTCATCGCTTCGTCAAGCGAAAGTTGCGGGCTCTCCAATTTTCGGACAACTTCTTCCAGCCTTGCCAGCGACTTTTCGAAATCGGGCTTCTTCGCTGGTTCCGGTTTTTTCGGTACAGGTAAATTCACGCCATCCGCCTCGTTTTTCACGCCTCGCACTTCTTGATCACTCGCGTGCGCCCAACTCTTATTTCTGGCAATGCAAACAGCAGTACGTGGAGCGCCCGCTCTGCTTGATGCGTTGAATCGTTTCGCCGCAGCGCCGGCACGGCAATCCTTCGCGCTGGTACGCGCGCAGAATGCGTTCCAGTCCCTGAAACCACCAATGCGGATCACGAAAGTCCGGCGACGGTTCCAGACAGCATTCTAAAGCACGCCGGAGAACCGACACAATCGCTTTGTGCAGTTTTCGCGCTTCCTCAGCGCTAACCGAATCTCCGCGGCTTCGCGGATCAATCTTCGCGTGCCAAAGTGCTTCGCAGGAATAGATATTCCCGATCCCCGCAAACTTGGTCTGATCCAGTAGGAAATCCTTTATTGGTCGCTTGTAACGCGAGAGCTTTTGTTGCAATGCCCTCACGGTGAACTCACGTGAAAGGGCATCCACTCCCAAACTTCTCAGCGGCCGGCAATCTTCTTCCGATTTCCAGATGTGCACTCGTCCCAGATGCCGCGGGTCCACAATGCCCAGTACACCCTTGTCGAGCTCAAACGCCACATCCACGTGTACGCCGTCCTCTTTCGCATTGGCACGCTTCAGCAATTCACGCGCATTCGCGAACCACAGCAACTGACCATCAAATCGGAAGTGCATCTCAATCAGTCCGCTGTCCAACTGCAGGAACAGATATTTGCCAACCCGGCGCACGTCTTCTATTCTAGCTCCCACTTCCCAATTTGTTGAAATTCATCAGCGACTGCGGCCGGATCAGCACGGGATGGAATACATGTATGCAACGAATTCGGCGTCGACGCACCATGGGCCGCAGTGCTCTGGCGATCGCTTCTACTTCAGGGAGTTCTGGCATTCAAATCGGCTTTTCAATTGGCTGGTTTGAGAACTAGCGTATGTTTGCGAGCCTTCGCTTCAGCGGCATCGCTGAACGGCCCGTATATCGGCTTTCCGTCAAACCAATATTGGAACTGGTCCTTATAATGTTCGCTGCCGGGCTGGCCGGATTGCCCGGCAGGAATCAGCAGGATCGACTGGTCCCAATCCGCGGTATTTGCGACAATCCGCTCCGACGGCCCGTGATGCCGCGAAGCTGCTCGCGGGCTGAACACAGTTCCCGATTGTGGTTCATCCGAAAGGCTCAGCAGTTTCTTCAGAATACCTTCGCGCCCAATCGGATGCAGCATATCCAGATAGTTGAATCGCTTCCACGTCCAATCCTCGGGATTTGGATCTTTGGCTCGATCTTCCAGTCTTTTTACAGCCTGATCTGCCGCTTCGGAAAGCAGTTCATCGTAGTTTTTATATTTGGAAGGAAGCCACCGCGCAGGACGTTCCGTCAATATCCTCTGCAAAAATGCAATCCGCCGCCAATCATATAACCGGGTTTCTTTGCCCAGATACGGTTCCAGCAATAAATCCAGCGACCTGTAGAGCGCCGAATCCAGAAAGGGAACTACGGTTGAATTCGCATCAGCAATTCCATTCCACTGCTTTGCTTCCTCAATTAATTTCGCCGCCCGCGCATCTTTCGGAGGAGCCACTTTTGCCGATGCGATCAACTGCTCGGCGATAAACACGTGCGGATAGCTGTACGTATCCGTCTGCACCTTCAGCATGTCTTCCGGCCGCAAATCGTGCTTGTCGTGCAGCAAATCAAAGATGCGCGCCGTGCGGTAAGGTTCTTCCCAGTCGTCCGTCAAATACGGTTTGTAATCGGGTCCGGTCACGCGGGCATTTGCAGTAACAATTAAACCGCTATCGGGATTCAGGCTCTGCGGCATTTGCTTCAAACGGAATGTAGCCAGTCCACTCGTAATCATCCGATGTCGCCCGGAACCGGCACGGTGCCATGACCCTTCTTGCGTATCGGCACCCGCGCCGCCACGGTGTAGCCAATGTTTCCGTCCACATCTGCGTAAATCGACATTCTGCGCCGGTCCCCAAACATGACTCAGGATCTCGCGAAACTCCTTCCAGTTTTGTGCCTTCCCGAGCCAGTTGTAAGTATTCGACAAGCCCACCCGGCTCCAGCGCTGTCCAACTTCATTGCGTATGCTTTGACACCTTCTCCCGATTCACCACCGGTCCATGCCTGGTACCACGACCAGCCTCATGTGCTCGTCGGGTGCGCTCTTTACGTGAATCACTTCATCAAACACATCCGCCTTGCGCCACGCGCCATTCACTCGATACTCGTCCGCATTCGCCGGATTAAATGTTTCAATATACAAATCCAGCACATCCGCACCGTTATTCGTGAATCCCCATGCGATCCGGTCATTGTGTCCGGCGACGACCATCGGCGCGCCCGGCAAGTGAAGCCCTTTGACATTCCATCCCGGAGCCGTCAAATGCACTTCGTACCATATCGGCGGAATGGTCAATTCCAAATGCATGTCGCTGGCCAGCATTGGCTTGCCCGGTCGCCGTGTGCACGCCACTCACCACCCAGTTGTTGCTTCCTAACATTCGCCGCACGCCCAGCCGGCCCTCACCGAGCCACTCCACGACGCGCAGCCGCCATGCGCTGGTCATGTCCGCGGGGCCTCTCCCGAGACCGAAGCGCGGGCTCGCCATTGAATTTCGCGACTGGCCTTCAGATACATCATCGTCATCCATCTCGTCTTCGTCGTCCTCATCGTCGGGATCCGCTTTGAGACAACGACGCGCGGGTTCTTGTCCGCGTTCGGATCTCCCACCACGATATGGTCCATCGCCGCTTCATCGCTGTACAAATCCTTGGCAAGTTCCGGACCTACCTTTTCGAGGACTTCGGCGCGATGTAACTCTGTGTGACGGGTGTCTGTCAATGTGCGATACATATAGGCAACGATCACCAGCTGTCGGAACCTTCCAAGGTCGGGGTTTGTAGTTCAGCAGGGTGAATTCCAGTGGGAGCTTTGAGCTGTGCTGCTCGATAAACCGGTTCACGCCGCGGGCGTACGCATCCATGATTTTGCGAGAGTCTGCGGATCCATCAGACCAGCTTCACGCTCCGCCGTGCGCGAAAAATTCAATGTCGCGAAAATCTTTGTCAATCTCAAGCGTCGCGGTACCCAGAATTTCAGATAACTGTCCTCGGCCGACCCGGCGAAGCAGGTCCATCTGCCACAGACGATCCTGGGCTACGACATATCCCTGCGCCTCGGCCATATCTTCAACTGATGAGCCTGGATGTGTGGAACACCCCAATTGTCCCGCTGAACAGTAACCTGGTTTTGCAAGCCAGGAACGGTGATGTTGCCATCCAGTTGCGGCAAGGGCCGGTAAACCAGCCACCAGACACCGGCGGCAAAGGTCACAAGAAGGATTCCGGCTATCCAGAGAATTGCACGCAGAACAGTGCGCAAGATCCACCCACTCTCAGGCTTGAGACTAAAATTCTAGTGGACCCGGCCCAGTCGCGCAACTGACGGCTGATGGCTCCGTGCGCCTGTACACTCGTCTCCCGCCAGAGCCCTTTACACGGCCGGCAAGGCGGTCCATTTTTCGCTTACCTGCTGCTGATACAATTCCCATTGAGGGCTTACCGCATCCGCATGTTCCTGCTCCGCCTGATCGGTGTGCTACTGCTCGTCGTGCTGAACGGGTTCTTTGCCGCGGTGGAATTCTCGCTTGTGGCTGTGCGCATTGTCGCGTGTGCGACAACTGGTCGCGAAAGGCAATGGGCAAGCCAAAATTGTCGAACATCTCCTGAGCGATCTTCACCGGGTTGTTTCCGGCGTTCAAGTGGGAATTACGCTTGCCAGCCTGGCCCTTGGTGCGCTTGGCGAGGCAACTCTTGTCATCATGTGCAGCAGGTGATGCCGGCGAATGGCAGTTCGTCGAACGCTATTTATTGTCCATGGCTATTGCGTTGACGATCGCGTTTGTAATCTTAGTGTCGCTGCACGTGGTCTTCGGCGAACTGGTGCCGAAGAGCATCAGCCTGGTCCGGGCCGAGACGTGTCGCGCTGATGGTTTCGCGGCCATTTCAGTGGTTCCTGAATACGTTCCGTTGGGCGATTGATTTGCTCGATGGGATTTCCGGAGTGATCGTCAAAGCGCTGGGCTTGGCCGCGCCGGTCAGCCACGGACAGGCGCACTCCACTGAAGAACTGCAAATTCAAATCCAGCAGGCCCGCGAAAGAGGGTTGCTCGCGGTCGGCGAAGAAAAGTTCATCCTCAGCGCGATTGAGCTTGGCCAGCTGCAAGTCCGGGAGATCATGGTCTCGCGGCCCGATATGTACATGCTTCCGATGGAATCGACGCTGGATCAGGTGATGAGCATGTTCGCGACCACCCAGCGTTCACGTATTCCCGTCTATCGCGGGAGTGAAGATCATATTCTGGGATTCGTACACGTGAAGGACATGATGTGGGCATTGCTCGATACCGAACGCCGGCTTCAGGAAAAACTACCACCCCCTCCCCCTTTTGACCTCCGCCGTGTGCTGCGGGAAATCCTGATCGTGCCAGAGACGAAGCCCGCGGGTGAGCTTCTGTCCGAACTTCGCACCCGGCACGTCGGCATGGCCATAGTCGTGGATGAATTCGGCAGCGTTCTTGGACTGGTTACGATGGAGGACTTGATTGAACAACTGATCGGCGAAATTCATGATGAATTCGACGTGGTGGAGAAACCCCTCACTCTTTCCGATGGCGCAGTAATTTTTGATGCTGCACTGAACGTCCGCGATTTGGATACGCAATATAACATTGTACTTCCCGAAGACCCCGCGTACGCCACGGTGGGCGGGTTTGTTCTTGATCAGTTGGGTTTTATACCGCGCGGCGGTGAAACGTTTGAATTCGGTGGGTACCGATTCGCAGTGGTCGAAATGGACGGGAGGCGTGTAGCTCGAGTGAAGATCCAGCGCGTGCGGACGAGCACCGGCGAGCCTTCAACCGATAGGATTGTCGAACAGGGAACCGTACAGACCGCGCGCAAATCCGAGTCTACTTAAGTCCATTGAAAAGGAGCAACGAACCAGCTAAGTATGGCTCGCTATCTACTTCGGCGCTTTTTGTTGACACTTCCCGCGGTCTGGCTCGTTGTTTCGCTGGTTTTCCTGATGATCCATATCGTTCCGGGTGATCCGGTTGAGCAGATGCTTGGCGAGGGGGCAGCGCCCGGACAGATCGAGCAACTTCGCCACACGCTGGGGCTCGATCATCCCATTCTGCGGCAGTATGGCCATTATCTTTCGCAAACACTTCGTGGGGATTTTGGACAGTCCTTCAAATTTCAGGACCGGTACGACGGATTATCTTTGAACGGTATCCTGCGACGCTGCAATTGGCCTTTCTTGCGCTTCTGGTTTGCGCCGCCATCGGAATTCCTGCAGGAGTTACTCGCGGCCCACAGGCGCGGGCATGCGTCTGACCGCGCGATCGGTGTGCTGACATTGTTCGGCCTGGCAATGCCGAATTTTGCCCTGGGTCCTTTGTTGATGACGTTGTTCTCGATCAAACTCGGCTGGCTGCCTGTTTCCGGCCGCGGCGGCCCGTTACACTTCATTCTTCCTGCCGTCACGCTGGGTACGGCGTTGGCGGCGATCCTTACGCGCATGGTGCGAGGTGCCATGCTGGAAGAACTCTCAAGCGACTATGTGCGGACGGCACGTGCGAAGGGATTGTCCACTTTCTCGGTTCTGACCCATCATGCCCTGCGGAATGCCCTGATTCCTATCATTACGATTCTCGGCCTTCAATTCGGAACCCTACTGGCAGGAACCATCGTGACCGAAACCATTTTTTCCTGGCCTGGGATCGGTCGCCTGACTGTGCAGGCGATTTCTTCGCGCGACTATCCACTGCTGCAGGGATGCATCCTGGTCATCGCGCTTTCCTATGTAATCGTGAATCTGCTGACCGATTTCCTGTATGCGTTTGTTGATCCGCGAGTACGCTTCTCGTGATGAAAAAGAATTCAATTGCTGAATTTCTGGGCGGCAGCCTGCTGGCAAAGGTCGGATTTGCGATTGTATGCCTGCTGTTGTTTTTGGCCATTTTTGCTCCCTGGATTGCGCCTTATGGTCCATCGGCTCAAAACCTGGCAATTCGTCTAGAGGCTCCTTCCTATTCGCACTGGATGGGGACCGATGAGCTTGGGTCGCGACATTTTGTCACGGATCATCTATGGGGCACGCATTTCGTTGATGGTTTCGATCTGTGTTGTTCTAGGCTGCGGCAGTATTGGCCTGTCGATCGGCATGCTGGCGGGTTATTTTGGCGGGGCGATTCGACCGGATTGTGAACTCTGCTCCTGATCAATGCATTTCTTGTCATTCCCGGGGATTCTGCTGGCGATCGCCTTTGCGGCGTTTTTCGGGCCGGGAATCGGCAAAGTGATCCTGGCACTGATCATTACCGGTTGGGCGGGTTATGCGCGCTTGGCGCGAGCTCAGGTAATGAAGGTGAAAGAACTGGAATTCGTGCTGGCGGCGCGATCTTTAGGCGCTGCCTCACCGCGGATCACTCGTCTATCATCTGCTGCCAAATATTCTTCAGCCGGTGTTGATCCAGGCAACGATCGGAATGGCGGGAGCAATCCTTGCAGAAGCCACTCTGAGTTTCCTCGGATTGGGAGTGCTGGCGCCGCTGCCCAGTTGGGGTGCGATGTTGAACGACGCGCGCAATCATCTTGTTCGATGCGCCGCACATGGTGATCTTTCCTGCGCTGGCGGTGATTCTGGCTGTACTTGGCATTCAACTTGTTGGGCGATGCGTGGCGGGATTGGCTGGACCCGCGGACCCGATCACAGATGGAAGCTCTCGAAAGCACTCGCTAGCCTGTATTGCAAGGGTGCCCCGCTCTCGACGTGAGTGGTTGGCACTTTTTGATTTTTCTTCGCATCGCCGAACAGTAGAAATTATTCTCAAGAGAGGTCCGCAGAATCGGCTCCTACTTCTTCGACAGCAAGACGGCCATGCCTCTGCCGAGGCCCAGAACCTTCGAAGCGCTGCCCTTGTTCACCGCAACTTCCAGATATCCACTCGATCCGATATAGGCAACCGGCTCGCCCGCGTTGCCATAAGCAAAGGTCGGAACCAATCGGGTTATCGCATGGCTGCCTACCTGCAGACTCACCTGCGCCCTTTTCCAGCGATTCCGTCAGACAAATCCTCAGCTCTGAAATTTGTAGTGAATTTGCCGAACGTTGTCGACCTTCAGCACTACACCCTTCAGCAGTCCGTCCGCTTCCTTTGGTTTGGGCATGGCGAAGCGTTTGAAATCGGTGATCTCTTCACCCATGCTGCCGGGCTGCCAGCTCTTCGAAAGCCATGCCGCAACGGGAGCAAAAACGTCCCGACCGTGAAATGTCTTGCTCACTGGCTGCGCGAAATAGTGCTCGCTTGTAATGTTGCCGCACAATCACCGGATGCTCTTTCTCATAGATGCCCGAAAGCACACCGTTATCCGGCGCGAGAAAATATTGATTTTGCCCGCTGACCAGCAATGGACGTCGCTCCGTACCTACTCCGGGATCGACTACCACCACGTGAATCGTGCGAGCAGGGAAGTAGGGATAGGCCGAGGCGATCGCCAGCGCTCCGTCCAGCAAATCAAACGGAGGCAATCTGGTGGGTGATATCGATAATCTGAGCGTCGGGATTTATCTTCAGTATCGCTCCCTTAAAACACCCACAAGATGGTCGTTGGTTCCATAGTCGGTCGTCAGGGTAATGATCGGATTCGTCACAAAACTCTCCCCTTGTAATGTGAAGGATGCAAGGAAACCGCATGGAAAGTCGCATCCCGTCTATCTGACGCTAGCGAACTGTGAGCAGGGAGACAAGGGCAGCCTGGGCAGCGCTGCGCAACTGCTAATGGCACTTCACCAAAACGAGTGCAATTCGGTAATAGCTTGGGCAACGGCCGACCGGGCAAGCCTACTCACGCCAGGTCAAGAAAAGGCACTGTCCGATTTGCTGTGTCCTGACATTTCCACGCCATGTGTCCGCGCTCATTGACTGACTTCTATGCCTATGTTAGAAACGCACTAAGCGATCGTAACTGGCTGCAGGTCGCGGATGAGTTTGTCCGCCATTCACGTGGTTTGCGCGTTATCGCTCCTTCCTCTCGCGCAACCGATTTAGGTTTGCTTTTGCGGCGTTCTCAGTTGGATGGAGTTAAGGTCTGCTCGCGAAATTGTGAGTGACTTTTGCAGTTCAATGGTCCCAGGGTCCATGGCAGACGAGTCCAAGGCACCCCAATCGCCCGAGAGTAAGAACCCGGAGGCTCCCGGCGCCGCACCAGCGCCACCCGCTGCGACGCACGCGCAACGCCCCAGTCTCCGCTCCCAAGCCGTCGCTGCCGTCAACCCGCCCCCCCGCACCCGAAGCCGCCTGTAGTTCTGCAGATTCCGCTCGACAATGATTTGACGAAGCGGTATCGCGAACGTTTCGGCGCGGCGATTCTCGAGGCGCTGCGAAGATCGCAAGCAGCCGTATCTTGTCGTTGACTCAGCGCAACTTGGCAGATATTGCGCGCTACTCGAGAGACGATCGAAAAATTTGATCTTCTGGAGGACTACACGGCGGTCGATTGGCCGCGGCGCGAGAAGCGCTTCGACCTCATCGCCATTCTGTATTCCTTTCCGCACAATCTTGCGCCTGCGGCTGAAAATTCCGCTTGCCGAAGCCGAGCAGGCCGCCGAGCCTTGTCGAGATCTGGCCGACGGCGAACTGGCTGGAACGCGAAATTTTCGACATGTTCGGGATCGTGTTCAAAGGACATCCGGATCTGAAACGCATTCTGCTGCCGGAGGAATGGCAGGGGCATCCGCTGCGCAAGGATTACGACATTCTGAAGCAGGACACCGCCTGGGTTCGCGAAAATCTGGGCATCGAAAGCGGGCAATAGGCTTCGAAACGTGAGCAACACTTTGTCTGACGACACGACGCAAAAGACAAGACGCTACTGGGCGCCGACGAACTGGTCATCAACATGGGGCCGCAGCACCCGTCCACCCACGGCGTGCTGCGCGTCAAGTTGAAGCTGGACGGCGAGCGCGTGACTGGCTCGGAATGTGTCATCGGCTATCTGCATCGCGGCGTCGAGAAAATCGCAGAGAATCGCTCCTACCAGCAGTTCGCGCCCTATGTGGACCGCATGGATTACGTTGCGGCAGTCAGCAATGGCCTGGGCTACTGCGAAGCGGTTGAAAAACTCCTGATGGTGGAAGCGCCGCCGCGCGCGCAGAGTCATTCGCACGATCCTGACAGAACTGCAGCGCATCGCCAGCCACCTGCTCTGGCTTGGGCACCCATGGGCTCGACATCGGCGCGCTGACTCCGCTGTTTTACTGCATGCGCGAACGCGAAGAAATTCTGAAAATTTTTGAAAAATATTGCGGCGCGCGCTTGACCACGCACGCCTTCCGCATCGGCGGCCTGCAGTACGAAGCCTACGACACGTTTGAAAAAGATGTGGAGCGTTTCTGCGTGGATTTCGCGCGGCGCATTCAGGAATACGAGGATCTCCTGACCGGGAACAGCATCTGGATTGGGCGGACGCGCAACGTCGGCGTGCTGTCCGCCGAAGATGCCATTGCGCTCGGTGCCAGCGGGCCCGTTCTGCGCGCCAGCGGTGTGCGATGGGATCTGCGCAAGGCCATGCCGTATGCCGCTTACGACCAATACAAATTCGAAATTCCCATTGGCACGAATGGCGATACCTACGACCGATACATGGTGCGCATGGAAGAGATGCGGCAGTCGCGGCTGATCTGCCTGCAAGCGATCGAGAATATTCCCGCCGGCGCGATTCTGGGCAAGGTCGGCAAAGTCTTGAAGCCGCGCGCCGGGTGAGATTTATCACTCGATTGAAGCGCCCAAGGGCATCCTCGGGCTACTACATCGTGAGCGATGGCACGACGCAGCCGTATCGCGTGCGGATCCGTCCGCCCTCTTTTGTGAACCTGCAGGCCTTCGACAAAATGGCCCGCGGACACCTGGTGGCCGACGTGGTCGCCATTATCGGCACGCTCGACATCGTGCTGGGCGAGGTGGATCGATGAGCCCCACTCTTGCAAGGCCATGACTCGCATTCCTGCAAACCTGGTGGGTCGAACTCGTCTCGCGGCGTCGTTATCGTTGCCGTCGTTCCGCTGATTACCGGCTACATCGTGCTGATGGAACGCAAGCTGATGGCCGACATGCAGGCGCGCCTCGGGCCGATGCGTGTTGGCCCGCACGGTTTGCTGCAACCGATTGCCGACGCGCTGAAGCTCCTGATCAAGGAAGACATCATTCCGGATAGATGCCGACAAAGTCCTCTTCTGGCTCGCGCCAGTTATTTCGATGACCGCGGCGCTCACCGCGATGGGCGCCATTGACTTCGGGCCATGCGTTTCCACGTCGCTCGCGACATCAATGTGGGGCTGCTCTTTGTGATCGGCGTCAGCTCGCTGGGGCTATTCGGCATTGTCCTGGGCGGGTGGGCCTCCAACAGCCATTACTCGATCATGGGCGCCATCCGCAGTACCGCTCAGCTGGTCAGCTATGAAACCGCGGCAGGGCTGGCCCTGGTCAGCGGTGTGCTGCTGGCGGGGACGCTCAGCATTCACGCCATCGTCGATGCCCAATACGATCGACGGCGTCTGGTACATCTTTCTTGCCCCCGTGGCATTCTTCATTTATGTCGTGGCTTCCATTGCCGAAACGAATCGCGCTCCGTTTGATCTGCCCGAAGCGGAATCCGAACTTGTCGCCGGTTACATGACGGAATACAGCGGCTTCCGCTGGGCGCTCTATTTCCTGGGTGAGTACGCCAACATGATCGTGGTTGGCTCCGTGGCGACGACGCTGTTTCTTGGCGGGTGGCTGCGGCCATTCCCCAATGTTCACTGGCTGAACTGGCAATTGTTCGATTGATCCGCTTCCGCGCGCTGTGTTCGCCGCGGCTGTGGCGATGTTTGCGTCGATCCTGGCTGCGGGCAGGGAAGCAGCCCGTCGCGTGCAGAAGCAGTTCATGTGGGGAGTGGCATTGGCATGCTTTGCGGTAGCATCTGATTCTTGCGTTTCCCTTGTTACCGGGCCAATCGCAGATTTCTCCCGGGCATTGCACGGCGCGTTCTGGTTCCTCTTGAAAGTCACCGCGTACATCTACCTGTTCATGTGGCTGCGCTTCACGCTGCCGCGCTACCGCTTCGATCAGCTGATGCACCTCGGCTGGTACATTCTGATTCCGCTGGCCATCGTGAATGTCTTTGCTGTTGGCGATCGCCATGGTTCTGCAATGTCGAATATCACTGGAACCGCTGGCTGGCCGCTGATCATCGACCACGATCACTTTACCCTGGCGCCGCACTGTTCCTGCTGCGCGTTGCACGATAAACGCGCCGCGGCGGCAACATCGGCTTCGGCCGCAGCCACGGATTCTTATGCTGGATAGCATCATCTTCTATTTCTTTGCCGGGGTTGCGGTGCTCAGCGCGGCGCTGATGGTGACGCGCCGCAATGCGATCCACAGCGCGATTTTCCTGATCACTACGCTGCTGGCCACTGCGGGAATCTTCCTGCAATTGCGGGCGGAGTTCCTCTTCATCGCACAGATTATTCTGTATGTCGGCGGGATCATGGTGCTGTTCGTTTTCGTGATCATGCTGGTGCGCCTCGACGTCGCGCTCGCACCAGATCCAGTTTCTCCCTGCAGAAATGGTGTCGCGTGATGGTGGCGCTGGCGCTGTTTGCGAAGTTGGCGTGATGTTTTGGGTCTCGCGCGACATTCCGCGGTGAAGGATTACTGCATTCCGCAATCCGCGTCCGCGGACAAATTGCCGCCCAATTCGGAAGCCCTGGCGCACAGTCTTGTTCGGCGCCTACCTGCTGCCGTTCGAAATCGCCAGCGTTCTTCTGCTCGTGGCGATGGTTGGCGCCGTGGTTATGGCCAAGAAAAGGACCTGAACCCGAATGATGCCCATCGGCCATTACCTGTTTCTGAGCCTCGCACTGTTCATCATCGGCACCATCGGCGTCATCACGCGCCGCAACGTCATTATCGTGCTGATGTCCATCGAGCTGATTTTGAACGCCGTGAATATCAACCTGGTCGCCTTCTCGCGGATGTTCGGCGATGTGGCCGGGCAGGTCTTTGCCCTGTTCATTATCGCCGACGCCGCCGCGGAAGCCGCCGTCGGACTGGGCATCATCATCGCTTTCTTCCGCAACCGCGAAACAGTTCTGGCCGACGAAATGGACCTCTTGAAATGGTGACGTCCCTTCCAACTCTCCTCGCTGGGCATGAGAACCTGGCGTTGCTGCAATCCGGGGAGTTCCGCTCATGACCCCCTCCGGCTATTTCCTCTCGCATCTCTGGCTGATCCCGCTGTTTCCGCTGATCACCGCGGCGCTGATGCTTTTCATTGGCCGCACATTCCCGAAGTCGGCCGTCAGTTTCTTCTGCGTCGGCAGCGTTTTTCTTTCGTTCCTGCACGCGGCAGGAGCCGTCTGGCAACTCCTCTGCCGCCGCACCGAAAATCGCTTCTACCAACTGATACTTTTTGAATGGATTACCCCGGGAGCGATGCCCGCCAACGGCGGCCTCGTCAATTTCGTGGCGGATTGGGGCTACCTGCTCGATCCGCTATCCTGCGTAATGGTGCTGGTCGTGACCGGCGTCGGATTCCTGATCCACGTTTATTCCATCGGCTACATGGGCCACGAAGGCGGCTACTATCGTTTCTTCGGCTATCTGAATCTGTTCATGTTTTCGATGCTCACGCTGGTGCTGGCGAACAATCTCTTGCTTCTCTTCGTTGGATGGGAAGGCGTGGGGCTCTGCAGCTACCTGCTGATTGGTTTCTACTTTCTGAAGAAGTCGGCTTCGGATGCGGGCAAGAAAGCATTCATCGTCAATCGCATCGGAGACACGGGATTTCTGCTGGGCATTTTCCTGATCGCCACCACGTTTGGGACGATTCGGTTCACTTCGCATGGTCTTGCCGATCCCATTGCGCTTCCGGGGATTGTGCAAACACTCAGACGACTGTTGGTCGTCAACATCCCGCTGGCTGTTCGGTGCGCCCATTCTCACGGCAATCGCGCTGCTCCTCTTCGTCGGCGCCACGGGCAAGTCCGCGCAGTTCCCGCTCTACGTCTGGCTGCCGGACGCGATGGAAGGCCCCACGCCGGTCAGCGCGTTGATCCACGCGGCCACGATGGTCACCGCAGGCGTGTACATGGTCGCGCGCATGAGCGCCGATCTATCAACTGGCGCCATTCGCGATGGACGTCATCGCCGTCAGTCGGCGCCTCGACCGCCATCTATGCCGCTTCCATGGCCCTCGTGCAGAACGACATCAAGAAAGTTCTGGCGTATTCCACCATCAGCCAGCTCGGCTACATGTTCCTGGCGCTGGGAGTCGGCGCGTTTTCCGCGGGCATTTTCCACTTGATGACGCACGCGTTCTTCAAAGCGCTGCTCTTCCTCGGCGCCGGCAGCGTGATTCACGCGCTTTCCGGCGAGCAGGACATTCGCAAGATGGGCGGATTGTGGAATGCCATTCCTGCCACTATTACCCGTTTCATGATTGCCACGCTGGCCATCGCCGGCATACCGCCGTTTGCGGGATTTTTCAGCAAAGATGAAATCCTGGGCCATGCCTTCAGTCGCCACAGTGAATCGGGTCGGCTATGTATTTTCTGTGGGTGATTGGGCTGATCACTGCCGGACTCACGGCGTTCTACATGTTCCGGCTGTTCTTTCATGATCTTCGCGGGCTATCGCGCGTGCCGCCGAAATTGAGGAGCACATCCACGAGTCGCCGAAGTCACGATGACCGTTCCACTGATGATCCTGGCGTTTCTCTCCATCTGCGGCGGCTGGTTCGCGCTACCCGTGTTGTGGGGAGAAAAGAACACGTTTGGCGATTCCTGGAGCCGGTGCTGAGTGGCGTAAGTCCCGAAACGCTTCCGTCGAGCTGGCTCACCACACCTTGCTTAAGGAATATCTCCTGATGGCGGCGTCGGTGGGCATCGCGGCACTCGGCATTTGGCTGGCGTACCAGCTTTTCATCGTCAACCCCAAGCTGCACGCCAAGATTGCGGCGGCGTGGCCGCGCCTGCACACCGTGCTGCTTGCACAAATATTACGTTGACGAGATTTACGACGCGCTGTTTCGTCAATCGCGTGAAGGATCTCAGCATCAGCGCTCGGCCTGGTTGACGCCAAATTCATTGATGGAGTCGGCGTGGATGGCGCGGGCTGGCTGACGCGCGTTTTCTTTCCAAGTTTTCCATGTGGTGGGACAAATGGGTCATCGATGGCCTGGTCAACCTGGCTGGCAAGATTACTCGCTGGCTGAGTGTGCCCGTGCGCATGTTCCAGACCGGCGTATTTTCCAGTTACGCCATGTGGATGCTGCTGGGGTCTGGCGATTTTGCTTGGCTATTACGGCCATCACATGCAGGTTCGTGGTGCGCAATCTGCGCTGAAAGGCATAACGCATCATGCAGCATTTTTCGACAATCATCTCCTCAGCGTGATCCTGTTCACCCCGCTGGTGGGCGCGCTGGCTGCTGCTGTTCACCGCGCGACGCGGCTCGATTTCCGCGCACCGCATCGTCGGCAATCTCTTTGGCGTGCTCGGCTTCGTCGTTTCCATCCCGCTGGTCATGCGTTTCCCGGTGGCAGCGACGGCTACAATTTCCGCGAATCCGCGGACTGGATTCCCAGCATCGGCGCGAAATATTCGCTGGGCATCGACGGCATCAGCTTCCTGCTGGTCATGCTGACCACTCTCCTGGGCATGATCGCCATTCTTCTTCCTGGAATGCCATCAGACTGCGCACCAAGGAGTACTACATTCTTCTGCTGCTGTTGCAGACCGGCATGTTGGGCGTGTTCATGTCGCTCGACTTCTTCCTGTTTTACGTTTTCTGGGAAGTGATGCTGGTGCCGATGTATTTCCTGATCGGCGTCTGGGGCAGCGATCGCCGGCTGTACGCGGCCATCAAATTCTTCCTGTACACCCTTGGCCGGTTCCGTGCTTATGCTGCTGGGCATCCTGGCGCTGTATCTTCAACTATGCAAAGACGCTCCCGCTGGTACTGTCGGGACCTTCGACATCCCCACGCTGCTCGCGGCCGCGCAGCAATTCTCTGATCCGCTGAAGGTCTGGCTCTTCTGGGGATTCTTCTTCGCATTTGCCATCAAGGTGCCGATGTTCCCGTTCCACACATGGCTGCCGGATGCGCACACGGAAGCGCCCACGGCCGGCTCCGTCATCCTGGCCGGCGTTTTGCTGAAGATGGGCACGTACGGTTTCCTGCGCTTCTCGCTACCGCTGCTGCCAGCCGACGCTATCATGCGCGCGAAGATCATTCACATCCTCATCGTGCTTTCGCTAGTTGGCATCATCTATGGCGCGATTGTCTGCCTGATGCAGAAGGACATGAAGCGCCTGATCGCCTACAGTTCCGTCAGCCATCTTGGCTTCTGCACCCTGGGGATTTTCGCGCTGTCTCCGCAAGGACTTTCCGGCAGCGTCTTGCAGCAGATCAACCACGGCATTTCCACCGGCGCACTCTTCCTGCTGGTCGGCTTTCTCTACGAGCGCCGGCACACTCGCCTGATCGCCGAATTTGGCGGACTGGCCACGCCGATGCCGAATTTCGCGGCCATCTATCTCATCATCACGCTCAGTTCGCTGGGCATGCCTCTGCTCAACGGCTTTATCGGAGAATTCACGATCCTGCAGGGCGCGTTCGTGGTCAACAAGGCCTGGGCCGCCTGGGGCTCGCTCGGCATCGTGCTGGGTGCCGCATATCTGTTGTGGCTCTACCAGCGCACCATGTTTGGCAACGTCACGCACGAAGTGAACAAAACGCTGCGCGATCTCAGCATTCGCGAATATGTTGTGATTCTCCCGCTCGTGTTCATGGCCTTCTGGATCGGCATCTATCCCAAGCCGTTCTTTGCTTACATCGAAAAGCCCGTGCAGAAAATCGTCCAGCAAGTGAATCCGCATTTCTATGAACAGGCCAACCGCGCGCTTCCAGCCGCTCCACCCGTCTGCGCCAGCCACCACGGAGGTCAAGTAGGGAACTACATGCACTCCTTCCTTGACCCAATCCTGAGTTACATCAACGGCGATGGCCTGGTCATCCTGCCGCAGATGGAACTGCTTCTCTTCGCGCTCGGCATTCTCATTTTCGATTTCCTGCTCGAGAAGCGCGAGAAGCATTTCAACGCCTACCTGGCTCTGCTGGGCTGTCTCGCGGGGGCGCTTGGGCTTTTCATGCAGTACCACAAATTTACAGCGGCGGCTGGCAAATCCCATGGGCGCGGGCCCTGTACTCGGCTTTCAGAATGTCGTCATTGTTGACGGTTTCTCCCTGCGTCTTCGGAGCACTTTTCCTTGTCGCCACCGCTCTGGTCATCTTGCTCTCCATTCGCTATCTCGATATCGAGAAGGAACAAGAAGGCGAGTACTACGCGCTGCTGCTGATGGCCGCCATCGGCATGCTGTTTATGTCTTCCGGGCATCGACCTCGTCGTCTTGTTCCTCGGCCTGGAGACCATGGCACTCTCGTTCTACGTTCTCGTTGGTTTCTTGCGCCGCGAAAAGCGCTCCAACGAAGCCGCCATCAAATATCTTCTTCTCGGTGGATTCAGCACCGGTATCCTCGCCTACGGTTTCTCTTTTCTTTACGGCGTCAGCAGCTCAACCAATCTCGCGGGCATCTCTTCCGCGCTCGACCGCCGCAACGGCCTCGCGCACGCTATTGCCGTCAGCAAGCAAATCGGCCCTGCTGGCGAGCAGATGCGCCAACTACTCGCCGCGAAGTTTCCCATCGGCCTGCATCTTGATCCGTTCCTCATCCAGGTTCTTCCCATGCTCGCGTTCGTTTTCGTCGCTGCGGGCATGTTCTTCAAGATTGCCGCCGTTCCGTTCCATCAGTGGGCTCCCGACGTGTACGAAGGCGCGCCCACTCCAATCTCCGCATACGTCAGCGTAGCCTCCAAAACCGCCAGTTTCGCCATGTTCATCCGGCTGTTAACTGTCTTCAGTCCCTCAACCAACGATCCGACTTGGCTCTACCTGATCGCCGGAATTGCCATCGCTTCGCTTACCTGGGGAAATCTGGCCGCTCTTACGCAGACCAACATCAAGCGCCTGCTGGCTTACTCTTCTATCTCCCATGTCGGCTACATCCTGCTGGGCATCGTCGCCTGGAACGAAACCGGTCTGGTGGGCGTTTTTTATTACCTCATCGCCTACGCCTTCATGACCATCGGTGCCTTCGCCGTCGTCATCGTGATGCGCCAGCGCGGCATCATCGGCGATGAACTCGACGACCTCGACGGCCTCTATTACCGCAACCCCGGCGCCGCCATCCTGCTGTTGATCTTCATGCTCTCGCTCGCGGGCATTCCGCACTACCGCAGGCTTCATGGGGAAGTACTTCATCTTCCAGGCGCTGATCCAGTCGCATCATCCGGTCCTTGCGATTTTCGCCGCGCTCTACATTGTGCCCGCGGTTTACTACTATTTCCGCGTCATCGTTCATGCCTGGCTCAAGAAGCCCGGTCAGGATGCCCCGGTTCCGGTCATCTCTCTTGGCCAGCTCCTGGCCCTGGTCATCGCCGTATTTGTAACTCTCGCCGCGGGCTTGTATCCTGAACCTTTCACGCATCTCGCTCGCTATGCCCTCGGACAATAACGAATCTCGCGACCCCAACCTCCCTCCCGTTGCGGAGAAGGCCAAAAACTTTTCCCAGCAATTCGCCATGGCCACCGAACTTCCATTCGTTCTGGTTGGCACCATTGCCGTCGGAGGCGGCATTGGTTACTTCCTCGACGGCTGGCTGCACACCAAGCCCATCCTGATGATCGTCCTCGGTTTCCTGGGATTTTTCGCTGGATTGCGTGAAGTCCTACGCCGCTTGCCGAAGTGACATGTCCGATCCAGCTCCCGACACCACGCGTTATCTCAGGTCGGAAGGCCGCATTGCTCAACTCACTCTGATACTCGGCATTGTCGCTGCTCTCCCTGTCGCTTACTTTTACGGTTGGCGCTGGGGCATCGGCATCTTCATTGGTGCCGTTCTTGCCTGGCTGAATTTTCGCTGGCTTCAGAAGGGCCTCGACGCCCTCGCCAATGCTTCCACCGCCCAATCCTCACAACCATCTCCTGAAGTTCCTTTCAGCACGTATTTCTTTGCCGCGCTCCGCTACCTGTTGATAGGTCTCGCTGTGTATGTTATTTTTAAAGTACTGAACGTTCCCGTTTTAAGTATGATTTTCGGCCTGTGCGCTCTGGGAGCGGCCACATTTGCGGTTAGTGTGCATGAAATCCTGCATTCCCCGGACTGACGAATGGAAGAACACATAAGCAGAATAACCGAGTGGTTCAATCACCTCTTTGCCCCGTAGGCGCTGTGGTTGCTTCATGCTTTGCATCTCCAACCAGCCGACTACGAGCACCCCATCCCCGAATATCTGGTCATGTGCATTATCACCTTGGTTGTCGGCACGCTGCTCGCTCTCCTCGTTCGTGCAAACCTCTCGGTTGATCGTCCCAATGGAATTCAGCAAGTCGCCGAAATGCTTCTGACCAATCCTCTCGGTTTCGGCATCAAGGATCTTCTTGAAGAAAATGCCGGCCACCACGCCGATCAGTTCATCGCCTTCACCGGTTCCATCAGTATATTCATTCTTCTGGCGAATCTCATGGGGCTCCTGCCCGCCTTTACTTCGCCCACCGGCAGCTACATCGTGACCTTGGGCTGCGCGATCCTCACTTTTCTCTATTTCAATTGGCAGGGAATTCGCCATCACGGCCCGCTCGGCTATGCCAAGCACTTTGCAGGTCCCATGCCGGCTCTGTCTCCGCTGATTTTTCCCGTAGAAATCATCAGCACCAGCGCACGCATCCTCTCCCTGACCGTTCGTCTCTGGGCCAATATTTTTGCCAGCGATCTGATCTACATGATTTTTCTCGGTCTGCTCGTCGCCCCTGTGCAGTGGGGCTGGTCGAAGAGTCCGGTGCTGGGTATCGCCTTTGCCATTTTCCCGGTCTTCATTCCCATCATTTTTATCGGCCTGCACATCTTTGTTTCCATCATTCAGGCTTACGTTTTCACCGTGCTCCCCTCGATCTACATCGGCCAGGCCGTAGCCGAAGAGCATGAATCGATTTAACTTTTTGCAATTGTAGTGGCCGGTCTTTAGACCGGCGCACTCAGGCCTTAGACATAATGGCCGCAAACGCTTTTGCCGTACCAGCGTGAGACCGGTTGCATTACGCAGGACCGGGAACCACCCACTGGCGGTAATTCCAAGGAGGAAGTAAATGAAGAAGTCAGCAATGATTCTGTCCGCACTCACAGCCCTCGTACTGTTTGCACCAGCCGCTTTCGCTCAGGAAGCAGCCGGCGCAGCATCATCGGGTAAGGGAACACTCGCCATCGCTGCGGCATTCGGCATGGCACTCGCAGCATTCGGCGGCGCTCTCGGTCAGAGCAAAGTCGCGGCCTCGGCCTGCGAAGGCATGGCGCGCAATCCCGGCGCTTCCGCCAACATCCGCACCGCGATGATTCTCGGCCTCGTCTTCATCGAAACCCTGGCCCTCTTCACTCTGGCCATCATCTTCGCCAAAGTTTAATCATCACCCGCATTTTCCCGTAGGGGCGGCTTTATGCCGCCCTTTTTTGTTTTATATGTAGTGGCCGATCTTTAGATCGGCTCTCCCGCCTTGTCGCGGCCGCCTTTTTAACCTGAACGAAGAGAAGGGCCGAGGCGGCCGCCTTAAACAAAAAATCCCCACCGAATCGAAACAGATGGGGACTCTTCTTGTCTTGAACTTTAAACTTTAAACTTTGAACTTTAAACTTTAAACTTTATACTTTAAACTTCCTCACCTTCTAAAACATTCCTACCGTGCCGACAGCATCAAATTCTGCGACAGCACAATCCCCAGCACGTGATTCGGCGCGAGCCCCAAATACAACGTCGCCAGCACCGCCACTGCCACCACCATCGCCGCCGTCACGCTCAAACTCCGCGGCGCATCTGCAGGCACGGGGCCCTTGTGCTCGTGCATATACATCACCACGATGATCTTCAAATAGTAGTAAGCGCCAATGATGCTGTTGATCGCCATCAGCACCGCCAGCCAGATCAATTTGGACTTAATCGCCGCCGTGAAAATGTACAGCTTGCCAAAAAATCCCGCGGTAATCGGCAGCCCCAAAAACGAAAGCAGGAACAGGCTCAACGCCGCTGCCGTAAACGGTTGCCGCGTTCCCAGCCCGGCAAAGTCATCGATATTCAGATAGCGTTCTCCGCGCCCGCCCAAATCCGAAATAATCGTGAACGCTCCCACCGACACCAGCGCGTAGCTCACCAGATAGAACAGCACCGCCGCATAGGCCTGCGCTGCGCCCCCATCCGGATCAGCCTTGGCAAACGTCACCGCCGCCAGCGCCACCACAATGTATCCCGCGTGTGCGATGGAACTGTACGCCAGCAAGCGCTTCACATTCGACTGCACCAGAGCGCCCAGGTTCCCCACAAACATCGTCAACGCCGCCAGTATCCAGAATGCCCAGAACCAATAACTTGTCGCGGCATCAACGCTGGCAAATATCCGCAGAATCAACGCAAACGCCGCGGCTTTAGGCCCGGCGGAAAACAGCGCCGTCACCGGGGTCGGCGCGCCTTCGTACACGTCCGGAGTCCATATCTGGAAGGGCGCAATCGCTACCTTGAATCCCAGTCCGATCAGGATCAGCGTCAATCCCAGCCGCAACATTGTGCTCGAAGGATCCGCATCCGCCAGCGTCATCAGGTTCGTCGAGCCCGTCACGCCGTACACCAGCGCGATTCCGTACAGGAAAAACGCCGTCGCAAACGAGCCCAGCAGAAAATACTTCATCGCCGATTCGCTGGACTTGATGGAATCCCGCCGGTAACCGGCCAGTACGTAGCTGGAAATCGAAGACATCTCCAGGCCGATGAACGCGGTCAGCAATTCCTGTGCGGATGCCAGCACGCCCATTCCCGCCGTGGCGAACAGAATCAGGGCATAAAATTCCGCGGCGTCGAGCCCTTCCCGTTCAAGGTAAGAGTCCGAAGCCAAAATCACCAGAAAACGCCACCAGACCCACCAGCCAGTGAAAGAACAGGCTGAACGTATCGAACTGAATCAAACCGTGGAAGCCGCTGCCCGGAATTCCGAAGAACGTGCTCAGCGTTCCGATCGCCGCTCCAATCATGGCGAACAACGTCAGTCCCTGGCGGCTCTTCAAAAATGGCTGCAGCAACATCAGCAACACGCCAAATCCGCACCAGATCATCTCCGGCAGCACCCGGTGGAGATCCTGAAGCATCTGCTGGTTAAAGGAAATCATTTAGCGCCCTGCCAACCTTTCCGTCGATAATTCAGCCGCAGTTGCGGCGGCGGGGTTGCCCGCGTTTGGCTTGGACACTGCCGGAGCCATCGCTTCGTGCAGCACATTGTGGTTCATCTGCTGCAGCACGTTCTTGACACGATGCCGCAATCCGGTGTGTGAAGAACGGCGATTGCACGCCCATCCAGATCGTCACCACCGCCATCGTCACCAGCAGCCATTTCTCGCGCGAAGAGGTATCCGGAAGCTCGCGGTTCTTCTGCGTTCGTCACTTCGCCGAAAAATACCCGCTGGTAGGACCACAGCAGAGTAGCACGCCGACAGGATCACGCCTGTAGCCGCCCACGCCGCCCACTTCCAATGTCACTTGATATGTTCCCAGCAGAATCAGGAATTCGCCCACGAACCCGTTCAACATGCGGCAAGCCCATCGATGCCAGCGACGACGAACAGGAAGAACGCGGCCAGTCGCGGCATCGGCGTTGACAAGCCCGCCGTATTCCGAAATCTCAAACGTGTGCCGCCGGTCGTACAGCATTCCCGACCAGCAAGAACAGCGCGCCAGTCGAGATTCCATGCGCCAGCATCTGATACACCGCGCCCTGCATCGCTATGTTCTGGAACGCGAATATCCCCAGCACCACAAATCCCAAGTGGCTCACCGAGGAGTACGCCACCAGTTTCTTCAAGTTCGGCTGCACCAGCGCCACCAGCGCGCCATAGATAATTCCGATGATCGCCAGCATCGCCACATAGGGAGCCGCACGATGCGCAGCGTCCGGAAACAGCGGCAAGCAGAAGCGAATCATGCCGTACGTGCCCATCTTCAGCAGCACGCCCGCCAGAATGATGGAACCGGCGGTGGGCGCTTCCACGTGCGCATCCGGCAGCCACGTGTGCAGAGGGAAGAGCGGCACCTTGATCGCAAACGCCACGAAAGAACGCCAGGAACAGCAGCATCTCCGTTGCGCGGCGAACAGCACCAACGTGCCCGTCTGTAGCAGGCCTCTGAATGGCCGGCAGATCAAATGTTCCGCGTCGCGTTATAGAGCCAGATGATTCCAACCAGCATCAGGATCGACCCGGCCATCGTATACAGCACGAACTTCATCGCGGCGTACAACCGGCGCTCGTGGCCCCAGATGCCGATCAAGAACGCCATCGGAATCAGCATGATTTCCCAGAACAGGAAGAACAAAAACAGGTCCAGCGAGAAAAATACGCCGATCACGCCGACTTCCAGCAACAGCAGCATCACGTGGAATTCTTTCAGCCGGTAATGTATGCCTTTCCACGAAGCCAATACGCATATCGGCGTCAGGAACGTGGTCAGGATTACCAGGAACATGCTGATGCCATCTACGCCGAGGTGATAATTAATCGGTGGCGCTGATATCCATCTTCTGAACTCTTCCAGCGAATATCCTGCAGCCCCAATGGGCACAGCCCACAACAGCAACAGCGAAAACAGGAATTCCACCAGTGAAATGACGAAGGTCAGCCGGCGAATCCAGAGCTCATCGTCGTTCTTCAACAACAGCAGCGCCAACGCGCCAATCGCCGGGAAGAAAATCAATACCGTCAGGAGATGTCCGCTGGCTATCATTAGCGCACCCCTCCCGACACGGTTCCGCCAAAGACTGGCCGCAGTATCGGCCAGAAGATAATCGCAAACACCAGGATCGCTCCGATCACCACCCACACCGCGTAACTTCGCGTGTTGCCCGACTGCGTCTGCCGCACCGTGTCGCCCACCGCTTCTGCGCCGTGCGCCACGCCATTCACCGTGCCGTCGATCACGCCAACATCGACAACCTTCCACAGCACGTTGGTCGAGAGCCACATCAGCGGCCCTACAATGGCCGCCTGGTAAAACTCATCCACATAATATTTGTTGTACAAAACCTTGTGCAGGCCCGTGGACGTTCCTTCTTTCGCGCTCTTGGCATACATTCGCCAGGCCACGATGAATCCGATGAACGCCGCCAAAACCGCCACGCCAGAGAGAATCAGTTCCAGTTGATGGGCCGACGCGGCTTCAACGCCAGCAACTTCATCTGCACCAAATATAGGAGCCAGAAAATCCGCGAAGTAATTCTTTCCGCCCCAGAACGAGGGAAGTGCAAACCAGCCGCCAACCAGCGAGAGCAGCGCCAGAATCATCAGCGGCACCGTCATGCTCTTGGGCGATTCGTGTACGTGTACCTTATGTTCGTCGTAACGCACCTGACTGAAGAACGTCAGGAATATCAGCCGGAACATATAAAACGAAGTGAAGATCGCCGCCAGTAGCCCTACGCCGTACAGAATCTTTCCGCCGGGTTCTGAGTTGAACGCTCCGAACAGAATCGCATCCTTCGAAAAGAATCCCGCAAACGGCGGAAATCCTGCGATCGCGATCGTGCCAGCCAGCATGCAGTAGAACGTGATGCTGATCTTCTTCCACAGGCCGCCCATCTTCCACATATCCTGCTCGCCGCCCATCGCGTGTATCACGCTTCCGGCAGAAAGGAAGAGCAGTGCCTTGAAAAACGCATGCGTCATCAAGTGGAAAATCCCCGCGCCAAACGCGCCCACTCCGCAGGCCAGGAACATGTATCCCAGCTGGCTGACCGTCGAATACGCCAGAACCTTCTTGATGTCGGACTGCACCAATCCAATCGTCGCCGCAAAAAATGCTGTTGCGCAGCCGATAATCGCCACCACATACATCGCTGTCGGTGCATGCGTGAACAACACATGCGAGCGCGCCACTACGTAAACGCCCGCCGTCACCATCGTCGCCGCGTGAATCAATGCGCTGACCGGTGTCGGGCCTTCCATTGCGTCCGGCAGCCACACGTACAAAGGAATCTGTGCCGATTTGCCTGTCGCTCCCATGAATATCAGCAGGCAGGCAATCGTTAACGTCCCGAACTGGCCCATCGCTTCGTGTGCCACGCTCGGCTGCGATGCTGCCGCAAAGACCGTCTGGAAATCCAACGAGTGGAACGTCCGGAACAACAAAAACATCCCCAGCATGAATCCGAAGTCGCCGATGCGGTTAACGATGAACGCTTTCTTGCCCGCATCCGATGCCGATTTCTTCAGGAAGTAGAAGCCGATCAGCAAATAGCTGCAAAGCCCCACGCCTTCCCAACCCACGAACAGCAGGACGTAGTTGGCCGCCAGCACCAGAATCAACATGAAGAACATGAACAAATTCAGGTAGGAGAAGAACCGGTAATATCCGCCTTCATGCGCCATGTACCCTGTCGCATAAATATGAATTATGAATCCGACCCCGGTGACCACCAGCAACATCACCACAGTCAACTGGTCTACCTGCAGGTCAAATCCTATGCGAATGTCGTTGTACGCAACGATCCAGTCGAAAAATTCTTTGCGGAACAGTTGCTGCCCGTTGCCGAAGAACTCTCGCACCGCCTCAATCGCGCATACAAACGAAAGCCCCGTCGACCCCAGCGCGACCGTGTTCACAATCTTGTTGGGCCACTTCGACCCGAACAGTCCGTTGATAGCTGAGCCGATCAACGGCAGCAGCAGGATAATCCAGAGATTTTCGAGTATCGGCTTATCTTCGGCATTAGAGTTTGAGAAGATTCGCGCGTTCCACGTTCAGCGACTTCCGGTTCCGCGCTGTCAGAATGATGATTCCTAGCCCCACGGCCGCTTCCGCTGCCGCCACCACAATTACGAACAAAACGAACACTTCACCATCGGGACTCTTCATCGCCCGGCTGAATGCCACGAACGCCAGATTGACGGCGTTCAGCATCAACTCAATTGCCATGAAAATCGTGATGATGTTGCGCTTGAATATAAATGCCACGATGCCCAGCCCAAATAGCACCGCGCTTAAGATCACGTAATAATTTGTCGGGACCATGCTCAGTTCTCCCGCTGGGCCAGCACAATGGCGCCCAGGATTGCCACAAGAATCAGAAACGAAGTCAGCTCAAACGGGTAAACAAAGTCCGTGAATATCAGCATCGAGAGGTCTTTGGTGGACGTCAACGATCCGTTCGCCGTTGCGGCTGGCATGCTGCCGCTCGAACTCGTCACTGCTGCGGCGATAAATCCCGCGATCGCCACGCCCAGCGGCAATCCCGCGAACGTCGCCAGCTTCGAGAAATTCGTGCGCTCTTCCTCGCCATCATTCAGCAGCATGATCACGAACACGAACAGCACCATGATCGCGCCGCCATACACAATGATCTGCACCGCGGCCACGAACTCTGAGCCCAGCAGCAGGTACAAGCCTGCCAGTGCCACCATCACCACGATCAGCGAAAGCGCGCTGTGAATCGGGTGCTTCTGCAAAATCAGGCTTACCGCACCAAATATCGCCAGCGCGGCCAGCACAAAAAATATGATCAATGGCGCGGTCATCAGTGCTTTCTCCAGAGGATCAATGGGCAGTCGGGAACCATATTATCCTCGCTATAATCGCAACCGCCGTTAAAACCACGTTGGCAATCGAAACCGGCAGCAAAACCTTCCAGCCAAAACTCATCAACTGGTCGTACCGGAAACGCGGAAGTGTGCCGCGCATCCAGATGTACACGAACAGGAACACGAAAACCTTCGCGAAAAACCAGAATGGTCCCTGAATCGCTTCATTCACGACCGGCAGAGCCAGCAATCCCAAGCCGATTGCCACGAACGCTGTTCCTACGCCCGGCAGCATGATGCGCCCGAAAAGATTCTCGTATCGGATGCCGTCGTAAATGATCCACGCCCCAAACGGAATCAGCAGCACGGACGGCAAGTAATGCGTGAAGGCCCACGCAGCAGGGAAGGGAGACAGCCAGCCGCCAAAAAACAAAATCGTTGCCAGGCACGATACCGTAATCATGCTGGTGTATTCCGCGATGAAGAACATCGCAAACTTCATGCTGGCGTATTCCGTGTGGAACCCGGCGACCAGTTCCGATTCCGCTTCCGGCAAGTCAAACGGTACGCGGTTGGTTTCCGCGATGGCCGAAATGAAGAAGCAGACGAACCCGATAATCTGCGGGAAGATATTCCAGCTCAGCAAACCGTGGCCCGTCGTGCCTTGTTGCTCTACGATATTCCGCAGGCTGAAATCTCCGGCGATCAGCAGCACGCCCACTACCGAAAGCGTCAGCGAAAGTTCATAGCTGATCATCTGCGCGGAACTGCGCAATCCGCCCAACAGCGAATACTTGCTGTTCGAGCCCCATCCCGCCAGCGCAATTCCGTACACGCCCAGCGCGGTAATCGCGAACAGCACCAGCAAGCTGATGTTTACGTCCGCAATCCCCACCGTCGTTTCATAGCCCCAGACCGTAAATTTCTGTGGTCCGAAGGGAATCACCGCCAGCGATGTCAGCGCCAGCATCAACGTAATGAACGGCGCAAGGAAATAGGCCACCTTGTCCACGCTTGCCGGCAGCGGGTCTTCCTTGAAAATAAATTTCACGCCATCGGCCAGCGGCTGCAATAATCCGTGCGGGCCGGTGCGGTGCGGTCCCCAGCGCGCCTGAATGTGCGCGATCACTTTGCGCTCCAGCCAGGTCAGGTACGCGTCAACGGTCAGCACCACAAAAACCAGAATGGCGATCTTGATGATCGGCACGATCAGAAAAGCGTATTGGGTTAGGAATTCGTTCACGGCTGTGTTTCAGCCTCCGGCAGAGATTGCATCATCGTGCAAAAGCGGCCGAGCGTGCCGCTGGTGAAAAGGGTATCGTTGGCCGATTGGATCAGTTTCACTGGCACGTCGTATGGCGCGTGTCCGTTCTTGGCAAAGTGTACCCGGGTCGGCTCAGCGCCGCCCGTCAACAATCCTGCGGGCTGTAAGTTGTAACTCGGCACCGCCTTGCGGATTTCTTCGAACACCGCCGCCGGATTCTTGTAATGGAAAGATTTTCCAAGTCCCAGGCGTTCCAACTGGTGCGAAAGAATGCGCAGCAAATCAAAATCCGTTCGCGTGCCCATCACTTCGCCAGCTTTGCGCAGCAACTGCACTTCACCAGAGGTATTCGTCACCGTACCATCTTTTTCATAGGCTGATGCCGCGGGGAAAACGATGTCCGCCTGTTGCGCTGTCTCCGTCAAAAACATCTCGTGCACGATCAGCAGTGGAAGCTTACCTCTGCCCGCGCCAGCCTTGCCAAAATGTTTGAATGGATTTGCGCCCACAACATACAACGCCTGCAGCTTGCCCGATTGTGCCGCTTCCACCATTTGTGGTGCGGTCATTCCCGGCTTCGTGGGAACTTTGCCGCCCCAATGATTGACCAGCGATCCCGACGCGATGGTGTTGTCCAGATACGCGTAGCCCGGCAAGCGGTCCGGCAGCAAGCCCATATCCGCCGCCCCGCGCGAATTCGCATAGTCACCCAGCGCCATATACCGCACCGTGCCTTGCAGTTTCGAGCCGAACTCCACCAACTGCGCGATCGCTGTGCCGGTAATTTCCGAGCCAAACACGATCGCGATTTCCGATTCCGCTTCCAGCGCCTGCTTCAGCGCGCTCAATTGTTCCGCGACGCCCTCGGCAAATTGTCCTTCGCCGGTCGCCAGCCACCGCACTGCAGCCGCTTCCTGTCCCGCGCCCACCTTTACAAACTTTGTGGCCTTGTGCTCCAGCTTGATTTCGCGTGAATTCACGATGAACAGCTTGCTGCCATGATGCCGAATCCCTGAGCGAATCTGCCAGGCCACCAGCGGATTCTGATTCGAAGGATCGTTTCCGATCACCAGAACCGTTTTCGCATCGTAAAGCTGCGCCATCGTCAGCGACGCATCCGCCGCGCGATCCCCAAGCGCCGTCACAAAGCCGGTGTAGTCCGCAGTGCGATGGTGATCAATATTGTTGGTCCCGAACGTGGCCCGCGCCAACCTCTGCAACAAATAATTCTCTTCGTTCGACGTGCGGTTCGACCCGATAAACCCGATCGAATCCGCGCCGCTGGCCGCGTGAATTTCTTTCAGCTTGCTGGCTGCGGCCTGCGCCGCCTCTTCCCATGAAACGGGATACAGCTTGTCGCCCTTGCGCAGCAGCGGCTGTTTAATCCGCTCTGGATGCTTCGTGAAGTCGAACCCAAATCGCCCCTTCACGCACAGAAAATCTTTATTAATCCCGGAAAGGTCGCGGTTATTCGCGCGTAGAATCTCGTGATTCCGCACACTGAGCGTCGTCTTGCAGCCGTTCGAGCAGTGCGTGCAAATCGTCGACACGTACTCCATTTCCCATGGCCGCGTCTTGTAGCGGTACGTTCCGCTGGTCAGTGCGCCCACCGGGCAAATGTCGATGCACATGCCGCATTCTTCGCAATCCAGATGATCCCCGCCGTTTGGAATGATGATCGAATTCGCGCCGCGCATTCCCACGCCCAGCGCCTTCACATCCATTCCTTCGTCGCACACGCGCACGCACCGGAAGCACAAAATGCAGCGCGGCGCGTCGTAATAAACCAGGTCCGACCACTTTTCTTCCGGCCGGTGAATCTTTTCCTCAACGAACCGGCTGGTATCCGCGCCATAACGGAAAACCATGTCCTGCAATTCGCATTCGCCGCCCTTGTCGCATACCGGGCAATCCAGCGGATGATTTGTCAGCAAAAACTCCAGCATCATCTTCCGGGAATTCCGCACCTTCTCGGAATCCGTGCGCACTACCATGCCTTCCGTGGCTATCAGGGTGCACGCCGTCTGCAACTTCGGCATCTTCTCCACTTCCACCAGGCACATCCGGCACGCCGCCTGCAGCGACAATCCCGGGTAATAGCAGAACGACGGCACTTCCGTTCCCAGCCGCCGCGTCGCTTCAATCACCAGCGTTCCTGGCGGAACCTGCACTTCGCGGTCGTTGATTTTCAGCGTTATTAATTTTGTCTCTGCCATGGGTCCCTTATCGAGATCCGACAAGCGCTTCGGCGGACTTATACGCGCACTTTCCCTGCAAATGTTCTTCAAACTCATTCCGGAATTTCGTCACGATGCTGATCGTCGGCATGGCCGCCGCATCGCCCAGCGGACAGAACGTTCTCCCCAGCATGTTCTTGGAGAGTTCGCCGATCATGTCGATATCTTCGGGCCTGCCAAATCCAGCGTGGAAACGGTCCAGCATCTTCTTCAGCCAGGACGTTCCTTCCCGGCAGGGAATGCACCACCCGCACGATTCATGCGCGTAGAAATGCATAATCCGCCGCGCCATATCCACCATGCAGGTCTCTTCATCAATGACCACCATGCCGCCGGAGCCCAGCATCGACCCCGCCTTGGCAATCGTGTCGTAATCCATCGCAATATCAATCTCATCGGCCTTGAACACCGGGCAGGAACTGCCTCCCGGAATCACCGCCTTCAATTTCTTTCCGCCGCGTATTCCGCCCGCCACTTCCTCGATGAACTTCTTCATGTTCATGCCCAGCGGAATTTCGTAGATGCCCGGTTTGTTCACGTGCCCGGAAACGCACAGCAACCGCGTGCCGCCGTTCTTCGGCGTGCCGCGATTTGCATAAGCCTCGCCGCCCTCCAGAATGATCGAAGGCACCGCGCTCAACGTCTCCACGTTGTTGATAATCGTCGGGCAACCGTACAAGCCCACAATGGCAGGGAAGGGAGGCTTGATGCGCGGGTTACCACGCTTGCCTTCCAGCGATTCCATCAACGCCGATTCTTCGCCGCATTCGTAAGCGCCTGCTCCGGTGTGAATCAGCAAATCAAAATCGAATCCCGATCCGAGAATATTCTTGCCCAGATACCCGCGCGAATAGGCTTCTTCAATCGCCGCATCCACGATGTCCAGCACGTAGCGGTATTCCCCGCGAATATAAATAAATCCGTGGTGCGCATTGATTGCCCGGCCCGCAATGATGATCCCCTCTATCAACTGGTGCGGGTCCATCTCCATCAGTGGCCGGTCTTTGCATGTGCCTGGTTCCGATTCGTCCGCATTGCAAATGACATATTTCGCCTTGGGCGAATCCTTTGGCACAAACGACCACTTCATTCCCGTCGGGAAGCCCGCTCCGCCGCGTCCGCGCAGGCTCGATTTCTTCACTTCCTCGATGATCGAATCAGGCGTCATCTGCTTTAGCGCCTTGTCCAGCGCCTGATATCCGCCATTCTGCAAAAACACATCGATCTTGTGCGAATCTTTGATGCCCCAGCGCTTGCTGATCAGCGGAGTTTCCAGCTTGTTCCGTTCGTGGAGTGCGCCAGTGATCACCGGCACGGGTGCGGGGTGTTGGCCCTTGTCGAGCTCTTCGATCAAGCGATCGAAATTGCGCGGCGTAACGCTTTCGTAAAAATCGTAATTCACCTGTACGGCAGGCGCGCCGGTACAGGCGCCGATACATTCCACTTCTTCCAACGAGAATACCCCGTCGGGCGTCGTTTCCTTGTTCCCAATCTCCAGGCGCTTCTTGGCGTGCGCCAGTAATTCCGTCCCTCCGCGCAGCATGCAAGCCACGTTTGTGCACACTTGTACGTGGTGTTTGCCCATCGGCTTGCGCCGCAGCATCGAGTAAAACGCCAGCGTCTCTTCCACCTGCACTGTTTGCAAATCCAGTCGCCCGGCAATCTCTTTCACCATATCGTCGGTGATATATCCGTATTCGTCTTGCGCGTACATCATCATCGGAATCAGCGCGCTGCGCTTCACCGGATAGCGGTTCTGCAGTTGCTCGAATTTCGCCGAAAGTTTGGGTGATAGTTCCATAGTTCTACCTGTCCACTTCCCCCAGCACGATGTCGATCGTGCCGATGCTCGCCACTACGTCGGCGATCAATTGGCCCTGCACCATAAACGGCAGAGCCTGCAGATTTACGAAAGATGGACCACGGAAATGGACACGCAATGGCTTTGGCGATCCGTCGCTGGCCACGAAGCATCCCAGCTCACCCCGCGGCGACTCGACCGTCACGTAAGCCTCTCCCGGCGCGGGCGAGAAGCCTTCCGTAAATATCTTGAAATGGTAGATCAGCGCTTCCATTTCGGTTTTCATTTTCTCGCGTTGTGGCGGCACAATGCCCGGCGCATCCGTCTTGATCGCGCCCTCATCCGTAATCTTGTCCATCGCCTGCCGCACGATCTTTACACTTTCGCGAATTTCCGCCACCCGCACCAGGTAGCGCGCATAGCAGTCCGATTCCGTCCGCGTTGGCACATCAAAATCAAACTCTTCGTACGAGGAATACGGGAACGCTTTCCGATTGTCGTAAGCCACGCCCGCAGCGCGCAGTCCCGGCCCAGTCGTGCTTAGCGCAATCAACTGCTCAGCGGGCAGGTATCCCACACCCTTCAATCGTCCCTGCCAGATGCGGTTTTCGGTTAATAGCGCTTCGTACTCATCGATTCGCGCCGGCATCATATCTACGAATTTCTTGACCATCTCGCGCCAGCCCGCCGGTGGATCAAGCGCCACTCCGCCGATGCGAATGTAACTGGTCATCATTCGCTGTCCGGCAAACCGCTCGAATATCTTCAGGATTTCTTCGCGCTCGCGGAAGCAGTACAGCATCACCGACATCGCGCCCATGTCGATCGCGTGCGTGCCCAGCCACACCAGGTGGGAAGAAATGCGCTGCAGTTCCACCATCATCACGCGGATATATTGCGCCCGCTTCGGAACTTCCAGCCCCAACAGCTTCTCCACAGCCAGGCAATACACCAGATTATTTCCCAGCGGATTCAGGTAATCCATCCGGTCCGTCAGTGTAATCGCCTGCGAATAAGTCTTATCCTCGCAGCTCTTTTCAATTCCCGTGTGCAGATAGCCGATGTCCGGCACTGAAGTGACCACATTCTCGCCATCCAGCTCCAGCATTACGCGCAATACCCCGTGCGTCGACGGGTGCTGTGGTCCCATGTTCAGGACCATCGTTTTGGCTGTGCCGGTTGCTGTTTCTACGGTTGTCATCGGTTCCATTCCGCGGGCGCGGTCACTAGCGTTGTCCCTCCGTCGGGAAGTCCCGGCGCAGAGGAAAGCCTACAAATCCATCCGGCAGCAAAATTCGCCGCAAATCAGTGTGGCCTTCGAACTTGATGCCGAACAGGTCAAATACTTCGCGTTCCAGCCAATTTGCTCCCGGCCACACCGGCATCACCGAATCCACCACGGGATTCTCTCCGCTTACGCTGGTACGCAGGCGAATTCGTTCCCGTCTTGGAATCGATACCAGTTGATAGTTCAGCTCAAATCGCGGCTCCACCGGGAAGCGGTCCACGCAGGTTACATCGCTCAACAAATTGAAATTCAGCTCGGGGGTGACCTTGCAATAATTTGCTGCCGACTTCAGCAGTTCCTTGGGGACCACAATCGTGATCTCTCCGCGGTACTCAATGATCTCCGCCACTGCCTTCGCGTTCCACGTACGAAGTAGTTCACCTACAACCTTAGCGTTTGCGTTTGCAAGCTGCGTCACGTTACTGAGGTCCTTAAAGGGCTAGCGCTCTTTCTGCGACTTATGCCAGTCCAGCGCGCCCTTTTTCCAGAGATAGATGTAACCAACTAGCAGAATGGCCACATAGACCATCATTTCTATGAAGCCGAACCACCGCGTTTCCACGTTTCTTGCTAAATCTTTAAAAATGAACGCCCACGGGTACAGGAAAATGGCTTCTACGTCGAACAAAATGAAGACCATCGCAATCAGGTAAAATTTTACTGAAAATGGTTCGCGCGCATCGCCGGTGGGATCTATCCCGCATTCGTACGGCTGGTTCTTGGTCTTGCTTGGCCTTCTCCACCCTATAAAGGTTGAGACTCCGATCAGCGCTCCTGCAAGAATAGCCGCAACGACCAGTTGCATGAGTAGTGGCACATAAGCTTGTAGGCCGGAGGAGCTCATAGTCGAAGGGTTATAATAACGATTTGGAGCCCATCGGGTCAAATGTTCTGGTGGAAATTAAATTGGCTTCGCTAAAATAAGTTTACGCTCACGGAAGGCTCCTGATGGTCTTTGGCCACAACTCAAACGCTAAAGTCGGTAACGTTACTTTTCACGTTCAAACCGAAGATCGCGGCGAATCCCACGCCCTCATTGACACCACCGTTTATTATCAGGGCCGGGTCCTTCATCGTCGCACCAACAACTATTTTGATCTTCTTCCTCTCAACGAAGATCGCGAGCAAGCTCTGAAACTTCGCGTCGACGAACAGCACCTCACGGTGATGGAGGAAATTCATTCGGGCATTCTGCAACTTGCAATCCCGCAAACACCCGCGCCGCCTTCCGCTCCCGTGCCCGCCGATCCGGTTCCGGCCCCAGCGGAAGCTATTGATGTATCTTCTTTACTCGATGAATCGCCGGAAGTTCCTCCCGTGCCACGCAAGTTGCTCATCGAACTGCTGAACGCCAAATCCTGGTTAGCCGGCAAACGCGCCACGCTTCAGCTTTCCGTCAAGGAAGAGAACGGTGATCCCGTGGCAGGCGCCAGGATTGAAGTTGAGGTGGAAGGAGCCGCCGAACACTCCGCCTTCACCGCAGAATCAGGAATCTACGGACAGGCCCAGGTTGAATTCGATATGCCTCGTATAACCGGCTCTGAAGCCGCTATCGTCATCCGTGCCGAACAGGCTCTCGGTCACGGTCAGCTCCGCTTTGCACTTCGCGCCAAACCCAGAGTACCCTCTGTATGAGCAGCCATGAGCAACCCAATCGCAGTTCAAGTTAACGGAGAAATTCGTCAAACGCCGGAAGGTACCACGGTCCGCACTCTGCTGGATCAACTGGGCCTCAACCCTGGCCGAGTCGCTATCGAATACAATCTGCAAATCCTGCCCAAAGCTCTCTGGCCCGACACCAAAATCTCCCCAGGCGATCGCCTCGAAATCGTTCAATTCGTCGGCGGCGGTTAATGTAGTGGCCGATCTTTAGATCGGCCATCTCGTACGTAGAATTAGTCTGTCATCCTGAGCGTAGCGACGCGCCGTAAGCGTTCGCGCAGTCGAAGGATCCCTCCTACGCGCGTCACCCCATCGCAACTCCATCCGCGCGCACGCCCGAAACACCGCCCTACTTCGTCATCCCGCCCAAAAACTTCTTCCACGGCTTCCAATAATATTTCGGCCAACCTTCCCGCACTCCTTTATGGTCATGCGCAGGAACTCCCACGTGAACTAAATCGATCTCAGCCCCACCGGCCACGCGGTTAAAACTCAATATCAATATCGACCATTCGTCTTTCTTCCAGTGGCTCGCACGCCAAGCCTGCACAATTCTTTTTCCGGGCACGACCAGCAGGTTCTTCCCGTGTATTTTTCGACCGAAGGCTGTGAACGTCCCGCCAACCTTACGACTGACTTTCGCGGGCATCCCTGTAGACGCCGAATGCTTCCGCGAATCCACATACAACTCAAACAGGAGGTCTGGAGTCGCTCGAAACCGCACGCTCTGCTGAATGATCGGTGTCATCGTTCCTCCCTCACATCTCAACTTCTATACTCCGTCTAACAGATGGCCCATCTTCTTCCGCTTGGTTTCCATGTACGCCCTCGATGTCTTTGAAATCTTTGGCTGACACGGTACCCGCTCGACAACCTCGACTCCCGATTCTTCCAACTGCTTCACTTTATCCGGATTGTTCGAGAGCAGCCGTATCCGTCTCGCACCCAATTTCAGCAATATCTTCGCCGGAAATTCATATTCCCGGGCATCCGCCGCGAATCCCAGGGACTCGTTCGCCTCCACCGTGTCCATCCCGCCATCCTGCAATTGATAAGCTCGCAATTTATTCATCAGTCCGATGCCGCGCCCTTCCTGCGGCAAGTACAGCAGTATCCCGCTCGGTGATTTGCTGATTTTCTTCAGTGACAGTTCCAGTTGCGCCCGGCAGTCGCATCGCAGCGAAGCCAGCACATCTCCCGTCAGGCATTGCGAATGCACCCGCACCAGCGGCGCGGTGCGTCCGCGCACATTTCCGTGCACCAGCGCGACGGCCTCTTCCTCGGGACCGTCTCCCTCAAATCCATAGATTGTAAATATCCCGAATTTCGACGGCAGCGCCGCTTCCGCAACCATTCGCGGAAAGTTTTTATCGCTGCTTTCTTGCTTTGTGTTTGTAGTTTTCTTGGCCATGGGACCTTTCAGTATACCAGCTACTGCCATACTCCCTTTTCCGCTCCATGTACAACTAGCCGCACTGCCGTTCGCCCGTCTTTACTTTCCACATGCATTTGGCTAGCGTAATCGCATCACTGACTCATCATGGACACCGGCTCATCACTTCGTGAACTTCTCTTTACCCTGCTTCTCAAAGTGGGCGTTGCCTCGTCCATCGCTGCGCTTCTTGCGCGCTGGAACACCTTCCGCCGCGTGCTATTCACCGAAGAACGCGACTCCGACCAGAAGCTGAAGCTCATGCTATTCATGACGCCTCCCCTGATCGTCGGCGTCACTCTGCGCCTCGTCAGCCGCGCTTATCAATTCGCCGATCTCTCTCTGGAGGGCGCTTTCCTCATGGGCTTGCTGGGTGGCCGCGTGGTTGGCCCCCTTGGCGGCGCGATTATCACGATTCCCGCCCTGATGGCCCACGAATGGCTGGCCATGCCGGTTGCCGCAACCGCTGGCCTTCTAGGTGGCTTGATTCGCCAACTCATTCCCGACAAGGAAACGCTCTGGAATTTTGGTCCATTCACCTTCTTGAATATCCCCAAAGCCATCATCGGATTGGTCAGCGACGCCCGCATGTCCTGGGAAATGCTTCCGCTGCTGACTTGCGTTGGCCTCGAACTTGGTCGCGTCGCACTGGTTCACGCCACCAAGATCAAATGGCTCTTCGCCATCGACCCCTATTGGAATTGGCTGCTTTCCATCGTGGTCCTCGCCACGCTGATGTCTGTCGCGGCTCCGCTCAAAATCTGGAACAACACCCGCATTGAGATGAACCTCGAGCGCCACCAGCAGCTCCTTCTCCGCGCCCGCATGGACGCCCTCTCCAGCCAGATCAATCCTCACTTCCTCTTCAACACTCTTAACACCGTCACTGCACTCATTCGCATGGATCCCGACACCGCCCGCGGCGTTGTCCTGAAACTCAGCAATATTTTGCGCCGACTCCTGCGCAAGCATGAGACCTTCGTCCCTCTTCGCGAAGAACTCTCTTTCATTGACGACTACCTCGATATTGAAGTCGCCCGCTTCGGCGAAGACAGCCTCGACATCATCAAGGAAATCGACGAAGACACCCTGGAAACGTTTGTCCCCAGCATGCTCCTCCAACCCATGGTGGAAAACAGCCTGAAGCATGGCCTCGCTCCCAAACTGGAGGGCGGCCGCATCTGCCTCCGTACCTCCAATCGCGATGGCCGTTTGCACATCGAAATCGAAGACAACGGTGTCGGCATCTCTGAAGAAAAAATGCCTCATGTCTACGTGGAAGGTATTGGTCTCAGTAACGTTCGCGAGCGGCTCCGCGTCCTCTACGGCACCGACTTTAATCTGGACATCGAAAGCCACGAAGGGCAGGGAACTCGCATCCGCATCGATATTCCCCAATTAGTCCCAGTCATCCCCGAAGTCAGCGTTTTCTAACCCGCTCCAACCAAATGTAGAGGCCGATCTTTAGATCGGCCTACAAAATCTCTTCAAATCGGCAAACATACGCACAGTGAAGCAAGTCTTCCAACGACCGGTCCCACCAAGAGCCTGCCCGCCACTCAACTGTCATCCCTCGGGACGCGCCTTTTGCGGACCGAGGGATATGCTTTTTCTTTTTCCCACCCCCCAAAATCCCCCTTGACGAACTTCTCCGTATTCTGTATATTCAGTTGTGACAGAAATGAGAGATGCCCCTTTCGCTCCCTTCATTCCTGCCAGAAACACCACGCTTCTAGCCCAACCTCGGAGGTCGCCGTGAGCGATCAACTCAGAACCGCACCAGAGCCACTTACCCCCATCGCCCAGAAATTCATCCTTCACTGGGGAGAGATGGGCACCAAGTGGGGTATTAACCGCACCGTCGCCCAGGTCCACGCTTTGCTCTTTCTTTCTCCGCAAGCCGCTGCCGGCCGACGAAATCTCCAACACACTGTCTGTAGCCCGCTCCAACGTCAGCACCAGCCTCCGCGAGTTGCAAGGCTGGGGAATTGCCCGTGTTGTCCACGTCCTGGGCGACCGCCGCGACCATTTTGAGACCACCAAAGATGTCTGGGAAATCTTCCGCACCGTCTCTGAAGAGCGCAAGCGCCGCGAGATCGACCCAACCCTCCGGGTCCTCACCGAATGTGTGCAAGAACTGAAGGCTGGCACTCAAGGCGAGGCCTACACCCGCGACCGCCTGGAGTCTATGCTTGAATTTCTGACTACCATGAATGGGCTTTTTGAAGAAGTTCTCCGCATGCCCGTGGGCGCCCTCAAAGGGGTTGGCAAGCTTCGCGGCAAAGTCATTACCCTGCTGGGCTCCGACAAAAAGAAAGCCGTCAGCTAGCCGCTTGGGAATCGCAGCTTTCTGGTGCCCGAAGTCCTAGCTTTTGTAGGGGCGGCTTTACGCCGCCCAGATGTGGCTCCGTCCCGGTTTTTGTAGAGGCCGCCTTCCGAGGCGGGCTCTCGGGTCAGTTCTAGCTTTTGTAGTGGCCGATCTTCAGATCGGCCAGCGCAACTTGTTGTTTTGGCTACGTTCTCGTTTTTGTAGAGGCCGCCTTTCGAGGCGGGCTCTCTGTCGCTCCAAATCGAGGTCCCGAACATGATCTCTCTCTCCAACGAATACACCGACACCAAAGGCCGTCACGCCCGCGGCTGGCTCTTCTACGACGCCAATTGCACCTTCTGCACCCGCATCGCCACCTGGCTTGCACCCATCCTTTCGCACCGAGGCTTGGCTATCGCTCCCTTGCAGGATCCCCGAGTCGGCCCGCTCCTCGGCCTTCCTCCCAAGGACCTTCTCCGCGAACTGAAATTCCTGCTCTCCAACGGCCAGCAATTTGGCGGAGCCAACGCCGTAATTGCTCTCGCCCAGGAAATCGGCTGGGCCCGCCCCCTCGTCTGGCTCTCCCGAATCCCCGGCGTCATGCCGCTTCTAGACTCCGCCTACCGCTGGATCGCCGCCAACCGCAGCTGCGCGTCTACCGCCTGCACGACTTCATCCCGAGGCACCACTCTAATGCCGTTTCCAAATCACCGTCATGTAGTCCTGGCCGGTGGCAGCGGACAAGTTGGTACTGTCCTCGCGCGCCATTTTCATGCTACAGGCGACTCAGTCGTTGTCCTGAGCCGTACCGTAAAACCAGCCCCTTGGCGCGTTGTTTATTGGGATGCTGTAACCCTCGGCGAATGGGTCAATGAGCTGAACAACGCTGACCTGCTCATCAATCTCGCCGGCCGCAGCGTCAATTGCCGTTACAATGCCAGGAACCGCCGTGAAATTCTTGATTCGCGGATCAACAGCACTCAAATCCTCGGTGAGGCTGTTCGCCGCGTGTCTAACCCCCCACGAACCTGGATGAACGCCAGCACCGCCACTATTTATCGACATTCTCTCGACCGTCCTATGGACGAATTCACCGGCGAGATCGACCGGATCCAGCCCAACGCTCCTTCCTCTTGGAATTTCAGCATTGACGTTGCCACGCGCTGGGAAGAATCTTTTTTCAACTCTGGATGTCCGGCGACACGCAAAATTGCTCTCCGCAGTGCCATGGTGATGAGCCCCGATCGCGGTGGAATTTTTGACGTTCTTCTAGGTCTGGTTCGCAAAGGATTGGGCGGAGAATCCAGTTCGGGCAAACAGTTTGTTTCCTGGATTCACGAAACAGATTTTGTACGCGCAATCGAGTTTCTGATGGCCCACGAGAGTTTGACTGGTTGCGTAAATCTCGCCTCTCCCAATCCACTTCCTAACGCTCAATTCATGACGGCCATTCGCGATGCCTATGGCATATGGGTTGGCCTGCCGGCAACCGAATGGATGCTCGAGCTGGGTGCCATCTTCCTGCGCACAGAAACCGAACTAATCCTGAAAAGTCGTCGAGTAGTTCCGGGGCGTTTGCTCAAGGCTGGATTCGATTTTCACTTTGCTGGGTGGCCTGTAGCCGCGAAACAACTGGTTGAGGAGTGGCGAAGGAATTCGCCTTTACCTCTGGTTGTCTCTAGCTCGAAAAACTCTGAGCAGAAAATTCGTTTCGACGCTCCGTGACGCCTTCCAGCACCTGCTCGTAATACCGCTCGTACATCGGGATCACATCTTTAGCGCAATATTTTTTCTTGGCATGCACACGCGCCAGTTGTCCCATCTCTCGTCCACGATCCGCTCTCGATAGCAACTCAATCGCGTGTTTCGCGGCCGTCTTTACGTCGCCCACTTCCACAAGGTATCCGTCCACGCCAGATTCCACCACTTCGGGCAGCCCGCCTACGTTCGTCGCGATCACCGGAACTTCGCAAGCCATCGCTTCCAGCGCCGCCAGTCCAAACGATTCCAGTTCCGACGGGAGCAAAAACAAGTCCGCCTGGCTCAGCTTCTTCATCACTTCATTCTGCTTGCCCAGGAACAGTACGTCGTTCTGTATTCCGCGCTTCAATGCCAATGCCTCTGCCGCCTCACGGTCCGGCCCTTCGCCAATCATCACCAGTTTCGCGGGCATTTTCTCGCGAACTTGTGCGAAAATTTCCACCGCATCCAGAATCCTCTTCACCGGCCGAAAATTCGATAGGTGCATCAGAATCGGCTCGCCATTCGGCGCCCATTCCTCTCGCAATTGCGGGTCGGGCATGCGGCAATATAGATCGCAGTTCACGAAATTGGGAATCACTTCGATGGGCCGCTTGATCCCAAACTCTTCCACTGTCCGTTTCAACAAATATTGCGAGATGGACGTCACTCCATCGCTCTGCTCGATCGAATAACGTGTAATCGGCAAGAAATTATGGTTGTTTCCCACCAGTGTTATATCGGTCCCGTGCAGTGTAGTGATGAACGGCAACCGCTTTGGCGCCGCCATCTGTCGCGCCAGCAAGGCGCTGACCGAGTGGGGAATCGCATAGTGCACGTGCAGAATATCCAGCGATTCCTGCTCGAACACTTCCAGCATCTTCACTGCCAGTGACAGCGTGTACGGCGAGTGGTCAAATAGCGGGTAGGAAACCACCGCCGCCTCATGAAAATGTATATGCGGATCGTTCAGGTTAATGCGAATCGGTGGCGCGTAGGTTATGAAGTGTACGTCGTGTCCGCGCGCAGCCAGTTCCTGCCCCAGCTCCGTGGCCACCACGCCCGAACCGCCGTACGTCGGATATCCCGTGATCCCGATCCGCATATTCCCTCGACCTGTCTTGCGACAATCCTATCGTTGCAGTTAACCGACGCCCACAAATACTTTCTGCCTGTTTGCCTAACCTTGCGGCTTGCCCGAACCTAATGCTATCTTCGCGGTCCGCTGGTCTGCGGTGCGTTCACCCAAATCCTACACCGTTTAGACGCAATTGAGAGGTATTACGTGACACGACTCGCTGGTACCACAATTCCCCTGGAAGGCCGCCTTACTGAGGATTGAAGGAGTGCTCGATCGCATGACCCGAAAACTTACCAAACAAGAGAAGCTCGTTACCGAACTGGTCCGTCAAAGAATGAAGGAGAGCCAATCCAGCGAACTTCTCGGCTTCGACGTGGAAAGCGTTCACGACGGCCGCGCCGTTTTCCGTCTCGACGTCCGCCCGCGCCACAAACAGATTCACGGCGTGGTTCACGGTGGCATCCTGGCCGCCCTGGCCGACACCACAGGCGCTATCGCAGCCTACACCGCAGTGCCGCGCGGCGTCGAACTCGCTACGCTTGAGTTGAAAATTAATTACCTGGAGCCGGTCCCGGGAGGGACGGTCAAAGCCGAAGCGAAAGTATTGCGCGCCGGCAGAAATTTTATTGTGGTTGAATGCGAGATTTACAATGAGTCAGGCTCATTGGCCGCCAAGGCCCTTATGACTTTCTCAGCGGCCTCCGGCCACCTTCTGAAGAAGCCACGCTAACTGAAAATAAATTTGTCTAACCGCAATTAAAGCTGTCATCCCTCTCCGATTTTGCGAGGGATCTGCTTTTTCCTTTAGTTTTGCGCGCCTACTCTTCGTTCCCGCCGCCTGCCGACTCTTCATCATCCTTATGCACGTACTTGATGAAGCGCTTAAAGACCATCAGGTTCGGCGCGCCCTGCCTGGTCAATTTAATGCAGTCGCGGTCGTACCATTCGATGATCCCGCGCAGTTCCTCGCCAGATTCCAGCACCACCAGCATCGGTGTGCGGCTCTGCATCTGCTTCACCCAGTAAAAGTTCTCCGCATGAGTGAGTTCAGGTGGCGCGGGTTTCTTGCTGGGGGCGGGGCCGTTGTGCTGCTGCTGCGGACGGACAAGAGATTGTTCCTTGGCTTCCGCAAAGCTGGGACGGAACATCCGGCGATTTACCATGATTGACTGCTCCTTGGGGTCAGAGGGGGTTTTCTAACCTTTAGATGCGTAACGCCCAAGTTCGGTTTCGCTATTATGGCCCTTTTTCCCTGCGCCAACGAATTAATTTTTATTTGCGCCCGCCTACAGCTTTCACTTCACTCGGCGAGAGTGAGGCGACCATCGCATCCAGCCCCAATTGCCGATTTAAGTTGCGCCGCGCTCCGGCTGCCAGTTCGTCCACTGCCGCAATGGCCCGGAAAACCCATCCTGCATCCACCGTCTTCGCCAATGATTCCAGTTCCCGGGCCAGATTTGGATTTCGCAGCAACGGCGACTTCACTCCTGAAGTCAATTCCAGCAGATCCGAGAGCAACCCGTAAAATGTTCCCAACATCTCTTCAAACGACGACTCCCGATCTTTTCCTAGTGCTGCCGTGTCCGCGAACACTTGCGCGAATCCCTGTCCCCGCGCGGCTTTCTCCAGAATTCTGTAGGCTGTCTGTCGCTTTTCCACCACATCGGCGACGTTCATCTCCATTGCCAGTCCCGGGCTGCCTTCCGAAAGCTGTGCCGCCACTTTGATTTCGGCTGGTTTCCGATCCGAGTGCGTCTTCACCACCCGTTCCACATCCTCTTGCGATACCGGCGCAAGATGGAATTGCATGCAGCGCGAAACAATCGTTGGCAGCAGCGCAAAAGGCGACGTCGCCGTCAGAATGAGCGTGGCATTCCCGGGTGGTTCTTCCAGTATCTTCAGGAATACGCTGGCTACGTCCCACCGCATCGTCTCCGCATTATCCAGTATGAATACTCGCCGCCGCCCCATCGGCTGAAAGTACGCCGCACGTTGTACCGCCCGCAATTGCCCTATGCGCAGCACCGGCCGCACCACGGGAGTCTTCAGCCGCACCGGATCAGGCACCAGCGCCCAGACATCCGGATGGGGCTGCAGGATCAACGGTATGCGCTCCACAGTCGCCGCGTCCGCACTCTCGCCTCGTTCGGCGAGCCCCTGCTCAATCAATGCCTGCGGATGTGCCAGCGCGGCAATGCTCATACAAGTCGCGCATTCTCCGCAAAAGTCATCCTTCATCCGCTCGCAATTCGCGGCCTGCGCAAACATCCGCGCCAGTGTGAACTTTCCAATCCCTTTGGGCCCGGTGAACAACATGGCATGCGGCACACGTTCTGCGCGCAATGCTCCTCGCAGCGCTTCAATAATGTGTGCGTTCCCCGCAAATTCGGCGAATCCCATGGTTCAGCGCGCACCCTTCGGCGTCACCAGGCTCTGCACCGCTTCCAGCAGTCTCCGCCGATATTTCCTCCGGCAATCGAATCGATCCTCTTTGTGCGTCGAAACACTGTATCGTTGCCCACGGACGGCTCCGCGATAGCATGTCGTACATCTCCGCCGCATCTTCCAGGTGCCGCAAATTGTTCTCCTGAATGTCGTGTGTCGCTTTTGTGTAAGTTCGAGGAGCCTTCCGCGCCACCAGTTTCTGCGCTTCCGCCGGTGGAACCCGCAAATAAAGGATTAGGTTTTCTCGTGGCATTCCGTAAATCGTATATTCCAGATGCTCGATCCAACGCATCATTTCCGACCGGTGCTCAACCGGTGTTCGCGCAACCTGGTGCGCCAGGTTCGACCCGATATACCGGTCGCAGAGCACAATTTTGCCGCCGCTTAGCGCTCTCTCCAATCTGTGATTTAGCCTCGAACCGGTCGCCCGCATAAAGCAGCGCCGCGAATTTCGGATTCACACTCTCCAGCGTGCCGAATTCACCATTCAGAAATTGCGACACCATTGTGCCGAACCACGAATCGTACTGTGGGAATCCCGTCGAGAATACCGCATGGCCTTGCGCCACCAGCGATTGTTCCAGAAGTTTTGCCTGAGTGTGCTTACCGCTGCCGTCGATTCCCTCTATCGTTATCAATATTCCTTGGCTTGTCATATCACCATTCCGGGCGGAGGGGGACGCCACCATTGCCCGCAATTTTACCCGCAGAATCGCACGCCCGCAACGCCAAGCTTCCTTCGTGCGCAAACGGTCCCTAACTCTTATTCTCGAAGAGGTCTTCTCCACTTCCTTCTCAGGTCACAGATTTCTCCGCGTGCTGCCTTATCCTCGATTTTCCCTCGCCAACAAATTCTCCGCTCCCTCTGTGGCTCCTCTGCGACCTCTGTGGTAATCCCTTCTCTTTCTTTACCGAAAATCCAACCCTCCCGATCCCCATGTTACGATTTACCTCGGAGCTTCGATCAAATCCCGTGTCCACCATCGCCGACAATCTCTCCCATCTTCAGGACCGCATCGCCCATGCGGCCGCCAAATCCTCCCGCAAACCCGAAGACATCACCCTGATCGGCGTCTCCAAAAATCATCCTGCCGAAGCAATCCGCGAAGCTTATGCCGCCGGCCTTCGTCACTTTGGCGAAAATCGCGTTCAAGAATGGGAAGGCAAGCGCGCCCAACTTGCCGACATCTCCTCCAAACTCACTTCCCATTTAATCGGTCACTTGCAGAGCAACAAAGCCATTCGCGCCGCTAAATCCTTCAACGTGATCGATTCTCTCGACGACTTTTCTCTGGCCCAAAGACTGAATCGCGCGGTCGCCGAAAATTCCTCTGCCACCAGACTCCCCGTTCTTCTCGAAGTCCACATCGGTGGCGAAGAATCCAAAACCGGTGTCGCGCAGGACTCTCTCACTCAGCTTGCCGAACGCATTCTCGAATTTTCCTCTCTAAATCTTCAGGGCCTGATGTGTATTCCTCCATTCACCGAAGATCCAGAAGAAGCGCGCCCTCATTTCGCTCTCTTGCGCACTCTGCAGGAAAAATTGGCGGCTCATCTCCATCATCCTCTTCCCAGGCTCTCCATGGGCATGTCTCACGATTTCGAGGTGGCCATCTCTGAAGGCGCTACGGAAATCCGCGTAGGCACGGCGCTATTCGGTAGTCGTTCAGCAGCGTGATGCATCAAACAGCCATACTAAAGGAGTCGCAATCCCTGTGAAACTGTTCTCCCCATTTCGCCTTCGTCAAATCGAATTTCAAAATCGTATCGCCGTCTCTTCGATGTGCGAGTACTCCGCAGTCGACGGCCATCCCGGCACCTGGCATCTCGTCCATCTCGGCAGCAGAGCAGTTGGCGGCGCCGCCCTGGTCATGGCCGAAGCTTCTGCTGTTGAGGACATTGGCCGCATCTCCCCCGGCGACACTGGTCTCTACCTCGATTCTCACGTCGAAGCGTGGGCCTCGATCGTCCAATTCCTCAAGCAGCAGGGCGCTGTTGCCGGCATTCAGTTGGCCCATGCGGGCCGCAAGGCCAGCACCGATGCCCCGTGGCGTGGTGGTAAGCCTCTCTCCAAAGAACATGGCGGCTGGACTCCCGTCTCCGCCAGCCCCATCCCATTTGACGAAGGCCATCCGGCTCCTCATGAACTTACCGTCGACGAACTCGAGCAGATCATCAAACTTTTCGAGAAAGCCGCACACCGCGCCCTCGCCGCGGGCTTTCAGATCGCTGAACTCCATGCCGCTCACGGCTATCTGCTCCACCAGTTTCTTTCGCCGCTTTGCAATCACCGAACCGATTCCTACGGTGGCAGTTTCCAGAATCGTATTCGCCTCTTAATCAGGGTCACTCAAGCCGTCCGTGAAGTCTGGCCGGAATCCTATCCACTTTTTGTTCGCATCTCCGCCACCGACTGGAAAGAAGGCGGCTGGGATCTCGAACAGAGCATCGAGCTGAGCCGGCGTTTCAAGGGCATTGGTGTCGATCTCGTTGATGTTTCCAGCGGTGGCGCCGTTCCCGGCGTGAAAATTCCCGTTGGCCCCGGCTATCAGGTTGAATTTGCGGAAGCCATCCGCAAAGAAGTTGGCATTCCCACGGGAGCTGTCGGTATGATCACCGATCCTGCTCAGGCCGACACCATCCTCTCCAGCGAACAAGCCGACATGGTTTTCCTCGCTCGGGAACTTCTCCGCGACCCCTACTGGCCCCGCCGCGCCGCCAAAGCTCTCAACGCCGAACTCAAAATCCCTCCTCAATACCAGCGCGCCTGGTAGCGAATTTTATGGCAATTGATATAGATTTATGGTATATATCAATTTGGGAGTTCCCATGGCCGAATCCAAAAGAGGCGTAGCCAAGCTTTTTCGTAATGGCCGCAGTCAAGCTGTCCGTCTGCCCCGGGAGTTTCGATTCGAGGGCGACGTGGTCCGCATTCGCTCCGTCGGAAGCGGGGTATTGTTGGAACCCATGACTTCCGATGTCCACGAATGGTTCGCTGAACTCGACAAGTTCTCCCAGGTACCCTTCATGACGAAGGGCCGCAACCAACCAAAAACGCCTCGTCGTAAGATCTTTGATTGAGACCTGTGCCTCCGCTAAATTCAACCAGCTATCTACTGGACACCAACGCTTGCATTGCACTGATCAATCAGAATTCACCTCTGATCCGTGCCCGATTTGCGGAAGAATCGGAAAAGGGATCTGAGATCTATGTCTCCAGTATTGCGGTTTTTGAACTTTGGTATGGCATGGAAAAGAGCGCACACCAGCAATTGAACACAGCTCGTTTGGAATCGTTCTTCGCCGGACCTCTGCGACTACTTTCTTTCGATGAAGAGGACGCGAAATTTGCGGGAAGAATCCGGGCCACTCTGCAAAAGACTGGTAAACCAATCGGCTCATATGACCTTCTGATAGGCGCGCAGGCGGTTCGGCATAAAGCAACATTGGTCACTGCGAACGAAAGGGAATTTCGGCGCATTGAAGGTCTGCTCTGGCAAGACTGGGCAAAACCCTAAGATCAATTCAATGACACTCCTCGACATCTCCGACAATCCCACCGCTGGCACCGTCGTCTTCTCCGTCCGCGTGCAGCCCCGCGCCAGCAAAGACGAACTCGCCGGCACCATGGACGGCGCCCTGAAGATCCGTCTCACCGCTCCCGCCGTCGAAAATCGCGCCAACGAAGCCCTCGTCGAATTCCTCGCCACTCTTTTGAAAACCTCCAAGTCCGCTGTTAGAATCCAGAGCGGCGCGCAAAGCCGCTTGAAGCGCGTCGAAATTCGCGGCGTAACTCGTCAACAAATCTTGGCTCTGCTGCCGCAAGAAGCGTAACGCTCAGTTCCACCAACCATTTTCCGCAGTACACTGGCACCGAGGGTTTGCATGAGTCTGAACATCGCCGAAGTCCAAAAGGATCTGCGCGCCGCCAAACTTGATGGCTGGCTTTTCTACGATTTTCGCGGCCGCGATCCCATCGCTCTACGCATTCTCGATTTGCCGCCCGGCATGCGCACGCGCCGCTGGTTCTACTTCATTCCTGCCAAAGGCAACCCGCAGAAGCTCGTTCACAAAATCGAGACGCATTCCCTTGCCGCTCTGCCCGGCAAAACTTCCTATTTCTCCGCGCACGACGAACTGACCGGCAACCTCAAGAAAATTCTCGGTCGCGCCAAAACCGTCGCCATGCAATATTCTCCCAAGAACGCCATCCCCTACGTTTCCATGGTCGATGCCGGAACCATTGAACTCGTCCGCAGTACCGGCGTAAAAATCGTCACCTCCGCCGACCTCGTCCAGAAATTTGAAGCCTGCTGGACCCCCGCTCAACTGGAGTCCCACCTCGCCGCAGGCCGCGCCATCGACGCCATCGTCAAAGGCGCCTTCGCCTTCGCCGGTAAATCGGTTCGCGAGAAATCTCCCATCACCGAGTACGACCTTCAGCAATGGATCCTCGCGCGCTTTGCCGAAGCGGGCATCGAAACCGAAGAAGGTCCCGACGTGGCCGTGAACGCCAATGCCAGCGATCCGCACTACGGTCCCAGCAAAGAACACTCTTCGCAAATCAAGGAAGGCGACCTGCTCCTCCTCGATGTTTGGGGTAAGCAGAAAACTCCCGGCAGCGTGTATTACGACATCACCTGGATTGGCTACCTCGGCGCAAAAGTCCCCGAAAAATACGCTAAAGTTTTCAATGTCGTCCGCGAAGCCCGGGATCGTGGGGTGGAACTCATTCTTAGCAGCATCAGAGCTGGTAAGCCCCTGCAGGGCTGGCAAGTGGACAAGGCCACTCGCGCGGTCATCGAAAAAGCCGGTTACGGAAAATATTTCTTCCATCGCACCGGCCACAACATCGGCCAATCCGTTCACGGCAACGGCGTCAACATGGACGGCTCGGAGACGCGCGACGAGCGCCATCTCATCCCCAAAACCTGCAACTCCGTCGAGCCCGGCATCTATCTCCCCGATTTTGGCATTCGTAGTGAAGTGGATGTCTACATCGACGAAAGGGAAGCGCGCGTTACCGGCGCCGTGCAAACTGAAATTCTCCCTCTGCTCGCCTGAGAATTGCGCGCATACCCAATGACCGACGACGCCTTTCAGCCTCCTCCATCCGATCCCGTTCCTGCCGTGGAGACCCTCGCACCAGCGCCGCCGCCACCGCTGCCTGCGGAACCGCCTCCCCCCGGTGCTGCACTCCAACGTGAACTTCGTTCCTGGACTTTCGCCATCGCCGGTTGGCTCATCCCGGGTCTCGGTCACGCTCTGCAGAAAATGTGGGGACGTGCTGCCGTGATATTCAGTGCGGTTGGTCTGCTCACCTACATTGGCGCTTCCATGCGGGGTAACGTCTTCACTTCGCGCGCCGGCGATGCCTTCGATACTCTCGGTTACGTCGCGGACATGGGCACGGGCTGCTTTTATTTTCTGGCGCGCGCACTGGAAGTCGCTGGCGCGGATGTCTCTCACTCACAGGGCGATTACGGCACTCGTTTCCTCGCCACCGCAGGAGTCCTCAACATTCTCGCCGCACTCCACGCCTATGAAGCCGCCCGCGGGAGAAAAGCATGAATCCCCCAGCTGGACTTTCTCTCACACACTTTCAGGCCTTTCTTCTTTTCGCCGCGATCATTTCCATTTCTTTCGGCTACCTCGGCCGCCGTCGCCCTCCCGATCGCGTCCGCTACATCCTCTGGTCCTTCTTCCTCTTCCTCGCCGTCGGCATCGGCATCGCTTGGGCCATGTACCCCTTCTCCCGCTAGTTCAGCCACTCCGATTGCCCGAACTGTCGATTCTCGGACCCCGTTTCCGGATGTAGTGGCCGATCTTCAGATCGGCTCTTGCGAATCAGAATTTCGCGCGAACACGTACTCTCTCGGCGTACACTTCTCGCAATTCATTGTCATCCCGCGCCGAATTTGCGAGGGATCTGCTTTTTGTAGGGACGCTCTTCCAAGCCCTCCGCCCGCCATCCGACTCATCCCATCTATGAATTACGCTCTAATTTTGAGCACACCCATCACCAATAAATCACCCGCGAATTGACACCTATTTTCGGCGAATGCTATCGTAATTATTGCAGGGCCGAGGTAGCTCAGTGGTAGAGCAGCCGATTCGTAATCGGCAGGTCGCGAGTTCAACTCTCGCTCTCGGCTCCAGATTTAATCGCCTCAAGCAGCCAAGTTCACGCGATCGCCTGCCTGCACTCGCTCATACTAGGCATCTCTGTTGCTCGTATAATTAGCGCGTGGCGTAGATGTTGCCGCTGTCGATGTAATGGACCGAGTAACCCAGCCCAGTCAGGAACGCAATCACGTCCCCAGGTTTTGCGCCGTCGCGGGCCAAGCATGTCTCGTTCAGCTCCGCAATCACACTCGGATGATCTCGCTCAAAAAGCTGCCGCGCCCCGCGTAGCGCGTGCATCTCATTGCCTTCAATGTCGATCTTGATCAAATCGACTCGTCCCACGCTGTGCCGGACGACAAACTCGTCAATGCTCGTGACCGGTACTTCCATTGTCCCTGGCGCAGTCCCAGTCTCCTTGAGCAGCGACCCCCATCCGACTTCTTCCGAATTGTCACTAAGGTAAAGCGGCAGCGTGCCACCGACATCACTAATCGCCAGTTGATTGGCGTGAGCCTGCGGAAAGGCGCTCAAATTCAATTTGAGGCGTTCGTAGCAGTCAGGATTTGGCTCAAACGCGTAAACCTGTCCCCCGGGTCCGGTCAGCCGTGCTGCAATTGCAGCGAGATACCCGATGTTCGCTCCAACATCCAATATCGTCATTTGTGGTTGGACGATTTTTTTCAGCAGCGCCACCAATTCGCGCTCGTAAGCGCCAGCCCACATCAACCTCTCGATGCGTTGTGACCGCCGCAAATGAATTTCCAGTCCGCCGAGAGGATGGCATTTTAACGATTCTGTTTTGGTGCGGCGAAGTATCTGTTCGGCCAGGCGCCCCTTGCCGCGCACGGGAAGATGGCTCAATTGTCCGCTGCAAAATGTCCAAAACATCCACGAAGCAGTCTCCATCGCATCTCTGTTGCATCGTAGCACGAACGTTAATCAGACCACCGCGAATGGCGCGCCGTCGCCAGATTGCTTCAGCTTTTCCATGACTTCTCCGTGAGCAAGAATTCGCAACTACGAGATGACCTGTTGCCCCTGTTCCACGCGCCTCTTCTGGACCTCCATCCCGCTCGCGATGTATTATCCCGTTGAGAAAACAGGAGCTCTTCCTCTGACCAACCCGCAGATTTCTCCAAATTCATTTCGTCTCGATGGAAAAGTCGCTGCCGTTACCGGAGCCGGCAGCGGCATCGGCCGCGCCATCGCCCTCCGATTTGCCGCCGCTGGCGCCACTCTCCGCGTCATCGATCTCGACGAAAAAGCCGCCAACCACACAGTCCAGGAAATCACCGCCGCCGGTGGACACGCTTCCGCACACGCGTGCGACGTTTCCCATCAATCCCAGACCAGGCAACTCTTTCAGCAACTCGCCCCAAAAAGCCCGCTCAACATCCTCGTCAACAACGCAGGCGTCTCGCACATCGGCAAACTGGAGACCACTTCGGAAGCCGATTTCGACCGCCTCTTCCGCGTCAACGTAAAAGGCATCTACAACTGCATGTTTGCGGCTATCGACCTTCTGAAAGCCAATGGCGGCGGTGTGATCCTTAACATGGCCTCCATCGCCGGCTCTGCCGCGCTGGCCGACCGCTTCGCCTATTCCATGACCAAGGGCGCCGTCATCGCCATGACCTACTCCGTGGCGCAGGACTATCTCGCTCACCACATTCGCTGCAACTGCATTTCTCCCGCGCGCGTCCACACGCCCTTCGTTGATGACTACCTGCATAAAAATTATCCCGGCCGCGAAGACGAAATGTTTCAAAAACTCTCTCGAGCTCAGCCCATAGGCCGCATGGGCGAGCCCCACGAGGTCGCCGCTCTCGCTCTTTTCCTGTGTTCCGATGAAGCTGGCTTCATCACCGGCACGGACTACCCCATTGATGGAGGCTTCTTCAAGCTTCGCGTTTAGACCAGCACCAGAAGCGGGAATTTATTCGCGCAAGTTCGCCTTAGCGGGCAAACAATTTACACGATAAACATCGTTCACCATGGACCTTCAGCTTAACGACAAAGTTGTCCTAATCACCGGTGGGCGCCAAGGGAATCGGCGCTGCCATCGCTCGCGCCTGCTCGCAAGAATCGGCGATCCCCGTCATCGTGGACCTCGACGCCGAAGCTGGGAAGCAGCTCCAATCCGAACTGCAATCTGCTGGCAAACCTTGCGGCCTCATCTGTGTCGATCTGCTGGCTCCGGAAAACTGTGCCACCTCCATCGACCGCACCCTCCAGCAATTTGGACGTATCGACGCTCTCGTCAACAATGCTGGCATCAACGATCGTGTTGGCCTGGAGAACGGCAGCCCCGAACAATTCCAGTCCTCTCTCCAGCGCAATCTCCTTCATTACTTCAACATGGCGCATTACGCCTTGCCCGCCTTGAAGAAATCCCAGGGCACCATCCTCAATATCGCCTCCAAAACCGCTCTCACCGGCCAAGGTGGCAGTTCCGGCTATGTTTCCTCCAAAGGCGCCATTCTTTCTCTCACCCGCGAATGGGCCGCCGAGTTGCTCCCCTACCAAATTCGTGTCAACGCCGTCGTCCCTGCCGAAGTCATGACCCCGCTCTACAAGTCCTGGCTAGCCACTTTCCCCAACCCCGACGAAAAGCTTCAACAGATCGTTTCTCGAATCCCTCTCGGCAAGCGTATGACCACCCCCGACGAGATTGCCTCCACCGTCCTGTTTCTGCTTTCTCCTCGTTCCGCCCACACCACCGGACAATTCCTATTTGTCGACGGCGGCTACGTCCATCTGGACCGCGCCTTAAGCTGAATCTCCCATTCGTTAGACTTCCTTAATCGCCCCCGTTTCCTTCCAACTTCCCCTGCTTCGCCTTACTTTCCTGTAAGTCTCCCGCCTTCATTTTCTTGTTGTCTTGCGGCTGATAAAATGGCAATGTCTCCCAACTGGCTTTTCGCTGTTGATCTGGCCCGCGCTTTTGCCCCGGCTGGTCCAGGTGTCAGGATGAACGGTTGACGGAGAGTCTCGTCGCAAACGGTACGAAGTCCACTATGGCAGCGGATTCGGATTTGCTCGTTACTTTGCAACTCCACAGCAATCCCGAAGCACTCTGCCTGGTTCGCGCTGCACTCCAGCGCGCCACTGAACTTCTCCACTTTCCGGAATCTGACTCTCGTGCTATTGTTCGGTCCGTTGACGAAGCCTTGGCCAATGTGATTCGTCACGCGTATCAGGGCAAAAGCGGTCTTCCCATTGAGGTTACCTGCAAGAAATGGCACGGTACTCACAATGGGTCCCCCATGACCGGCCTGGAAATTATTCTGCTGGACTCTGGTTCTGCCCTGGACCCCGCTAAATTGAAAGGGCGTAATCTGGAGGATCTTCGTCCAGGAGGCTTGGGCCTCCATTTCATCAAGCAGAGTATGGACCTGGTGGAGTTTACCCGCAACGATGGCAAGAATCAGCTTCGTATGCTTAAGTATTTGGTTCCGGCCCCTGCTGTTTCCCAGCCGGAAGGAGAATAGACTGTGCAGATAGCCGCTCGATCCTTGGATGGTTCTACCATCTTCGATATCTCTGGCGATATCGATCTCGCGCATTCCCCGCAAATGCGCAAAGCTCTTCTCGGTGAGATCAAAGAGAAACGCATCCCCAAGGTGTTTCTCAATCTCAAGAATGTCCGCTACATCGATAGCTCCGGCATCGCTTCTCTTGTCGAAGGCCTTAAAGCTTCCCGCGATGTCGGCTCGCGTCTCATCCTCTTTGGTCTCAGCAATACCGTCAGAGAGGTCATGCAGCTTTCTCGTCTGCAGAAAATCTTCGAAATTTTCGATGATGAGCAACAGGCACTTGCTTCTTGATGTAGCATAGCGGCTAATCTCAGGGGTTGACCTGCTTTCGTGGATTTCTTACGACAAATTGGCGCTTCTTTTCTCGATACCATTGCCTATCTCGGCTCTCTCGCTATCCTTGCGGGCCGCGCTGCAGCCGCTACCGTCATTGGGCCCTTCATCGGTAAGCCCGTTCGTTTTCAGAAGGCCATCGAACAGGCCATGGAAGCAGGTATCCGCGCCCTCCCCATCCTTTCGCTGATCACTTTTTTCATCGGCCTCATCCTCGCCCTGCAAAGCGCTTATGAATTGCAACGCTTTGGCGCCATGAATTTCGTCGCCAGTGCCGTGGCCATTTCCATGAGCAGGGAACTCGGTCCCCTGATCACCGCCATCATCGTCATTGGCCGTTCCGGTTCCGCTTTTGCCGCCGAACTCGGCACCATGAAGGTCAGCGAAGAGATTGACGCCTTGGAAACCATGGCCATCGATCCCGTCCACTTTCTGGTCGCTCCCAAGTTCATCGCCATGGTCGTCATGCTTCCTTGCCTGACCATCTGGGCCAACACCATGGGCGTCATCGGCGGCAGCCTCTTCGGCGTCTTCAAGGCCGATTTCACTTGGGTCAGCTATATTCGCGCGTCCCTCGATGCGCTTTTTCTCCGCGACATCGGCACCGGCCTCATCAAGAGCGTCATGTTTGGCATGACCATCACCGCCGTCGGCTGCCTGGAAGGCCTGATGACCGGAGGTGGCGCCGAGCAGGTTGGCCGTTCCACCACCCGCGCCGTCGTCGTTTCCATTTTCCTTGTCATTCTCGTGGACCTGGTTTTCACTACCCTATTCTTCTTTTTGGGAGAGCACTGATTCCGATGGCCGAGCTTTCTTCAGCACCCGACCAGGCGACCGTGGCCCCAGATGGCCCGATGATCTCCCTGCGCAATGTCCGCGTCAGTTACGATGGCCGCGAAATTCTTCATGGCATCAACTTCGACGTGCAGCGCGGCGAAACTCTCGTCATCCTCGGCGGCTCTGGTTCCGGCAAGAGCACCCTCTTGCGCACCTTGGTCGGCTTGGAAAAGCCTACCTCCGGCGAAATCTGGATTGGTGGTCAGAATTTTGCCAACATTTCCGAAGCTGCCCGCAACGAAATTCGCAAGCGCATTGGTATGTCTTTCCAGAGCGGCGCGCTTGTTCGGCTCCATGACCGTCGGCGAAAACGTTGCCCTTCCATTACGCGAACACACCAAGCTTGAGGATCCCACCATCGAAATCATGGTCCGCCTCAAACTCGATCAGGTCGGCCTCACCGGCTTTGAGAATTTCAAACCTTCCCAACTCAGCGGCGGTATGAAGAAGCGCGCCGCGGTGGCCCGTGCCCTGGCCATGGATCCTGAAATCCTTTTCTTCGACGAGCCTTCCGCCGGTCTTGATCCCATCATCGCCGCCGGAATCGACCAGCTCATTCTCGAACTGAAGAAGGCCTTCCACATGACCATCATCGTGGTCACCCATGAACTGGCCAGTGCTTTTTTGATCGCCGATCGCATGGTGCTCATCAACAAAGGCGATGTCATCGCCATCGGCCCGACGGAAGAAATGCGCAACAGCAAGCATCCCAAGGTTCGGCAGTTTCTCGACCGCATTCCCGAACCCGCCGTCGCTCAGGAATTGGACTATCTGCAAATGCTGACGGAGTCTCAGCCTAAACCGGGTGGGGCTTCTCGGGGGAAGAGCAGCTAACAATGGAATCTCGACGCGAACAAATCTCTGTAGGCATTTTCGTGCTGGTTGCTACCGCTCTCATCATCTTCATCGTCTTCGCCCTCACCGGCGCGTTCGCAGGCTCGGACACCACCTATCACGCTAAATTCGCCAACGCTGCCGGCCTGGCTCCCGGTGCCTCCGTTCACTACGCCGGCGGCGAGAAAATCGGCCATGTCATCAAGATGCAGATCGACCCTGCCGATCCTGCTCTCATCGACCTTATCTTCACCGTCACCAAGAACATCCCCGTGAAGACCGACAGCAAGGTCGCGATCATGAGCTTCAGCCCGCTCGGCGACAATCATCTTGAAATTAAAGCCGGTTCGCCCAAGGCTCCCCTCGCCCCTTCCGGCACCCTGCTCGCTTCCAGTCCTTATGTAGGCTTCAACGACCTCACCGAGCAGATCAATAAACTCTCTCCCCAGGCCCAGGAGTTGATGACCAATCTCAACGCTCGCGTTGTCGAGTTGCGCACCACCATCGAACGCGTCAACGACCTGCTCAATGACCAGAACCGCGCCAATATCACCGCCAGCCTCGGTGATTTGCGCGGAATTCTGAAAGAGAATCGCCCGCTTATTCAGACCACCCTCAAAAATGTCAACGCTGCCAGCGTGAAGATTGAACCTCTGCTCGATCAGCTTCGCACGACCACCGAAAAGGCCAACGAAGCTCTCAAGCACGTTGACTCTCTGGTCATGGAAAACAAGGACGACATTCGTGCTTCCATCAAGGAACTGCACACCGCTCTGATTTCCGTCAATGCCCTTACCGATAAGCTCAATGAGACTCTCGATTCCAATTCCGACAATATCGATCAATTGCTCCTGAATTTCCGCGACGTTTCCGAAAATCTTCGTCAGCTTACCGACAATCTCAAATCTCGGCCTTCCAGTTTGATCTTTTCTCACACGGCGAAAGACCGTAATCCCGGAGATAAGCAATGAGCATCCTATTGAGCTCCAGCATGCACCACTCAGCGATCGCACTTCTCAGTGGAAGGCTTCGCGCAAAATCCAGGTCCCTGCTCGCCTGCGGCTCGCTGGCACTCGCTGTCGCGCTGGCTGGCTGTGGCGGCGCCGGTCGTCCCATCAAGTATTACCAGCTCACTTATCCGACGCCGAATCCTCCTGCGCAGACTCCGCTGAATGTCTCTTTGCTGGTCACCATGTTCGATGCCGCGCACCTCTACAAGGACGAGCGCATCGTCTACAGCGTCAGTGCGAACCAACTGGGTTTTTATGACTCCGAGCGCTGGGTTGCTCCTCCCGTCGATCTTCTCCAGGACTCTTTAGTACGCGCCCTGCGCTCTTCCGGCCATTACAGATCCGTTATGACCGTGCGCGGTGAGGGTGGCGGCGATTTTGCCCTCACCGGGCATCTCTACGAATTTGGCGAGGCCGACGGCGCCACCATCGTCGCCCGGCTCCACTACGTCACCCGCCTGCGTGATCGCAAGACGGGCATGATCGTCTGGACCCACGTCTACAACTATGACGAACCTGCCTCGGCAAAGACCGTTCCCGCCGTGGTGGAGGCTATGGACAAAAATGTCCAGCGCAGCGTCGCAGAGGTCCAGGCCTCCCTGGAAGAATATTTCCGTGCCAACCCGCCAAAATCCTAAGTGCCTATCCGCGCCTCCAACCCAAAATCGGGTGCCCCACTTTCGCTTTTTGAGGGTGGGGCTTTTTTCTGGCTTTTTTTCTCTGCGACCTCTGCGTCTCTGCGTTGTCCTTTTCTTTCTTTCACGTATCCCCAAACTCTCCGTGAACTCCGTGCCCCCTCTGTGACCTCTGTGGTAATCCTTTCTCTTTTCTTTTCCTTGTTTCTCTTCTCCCCCGCTGGTGAGATTTCCCCACTAGCCGTAAACTAAATCCTGCACCACAACTGTGGACAAAACTATGACTCCATCCTCACCAACCAAGTCCGAATCTCCCACCGCCACCCAAACCGCTTTCGATTTCCTGGATCTCAAAGCTCAATTCGCCACCATCCGCGAAGAAGTTGTCGCTGCGGTCTCCCGCGTTCTGGAATCCCAATATTTTATCCTCGGCCCCGAGGTCACCAAGTTCGAAGAAGAAGTCGCCGCCAAGCTCGGCGCCAAGTACGCCATCGCTTGCGCCTCTGGCACGGACGCCCTGGTCCTCGCTCTCATGGCTGCCAGGATCGGTCCCGGCGACGAAGTCATCACCAGCCCATTCAGTTTCATCGCCACTGCCGGCTCCATCGCGCTCGTCGGCGCAAAACCCGTCTTCGTCGATATTGACCCTGTCACGTTCAATATCGATCCCGCCAAAATCCGTGCGGCCATTACTCCAAATACTCGCTCCATCATGCCAGTCCATCTCTTTGGTTTACCAGCGGATCTCGACCCCATCCTGCAAACCGCCCGTACCCATAATCTCCTGGTCATCGAAGACGCCGCCCAGGCCATCGGCTCTCGCTATAACGATCGCTTCATCGGCACCATCGGCGACATCGGCTGTTTCAGCTTTTTTCCTTCCAAAAACTTAGGCGGCGCGGGAGATGGCGGCCTCATCACCACCAACGACCCTGCTCTCGCCGAACGCCTCCGAATGGTTCACAATCACGGCAGCAAGAAAAAGTATTTTCACGACATCGTCGGCACCAATAGTCGTCTCGATGCGCTGCAAGCCGCTGTTCTCCGCGTTAAACTCCCACATCTCGACAAGTGGGCCGCAGGCCGCCAGAATCGCGCCGATCGCTATCGCAAACTCTTTGAAGAGAAGCGTCTCACTTCACACATCACCTTTCCTCCCGTTCCTCCCCCTAACTATCACCATGTCTACAACCAGTTCACCATTCGCGCTCGTTCTCGCGATCAACTGAAAGAGTCTCTCCGCCTCGCCGGCGTGCCTTCCGAAATCTACTATCCGCTCTCGCTCCACCTGCAAAACGCCTTCAAACATCTCGGTTACAAACCCGGCGACCTCCCGAACTCCGAAAAAGCCAGCCACGAAGTCCTTTCTCTCCCCGTCTTCCCAGAGCTCTCCGACGCCAACCAAGACCGCGTGGTCAACGCCATCGCCTCCTTCTACGCGGCCCTGTAGCGGCCACCTTTAGGTAGCCACCTTCAAACCAACCCATCTTTCCCACGGCCAATTATCTCTCCCGTTTCTGCCTGAGCCAGTTACCTTTGTTTCCTTTTCACCCGCTTAAATCTTCATCACTTGTGTGACCAGGGTCACTGCCTTCCGTACCCACCCTCACTTGCTTCTGCTGCATTTTCCCTCATACTGCCTTCGGGTCGACGACAGCGTGAAAGGTTTCATCACTGACGCCGTCATCGCTGTTGAACTTCTACTCGGTTCTCGGACATCGCATCTCGTCGTCTGACCCTCCTGTCCGGATGACCTCACGCCAGTGTTCTGGCCACCTCGCTCGATTGACATTTTGGCCGGCAGTTCGCTCCGAGCCAATCTTTAAAGCTTCTTAGTTTCCCCGACTCCTGCCTGCCTTTCCTTCACGGGGATGAAGGTCGCTCCAGGGAGCTACAATGAGCAAAGGCATTCTCTACGACGCCACTCTGTGCATCGATTGCAAGTTGTGTGAAAAGGGTTGCGCCGAGCGCAACGGTTTACCTTATAACGACGCAATCGCCGCAGAGTCCAAGCAATCCGAACATAAATTCACTGTTGTCTTGAACAAAGAAGACAAATACATGCGCCGCCTGTGCATGAATTGTCAGGATCCCAGTTGCGTCTCTGTGTGTCCTGTTGGCGCATTCACGAAAACCGAATTAGGCCCCGTCACCTACAACGCTTCCAAATGCATGGGCTGCCGCTACTGCATGTTGGCCTGCCCCTTCTTCGTGCCCAAGTACGAGTGGCAAAAAACCTTTCCGCTCGTCCGCAAATGCGACATGTGCTCCGATCGCGTTGCCAAGGGCCAGCAGACCGCCTGTGCCGACGCCTGCCCCACTGGCGCCACCAAGTTCGGTGAACGCGACGACCTCATTGCCGAAGCCCAGCAGCGCATCAAGGACAATCCCGGCAACTACGTTCATCACATCTACGGTCTCAACGAAGTTGGCGGCACTTCCGTCCTGCTGCTCTCCAGCGTCCCCTTTGAGAATTTGGCTTCATGACCGATCAGACCACCGAGCCTATGCCTCTGCTCACCTATCGCGTCTTGACCCATGTGCCTGACGTCGTCGCCCTGGGTTCTGTCTTGCTTGGCGGCATCTGGTGGATCTCCAATCGCCGCGTAGAAGTCGCAGCAGCCGAGGGCGGCAATCCAATCCCGCCTTCCAAGAAGAATGGATAAGGTTGAGATGACCATGAAATTACCCAAACTCACTTTCTGGAAAGCGGTTCTGGTTTTAATCCTCGTCCCCGGCCTCTACTCTCTGATCTACCGCCTTACCCACGGCCTTGGCCAATCCACCAACCTCACCGATGATTTTCCTTGGGGTCTCTGGGTTGGTTTTAAGCTCTTCTCCGTTGCACTTGCCGGTGGTGGATTCACTCTCGCCGCTGTCGTCTACATCTTCAACTTGAAACGCTATCGACCCGTTCTTCGCGCCATGATCCTCACCGCGTTTCTCGGCTATTCCATGTTCATCGCTTCCCTCATCCTTGATCTTGGACGCCCCTACCGCATCTGGCATCCCCTCGTGATGTGGAATCACCACTCCGTCATGTTTGAAATTGCCTGGTGCGTGATGCTCTACACCACCGTGCTCATGCTCGAATTTTTGCCCGTGGTCCTGGAACGCCTCGGCTGGCATCGCCAACTTGAATGGCTGCACACCATCATGATTCCTCTGGTCATCGCCGGTGTGATCCTCTCCACTCTCCATCAATCTTCCCTTGGTAGCCTTTATCTGATCGTGCCTGGAAAGCTCTACCCGCTCTGGTACTCCTCTCTCGAACCGGTCTTCTTCTTCATCTCCGCAATCTGTGCCGGCCTGGCAATGACCATCTTTGAATCCTGGCACGCTGACAAAGCCTTCCATCAACGCCTCGAACTCTCACTCCTCGTCGGTCTAGGCCGCGTCCTGGCTGTCTGCCTCTCCTTTTATCTCAGCCTCCGCCTCGTCGATCTGATGCGTCGCCACGTGCTCCACCTGCTCTTGCAGCCTCGCCCGGAAACGTATCTCTTTTTCCTGGAAATTGGCCTGCTCACCGTTCCCATGTTTCTTGCTCTTCCGTCGCAGTGTGCATACCAATCGAACCGCCTCTATTTCTGTTCGGTTCTTGACCCTTCTTGGTTTGTTGCCAACCGCATGAATGTGGCCATCACTGGCATGTTGGCGGCCTCCGGCGGAAAATATTTTCCGAAGTGGACCGAAATCTCCATCACCCTGGCCATTATTGCTTCCGGTTTCCTGGTCTTTGCTCTGGCGGTGAAGTATCTGCCCATCTTCCCGAATGGACACGCTTACGACCCGCGCCCCCTCGCTGACCCGCAGCCACTCCCACCGAGCATTCCGGAGCTCTCCCATGTCCGGACCCTAACGAAGCACAGTCGTTCTCCGAACTGGCCGCTGGCAGAAAATCTCCGGCAGCCTCAGTTCCAAGCTGCTTCTGCTGCTCGTCTCGTCCATGGCCCTGTTCTTCGGCATTCTCGGCTATCTGAACATCCAACTGCATCGCCGCCATCTGGAACGCGACGCCCTGGCCGATGCCGCCCGCACAAGCAGTGTCATCAAGCGCAACACTTCGTATTACATGCTGCGCAACCAGCGTGATGGGCTCTACCACATCATTACGGAAATGGCTGACGAACCGGGTATGGTTCGCATCCGTATCATCAACGATCAGGGCCGCATCAGCTTCTCTTCCGACCCGTCCGAAACTGAACAAATTTGTCGACCAGACGATGAAGGCGCAGGACTCTCGACCCCTGCCTCCGAATTCCGCCATCCATATGGCCGATGTGAAGCAGAGTTTCCGCACGTACCGCTTGCCCAACCAGGAACGGGCTCTCGGCGTCATCGACCCCATCGAGAATTCTCCCGCTTGCAGCAACGCGGAATGCCACGCTCATCCGGCCGAAGTCAAAACTCTCGGCATTCTGGATACCAATATCTCGCTGGCCAGCAGCGAACAAAATGTGGCCGAAAGCACCCGCCAGGTTCTGATCTATACCATCCTCGCGGTCTTCGGCGTGGCCATCCTCAGCGCCGCTTTTGTGCGTCATATGCTTGGCGGCCCTCTGAAAGCTCTTACTGCGGGCACCCGCGCGGTTGGTTCCGGCGATTTGGGTACCAGATTCACGTCGATTCAAACGGCGAATTGCAGGATCTGGCCAATTCCTTCAACACCATGAGCCACCAGCTTACTGGACGCACATGAGGAAATCAATGCGTGGACCCGCACGCTGGAAGCGCGCGTTGAGGAAAAGACCCGCCAATTGAGCGGCGCGCAGGAGGAAATGCTCCGCGTCGAGCGCATGGCTTCTATCGGTAAACTGGCTGCCGTCGTCGCGCATGAAATCAACAATCCGCTGGCGGGAATTCTCACCTACGCAAAGCTCATGAAAAAGCGATTGGCCCGTGAACCCAATCCCAACAGCGAAAATATTTCCATGCTCGACCTGGTGGAATCGGAAAGCCGCCGTTGTGGCGAAATCGTAAAGAACCTGATGACCTTTGCCCGCCCGACATCGATGAATCGCGAACCCGCAGACCTGAACGCCATCATCGACCGCTGTGTCCGCCTCGTTCAGCACCAGCTGAAGCTGAAAAATATCGAGCTGCACCTGCAGTTGAATCCCGGCGCTGGGCACCGTTCGCTGCGATCAGGGCCAAATCGAACAAGTCGTTCTCGCACTGGTCATCAATGCCATCGATGCCATGAACAACGGCGGAAATCTTTCCCTCTATACCACGCGTGATGCCCAACTCAACGACATTCAAATTGAAGTGCGTGATGACGGTATCGGGTATGCCACCCGATATTCTCGCCAAAATGTTTGAGCCTTTCTTACAACGAAAGAACACGGTCGTGGCCTGGGCTTGGGCCTGGCCATCAGCCGCAATATCGTCGAGCGCCATGCCGGAAAAATCGCAGTCACCTCGAACCCGGGCACGGCACTTCTTTTGTCATTACTCTGCCAAAACAGGGAGCCACGGCGACCGCGCCGGTTCCCGCAGGTTCTGTCGTTTGATAAGGAGAATTTATGTCCACGAAAGCCAACTTACTCGTCGTCGATGACGAACTGATTGTACGGGATTCCCTCGACAAATGGTTTCGGAGGAAGGGTTACGACGTCACCGTGGCCGAAAACGCCCACGAAGCACTTACCAAGATGGCGGCCAAACACTTCGATCTGGCGCTCGTCGACATCAAGATGCCCGGCACCGATGGCGTTGAACTTCAACGCCGCATGCACGAAGTTGACCCGGAAATGCTCGTCATCATCATGACCGGCTACGCCTCTGTCGAGACCGCAGTCAGCGCACTGAAAAATGGTGCCTACGATTACGTTCGAAGCCATTCGATCCTGATGACATCGCGCACACCGTTCACAATGCGTTCGTCTCACAAGCGGGTCGAACAGGAAAATGCACGCCTTCGTGAAACGGTCGCCGCGGTTGTTCGTCCGCAGGAAATCGTCGGGCAGAGTGCGCCCATGGTTCGCGTTTTTGAAGCTATCCAGACTGTTGGGCCGACCGAAGCCACTGTGCTGATTACCGGCGAAAGCGGCACCGGCAAGGAACTCGTCGCGCGGGCCATCCATGCCGCCAGTCCGCGCCATTATAATCCGTTCGTAGTTCTGCACTGCGGAGCACTGGCCGAATCTCTTCTCGAAAGCGAACTGTTCGGTCACGAAAAGGGCGCCTTCACCGGCGCGCAGTACCGCAAGAAGGGCAAGTTTTGAAGTGGCTGATGGCGGTACGATCTTCCTTGATGAAATTGGCGACATCAGTCTGAAAACCCAGACCGACCTTCTTCGCGTTCTGCAGGAGCACGAAATCACCCGGGTGGCAGTTCGCATCCGATTCATGTCGATTTCCGCTGCATCGCCGCCACCAACAAGCATCTCGAGCAGCTCGTCGAGGAAGGGAAGTTCCGTCCGGATCTTTTCTATCGCCTCAATGTTTTCCAGATCCAGTTGCCTCTCTTCGTGATCGCCGCAGAGACATCCCCATTCTGGTTGACCACTTCGTGCGCAAGTTCTCTGCCTCCATGAACAAGCGCATCACCCGCGTTTCACCGGCGGCAATGAGCACTACTGGACCGCTATCAATGGCCTGGAAATATTCGTGAACTCGAAAACGCCGTCGAACGCGCCATGGTCGTTGCTCAGGAACCGGAATTGCGCGAAAGTGATTTTGCGCTTCGGCTTCCCGTCGGCGGCAGCGCCTCCCGCACTCTGGAAGATATGGAAAAGGTGCACATCCTCGCTGTCCTTGAGGAATGCAAAGGCAATCAGACCCTCGCCGCCGAACTACTCGACATCGATCGCGTGACCCTGCATAACAAACTCAAAAAGTATGGTTGGAAGAGGGCAACTGCGGACGTGCTGTGACTCGCATTCAATTACTTACCGCTCGGTCCTGTCGCGCCGGAGCTGCTTTCCGCGCTGGTCTCCGGTATTGCTGAGGAATTCCATCTACGCTGCCAACTGCTTCCTCCGGAACCTAATCCTGAATTCGCTTTCAACCTCACTCGCCAGCAATATTCTTCCACCGAAATCCTGGCGTCCCTGACGCAACGCTTTAACGGTAAGCTGCAAAACGACCGCATTCTCGCGGTCACTTCCGTCGATCTCTATATTCCTATCCTCACCTTTGTTTTTGGAGAAGCCCAACTTCACGGCGGTTGTGCCATCGTCTCCGCGCATCGTTTGCGGCAGGAATTTTACGGTTTGCCTCCCGATCCCAAAATCCACCAGCACCGCTTGCTGAAAGAATCGATCCACGAGCTTGGCCACACCTTCACCATTCCGCATTGTGAAGACTACGAGTGCGTGATGGCCCCATCTCATGCTGTCGAATGGATCGATCTGAAAACCGCTCGCTTCTGTTCCGCCTGCCGTTCCAACCTGACCGTCGTGGCCAATCCGTAGTGGCCTGTAGTGGCCTGTAGTGGCCGATCTTTAGATCGGCTACCATCTTTCTTTCCGCCATCGCAACTATTGAGGGTGCCGCACCCTTCGCACTTAAGGGTGCGGATTTAAACTCAGCACGGCCACGATCCATGTCAACGCTCGCCAGGTAAGCGTTGGGCGCTTTCTTGGATTTCCTAAATCTCCGTAGCCATCACTGGATGCGTAATTTTTCTCCGCGGCACCAGCGTCCGCACCACCACATACAATGCCGGGATAAACACCAGATTCAACGTGGTCGCTGCGATCATTCCGCCTACCACGGTTGTCCCCACCGACACGCGTCCCGCCGCACCTGCTCCCGTAGCAATCGTCAGCGGCACCACTCCCAAAATAAACGCCAGCGAGGTCATCAGAATCGGCCGCAACCGGATCTTCGCCGCTTCCACGCCCGCGTCCAGCACGCTCATTCCTTGTTCCTGCAACTGCTCCGCGAACTCCACAATCAGAATTGCGTTCTTGCTCGACAATCCGATCAACATCACCAATCCCACCTGGCAATATACGTCGTTCGTCAATCCCCGCAGGAACACGGCCACCAACGCGCCCAGCAGCGCCACGGGGACTCCCAACAACACAATCGAGGGCAGCACGAAACTTTCATATTGCGCTGCCAGCGTCAGGTAGACGAACACCAATCCCAATCCGAACAAAATCGCCGCCTTGCCTCCAGACTGGATTTCTTCCAGCGACAATCCGCTCCAGTCGTACGTCATGCCCTGGGGCAAATTCTTCTTCGCCAGCGCTTCCATCGCCGCCAGCCCCTGCCCTGTACTCAATCCCGGCGCGGCCGACCCGTCGATTTCCGCCGACCGGAACAAATTGAAATGCGAAATCACTTGTGGGCTGGCCGTCGATTTAATCTCCACTACATCGTCCAGCGGTATCATCTTCCCGTTATCCGCCTTCACGTAATACGACCGGATATCCTTGGCCTCAGCTCGGAATTTCTGGTCCGCCTGCAAATACACGCGATAGGAGCGGTTGTTGAAATCGAAATCGTTGATGTATACCGAGCCCATGTACACCTGCAGCGCGTCGGTGATCTGGTTCAGCGGCACCTGCAGGCTCTTCGCTTTTTCGCGATTGATGTTGACCAGATACTGGGGATCATTCGCCGTATAGCTGGTGAATAGCCCGCGCAAATCCTTGCTCTGGTTTCCAGCTCCCACCAACTGATAGGTGGTGTTCGCCAAACCTTCCAGAGTGTTGCGTCCCAAATCTTCCACTTGAAACGAGAATCCGCCGAATTGCCCCAATCCCTGCACCGCGGGAGGGTTAAAAGGAATGACCAGCCCTTCGGTAATTCCGAAAAATGGACCACGTAGTTTCTCCACCACCGCTTGTCCCGTATGTTCTTTTCCCTTGCGCTCTTCGAAGGGCCTTAAATTCAGAAATATGATCGCGCGGTTCGCCGCATTGCCGCTGAACCCGAATCCCACAATCGTGAATGCTCCATCGATGTCGTGTACCTGCGAAACGATTTTTTCCACTTTCTCGCACACCTGGCTGGTGTATTGCAGCGACGCTCCCTGCGGCGTCTGTACCACGACAATCAGATATCCCTGATCATCTTCCGGAATGAATCCTTGCGGTATTCTGATGTAGAGCAAGTAGGTCAATCCCAGCGTCAACGTAAACGCCAGCAGCACCACGTATTTCCACTCCAACACCTTGTGCAGAGATGCGTGATACGCGCGTGCTCCTGCCTCAAACGTTCGATTGAACGTTTTGAAAAACCATCCCTGCGCTCGTTCGCGGTGATGCCCCAGGAAAATCGCCGAAAGAGCCGGTGTCAGCGTCAGCGCGTTAAATGCGGAAATCGCCACGGAAAACGCAATCGTCAACGCGAATTGCCGGAACAATATGCCCGTCGTTCCCGGAAATAACGCCACTGGCACGAACACCGCTACCAGCACCAGCGACGTCGCCACCACCGCCCCGGCCACTTCTTTCATCGCCACGCTTGCCGCGTTGTGCGGCTCGGTTATCCCCTCGACGATGTGCCGCTCCACGTTCTCAATCACCACGATGGCGTCGTCCACCACCAACCCGGTTGCCAGCGTAATCCCAAACAGCGTCAACGTATTGATCGAAAAACCCAGCGCCTTGATAAAGATGAATGTCCCGATCAGCGAAACGGGAATCGTGATCGCCGGAATAAACGTACTGCGCCAATCCTGCAGGAACAGGAATATGACCAGCACCACTAGCGCGATTGCTTCCAGCAGCGTATACAGCACGTCGCGAATCGATTCGCCGATCACGTCCGTCGTATCGAACGCCACCGCATACTTCAGTCCCGGAGGAAAGTTTTTCGACAATCGCAGAAGTTCCGCCTTAGCCGCTTTATCCACGTCCAGCGCGTTGGCTCCGGGCAATTGCGTAACGCCGATGCCGACCGCATCGTGCCCGTCAAAGCGCAACAACGAACTGTAATCTTCCGCTCCCAACTCGGCCCGTCCCACATCTTTCAGTCGGACCAGCGTCCCATCCGCTCCCGTTTTCAGAATGATGTTTTCAAACTCTTTGGGTTCCGTCAGCCGTCCGATAGCGCGCACGCTGATCTGATACGCCTGTTTGGTGTTGGATGGCGGCTGCCCAACCTGCCCCGCTGCCACCTGCACATTTTGCTCTTGCAGTGCCGCCAACACGCCCGTCGCCGTCAATCCGTGTTGCCCCATTCGTGCCGGATCCAGCCAGATTCTCATGGCATACTTTCGTTCACCAAAAATCATGGCATCGCCGACGCCCTTCACGCGCTTCAGCGAGTCTTTTACATAAATGTCCAGATAGTTGCTCAGGAATAAGCTGGTGTATTGCCCGGTTTCGGAATAGACGCCGGCGCCGAACACGAATCCGGAAGCCTGCTTGGTGATGATGATGCCGGTATTTTTCACCGAATCAGGCAGTCGCCCCAGTGCCTGGTTCACCCGGTTTTGCACGTCCACCGACGCCAGGTCCACATCGCGGGTCACGTCAAATGTCACCGTGATGATGCTGGAACCGTCATTTCCACTGGCCGATTGGATGTACTTCATTCCGGGAACGCCGTTGATGGCCTGCTCCAGCGGGATTGTTACCGCCGATTCAACCGCTTGCGCGTTCGCCCCGATGTAGCCGCTGCTGACCACCACCTGTGGCGGCGCCAGGTCTGGAAATTGTGCGATGGGCAACGTCGGTATGGAGATTGCCCCGCCCAGCACAATCAGCAGGGCGCAAACTGTCGCAAACACCGGTCTCTGAATGAAAAAATCGACAAACAAGTCCGCTCTCCGCCTTCTTCAGAAAAAAGACTGCACAACCAATCACAAATTGAGCGAGATTTACTTCGCCTTCGCGCCAGGCGTTCCTTCAGCGCTCGAGCCCGCACTCTGGATCTGCTCCATCACTGGCGCGCCATCCTGCAGGAATTGTGTCCCCGAAACGATCAGGTGGTCTCCCGGTTTCACTCCGTCCAGCACTGCGTAATCATTTCCTTCGACTTCGCCGACGGTCAGTGCCCGCTGCCGCGCCACTGCGCCCGTGCCATTCTTTTCGGCCACGAACACGAAGAACGCCCCATTGATCCGTTGGACCGCCAGTATAGGCACCACCGGCCCCTGTCTGCTGCTCCAATCCACTTGCGCCCGCACTTGCTGCGCAATTCTCAAATTGGCTTTGGGATTGTCCACCGACGCCTTGACCAATATCGTTTGCGTATCCTGGTCCGCTTGCGGCGATATAAACGTGATTTTGGTTTGCGTGGCCACGGCTCCTGTCTCATCCAGCAGCTTCACCGGCAGTCCGACACGCAAATCCTTCTCCCGTGAAGCCGGAACATAGATGTAAGCCTCCAACGCCCCCGGCTCGTCCACTGTTGTCAGCAGAGTTGACACCTGCACCCGGTCGCCCACTCTTACCGGTATATCTCCGATAATCCCCGCCATGGGCGCTTTCACCAGGTAGTAGTGCAACTGTACGCTCTGTTCCTTCACTTGTTCTTCCAGCGCTTTCAGTTGCGCCACAGCGGTGTCATAGGCCATCTCCGCCGTGTCAAACTCCGCCTGGCTGATCACCTTTTCCTGGACCAACTTCTTGTTTCTCTCCAGGTTGGTCTTCGCCAGCTTTACGTTCGCTTCCTGCGCCACACGCGCCGCTTCCTGGCTTCCAACGGTCGCTTCCTGCCGCAGCGGATCGATCTGCAGAATCCCTTCGCCAGATCCAACCCGGTCTCCGGATTTCACCAGAATCTTGGTGATATACCCCTCAACGTGCGGATTGATGATGGCGGAATGCCGCGACTTCAAGATCGACAAATACTCCGTCGAATTGGTGATTTCCCGCGATTCGACTACCTGCACTTGCACTGGCATCGCCTGGGGTCCGGTCGCCTGCCCTTGAGCGTTGTTTCCTCCACAGCCCGCCAAGCCTATCCCCGCGCACACCACACCTACGCCGAGCCAGCCGCCCAGCCGGTGTATTCCTGTAACATCTCTTCTCAGCTCTGTATGCCTGTTCATGACCCCGTCCGCGAACACTCCATGGTACGACACACCCCCGACCGATTGAAGCGAAAATACGGGTTCCTAATAGGACGCCTAAAAAATCGTTTCGTTACATAGTCTACGGCAGCCGGTGTGCGGGCCTTTGTGATGGGGAACTGACGTACCGTGTCCATTTTACGATTAAAAATGTGTCATCCCTAACCCCGCTTGCTTTTTAAGCGATGTTAGGGATCTGCTTCTTCTTTTGATTTTCGTTAATTGCAAATCCGGGGAGGTTCAATCGCCTAGTACATATCGCTCGGGTCGATCTTCTTTCCCGATAATCCCATTTGCAACACTTCAATATCCTGCGGCCGGTCAAATATCTTCCCGGGGAACAATCTCTTAATCACAATTCGCGCTCCGCCAAACAATATCCCCAGGCCAGTCGCCAGCCCCAGGAACATCATCGTGAATACCAATATTTTTACCAGCACCACGACGATCGGCGGGTCGGTAGCCGCGTGGCCCGTCTCGTTCCAGGTCACCTGCGTTTCATAATCAACCGCATCGCGCAATTTCTTCGCATACTCCTTGGAACTCGCCTCAAACACCAGCGATAGCATGGACGCTCTTCGCTCCACATTCACGCCTGCCTGCTTTGCGGCAGCCGGCAGCGCCTCCTCCAAATGATGCAATTGTTGTTCGGCGATCTGCGGCGTGGGATATTCCAGCAGCAGCAATGTGCCGCTATCACGTTCGGACCGATACTTCGCCATCAGCGCTTCTGCCCCATTGTTGAATCCGACTTCCTTCGCCAGATCCCGGAAACTTCCTCGATCTATCTGAGAGAGCGCATACTTGAACCCTTCTGGCCCCGCTGCGTATTTTTGCGACCCGTAAATCCGGTCTTTGACCGGTACATACGTCCTCAACGGAGGAAAAGGTGTGTGATCGGCTTTCGCACGAAGCGCTGTATCCAACCCCGCAAACTCTTCCGGTTTCAGTTCCTTATCGCTGCCCACAGAGACAACCAGGTTTCCCACCAGAATATTTCCGGTTGACCCGCCGAACGCCGCTTCATCGCCCAAGCTTATACGCGTGATGCTCGGTCGATGTCGCTAACGTGAACTCTTGATACGCCCCTGTCGGATCCTTGAATATGCTCAGATTCAGGTTGATCTCTTTGTCGCCGTCACGATAGGTCCGCGCTTCAATCCCCGTCAGCCCTGCTTCACGCGAAACTTCCCGTCGCGGATCTACTTTGAACCACGCATTCAAATCCTTGCCAGTTGTGATCGTCGAAGGCCCTGTCGCTTGCCACGCCCCAAAATGATCGGGCAGTAGGGAAGTAGGTGCCGCGAACACACCCGTAGCGATGATCATCGCCACCGCTAGAAATACGTATCTCAGCTTTCTCATTGCACCTATCTCTTAGATGCCAATCGCCTAGTTTTGGTTCCTGGACTGCTCCACGGTCGAGACCGCCGGTGGCCGCACCGGTTTCCCGTATCCGTTTGCATTCATGCTGTTCATGCTCTGCAGGTAGGAGGTTACTCCAGCGAATACGCCTTCCGCAATTCTTTGCCGGTGTTCTGGCTTCTTCAACAATTGCTCGTCTGCGGCATTGCTCAGAAACGAAATCTCCGTCAGGATCGACGGCATATCCGCGCCAATCAGTACCACGAAAGGTGCCTTCCGCACTCCGCGGTCCCGCACCGGCTTGGCGGTCTTCTGTATCCGCTTCGAGAGCGATTCCTGAATGTCTTCCGCCAATTCCTTGGACTCGTCAATCTTTTCCGTGCGCGCAATCTTCTTCACCACGTCTTCCAGGTCGTGGATGTTCTCCTGCGCCACTGCATTTTCCCGCGCCGCCACTTCCATCGCTTCCGGCGAACCCTTCAAATTCAAGTAGTAGGTTTCCACTCCCGCGTGCCGCATGATCCGGGCTGGAGTTCGCGTGGATCGATACAAACAAGTCAGCCTTCGTTTCGTTCGCGATGTGCGTCCGCTCTTCCAGGGGAATAAAAGTGTCATCCGATCGTGTATAGATAATCTCGGTATCCGGCAGTTTCTGTTGGATCAGTTTTCCCAGCCGCAACGCCACGTCCAGGCACAGGTCTTTCTCCATCAGTCCCGTTGGCCCAATCGTTCCCGTGTCGTGTCCGCCGTGTCCCGCGTCAATCACGATGCGCCCAATCTTCAATCCCAGCGCCCGCGTTAATGTCGATTGTCCATCTCGCGTCAGTTGTGGAGTCGTCGTCTGTTGCACCAAATCCGGCTTGCTGCCAGCTTTCGCAGATTTTGGACGCACCAGCGATCCTGAGGACGCGTCATGCTTCACTAGTGCCTGTGGCCGTCGCGCTAGGTGCCGTACTCACGTCCGCTGTCGGGCACATCGTTCGCCGCAACCATCTTAGCCGGCCCAACATTGCTGTCAGCCTCTTCGGCGGAAATCGTCGTCTTTGCCACTGGAGCATCAATTGGTCTTGCCCTTGCTCTTGGGCTGCGGCGCTGGCGTTACCGCTGCAGTCTGTACTGCATCCTGCTTGGTGGGCGACTCCGTTCCGTACAATTCAATCACCAACCGCGTCGGCTTTTTCACCAGCGAAGCTGCATAATCCTGCACGCCGTTTACGTCCAGCACCACGCGCACAACGCCCGACTGGTTCTGCGCCACGCGCACTTTGGTCAGCAAATCCCCGCTGACCTTCACGTTCCCTCGCGCCACACTCGGACTTAGCCTGGCCGCATGCAAATCAAAATAAATTCGGTCGGGATTGACGATTCGCCCCGAAGAATACTGCACCGAATCTTCCAGCTCGATCACCACTTCCGTGCTTCCGGGCGTCACGTTCGTCTTGATCCGCTGAATCCGTGGAGTTCCTCCGGACGCCGCGCTCTCTCCGCCGCTCTTTGCCGTCAATCGCGGCGTTTCCACTTTTTCTTCCCGCGCAGGCGGTCACAGTCGTCGCAGCTACGCGTTCGGGACTCGGCGTCTTCGCTGCCGTTACTGGCGCGCGTTCCGGCGCAGGCGCAGGCGTTGGCGCGGCGTTTTTCGTTTCCAGTTGCCCCGTCTCCGCATTCTTCATCAGCGCCAGTTCCGCCAGTTCTTCCTGCACTTCGCGCTTACGCGGTGAATGTGGATACTTTTTCAGATAATCCTGAAATCCTTTGGCCGCCAGCGCCGAGTCGCCTAACTGATTCTTCTCCAGCTTGGCAATGCTCAGCATCGCATCGGGCACGTACTTGCTCGTCGGATATTCCTTGATCAAAAACTGGTAAGACTCGACCGCCGTCTGGTAGTAGCTCCGTCCAAACCGGTCGCCCATCTCGCTGTTCAATTCCGCTACCGCCACCAGTGCGTCCGGAACCTGCGTGGCGTGCGGCGTAATCAGGTATACCCGGTGGTATGAGTTCACCACCTGCTTGTACTCAGCCAGCGTCCGCTTATCCGCTGGTTTCGCGTTCAAAGCTTCGCGTAATTCCTCTGCGCGACCAAATTGCGAACTGGCCGCATCGCGTTTCACGCTCGTATTGTTTGCGGCAGCCTGCAGCGGGGCGGGGAACTACACCAAGCCCCAACAGGGCAAAACCCAGCGAAGCGATGGCGAAACTCTTGTGGAAATTTTTTTGCCCCAACTTCACGTTTGCCCGGCTTCCTGCGGTTGCCTCGATCACGCCAGCTATTGTGTTAATGGAGGGAGACTGAACCTCAGTCCACGTTCGAGAATATGATGCGCCCGTTGGCATCGACGTCGCGGTGAATTGCGTTGGCCCGCACATACGGGTTGTTGAGATGCCCCGATCCCGGCCGGTAATACGCATCTTGAACTTTCTGTACATAGTTGCGTGTCTCTCGATAAGCCGGAATCCCATGAGCCCTGTCCACTGCTCCTTCTCCAGCATTGTACGCCGCCAGAGCCAAATCCAGGTTGCCGTTGTATCGTTCTAGCAACGTCTTCAAATACTTCACGCCGGCGTCCACATTCTGCTTCGGGTTGAACGCATCGCTCGCCCCGAATCGTTGCGCCGTCGTCGGAATCAACTGCATCAGCCCTATGGCCCCTTTGCGCGAATACGCTCCGGGATTCCAGTTCGATTCCGTTTCAATCACCGCCCGTACCAGCGCGGGGTCTACTCGATGCCGTTCCGCCGCTTCCTGCACCAATTTGTCCACGCCGTCCCGGTCGATACTCATTGCAGGCCGGGTACCGTTCATGAAGGTCATTTCGCCTTGCAGATAAATATTTTGACGCCTTGGCGGTGCCTTCAGTTGTGCCTGAACGGGTGGTTCCGAATTCACGAACAACTTGCGGCCATCGATATTCGTAACCGACATGATCTGCGCTGTAACCGGCCGTGCACTGCCCAGCAAGCCCGCTAAAGCCACAGAAAACACAAAGGCTACACGTACTGCCGCTTGTTTAGTTGAGCCGTGAATGCGCCTCGGGGAAGGCATAGATAGTGTCTCTACCGAATATTCTTGTTTTGTAGGGGCGGCTTTATGCCGCCTCTTAGCTTTTGTAGTGGCCGATCTTTAGATCGGTTCTCTAGCCTTTGTCGCGGGCCACCACTCCAGGTACAAACCACCGCAATCCGTCATCGCAAACTCTATCCAAATACACCAGTAACGGACCGATAGCTATGCTCCGCCGCGGAGCTTGGGCATAACTACCACTGCCGGGGATTATAGCAACGGTTCCAGCAGGCTTGGAACGCTCTGCAAGGCCATTTTTAGGGCAGCTGTGTCTTTTCCGCCAGCCTCGGCCAAATCGGGTCTCCCGCCGCCCGACCCGCCCACCATTTTCGCCAGCGCCTGTATCAGCTTGCCAGCATGGACTTTACCGGTCAGGTCTTTAGTCACCCCGGCAATCAGGGCGACTTTTTCCCCGTCGGGCATTCCCAGCGCCACAACTCCCGAACCCGAGCTTCTGCCTCAGCGAGTCCACCAGTTGCCGCAGCCCCTCGCGGTCCACATTTTCCACCTCGCCGACCACCACCTTAACTCCCTTGATCGTTTGCGCCTGGTTATACAGTGTGTCGAGCTGGTCCAGCGCGCCCTTCCGCTTCTGCGCGCCCAGATCCTTCTCCAGTTGTTTGGCGGTCTGCGTCAGTTTTTCCACGCTGGCCAGCAACCCGTCTTCCGCCACGTTCAGCTTGGCAGCCAGTTCCCGCAGTGTCTGAGCCTGGTGCTGGTAATGAGCTAAAGCGCCCAAACCCGTTACCGCCTCAATTCGCCGCACTCCCGCCGCCACCGATTCTTCGCTGACAATCTTCAGCACCCCAATGTCGCCGATGCGATGGACGTGCGTCCCGCCGCACAATTCTTTCGAGTAGAAGCCTCGCGGCGCGCGTGGGTCCGGAATCGTCACCACCCGCACATTGCTCTCCGGATATTTATCGCCGAAAAACGCCAGCGCGCCGGAAGCCAGCGCCTCTTCCAGAGACATCACGCCCGTCTCGATCTGCGTGTTCAGCCGAATCTCTTCGTTCACCTGCTGCTCGATGTCGTGCAGTTCTTCCACGCCCACTGGCGCGAAGTGTGAAAAGTCGAAGCGCAAACGCTCCGGCGCATTCAACGAGCCGGCCTGCTTCACGTGCGTCCCCAGAATATTGCGCAGCGCCGCGTGCACCAGGTGCGTCCCGCTGTGATTCCGAATCACGCGCGCCCGCCGTTCGGCATCCGCCACCACGTTTACGCGATCGCCCACGCGCAATGTTTCTTTCGCCGTGACGCGATGCGCCACCAAGTCCCGCCACCGGATAATACGCGCCGGTCACTTCCGCGACGCGCCGTCGATCCGCTCTTGTCATAAAACACGCCGGTGTCGGCAACCTGCCCGCCAGACTCCGCATAAATCGGCGTGCGGTCCAGCACCACTTCGCCTTGCTCGCCGGCCTTCAGTTCGTTAACCGCGCCACTCTTCGTGATAATCGCCTCAATCCGGCAATCTTTCACGTGCGTCGCACAGTAAAAATCCTTCTCGGTCTTGAACGTCTCCGCAATCTTCGCAAACGCCGGATTCGCCGAATCCTTCGACCCGCCCTTCCACGATGCCCGCGCGCGTGTGCGCTGCTCGTGCATGGCCTTTTCAAAGCCCGCTTCATCAAACTGCACACCCAAATCGCGCGCCGCATCCAGGATGAAATCCATCGGCAAGCCGTACGTGTCGTATAAACGGAAAGCGCTGTCGCCGGAATAAACCGAGCCGGGCTTCGCAGCTAGCGGTTTCAATTCCTCTTCCAATTTCTTCAGGCCGATATCCAGCGTATGCCCGAAGCGATTTTCTTCCGCCAGCACAATTTCGGGAACTCGCGCAGCATTCGGGTTCGTGGAGTTCGGGATAAGCCTTGCCCATCAGATCGCGCACCGCATTCACCATTTCATAGAGAAATGGTTTTTGCGCGCCCAGCAACCGCCCGTGGCGTATCGCACGCCGCATAATCTTGCGCAGCACATACCCGCGCCCCTCATTCGATGGCAGCACTCCATCTGTAATCAGGAATGTTGTCGCGCGCGCATGATCCGCAATCACGCGCAAAGATGCCGCACTCGTCTTGCGTCTCTTCGGTCTGCAATTCTCTCGCTTCGTCCACGCCGGTCAATTGCGCGGCGCGATCAATCAGCGGCACAAACAAATCCGTATCGTAATTCGAAATCACGCCTTGCAGCACCGCCGCCAGCCGCTCCAATCCCATCCCTGTATCAATCGATGGCTTCGGCAGGGGAGTGAACGTACCGCTGGAATCCCGGTTAAATTGCATGAACACCAAATTCCAGATCTCCACATACCGCCCGCAATCGCACGGAAATTTGCAATCGGTATGACCCTCATCCGAAGCGATCGCGCCCATGTCGTAGTGAATCTCGCTGCACGGACCGCACGGCCCTGTATCGCCCATCGCCCAGAAATTATCTTTCAGCCCCGGAATCGCGAAGATCCGTTCCGGCGCTACGTTCTGCCCTAGCCAGAAACCCTTCGCTTCTTCATCGACGCCCAACACCGTCCCCGGAGCCACTTCCGCGCCGCCAAATATCGTTACGTACAGCTTGTCTTTCGGAATGTTGAACCACTGCGGGGAAGTGATCAGCTCCCACGCATACGCAACCGCATCCTTTTTGAAATAATCGCCAAACGAAAAATTTCCCAGCATCTCAAAAAAAGTGTGATGCCGCTTGGTGAAGCCCACATTTTCCAGGTCGTTGTGTTTCCCGCCGGCCCGCACGCATTTCTGCGAAGTGGTCGCCCTCGAGTAATCGCGCTTCTCCAGCCCCAGGAACACGTCCTTGAACTGGTTCATCCCCGCATTGGTGAACAGCAGCGTAGGATCACCGTGCGGCACCAGCGATGAACTCTTCACCCGCCGGTGTCCCTTACTCTCAAAATATTCCAGGAACTTTTCCCGTATTTCATTGCCGCTCAGTTTATTTATGCCGTTCGCCGTCAAGTCCGCCTCAATCCCGCATCAGTTCCGAACACCAGATTATCGCATAGCCATCCAAACCTTTGCTGCCGATATACAAGCTCGACGCGCACGCCCAATCAATTTCGCTCAATATCGTTGGTTTGTGTAGGGGCCGCCTTCTGAGGCGGGCCGCTTTTCTCGACCGTCAGTCATTCACCGACAATTCCCGGGTGCCCCACTCTCGTCTTTTGAGGGTGGGGTACTTTCTTGAATTTCCGTTTTTCTGACATCACAATTCAACGGTCGATATGCCCTTGTCGGCGCCGCCGACATTCGCCGACAATTCCGATAATGTCCGCCGACAATTCTGTCGGCCTTCGAACGCTGCATCATTGCCATTTCCGCACTCGCAACAATCATAACCACTTAATAATATTTAGAAGAGAGAAATACACAATCTATTCGAAAACAAAGGGAAAATGTCGGCGCGCCGACATTGTTTTGTCGTTCGCAAATTTGTTTTTGATTGTCGTTGAGAACGCCGCGACCTCAATTATTCCGATTCCACTTCCACATCCGGCACTTCTTCATGAGTTATCCGAAACAACTCTTTTCGGATAATATCCGACGGAAATCCCGCCGCAACCAGCGAACGGTACAGCGAGGCGATTTTCTTGTCGCTGATCTCCCCGCGAAACAGCCGCAATTTTCGCTCAATCCGATGACGCACCATCGCCACCGGATCATTTTCTTCCGCCGAATCTTTCAGCGCTTTCTCAATGTGCTGGTCGGGAATTCCCCGCGCGCGCAGATCCCGTGCAATCCGGAATGACCCCTGCTTGCGCGATTCCGTGCGCAACCGCGTGAATTGCTTGGCGTACCGCTCATCATTCAGCAGATTCAGCCCCTTCAGCCGCTCCACGACCGACTTCACCATCTTTTCGTCCTTGCAACGCCGCCCCAGCGCTTTCTTCATTTCAAGCACGGAATGCGCGCGCCGCATCAATATTTTGATCGCCGCTTCGTGCAGCTCATATTCCGTTTCGAGTTGTTTTGGCTTACCCCACACACGGAAAGCATAGAAGAACGCGCGGCAAGTGACTAGTGCCGATTGACTGGTGACTTGTAATCGGTGAGTAGTGACTGGTGATTCGTGGCTGAATGATCGCTGGACTCCGCAAGTTGAAACGGCATTCCCCAGCCGTGCATATTTCGCCCTGCAGGCGTAGAATACCCGCTGTCCCCACCCGTTCTGGACTGTGAGCCTGCTATGCCCGTTCCATCCATTGAGCCATCTCGCGCGAAAGGTGTAGTGCGTTTTTCCTTCGCGGCGCTTCTAGTTCTGCTTTTAGCCGGCTGCGGAACCACTTGTTTTGTTGGGGTCGTCAATCCGCCAAATGGCGGCATTCTCGTCACCAACGGCAATCCGCCCTCGGCCTGCACCCAGAATCAAATCACGACTTCGATGCGGCTCGTAGCCCAAATGGCTCCTGCCTGCACAAATTGCACCGCATCAATGCAGGTCAACCACGTTGCGCTTCTGCTCGGTGGAATTGCACTCCATCCCGGCGTGATTGCCGATGAAAATTCCCCGGACTGGCAGGAGCTTTCATCCGACCTCGCCGCAGTTCCGCAGCGCGTCGATCTCGTCGCTGATCCCAATTCGCACCAATTTCTTTTGCCGTTGACTATTACTGGCCACATCCAGGCGGGGCAGTATCATCAACTCCGTCTGCGCCTCGCGGAATCTTCATCGTTGCAAACGGCAGATGGCCGCCTTCACTCGCTAGCATCGCATGGCGAGCAGCCCTACGTCTACGTACAACTCGCCTCGCCTTTCATCGTCTCCCCCACTCACGCGAACGATCTCCACATTGCTCTGCATACAGACTGGATCCTTGCGAAAACATCTTCCGAATCGCTCGAGTCTGCCCCGCAGCTCCGCGGCGAAGTTGCCAGCAACTCCAGCACGCTCGTGGCCGAGTAACCCGCACCCTGTGCGCTAGATCACCCACCCCAATTTGGTCCGATATTACGATTGAACTCGCAACCTTGCTGAAAATTAAGGAGTTGCGCGTTTCGCATACTGGCATCGCGATTGCACTTCCACTCGCCGGGGAGAACTCAACATGGCCTACGTGATTATTGATTCCTGTACCAAGGATGAGCACTGCATCGAAACCTGCCCGGTCAATTGCATCCATCCCACCAAAGACGAAGCCGATTTCGCCACGGCTCCGCAGCTCTATGTGAATCCGAACGATTGCATCGATTGCGGCGCGTGCATTCCTGTCTGCCCGACTGGCTCGATCTTCACCCTCGACGAACTGCCCGCCGAGCACCAGGCCTTTGTCGACAAGAACGCGGCATATTACAATTAAATTTCTGTAGTCGGTTTTAGCAGAACGATCTTTCTCCGCCCAAGAGAGGGAACTCACCATGGCCCAGCCCTGGTGAGTTTTCTGTTTTCTGGGCACAGGAATTCTTCAATTAACACGCCCTGGAAAGGTACGCGGCATAGTGCAAGTGCTAGAACGCTGTGCTTTGTCCTGTAAGCTGTCGACTGTGGACTGTGACTGTAACTTCTCTACTTGCGTGCGAATCGCTCGAAGTCGGCCATTTGCGAAGCCATTTCTTCGCGCGCGGCGTCGGCGGCGGAACGAATACCCTGAATGCGCAGCTTGAATTCGTCGGCGTTCGAAGCGCGCATCAATGCTTCGTCGAGCGTGATGAGTTCCTTGGTATACAAATCGAACAGCGACTGGTCGAAGGTCTGCATGCCGTATTGCGAAGTGCCGGCGGCAATCGCGTCGTGAATCAGTCGCGTCTTATCCGCGTTGATGATGCAATCCCGGATGTAGCCGGTGGCGATCATGACTTCGACGGCGGGCACGCGGCCCTTGTCGTCGGCGCGGCGCACCAGGCGCTGCGAAACGACAGCCTTCAACGTGGCGGCAAGCTGCAAGCGAATCTGTTTCTGCTCAGGTGGAGGGAAGACCGCGATAATACGCTGAATGGTTTCGGTGGCGTCCAGAGTGTGCAACGTGGAGAAAACCATGTGGCCGGTTTCCGCAGCCAGCAGGGCGGTAGAAATGGTTTCCAGGTCGCGCATTTCGCCGACCAGAATCACGTCGGGGTCTTGACGCAAGTCCGGCGCGCAACGCCGTCGAAAAATTCGCGGTATCGACTTCCACTTCGCGCTGATTGATGAAGCTGCGCTTGTCGCGGTGCAGAAATTCGATCGGATCCTCGATGGTAATAATGTGATCGGCGCGCTGCGCATTGATGCGGTCGATCATCGCGGCCAGCGTGGTGGACTTACCGGAACCGGTGGTTCCCGTAACCAGCACCAGCCCGCGCTGCTCTTCGCAAATCTTGGCAATGACCGGAGGAAGATTCAGCTCCTCCACCGTACGAATCTTGGTGGGAATCACGCGCAACACCATTCCAACGTTGCCGCGCTGCTGAAACACGTTCACACGGAAGCGGCCCAGGCCCGCGACGCCGTATGCCATATCCAGTTCCGCAGTTTCCTTGAACTTTTGTTTTTGCCGGTTGGTCATCATGCTGAACGCCATGGAAAGCATCTCTTCCGGCGTAATGCGCGGCACATCGGTCAGCGGGGTGAGCAAGCCGTCGACGCGCAGATAGGGGTGATTGCCGACTTTCAGGTGCAGGTCGGAAGATTTGTTTTCAACGGCGCGACGGAGAAGATCGTCGATGCTTAAGAGCCATGTGCAGACACCCCGCAAATATCGAATTCCTGATCTGAAACTAGCACTGCATGGCGGGGGCCAACAACGAAATGCCCGAACCAACGTTGCTGTGTAGTTACCTGAGCTAGCGGACAGGGGGGTAGTTGCCGGACTAAATATCCGACCTTGCGGACGAACAGGGAGTCGTACAGCAGGCCAGCCAGAAACCCGCCGATCAGCGGGCCAATCCAATAAACTCCCTGGTTCAGCCAGTGATTCGACGCAAATGCCGGGCCGAAGGCCCGCGCGGGATTGAGCGCCCCACCGGTAATGGACCGGCTACCAGAATGCCCAGCGCATAGACCAGCCCGATGGCGAAGCCGCCCACGGCACGGAAGGTGCCGTGCTCATCCACCAGAGTGGCGAACACCACCAGCACCAGGAAAAACGTCGCAACCGCTTCCAGAGTCAGAGCTCCCCAGCGGGGAAAATCCGTCATCAGCGTCGGAGTGCCGACAGCGGCGTTGCGCCAGGTTTCCGCTGGGATCACCAGCTTTGAGCAGGAACGCGGCTGCGGAGGCGCCTAGCAGTTGTGCTCCCCAATAAGAGAGTGCGTCGAGCGTGTTCACCCGCTTCGTGACCCAGAAGCCAATCGTGACGGCCGGATTGAAGTGCCCGCCAGAAATGTGGCCCAGCGCGGAAATCAGGATGGCCGCAGCCAGCGCAGGAGCCAGCGCGATGGCCAGCAGGCCGATACCGCCCGTACTGTTGCTGCGTAGTTGAAAATCCACGCACACCGCGCCGGCGCCAAAGAAAACCAGTGCGAACGTGCCAAGAAATTCGGCGGTAAGTTTTTGCGTAAGGTTGTACATCGCAGCGGCCTCCGGGCAGTGCTTGCGTACAACAGGCGAAATGGATTTTAACCGGAAAGATGGAGACGTGCCATAGACCCAGTGGGAGAAGCAGTTCCCACGAGGGCACACGGTGAAGAACGCCGAGTGATGAGCTAGCCGCTCAAACTAATTGTCATCCCTCAACCGCGCTTTTTGCGGTTGAGGTATCTGCTTTTCGTGAGTGCCACCAAAAAACAGATTCCTCGCCCCGTTCAAATTCAGAACGGAGCGAGGAATGACAATCACTTGGATATGGCTGTTGGTTACCGAACTGCCGCAACCGGCGCGTTGACCGGGGTCAGCCAATTATGGCGATCGGCCTTTTTGCCGCTGGTGACCGCGAAGAACTCTTCCTGAATCCGCCGCGTGATCGGACCCGCGCTGCCTTTGCCAATCACGATCTTGTCGATGCGACCGGATGGGCGTCACTTCCACCGCGGTGCCCACAAAGAAGACTTCGTCCGCGATGTACAGCATCTCGCGCGGAATCACCGATTCCTTCACCGGAATATTCAGATCGCCGGCGAGCTTCACGATCGAGTCACGCGTAATGCCGGGCAAAATGCTTGCGGCCAGCGGCGGAGTGTAGAGGGTATTGTCGTGCACCACGAAAATGTTCATGCCCGAACCTTCGCTGACATGACCGTCTTTATCCAGCGCGATGCCTTCGCTGAAGCCGTTCACGACGGCTTCCATGCGGATCAGTTGGGAGTTCATATAATTCGCGGCCGCTTTGGACATGGCCGGCAGAGTATTGGGAGCAATGCGCGTCCAAGTGCTGACGCAAACGTCCACGCCCTTGGCCAGCGCTTCGGGGCCGAGATAGGCGCCCCAGTTCCAGCATGCCATGTAGCACTCGATCGGCGAGCCCAGTGGGTTAACACCCACTTCGCCGTAGCCGCGCAGCACGATCGGCTTCACATAGCACGCACCCATTTTGTTCAGGCGCACCAGTTCAACGGCGGCGTTGCAGAAATCCTCGACGGAATACGCCAGTTCCATGCGATAAATTTTCCCAGAATTGACTAGCCGCTGCATGTGTTCGTGGAGGCGGAAGATCGACGGCCCATTGGGCGTATCGTAGCAACGAATTCCTTCAAATACGGCGGAGCCATAGCCGACCACGTGGGAAAGGACGTGAAGTTGCGCGTCATCCCAGTTGATCCATTTTCCGTTGTGCCAAATCTTTTCGGTCTTTTGTACCGGCATGGTGTCTCCTTAGCTGCGCGAGGCGGAAACAGCCCTCACACCTGCAGAATAAAGTGTGGAGCGAATAGCGTCAATCCAGTTTGACCCTGGTACGCGCCAGAGCAAGGCCCAATTTGGCGTGATGATGGTAGCAAGTTCTTAGAAATCGCCGAGTCTAGCCCCGTGGCGAATATGCAGCACCTCCACGCGCTTCGCTTCTTCAATCACTTGATAGTGTATGACGTAGACGTGAGGGTTATCGCCGTAGAATAGATTTCTGACCGCAGCGTGTTTGCGGCTGGTTGTCCCCCGATTCGGAAGTTTTTTGAGACTGGCAATAATTTGTTCCAGACCGTTGAACCATTCTTGCGCACGTGGAGCGTGTTCCGCATTGATTTCGAGATAAATATCCACTAGATCGCGGTAAGCCCGCGGCATAATCTCAACGTCGTATGCCATACTTCCGTCTAAATTCTTCAAAGACTTCATTGGCGGGGCGACCCTTGCCTTGTTTTGCATCCTCTAGACCTTGGCGAATTCCTTCTTCTTCGCTCGCGCGAGCTGCGATGTCCAGCAAGCGCTGATAGCTTTCGGCGTCTTGCACAATGGCAGCGGCCTTGCCTTTGACGGTCAGAACGAGTGGGCGCTTGGTTTTCTTCAAATGCTTCATGAACTCAGCGGACTTGCGGCGGAAACTAGTAAGGGAGTGAATGTCTTTGGCGAGATTAAGCATAGGCGCTCCGTTCGGCAGCACCTTTTTAGGTGCTATCCAGATACACTGTAACACCCACGTTGGAATTAAGCCAGTCAACTTAAAGTCTCTGGCCCAACTTCCTTGTTTTTCGGCGTGTTGGCTGGCGGCTCGCTTTGTTGTGTTGCCGACAAGAACGTGCCTTCGCTTCCGACAGGATGCGGCCGTTGTACTGTTCCCAGAATCCAAGAATGACGAACGGAATGACGGTGGCCGCGGCCCAGAGCTTGGCTTTGCGCGGAATTTTTGTTTCAGGCTCCCAGCGAAAAAGCTGAGCGGCAACGAAAAAGGAGAGGATTGCCCATGCCACGAGCGAAATAAACTGCGTGAGCATTGTGAAGATAGACTGTGAGGCGTATGTAGATTGCTGGAGGCCGCTGACAAGATACGTAGCCGGCAGGAACAGGGCTGCGCGCTGAACCGCCTTCGACAAGAACGCAATCGGAAGGGTGGCACCGCTCAGGAAAATGAGAGGGAGCCAGATCAATTGGTTAAGGACCTGAGTTTCCTGCATGGTGTTGGTGACGCTCGCGACGACAAGTCCCAGCGAACCAAACGAGACAGTACCTACGCAAACAAACAGAAGCCATGGCCCAGATATTGCCGAAATTCTGGACGTGAAATACAAATCGCGCCAGCAGCAGGATCGACAGGACCGTCGGAAGCGTGAGAACAAAATTAGCGAGAACGCTTGAAACCAGCATGTCGCTCGAAGTGACAGGGGTGACATGAAAGCGACGAAGGATGCCTTGCTCGCGATATGTGACCAGTGTCGCGCTGAGTCCCCAGAAACTGCCCATCACGTTCAGAGCGCAGAACCGGCCCGAAATAGAAAGAGAACCATATGCGGATCGCCTTTGGCAAAAACGCCAGCATAGAGAAAAAAGAAGCCAAGCGGCATGATCACGCTGAAAAAAAAAAACATCTTGTTGCGCATAGCCAGTTGCATGCGCACGCGCGTGAGAGTCACGAGATTTGTCAATCGCGTAGCCTCCTTCCGGTAAGTTCTATGAATACATCCTCAAGAGAGGGCGTCGCAATTTCCAGGCTGACCAATTCGTTGCCCTGGGCATCGAGCCGCTTTACCAAGCGACGATCGAGGGAGCGGTGCGCGGGCAATGCAAGACGTAAGTTCCATCCATTTCACGCGCGTCAACCACGCCATCGAGCGTTTTCAGTTCGCTAATTTCGATACGGGTTTTGCCAGGCGCACTTCGACGCGGGTAGTATTCACGGACCGTTCCTTAAGCTGACGTGGCGTGCCAAGAGCGATCAGTTTGCCGTGATCGACGATGCCAACGCGGTCGCAAAGTTTTTCCGCTTCTTCGATATAGTGCGTGGTAAGCACGATGGTTTTCTTCTCCCGTTTCAGCTCTTCGATGATGTCGTAAATCTCGCGGCGAACTTGGGGGTCGAGCCCGGCAGTAGGTTCGTCAAAGAACAATACTTTGGGATCATTGACCAACGCCATTGCGAGTGCGAGTCGCTGCTTCTGCCCGCCGGAAAGCTGGTTGTAAAAGGCGTTTCGCTTTTCTTCCAGTCCGAAGCGGGTAAGCAATTCATCTACCTTGCGGCCGCGTTTATAGAAACTGGCGAAGAGTCGAAGGGCTTCGATCACGCGGATCTTGTCGGGCAGGGAAGTAGCCTGCAACGCCGCCCCAATTTCGTGTTTGAGTTCTGTAGCGTTTTTCTGCGGATCAAGACCGCAGACGGAAACACGGCCGCCATCCGGAACGCGCAGCCCTTCCATGATTTCAATGGTGCTGGTTTTGCCGGCGCCGTTGGGGCCAAGGAGCCCGAAGACTTCGCCCTCTTCGACGGAAAAACTGAGGCCGCGGACGGCTTCCACATCGCCGTAGCGTTTGATGAGATTTTCTACCTGCAGAACGTAATTGGCCATGAGTTGAGAAGTTCTATGGTATCCCAGGTCATTGAATCTGACTAACCGTTGATACGCATATCAGACGAAGAAAATTTCAACCTGGAAGAAGCTCGAGCAAAAGCAGATCCCTCATCCGCCAAAATCGCGACTGAGGGATGACATCACATTAGTGACGGCTACTGTATCTTCGTTCGACTGGCGGCCTTTGGTGGGCGCTTCTTTACGGTTGGCTTCGCTCTCGGCGGAGTCCAAAGACATTCTTTTATTCGCACGCGGGATTCCAGGACCGGCACGCCTTCGGTTTCTAATAGCTTGCGCTGCAGGGAAGAGTAGGGCTCGCGGATGAGCAGTTTTCCTCCAGCGCCAACCACGCGGTGCCAGGGAATGCCTCTGCCATTGGGGCACCCCGCCATAGCCCTGCCAGCGGTTCTCGCCCCGCCGCGTAAACGCAGAGACTTGGCAAGCGCCCCATAGGTAGTAACCCTGCCGCGCGGAATTTGTTTCACCAATTTGTAGACCGGATCCCAGGAAGACATAGCGGAAGAAATCGTAAACGCAGAGCGGCGCGGAGGCAAGAGAACCTTTTTCGGAATCCGTGTTTAATGAAGTGAAGCGAATTACGAAGCAGCCGAGTGCAGGAAAATCGGCAGAAGAAAAGTAAATGGAACGTAGAAAAAAATTGCGTGAGCAGGAAAAAGAAAGCCGGGTAATGATGGCCTTATCCAGGAGAGCACAAACGTTTACCAATAGGGCGAATCATACCTTGACGAATGTAGTGGAAGATTCTTACACTACAAACAGCAAGCGAGATTTTTCAGGGAAGCGCGCTGTGGCTGCACGGCCAGCGACTCTCCCAATTTCGATTCGCTTGCGCCGCGCAGCAGGTAACAAAATGGCTTTCGTTCGCCGCAAAGGAAACGCCTACTATCTGGTGCACAACGTGCGCCGCGATGGAAAAGTGCGGCAACTGCACCTGGCAAAGTTGGGCGAACGGGCCCGCATCACCGATGAAGTCGTCCGTGAAGTAAACAAGAAACATCCATTTGTTGATCTAAACTGGCGCGAACTTCGCGAACAGTTGGATAGTCAAATCAATCTGGCGGACCCCCAGTCCCCGGCCGTCCAGAATCTCGTTCACTCCCTCCGTAATTTAAATCTCGATTTGGCGGACCTGCTGCCGCCGGTCGTCCGATTTTCCGAATCGCCCGCGGTGGCGCGGGAATTGCTCGTACAGCTGCGATTGCTGCACTCCACCATCCAGGTGAAGCTGAATCAATTCGCCCGCAAGGACGAAATGAAGAGGATGCACCGAAGTGGCGGGCGTTTTGGAAATGCTTGGCGGGATCAATAGGAGGGTGTCATGAGCACGGAGATTCTTTCGCTAAACCCGAACATACGCAGCGCGGAGACCAATGAGTTTCAAAAGTCTCTGCGCGCGAAAATCGTCGGGCAGGACGAGGGGGTGCAGGCGCTCGTGGACCTGTACCAGGTGTTTTGCGCCGGCCTGAATTCCCCGGGACGTCCGGTGGGTAACCTGTTGTTGCTGGGACCCACTGGGTCTGGCAAGACACGGATTGTGGAAGCGGCGGCGGAGATCCTGTTTGAGAATCCCCGCTCGGTCATCAAGATCGATTGCGCCGAATTCCAGCACTCGCACGAAATCGCCAAGTTGATCGGCTCGCCCCCGGGCTATTTGGGGCACCGCGAGACGCACCCTCTGATCACGCAGGAAGCGCTGTCGGCTACCCACACGGACAAGCTGAAGCTTTCTTTCCTGCTTTTCGACGAGATCGAAAAGGCCAGCGACGCGCTGTGGCAACTCCTGCTTGGCATGTTGGACAAGGCTACCCTCACGCTCGGTGACAACCGCCGCGTTGACCTGACACAGACGGTCATCTTCATGACCTCTAACCTGGGCGGCGGCGAAATCACCGAAATGATGGTCGGTGGGAGATTTGGTTTCATCAAACCCGAAGACAATCCGCAGAACAACATTGAAGTGAAACTGGAGCGCACGGCCGTGGAAGCGGCGCGTCGCAAATTCTCACCGGAGTTCATGAACCGTCTCGATAAGATCGTGGTCTTCCAGCCGTTGAAACACGCGGAATTGGAAGCGGTTCTGGATATTGAACTCGGCCACGTCCAAAAACGAGTCTTGGACACGGCTACGGGCAAGTTTCTGTTCCGTGTGACGCCTGCCGGCCGGGAATTCCTGTTGCAAGAGGGAACCGACCAGCGCTACGGGGCGCGGCACCTGAAGCGCGCCATCGAACGCTACATTGTTTATCCACTGGCAAATCTGCTGGCGACCCACCAAGTGAATGTGGGAGACCTGGTGCGCATCGATTGGGATGGCGTGCACAAGGAACTGACCTTCGTGCGCGAAAGCCAGGGCGCGCTTCTGCAGGTTGAACCTGTGCTAGAGGTTACCCTGGCGGCCACGGCAAGTGATGAAGGCTTGGGCAAGGACGCTCCCTCCGAAGCAGAAGCCGAGCCGCCGAAAGCCATGCCTGCGCTGCCCGCGGTTGGCCAGGCAATGGCGCGAGTACCGGCGCAGAATCGCAAAAAAAGCGAGCGTTAACGAAATCCACAAAACCTGTTCGGAAGTTCAGGGGCGCGCCAAGTGGCAGCGCCCCTTTTTGTCATGGCGAAAGTGACAGATTCTGTATCAGTGCTCTCAATTTGCACACGGATGAAACAGCGTCTCACGCGGTGAGACAGTTTCCAGGACAGCAACATTTGTAACTCATTCATCGTGAGATGGTTGGAGCGATTTGTGAGAATTGGCACAATTGGCACGCGCCATGCTCTCTATCGAGTTGCGTCGTTGTGAGAACAACGACGATTTGTCCGGCCAACCGGGCATCAGGTGAGGCGAGGGGCCTTCACCACTTGAGGGAAAGACATCATGAGAGCAGCCGTTCGACAGCAGTTGAATCCTAGCATCCGCAGCAACGAGACGCGCGACTTTCAACAAGCGTTGAAAGCCAAGATCGTGGGACAGGAAGAGGGCGTCCAGGCACTTGTGGACCTCTTTCAAGTTTTCAGCGCCGGCTTGAATTCGCCGGGCCGTCCAGTCGGCAATTTGCTTTTCCTCGGACCCACTGGTTCCGGTAAGACACGGATCGTGGAAGCGGCGGCGGAAATTTTGTTTGGCGATCCCCGGGCAGTCATCAAAGTGGATTGCGCGGAATTCCAGCATTCGCATGAAATCGCGAAACTGATTGGTTCGCCCCCAGGCTATTTGGGACACCGTGAAACACATCCTTTGATCACCCAGGAAGCTTTGGCGGCTTCGCACACGGATAAGCTGAAGCTGTCGTTCCTGCTGTTCGATGAAATTGAAAAGGCCAGCGACTCGCTGTGGCAATTGCTGCTGGGCATGTTGGACAAAGCGACTTTGACTCTGGGCGACAACCGCAGAGTGGACCTTTCGCAGACGGTCATCTTCCTGACCTCCAACCTCGGTGGTGGAGAGATTACGGAATTGATGGGTGGCGGCTACGGCTTCATCAAGTCCGACGATAAGCCGAAAGATAACCTGGACGTTAAGGTAGAGCGCACAGCAGTGGAAGCGGCACGCCGCAAGTTCTCGCCTGAATTTATGAACCGGCTGGACAAAGTGGTGGTGTTCCATCCGCTGCAGAGAAAGCAGCTCGAACAGGTTCTGGACATTGAATTGACGATGGTGCAGCAGCGCGTTCTGGAAACAGCGAAGGGGCAGTTCTTGTTCCGCGTGACGGAGCAGGGCCGCGACTTCCTGCTGCAAGAAGGAACCGACCAGCGCTACGGAGCACGTCATCTGAAGCGCGCCATTGAGCGCCACGTGGTTTATCCCATGGCCAACTTGCTGGCGACCGAACAGGTACACTTTGGCGATTTGATCTGCATCGATCGCGACCAGGACGAAATGAATTTGAGCTTTGTGCGCGAAGGCGAAAACGTGGTCATGCCCGTGCGTCGAGCAGAGCCTTTGATCGCCCAAAAGCCGAGCACGGCCCGTGGAGGACGCCCGGTAGAAGCCCCCGGACTGCCCATGCCACCGGAACCGGCGCCGCGATTCGCGCGGTAAATCGGCAAGAAAAATTCAGCTCCTCTCTCGAAAGCCCGGATAGGCAACTATCCGGGCTTTTTGTTTTGGGCGCGTGCGGCAGCGGGGGTCCAGAAGATACTCGGCCGCGAATAGTGCAGTTGCGGGACTCTTGGTGGGCGTTAGCTGGAATGCAATTGCAATGCTGGGGTTTCATGAATTTGTTTTGCACGAGCGAGGGCTTCATCGATATTGGCGCATATATTTTCGGCGCCGACGTGACGATCGAAACCGGATTCGCGCATCAGGTTTTCGGGTTGCGGCCGGGCTCCACAAATCAACATGGTGCGTCCGCTACGCTGAAGTGTAGTGGCGAGTTCTTCGAGAGCGGCAATGCCGGTGGCATCGATGGCGGTCATATTGCGCAAACGGAGAATGACGATCGGCGGTAGGGAAGAAAGGTGATCGGTGATGGCCACGACCTTGTCGGTAACCCCAAACAGAAAAGGCCCATGAATGCGATAGACCGCGGCGTACTCGGGAATTTCCTTGTCTTGCAAATTATGGGCGCGGCTGTCTTCGATGTAGTCGTCGGTGACTTTGGAGATTGTGGTGGTGAGAGAAATTTTGCGGATGAAGGTGAAGGCGGCGAGGATCATGCCGACTTCGACGGCGAGAGTCAGGTCCGCGAAAACGGTGAGGAAAACAGTGATGGCCCAGACGGTAATGTCGGCCGCGCTGAGCTTCAGGATTTCCGGGATCTCGCCCCAATCGCCCATGTTGTAGGCGACCATGAAAAGAATGCCTGCGAGCGCCGCAAGCGGCAGATCTTTCACGAAACGGGCTGCGAATAAAATTACACAGAGAAGAGTGAGAGCGTGAACCATGCCGCTGACGGGAGTCTTTGCGCCGGAGCGGACATTGGTGGCCGTGCGGGCGATGGCGCCGGTGGCGGGCAATCCGCCGAACAGCGGAGAGAAGATGTTGGCGACGCCCTGAGCGATGAGCTCGACGTTGGGATTGTGCTTGTCGCCGGACATGCGGTCTGAAACTACCGCCGACATGAGTGATTCGATTGCGCCCAGCATCGCCACGGTTACGGCGGGGGAAAGCAGATGAAGCAGGAGTTTCGGATCGAGTGTCGGCACGGCGATATGAGGCCAGCCGCTGGGGATGCCGCCAAAACGCGTGCCGATGGTTTCGATGGGCAGATGCAGAAAATAGACCGCGGCGGTGGCTCCGAAACAAACCAGAATGGCTCCGGGAATCTTTTTGAAATAGCGCACGCAGACGATCATCACCAGAAGCGAGACCAGGCCGAGTAAGAGTGGCCGTCAGGTTCAGCGTGTGGAAGTTTTCGGCGATCGCGCCCATACGATGAAAGAAATCGCCGGGGACGTGCTCCATCCTCAAGCCGAAGAAGTCGCGGAGTTGAGTGCTGGCGATGAGGATGGCGATGCCGTTGGTGAATCCGACGACAACCGGGCGCGGAAAATATTTGACCAGAGCGCCAAGGCCGGTGATGCCCATGATCACCAGGATGACTCCCGCGAGCATTGTGCAGGTGAACAGGCCTCCGAGGCCGTAGCGGGAAATGATGCCAAGGACGACGACTACGAATGCACCAGTCGGGCCGCCGATTTGCGTGCTGGAGCCGCCGAGGGCGGAAATCAGGAAACCAGTGACGATGGCACAGTAGATGCCTGCCTGCGGCGGGACGCCCGAGGCGATGGCGAAAGCCATGGCGAGCGGCAGCGCGACAAGACCCACGGTGATTCCCGCGAGCAAGTCAGCGGAAAATTTGTGGAGGTTGTAATTGCGCAGAAGGATTACAGATTTTGGTAGCCAAGCGTCGAGCGTAAAACTCATCTGGTGAAGACCTGCTTCCGTCTTTGGTGGGCCTATTGTAGCAGGCGAGGTGTTGCGGAAGGTGTGAGCCGGGTCATTGATGTTCTCGGGGTTAATGGGTGCGAGAACGGGCAGCGGATTCCGTGTTGTTGGGCGAGAGAACCGATCTAAAGATCGGCCACTACGTCGGCTTTGGGCGGCGTAAAGCCGCCCCTACGGGAGTCGCGACGGGGGAGTCGCGGGTTAGTCGGAGGCACCGGCGGGTTTGGAGGACGGCTTCCAACGGAGGATGGGTTTGCGGGCGGCGGCTACTTCGTCGAGCCGGCGGACGCGAGTGTTGTGCGGAGCGTTCTTCACCAGTTCGGGATTCGTGGCCGCTTCGTGCGCGATGGATTTCATCGCGTCGATGAAGAGGTCGCACTCGTCTTTGGATTCGGATTCGGTGGGTTCGATCATCATGGCGCCAGGAACGATGAGTGGAAACGCGGTGGTGTAGGGATGAAATCCATAATCGATCAGCCGCTTAGCGATGTCCATGGTGTTGACGCCGTTTTTCTTCTGGATGGAATCGCTGAAAACAACTTCGTGCATGGACGGGCGGGTGTACGGCAGATCGAACACACCCTCGAGATGTTTGCGAATGTAATTGGCATTGAGCACGGCATCCAGGGTGGCCTGACGAACGCCGGGACCATACGCAAGGATGTAGGCTAGCGCGCGAACCAACACGCCAAAGTTTCCGCTGAAGGCTTTCACTTTGCCGATGGAATCCTTACGCTGAAAATCCAGCGCCAGCTTGCCGCCGTCTTTTTCCACTAATACCGGGATCGGGAGAAAGGGCTCGAGAATTTTCTTCATGGCGACAGGACCTGCGCCGGGTCCGCCTCCACCGTGAGGAGTAGAAAATGTTTTGTGCAGATTGAGGTGCATGACGTCGACACCGAGATCGCCCGGGCGAGTGACGCCGGTGAGGGCGTTCATGTTGGCGCCATCCATGTAAAGGAGCGCGCCTTTGGCGTGAAGAATTTCGGCGATTTCGGGGATTTGCTGCTCGAAGATGCCAAGAGTTGAGGGATTGGTGAGCATGAGCGCGGCCACTTCACTGGTGACCTGCTCACGAAAATGTTCGAGATCGATCTGGCCCTCGGCGTTGGACTTGATGTTCTGGACTTCGTAACCGGCAATGATCGCAGTGGCGGGATTCGTGCCGTGCGCGGAGTCTGGAATGAGAACGATCTTGCGCGGGTTGCCATTCTTTTCGTGATACGCGCGAATCATGAGCAGGCCGGTTAGTTCGCCCTGCGCGCCGGCGGCGGGCTGCAGAGTGATGACATCCATGCCGGTAATTTCGAGCAGACACTTTTCCAGAAGTTGCAGGATTTTCAGGCAGCCCTGGGAAAGTTCCTGCGGCTGGTAAGGATGTTCGGTGGCGATGCCCGCGAGTCGCGCGACAAATTCGTTGACGCGCGGATTGTACTTCATGGTGCAGGAGCCGAGCGGATACATGCCCAGGTCGATGGCGTAATTCCAGGTGGAGAGGCGGGTGAAGTGACGGAGAACTTCGATCTCGCTGACTTCGGGGAAACCCTCCGTGCCGTGGGCGCGATGATGTTCGCCGAGAACTTTTTGCGGATCGACGGCGGGAACATCCAGGCGCGGAAGATCGAAGGCGCGCTTGCCGGTGGAGGAGTGCTCAAAAATGAGGCCTTCGTTTTGGCTGATGTGGCGAGAGGCCTTTTTGATTTTATCGTTCATCGTGAATCGAAGGGCGGGTGAGTGGGCGAACCCGGCCAATTCCTCCTGAGTTAGAGCGGTTGAGCAAGTGCGCGTTTCAGCGCATCAACAAAACGATCGATTTCAGCGCGCGAAGTGGTTTCGGTAACGCAAACCAGCGCGTGCTTGGAAAGTTCGGGATAAACGGAGCCGAGCACAAACGGCCCGATGATTTTTTCTTTCAGCAATTCGGCATTGACCATTTTTACGGAGCGCGGAAGTTCGACGGTGAACTCGTTGAAAAAGGGAGAAGGGAAGGTGCGTTTGACGCCGGGAATCTTCTCGAGCTCATTCAAGGTGTAGTGCGCCTTGGAAAGATTCTGCTCAGCCATTTCGCGCAGGCCTTCTTTGCCGAGCAGGGACATGTGCACGGTGGCGGCGAGTGCGCAGAGCGCCTGGTTGGTGCAGATGTTGGACGTGGCCTTTTCGCGGCGGATGTGCTGCTCGCGCGTGGCCAGGGTCAGCACGAAGCCGCGGGCTCCTGACTGATCGGTCGTTTGGCCGACGAGGCGGCCGGGCATCTGGCGAACGAATTTATCTTTCGACGCGAGCACGCCAACGAATGGGCCACCATAGCTGGGAGCCAGGCCAAAACTCTGGCCTTCCATCGCGACGATATCGGCTTCGCGAGGCGGCTTGATTGCACCCAGGGCCATTCCTTCGGTGACAACGTCGACCAGAAGCGCGCCGGAAGCATGTGCGGCCTCGGCGAGCGGATGCAGATTTTCAATCGCGCCAAAGAAGTTGGGCGACTGAACAACGACGGCGCAGACATCATCTCGCAAAGCCGCGTGTAGTGCCTTCACGTCGAGAGTTCCTGCAGGAGTGTAGGAAATTTCTTCAACGTGCAAGCCCGAATGCTTGGCGTAAGTGCGAAGAACATCGCGATATTCGGGATGAACGCTGCGGGCAACGAGCACGCGGCGGCGGCTGGTCAGGCGTTCGGCCATGAGCACAGCTTCTGTGGTGGCCGTGGAACCGTCGTACATGGAAGCGTTGGCGACTTCCTGGCCGGTGAGCTGGCAGATCATGGTCTGAAACTCAAAGATGGCCTGCAGAGTGCCCTGAGCCATTTCCGCTTGATAAGGAGTGTAGGAAGTGAGGAATTCGCCGCGCTGGAGAATGGTATCGGTGATGACGCTGCGAAGATGATTGTAAATTCCCGCGCCGAGGAAACGCGTGTAGCCGACAGAGTTTTCGGTGGAGCGCTGCTGAAAATAGTCGATCACTTCGGATTCGGAAAGCGGACCCGGAAGATTGAGCGGATTTTTCAGGCGGTACTGCTCGGGAATTGTTACGAATAAATCTTCGATGGACTTGACGCCGATATCGGCGAGCATTTCGTTGCGTTCGGTTGGGCTCTTGGGCAAATAGCGCATCAGGCGGAAGTTTCCTTTTGTTTCTCCTCGACGAAGGCTTCGTAAGCTTTGGCGTCCATGAGGGAATTGATTTCCGAGGGATTAGCGAGTTTGACTTTGATGAGCCAGGCAGCGCCATGAGGATCGGTGTTTACGGTTTCCGGCTTGTTCTGCAGCGCGGTGTTGGCTTCGGTCACCGAACCGCTGGCGGGCGCGAAAATCTCGCTGACCGCCTTGACGGACTCGATGGAGCCAAAATTCTTGCCTGCCGTAACGGCGGAACCGACCGCGGGAAGTTCAACGAAAACGACGTCGCCGAGTTCGTGCTGGGCGTAATCGGTGATGCCGATGGTAGCGATATCACCTTTCACATCGATCCATTCGTGTTCTTTGGTGTAGCGATATTGTGTAGGGTACGCCATGGAACCTCTCCTTTAGATGATTCGTCGACCGTTTCGGGTTACGAGGCTATTGCCTTTTTAGGCCGTTTATAAAAAGGTGTTGCGACCACTTGCGCTTTGCATTTCTGCGAACGGACTTCGACCAAAATGTGCGTGCCAAGCGCGGCGTAGGCCGGGGGAACATACGCCAGAGCAATATTCTTGCACAAAGTGGGGGAAGGTGAACCGCTGGTGATGACGCCGATAGGTTCGCCAGATTCGCTGACGCAGCGATAGCCGTCGCGGGCGATGCCGCGCTCAACCATCTCGAGACCGACCAGAGTGCGCGTCAGGCCGGCCGCGTGAGCTATTGCAAGGGCTTCGCGGCCGATGAAATCACCTTTATCCATGCGGCAGTAGCGATCGAGGCCCGCTTCCCAAACATTAATTTTGTCGCTGATTTCGTGCTCGTATAGCGCCATTTTGGATTCGAGGCGGAGCGTGTTGCGAGCGCCGAGGCCGCAGGGAATCAGGCCAAATTCCTTGCCAGCTTCGACGACGGCGTTCCAGACGCGCTCGCTGGTGGCAATGTCGGAAGGAACGTAGATTTCAAAACCGTCTTCACCGGTGTAGCCGGTGCGGGCAATGAGCGTGTTCTTCAAGCCGCAAACAGTGCCGTGCGTGAACCAATAATTCTTGATGGAGTCGAGCGGTGCGTCGGTGAGCTTGCGGAGCACGTCGATCGCTTTCGGGCCCTGAATGGCGAGTTGCGTGTAGGCATCGCTTAGATCCTCGACCTGGCAGTCGAACGATTTGGTGTTATCGCGGACCCAGTTGATGTCTTTTTCGCGCGTGCCTGCGTTGATGACCAGGAGGTAGTCGTCTTCCGCAAGGCGATGAACGATGACGTCGTCAACGAACGTGCCGTTGGGATAGAGCATCGCGGAATAATGAGCTTGGCCGATGGCGAGGCGGGAGGCGTCATTCATGGTGATGTGTTGAACGGCGGCAAGCGCGCCGCCGGGATGCTTGCCGGAATGAATACGGATGTCGCCCATATGGCTGACATCGAAAAGGCCGACGGAATTGCGGACGGCCTTGTGTTCGGCGACGAGGCCGCCGGTGGAAGGATATTCGACAGGCATATCCCAGCCGCCAAAGTTGACCATTTTTGCGCCCAACCGGCGATGAACCCCGTTGAGAGGTGTTTTGCGAGGAGTAGGGTTGGAAGGAGAGCTAGGCGATTCCATTATTTTCTCGGGCAGAAATTGATGTTAACACGCGAGGTAGGGGGCGTCAAAAAGACGCGGTGGCATGTGAAAATTTGTGAAGAGGGGAGGTTGAGATCCTTCGCTGCGAGCCGCGGAAGGCGCGGCTCTTCGCTCAGGATGACAACTTTTGTTTGGGCAGAGACTATTCACACAAAAACTTGGTTGACGGCCGGCGCTGAGCCGGAAGAGTCATGCAGTGCACAGTCAACGAGTGACTGTCGCTTCACGGGGTTTAGACGTAGGCTGGTGCCGGCGGCGCGATCGCCGTGAAGAATTTCATGCAAGGGGCTGCAGAGATTTGGAGCATGGTGGTATGCGTTTTCGAGGTGCATGCGCAAGCGGCGCAGGCATTCGGCTTGCTGGAACGACCAGGCCTTGTGTTGCAAGCCCGTTTCGTGGATTGTTGATGGTACGGCCTTGGGACTGCGGTGATTTTAATGGGCAGTGCCGCTGGTATTTTATGAGGCGGCTAAGAAATTCAAACGCGAGTGGCCGGGGTCGTCGGCGACCTTACGATTGACGACATGGCTGTGGGCGAGGTCGTTCAAATCCACTAGATGAAAAGACAGACCAGAAAGAAAAAGGCGGCGTAAAGCCGCCCCTACGGGAGATTGGTTAGGGTTGGATGGATTCCCAGGGGTCGTACGTGCCGAAACTCCAGAGGTGGCCTTCGGGATCGGTGCAGGAGAAACCTTTGCCGCCGTAATCTTTGGCTTCAAGTTCCATAACAATTGTTGCGCCAGCACTTTTGGCCGAAGCGTAGAGCGCGTCAATGTCAGAGACGATGAGGTAGGAAGATTGGGTTTCCGCCCCGCCAATTTCGTCGGGCTGTTTGAAAAATTTGGAGGCCGGGCTGTTGTTGTCCACCGAGCCGAGCATGATCATGCCGTTCCCAAAAGTGAGTTGAGCATGCATGACGACATCGTTGGGGCCGAGGTAGACGGCGTTTTTGGTGAAACCGAAGGCTCTGCAGAGCCAATCGATCATGGTCTTGGCATTGCGATAACGCAGGGATGGAATTAGCGGAGATTTGCAGTCTTTAGCGTAGGTGGTGGTCATAGGCAGTATTGTGCCACTGAAGGAATTGGGTGGCTCGTAAAAAATGGGGAGAGCCGACGCCGCTCCGTTTTTCTCGTACGAAATCCGTGCTGCCTGGGAAGGAGCAAGCTACGGGCGTCGGGTGATTGCATTCAAGGCGGAACGGACAGGAATAGGGTGTGGCGGATTGAGAATCGCGCAAGAACGGGAGGCTTGCTGGGCGAGGGACGGTCAGGTAGAGTTCTGCGAGAGGCGACGATGGCAGCGAGACACGAGATCGTTTGTTCACAGTGCGATAAGAACGAAGAATATTGCCGCTGCGACAAGTATTGCGTTATCTGCAAGGGACAATTAAACGTACGCCTGTGCGCGGATGGGTTGTATTATTGTCCGGACTGCAGAGAGGCATGCGACGTAGCATCTGGCGAATAACTTCATAACCGTGGCAACCCATAGCCAAAAGATAGTGTTCAGATGGATGCGGATGAACGACTGGCAGCCGCAGCGGGCGGAGCTGCGCGGTATATGGCGGATTCGGCGGGGATGGAAAATTCGGAGATCCTGGGATTGCAGGCGGCGGTGGTGGCGGCGTGCAAGTATTGCTTTGCCTGCCATAGTGCAGCGAAACACTGCGATATTGCGTTGCAGCGGTTGACGGACCGAATCCAGATTGAATTGTCATTCCCCGGAAAAGAAAGCCCGGAAGGCAAAGAGACGCCGAAGATTGCGGGAGTAGACGAGATTCAATGCGAGTTTCTGGAAGGCTCGTCGCGGATGACGATGATCAAGAAGATTGCAGTTGCGAGCTAGGTTGCAGCGCAGCAAAAACCCCAAAAAGATTAAGAAGAAGCAGATTCCTCGGGCGTAGTGCGCCCGAGGAATGACAATGATTTATTTTGTTCATCACCAATTTAAGTTTTACGTCTGAAAGTCCGCACCCTTAAGGTCGAGAGGGTGCGGCACCCAAAAACCAAACTGAGAGACAAAAGCAAAAGCAAAAGGGCGGCATAAAGCCGCCCCTACGGGTGAAGATTGACTCGAATCGAAGAAGGCGGATTACATTTTGAAGGAGAAGGTGTTTTTGCGTGATGAGGGCGGTCATTTGATCGTCGGTTACGCTGAGACGGATGACCACGCGTTCACCAGAAGGCGTGACGTTAGCCTGATCCAGTAATTGGCCGAGATCAGGGATTGTCTTTGCCAGCCTGATATTTCTTGTAGAGCAGTCCGGCGGTCATCAACTGGCTGAGAGTGTTGGCGTCTCCGGGAGTCGCGCAGACGGCCTGGAATTTGGCTTCAATGCCGCCGCTGGAATTTGCCGAAATGATCATGGAATCCATGCGCGGATCAGCTTGGCGGCTTCGGGAAATTGCTGGACTTCAGGAGCGAGTTGGCCCATGGCGAGGCGAGTGTAGCCGGGATCAAGAACCGCCCAGACGATGCCGGAGCCATTGACTTCATTGATCAGGTTGTACATTTGTCGTTGCGGAGCAAACCTTCTTCCGCACCGTAGCGAATTTCGATCAATTTTTCGAGTTGCTGGCGATGGCCGAAAGCAGCTTTGTTGGAGTCGATGAAAAAGAAGAAAAGATCGTCGGGGCCGGCGCCGGAGCCAAAAGCGAACAGAGTGTAGCCGCGCTTGCTGGCGGTGGCCAGCTTTTGGGACTTGAAATAGGCTTCCGTGGAGTTGGGATTGTAATTGCCAAGGGCAATGCCGACGATCTGTTCGCTGTGGGAACGTCTGAGGGCGACACCGCTGTCGGATCTTCCTTGGTCATGATTCGGGAACGAGTCCCCAGGCCAGTTCATCCACTTGAGTGTTGGGGTCCACGCCGGCGGCGGCAAGAAACTTTTCAAACTGGCGGAAGCGCTCGGGAAGCATCTGCTCCTGGAGTGCGGGATACCAACGCATGGTGCGAGCTTTTTTGAGGTCCGCATAAGCAAATTCACCGACGTTTTTGGGAAACATGCCGATGGTATCGGAGCTGAGGCTGCCGCCTTGGGTAGGCTTAGCGACAGCAGAGATCAGGACGAGGGCCGCAACGGCAGCCAGGAAACGGAAAGAAAGCTTTTGGCACTTCATTCTTAAATGCTCCTTTTAGGACGGGGCCGAGAATAGATTTTAGCGTATTGCGGGCAAGTTAGCCGAGGCGCTTGCGCAGTTCATCAACCTTGGCGCGCATGGCGGCGACGTAAGAGGCATCCTTCAAACCATCGAGATTGATCTCCACATTGGCCAAAGCGCCGTTGGCACCCGCTACAGCCATTAGACGCGCGACGAGGAGATCTGACTTCATGGATGCGGGAGAGATTGCTTCCAGTTGTACCAGGCGATCACGAAGGTCGGCGCTCTTGCGGGCAACTTCCAGAGGAACTTCCGCGGCACCTTTGGTGGCATGCTGAATGGCGTCGTCGCGCTTCTGGATTTCTTCGGGATTGCCTTGAGGAAGTTTGAAGGCGGCCATCACGGCGTCGTAGGAGGCAGCATCGCGATCAATGGCCGCGGTAAGTTCGCCAGCGACGAGGCGAAGGGCTTCCAGATGATCGGAAAGTTTGTCGACGTGAAGGATCTGCGATTTTTTCTTGCGCGCCAGAGCGGCAACCATCTGACCAAGAGCAGCGGCGGAAGCGGCGGCGAATGCGGAAACGCTGCCACCACCGGGAGTGGGGGTGGGCTCAGCGACGGCGTCGAGGAAGGGTTGAGCAATGGTGGCGAACTTGGCGTCCTTGGATTCAGCGGGCGCGCCGGTTAGAACGGCCGCAAGCTTGTTCTCGAAAACTTGCGAGGGGGAAAAGTTTTCGAGTTGCAGGAAGTAATCGGCGGCCATCTCAATGGCTTTTTTCGGAACCAGGCCGACGATTTCACTGCCCACGGGCATGACGCCGTAGCGAGCGGCTTCGCGCTTGACCATCTCGTAGACGCGATGCATGGGAGTGTTTTCGTAGTCGGTGAGGTTGATGGAGACCTGAGCGAGATTGCGGGCTTTCAGATCTACGCCCATGGACTTGACGTAACGCAGTCCGCCGCTCGAGAAGCGGATCGCCTTGGCAATTTTGTTGGCGATGGTGATGTCGGGAGTATTCAAGTTGACGTTGTAGGCGACGAGAAATTTGCGCGCGCCGACGACGGTGACGCCTGCGGTGGGATGAAGCTTTGGTTCGCCGACGTCAGGCTGACGCTCGTGGTTCTTTTTTAGCTCTTCGCGCAGTCCTTCATATTGGCCGCGGCGGACATTTTCAAGATTGACGCGATCGGGGCGAGTGGCGGCCGCTTCATAGAAAAAGATAGGGATGCGATGGCGCTTCCAGATTTCGTTGCCCACGCGGCGTGCGAGGGCGACGCAATCTTCAAGGGTGAAGCCTTCGATGGGGATAAAAGGAATCACATCGGTGGCGCCGACGCGGGGATGCGCGCCCGTGTGGACGTTCATATCGATGAGTTCGAGCGCCTTGCCCGGCGCCGAGAATAGTGGCTTCGCCGACGGCTTCGGGTTCACCGGCCAGGGTAACGACGCAGCGATTGTGGTCGGCATCCATTTCGCGATCGAGAACGTAAACGCCGGGGACGCTGCTCATGGCGTTGAATGATGGCATCGACTTTGGAAGGATCGCGGCCTTCGGAGAAATTGGGAACAGATTCAATCAGTCGTTTCATGAGTTGGTTACCGTCACACTTTCGGGCGCACGTTAGAGAAAGCGTGGCCGGATAAAAATCTATACCTGTAAATTAGTCCCTGACATAAATGATCTCGCCGCGCTTGATGGTCATGCAGCAGCGATTCATCCCAAAATAATAGGGAATTTCGCGATAATCCTCCACATCGAAGACGGCGAGTCGGCTTGCTTGCCGGGTTCGAGGGAACCGATCACGCGTTTCGCGGCGAAGAGCAAAGGCGGCGTTGAAGGTGGCAGCGGCGATTGCTTCCGCGGGAGTCATGCGAAGTTGGGTGCAGGCGAGAGACAATATCATGGGCATGCTGACGGTGGGGCTGGTGCCGGGATTGAAATCGGTCGCCAGGGAAACGATGGCGCCGGCGTCAATTAATTTGCGCGCAGGAGCGTATTGCTTCCAGCCGAGATGAAAATCACAGCCAGGAAGAAGTGTGGCGACGGTGGAGGAACCTGCGAGCGCGCTGATGTCAGCATCGGTGATCTGTTCAAGGTGATCGCAACTTGCGGCTCCGAGCTGGACGGCAAGTTGCGTGGCGCCGGTGTGGGAAAGTTGCTCGGCGTGAAGTCGCGGAGTAAGGCCGTGGGACTGGCCCTCCATAAGGATGTACTCGGATTGCTCGCGAGTGAAGGCGCCACGGTCGCAGAAGACATCGCAGAATTCCGCAAGCTTTTCCGCGGCGACTTCGGGGAGGAATTGGTCGATGAGCAGACGGATGTACTTGTCGGGGCCAGTTTTGGAAGAGCGGAATTCCGTGGGCACGACATGCGCGCCAAGGAAAGTAGAAACAATTTCGAGCGGCTGATCGGCGGATAATTCTTTGTGGAGTGAGAGGATTTTCAGTTCGCTGGCGACATCGAGGCCGTAGCCGCTTTTTGCCTCGATGGTGGTAGTGCCATAGGAAGCGAATTCCTGGAGGGCGGCTGAGCGCGGATCTTCAGGGTCTTGGACGTAGCGGCGCGGAGTTTTTTTACGGAATTGAGAATGCCGCCACCCTTGCGGGCGATCTCTTCGTAACTGGCACCCTGGATTTTCAGCTCGTATTCCTCGGCGCGGCTGGCGGCGTGGATCAGGTGAGTATGGGAATCGACGAAACCGGGCAGGACGACGCGGCCACCGAGGTCGAGCTTTTCCGCGCGCCGGGCGGCGGAGGCAGATTCGATTTTCTTGCGCGGGCCGACAGCGAGGATCTCGCCGTCGCTCAGGAGGAGGGCTCCATCTTTAATCATGGCGAGATCGGAAAGGGAATCGCCTCGGCGCGGAGTGGTGCCGCGCAAGGTCAGGAGTTGGGATGCGCCGGTGATGAGCAGGGTATCGGGCACGTCGTTTGTATTATGCCGGAAAGAATGGGAAAGAGAAAAAAGAGAAAGGGAATGGAAAAGAAAAACAAAAGAAAGGATAACGCAGAGACGCAGAGTTCGCTGAGATTCGCAGAGGGAGAGAAAACAGGAAAATAATTAGAAGAAGAGCGGAGAGCTTTTGGCTTTAGATCGTCGGAACCCACCCTTACACGGCAAGGGTGGGGCACCCTCAAGTACATTGGATTGCGTCGTTGGATGGGTTAGGCGCTGACGGCTTTGCCGTGGTAGGCAGGGGCGAAGACATCGCGGATGAAGGATTCGATGGGAGTCGGAGTAGAGTTCTCGGCGGAGCGAGGCTCAAGGGGAACAACCACGCCATCGTTGAGACCCTGAAACATCTCGATCAAGAGAGCGGCGGTCTTGGGCTGCACACCGAATTGTGCGAGAGCCTGCTCGAACTGATCGTAAGGGAATTGGACGTAGCGAAGATCACCCTTGTTGAGAGCTTTGCTGATTACGCCATGCGACGTCATTCATGCTCAAGTCGCGTTCGCCCAGGAGTTCCTGAGTTTGTTTGCCGTTGAAATCGAGGTTAAGAAGACGAGTCGGCGGCGTAGTCGCCGATGTCGCGCGTGGCGATTTGCGCGAACTTAATGTCGGGTTTGAAGGGCGCTGCCATAAATGCCCATCATCTGAATCATTCCGACGCCCGCCATATGGTTTTCAAAGAAGTAGGCAGGGCGGAGGTGGAGAACGTTGAGGCGCTCAATGGCGTTCAACTTTTTCTCGAACCTGTGCAGACCGGCGATAGGACCGGTCCCTGCAGGCGCTTGCGCACCGAAACTGCTCAGGCTGACGGCGTACTTGAGGCCGGATTTTTTTGCAGCGGCGGCGATGGAGTCGCTGATGCGCTCCTGGTCCGCTTGATAGTCGGGAGAAGTCATGTTGGGAGGAATCATCAGAAAGGCGGCGCGAGAATCGGAGAAGGAATTGGTGAGGGCTTCGACGTCGGTAACATCCGCAACCAGAGCCTCGGCGCCTCGATGGACGAATTGCTGAAGTTTCCCAGGATGGCGGCCGACGACGCGAACCTTTTCGCCTTTATCGAGCAGGGCTCTTGTTATGACCGAACCAATATTTCCAGATGCACCGATAACTGTATACATAGGGCGGGTCCTCGACTTAGTGATGTGGGCTGGACCCTGTGGGGTCAGCCAGTTTTCCAATTTCCAGGTGGGGCGATTATAGCATCGGAACCTTGACGCCGGACTTTTTGGCGAAGGCAATTGCTTCGGGATAGCCCGCGTCCACATGGCGAACCACGCCCATGCCGGGATCATTGGTCAACACTCGTTCGATGCGCGAGGCCATTTCCTTGGTACCGTCGGCGCAAAGAACCTGGCCGGCATGCTGCGAATAACCAATGCCCACGCCGCCGCCATTGTGAATGGAGACCCAGGTGGCGCCGCTGGCGGTGTTAACGAGAGCGTTGAGGAAAGCCCAATCGGCGATGGCGTCGGAACCGTCTTTCATGGATTCCGTTTCGCGGTAGGGAGAGGCGACGGAGCCGCAGTCCAAATGATCGCGGCCGATGACGATGGGCGCTTTCAATTCACCTCGGGCGACCAGGTCGTTGAGAGCGAGGCCGAATTTATCGCGTTCGCCATAACCCAGCCAGCAGATGCGCGAGGGCAAACCCTGAAACTTAACTTTTTTCTGCGCCATGGTGATCCAGCGCTTGAGATGTTCGTTTTGCGGGAACATGTCGAGCACGAGCTGATCGGTGCGCGCGATGTCGGAGGCTTCGCCGGAAAGCGCGGCCCAGCGGAACGGGCCTTTACCTTCGCAGAAAAGCGGCCGGATGTAGGCGGGAACGAAGCCGGGGAAGTCGTAGGCGTTCTTTACGCCAGCTTCGAAGGCGAATGTGCGGATGTTGTTGCCGTAGTCGAAGGTGACAGCGCCGAGCTTTTGCAGGTCGAGCATCCCCTGAACATGCTGGCCCATAGCGGCGATGGAATGCTTGCGATACTCCTGAGGATCCTTTTTGCGGAGTTCGATGGCCTGCTCGAGAGTCATGCCATTGGGAACGTAACCGCCGATGGGATCGTGAGCGCTGGTCTGATCGGTGAGAATGTCGGGAACGACGCCGCGCTTGGCGAGTTCTGGAATCACATCTGCGCAATTGCCAACGAGTCCGACAGAAGTGGCTTCGCCTTTGCGGACGGCATTTTTCAGGATTCGCAGGGCTTCGTCGAGCGAAGTGACCATGACATCGCAGTAGCCGGTCTTGACGCGGCGCTTGATGCGCTCGGCATCCACGTCAATGCCGAGAAATGCGGCGCCATTCATGGTGGCGGCGAGTGGCTGAGCTCCACCCATGCCACCGATGCCGCCGGTGACAACGAGTTTGCCGGCAAGGGTGCCGCCGAAATGCTGTTGCGCAGCAGCGGCGAAGGTTTCAAACGTACCCTGCAAAATCCCTTGCGTGCCGATGTAGATCCAACTGCCAGCGGTCATCTGGCCGTACATCATCAAGCCGGCGCGGTCGAACTCATTGAATTTTTCCCAATTGTTCCAGTGGCCAACGAGATTGGAATTGCAAAGCAGGACGCGGGGCGCGTACTCGTGAGTGCGGAAGACGGCGACTGGTTTGCCGGACTGGATGAGAAGAGTTTCGTCACTTTCGAGAGCGCGAAGCGATTTGACGATGGCGTGGAAACAATCCCAATTACGGGCGGCTTTACCGGTGCCGCCGTAGACGACGAGATCCTCGGGCTTTTCGGCGACGTCGGGGTCGAGATTATTGAGGAGCATGCGGAGGGCTGCTTCCTGAGGCCAGCCTTTGCAGGAAAGATGTGTGCCGCGCGGGGCGCGAAATGGGCCGCGCGAGGTGGCGGGATCGTTTAGCGTGGGAGTGAGTGTGCTCATCGGTGTGCTCCTGGTTCGAGGACCATTCTAGCTTAGGGGTGAGGTGGCGGCAAAGAGAGGGAAGAGGTTCGCTAGTAAGGGAATACGAATGGGGCGTTTGGACTGAGATCGTCGGCGAGACGAGGGTGGCTAACTTTTGATTGGAAGATTAGAGTGGATAGATCAGATCGCAAGACAAAATCAGGAGCTTCATCACTGAGTTCATAGAGTCGCATCGCAGAGTTGACGTTCCGCAGAGACGTTTATTGAGAATTCGAGTAAGGAAAAACCTTCAAGTTCACTTGCAGGGCGGCGCCTAGGTTGAAAGAACGACTCTGGGGGGACGTTGCATCCAAAATCTGAGTAGGATAGATTCACAAGTCGAATGGACTACGCCACTCTTCCTTCGCGGTTCCTGAAAGCAGTTGATAAGCACCCGTCTCCGCGCGCACAGATGGTGCGGCGAGATGAGCACTGGGAGGCTATTTCCTCCAAAGAATTTTGCGGCGGGTGGCGGGATTGGCGAATGCATTCGTAGAGTTGGGTGTAAAACCCGGAGACCGCGTGGGACTGTTCGCGCCGAATTGTCCGGAATGGCATACCGCGGATTTTGCGATCAGTGGATCGGGCGCGGTGACGGTCCCGGTTTATTTCAACGAATCGCCTGAACGGATGACCTATATCCTGAACCACTGCGGCGCGCAGATGGTATTCCTTTCCGGTGCCAGCCAGCTTGGAAAAATTTCTGGAAGATAAAGGACTCGCTCAAGGAATTGCAGCACTTGGTGGTTGCCAATGCTGGCGATATGATTCCCAGCGATTCCCTGCGATATGAAACGCTAATTGCGACTGCGAGTGGGGCGCAGATTGCGGAGTACCGGATGAGGGCCGCGCAGGTATTGCCGGGTCAGTTGGCTTCCCTGATTTACACTTCGGGAACGACGGGCGAGCCCAAGGGTGTGATGTTGACGCACACTGAATTTAGCTCCAATGTTACGGATGCGCTGCAATTTGGCGTTGAAACCGGAAACCGATCTGGCGGTTTCGTTTTTGCCGCTCGCCCATGTCTATGGGCGCATGCTGGATTACGCTCTATATTTTTCAGGGATGCCCTGTGGCGTATGTTGAAGTGGTGGAAAACGTTGCGCAGGCGCTGCTTGAAGTGAAGCCGACAATATTAGCGGCGGTGCCGCGATTCTTTGAAAAAATCTACGCTAGATTGATGGAAAAAGGATCGCAAAGCACCGGGTTTCAAACGAAAGATTTTCGATTTTGGGATGAGAACAGCCAGGGAAGTCGGCGGCATGGCGATGTGGGGACGAAATCGGCCAGTCTGGGATTGAAACTGAAATGGGCCGTGGCAGACAGACTGGTCTATTCGAAAGTGCGGGCGGGAACGGGCGGCAGGCTTCGGCTGGTGATGTCTGGAGGAGCGCCGCTTTCAAAAGAGCTTGGCGGAATTTTTCTGGGCTAGTCGGCATCTTTATTTATCAGGGCTATGGGCTGACGGAGACTTCGCCGGTGTTGACATCCAATTTCCCTCAGAACCGGGTGGGAAGTTCGGGACAAGCCGATTCAGAATGTGAAATCCGCATTGCCGATGATGGAGAGATTCTCGCCAAAGGGCCCTGCGTGATGCAGGGTTATTACAAACTGCCGGAAGCCACGCGGGAAGTGATTGACGACGATGGATGGTTTTCAGGACCGGGGATATCGGCTATCTGGATAAAGACAATTATCTGTTTATCACCGACCGGAAGAAGGATTTGCTGAAGACGGCTGCGGGAAAATTCGTGGCGCCGCAACCGATTGAGAATTCGCTGAAGACCAGTCCCGTACATATTGAATGCAATGGTCGTGGGAGATCAACGCAAATTCATCGTGGCGCTGATTGTGCCGAATCACGTTACCGTCCTGGCAAAATTGGCCGACGAAGGACTGAAGTTCTCATCGAATGCGGAATTGGCAGCTCACCCGCGGTCTTATGCGTTGATTGAAAACGAAGTGAATCGGCTGACTACCCATCTTGCGCAATACGAGACGATCAAGCGATTTGCGCTGCTGCCGGATGATTTCACGTTTGATAGCGGCACAATTGACCTTTACGATGAAGCTGAAACGGCGCGTGGTGGAAAAGCACTACCATGATCTGATCGCGAAACTCTATGCCGGACGTGACCGAACCCCGGCCGGTGGCGTTCAATTAGGAATGCGGTTTCCTCCTTAACAAATTACCGAATCACTTCTACTTGCCACAGCAGCTTAGAGCGCTCCACAAGATGCGCCCGTCTCAGAAAAAGGCCGCTACACGATTTGTAGACGAGAATATCTGCACCTGTTCAGCCTCCCGGGTCATCACATCAGTTGGTAAGTAAATCTCAAACAGGAGGAATTTCCATGGCTAAAACTGGAGTCAGCCACAGCACGCGCATATCCGAGCAGTGTCGGGGTTCCGGAAAGCAACCGGCAAGCGTTGACGACTTTGCTGAATTTGCGGCTGGCGGACACCGCGGATCTTCATAGTCAAGTGAAGTGGGCGCATTGGAATGTGAAGGGCAAGGATTTCTACCAGTTGCACTTGCTGTTCGATTCGATTGCAGAACATCTGGAAAATCACATCGACACCATTGCGGAACGGATTACCGCCCTTGGAGGCGTGGCGCAATGGAACGGTGCGAGAAACGGCCGCGAAGTCCACGTATCAAGGAAGCGGATCTTGGGGCCACCGATGGGCCGGAGATGCTGAAGTTTCTGGTACATAACTTGGCGTATGTCACCAACGCTATGCGGGAATCGATTCAAGGAGTCGGATGATCTGGATGACGCTGATGACCGCGGATCTGTTTACGACGGTGACGCGGGAGATGGATAAGGATTTGTGGTTTTTGAAGCGCACACGCAGGTTTAGTGGGGTGGCGCTCAGGGCAGTACAGCATACATAGGTAGAACGACACGAGCACAGTCAAGAGTGGCTGTGCCACTTGTATGAGGGCGGCATTAAGCCGCCCCTACACAACCTGCGCCCGATCGGTAGTGGTGTCAGTTAGAGGATTTGGCATGTGAGTCTTCGAGGGACTAGAATTGCTGCTGGGAGACACCCGATGTCAGATGAATTGGTGATTGCAGGGCGGGCGTTCAAATCCAGGCTTATCGTTGGAACAGGGAAGTACCGAAGCTTTCAGGAAATGGCGCGTGCCCATGCCGCTTCCGGCGCAGACATGGTTACGGTCGCGGTGCGCCGGGTGAATCTTACAGACAAGTCGAAAGAATCTCTTCTCGACTTCATTGATCGCGAAAAAATATTTATCTTGCCAAATACCGCCGCCTGCTACTCGGCCGAAGAGGCGATACGCACGGCCCGCCTGGCTCGGGAGGTGGGGTTGTCGAACTGGATCAAGCTGGAAGTGATCGGCGATCAGCAGACGCTGTTTCCGGATACCGAGCAGTTGATCGAAGCCACGAAAGTCCTGGTAAAAGAAGGATTCGTCGTCCTTCCCTATACCAATGATGATTTGATTGCAGCGCGGAAATTGATCGATGCCGGAGCTTCGGCGGTGATGCCGCTGGCAGCGCCGATCGGATCCGGGTTGGGAATTCAGAATCCCACGAACCTGCGGATCTTGCGCGAGCGGATTACCGAGGTGCCCATGATTGTGGATGCTGGAGTGGGTACGGCTTCCGACGCGGCAGTGGCCATGGAATTTGGCGCGGATGGCGTGTTGATGAACACGGCGATTGCGGAAGCGATAGAAGCTGAATTGATGGCGGAGGCGATGCAGCGACGCCGTTATTGCGGGAAGGAAGGCATATTTGGCAGGTCGCATGGCGAAGAGGTTGTACGCATCGGCATCGTCGCCGATGAGCGGCGTGGTGCGTTGAAGCTAACTTAACGCGCCCAATTTTGGATCTTGAGACCGCGAACTCTTCGGAATTCTTTTTCGTTGTTGGTGACAAGGATCAAATCGGTGGCAAGGGCATGAGCGGCGATCCAGAGATCGTTGTTGCCGATTATCTTGCCGGAGAGCTCGAGTTCCGCGCGAATCGTTCCATAAATCGGCGCCGCGGCCTCTGGCAGAGAGAAAACGGGAATCAGTTCCGTCAATTCGCTCAAAGTGGCTAGCGCTTCTGTCTTTCGATTACTTTTTTCCACTCCAAACATAAGCTCACCGTAAGTGATTACTGAAATTGTTGCCTCACCTTGTTGCAACTGGCTGAAGCGTTTTAAAAATCCTTCTGGCTGTTCCCGCAGGATGTAGATAACGGCATTGGTGTCCAGCAAGTAGCGTGCATCCATCGCGCTAGAGTCCCTTGCGCTTTTGAGGGCGGTCTTTTCCTCGTCGAATTTCCAGGATTTCCTTAGGGAGACTGGCGATCAGATGAAAGGCGCGAGCCATGCCTGCGGGCTTTTCGCGGAGAATGAGTTCGTTGCCGCGCTTTTCGATTTCGACTTCCTTGGCAGCTAAATGATATTTCTTCGGAATGCGGACGGCTTGACTGTTCCCGGACTTAAAGACTTTTGTCATAGTGGGCACGGCGCATCTCCTTGTATATACGCATTGTATATACATTTTAGACGGATCGCAAGCACGGTGGCCACCGGCCCGGTTAAATGAATTTGCCGCCGTGACGGCCTACGTCTTCGAAGAGAAGGAGCAGATTGGTGACGCTGAACAGTTTGCGGATCTGCGGGGCGGCGTTGATGACGACGATTTGACAGCCGCGGGTGCGTGCCGAAACGTAGAGCGTGGCGACGGCGCCGAGGCCGGTGCTGTCCATTTGGGGAACTCCTTCAAATCCAGCATGACTTTCTTGTGATTGGGGATTAGTTTGCGGACTTCGTTGCGAAGCTTGAGGGCGAATTCACTGGTGAGTTTGCCGTGGCATTCGACGATCAAACCGTCTGGTGACTCGTAGCTGTGGACGCGGAGTTGGCCGGAGGTGTTCAGGAGATGTTCGTAAGTCACTGGGCAAGTCCTTTCGAGAGATTAGCGCGGGGAATGGATGTGCGTTTGTAACTCAGATACGGGGAAAATACCAGTGGGATGAAGCGGAAGGCGTTCGAGGATAGACTGAGGGTATGCAGAGAAAGATCTTCTGGATGACATTTGGAGCTTTGGGGTTGGTGGCGGATCTGGTACTGCCGTTCTGGTGGGCGGTGGGAGCTACGATACCGCTGCTGGCGTTTTGTTGGTGGCTGGCTTATCGGAGCGAGTGGTTTGGGTAGGGAGAAAAAATAAAGATTAACGCAGAGACGCAGAGGGCGCAGAGAAAGAAAGAGCTAAAGAAAGAAAAGATTAAGAAAGAAAAGACCCCACCCTCACAAAACGAGAGTGGGGCACCCGGAGACAACCCCAAATCCCCCCAAAGCCAGGACCCAAAGAAAGAAGTGTGGGAAAGCGCCCGCCTCAGAAGGCGGCCGCTACAGGGCTAGGAATTCAGAGGGTGCGAAACAGGAAGTGCCAGGAGATGTCTACGGCGGCGTGAACCAAGGCCGAGGCGAAGATGGAATTGGTTTTGCGCCAGGTCCAGGCGTAGAAAAGTCCGGCGAGGGTGGCGAGGATAACGTACCGCCAGTTGGGATAACCGCCATTGGTGATGTGAGAAAGGCCGAACAAGACCGAGGAAGTCCACCATCCGGCCATTTCGCTTTTGGACGAACGAGTCAACAGATTTTGCAGCAGTCCCCGGAATAGGAGCTCTTCGGGCCACGCGGTGAAGACCAGTATAGCGAGCGAAAGACCAAGAAAGAGAGCTCCAGTGATCCATTGGGGAGCGAAGGCGATGAAGTGCACGGAGCATTCCCATCGGGAATGCGACGCAGCGAAGAGAAAAAAGCTTCCCAGAACATATAGGCGTCCAATCCTTGCCCCATCCGATCGAGTAGCCCATGCCTTTTGTTTGCGCGAAAGAAGGAATATGGCGATAGCAACGTTGACGGCGAGGAGAACAGTGGAATACGTAGGCAAGGCGTCTATCAGGATAGGGACCAAAGATAGTGCGAAGGACCGAATTTGACGAAGACCCAAATGGCGGTAATGGTAAGGAAATCTTGCCAGGAACCGCGGAGGAGCGTTGGCCGGGTCATGGCCAGAGCTAGAGGGACAAAGATTAGAGCGGCCACGATGGCGAGGCGGGTAAGGCAAACGTTCCCGTGCCCGAACGATATACATGATGTAAAAAATGAAAATTAGAACGCCAAGAAGCAGACCACTTGAAGAGCCCATGCTGCTGGTGAATCGATCCGCAACGCCGCGGGCAGCGAAGAGGAGCATGACAAGCAGAAGTAACGCAGAGGGAAGTAGCGGTTGCGGCGAAGGCGCGACCGGAATAGCCCTGCCAAAGGGCGAAGAGAATTCCAGTGACGGATAAGAGCGCCCAAATGGCGAGAATGGACCAAAGACTGAGTTGCTTCATTCGCGGATGCGCCTCAAGCGGTAACAACAATTCCGACAGATAACTTTACACAAAGGCGCGCGCATTATAGAAATGCTGAGAGCGGAAAATTCCAGGATGGAAATGAGGATAGTGAATTGAAACGGCTGGCGTACATTGACTGGTTGCGGGGACTGGCATGTGTGCTGATGTTTCAAACGCACTGTTACGACTCGTGGTTGAGGGCGGAGCGCATGATGGGCAATTTGCGAAGTGGTCACAGTTGTTGGGGTCGTTGCCCGCGCCATTGTTTCTGTTTCTTGCTGGAGTTTCGGTTGCGCTGACCACGGAAAAATTGCGCGAGAAAGGAATGGCTCGTGAGCTGATTGCTAAGCAGACGATATTGCGGGGAGGAGAAATATTTGTATTGGGCTTGCTTTTGCGTGTGCAGGAGTATGCGCTGGGGTACGATGGGTGCCGTGGACGGACTTACTACGCGTGGACATTCTGAACATGCTGGGGATTTCGATTTCGCTTCTGGGAGTGTTGTGCTGGATTGCCGGCCGCACCGGTGGTAGAGAAGGCGCGGCGCAGAACTTTCTTTGCCGCTCTGGGAACCGCAACGGTGGTGGCGATGCTGACCCCGCTGCTGTGGGGTTCGTGGAGACCGAAATTTTTGCCGTGGCCGCTGGAGTCGTACATCAATGGAGTGCATACCTTTGGACAGCCGCAGTTCTGGCTGTTTCCACTGTTTCCGTGGTGTGCGTTTGCGTTCGCGGGGCTGGCAACGGGATTTTCTCTTTTTTCTGAGGCCATGAAGAAATGACGAATCCGGCTATTTTGCAAATTGGCCGGGGTCGGAGCGGGAGCGATCGCCGTGTCCTTGCTGATGGAGGCGTCGCCGATAAGGTTATACGCCGTGCATGATTTCTGGCACTCGCTTCCCGAGTTTCTGCTGTTGCGTTGTGGGGTGTTGGTGATCTTGATGTCGTTGGTGTACTGGTGGTGCAAAAAGAGGCTGGGGACAGAAGGGATTCAGCCCGGTAATCCAATTGGGAAATACTTCGCTACTGGTTTACTGGGTACATTTGGAATTTGTCTACGGAATACTTTCAATTTTGCCAAAACATCAAAGCGGGATCGGAAGGGCCACACTCGGGTTCTCGTCATTTTCCTTGCGATGCTGGCGCTATCGCTGTGGAGAACGGAAGCGAAGGGTAGTACGGTTAGGGTTTTGCCGCAGCAGCCTCAACCGGCGCCTGCGACGGCAATCTGATCACAATTTCGCCGGGTGCGTGACTGTCCAAATTCTTCGCGGGCAATTTTTTCGATCGTCTGGGGATCGGTCTTGAGATTCTTGCGGTCCTGCTCAAAGCCTGCGTTTTCCTTGTTCAAGCGATCCAGTTCGGCCTTACTTTTTGAATTTCCTGCTGCTTGTGGTGCATGGCCATGAAAACCGTGGGTGCCGAAAACGTTGTGCACGAAGAGAACGACCACACAAATGAACCCCAGAACGTGCCTGCCGTAGTTGGCCAAACAGATGTTGAAATGATTCTCCTGAAAGTTGATCGGTCATTCGCCCTTTAGTACCCATCTGAAGCTTCGTGCACGAGCTTTTTTGTTGCAGCCGCGCTTTCCGCTTCGACGTATAAACCGAAGAAGGGCTCAGTGCCGCTGAACCGAAGCAACATCCACGAACCATCCTCGAATACGAATTTTGCTCCATCGGTGCGATCCACGGATACAACTTTTCTTCCAAGTAGTGTCGAAGAGTCCACGGCCACCCGCTTGATGGTGTTTGCTTTCTGTTCGTCGGTAAGATGCAGGTTCTCGCGTGTAGGATGAAATTCACGGCCCAGCTTCTTGAACATGGAGCGGACTTGTTCGCCGATGGAGGCGCCGACGGGCGGCAGTCATTTCCGCGACGAACAGGCATGCCAGAATGCCATCTTTTTCGGGGACGTGCCCGCGGATCGTCAGCCCCGCGCTCTCTTCTCCACCGAGAGCGATTTTGTCTTCACGGATCAGTTGGCCGATGTACTTGAAGCCCACGGGAGTCTGATAGGTGGTCTGACCATGAGATTTGGCGGCGGCGTCCACCATCTGGGTGGTAGCAACGCTGCGAGCTGCAGGGAGATTCCAGCCGCGGGTCTCGACGATGTAGTCATAGACGAGGGCAAGAATGAGATTGGGCTGAATCCAGGTGCCATCGGCGTCGACGATGCCGAAGCGATCGGCATCGCCATCGGTGGCCAGCCCGATATTTGCGCCGCGTCCTTCACCGCTTTGCCGAGAGAGGCGAGATTTTCTTCACTGACGTCCGGGCCGCCTCCGTCGAAGAAGCAATCGCGATTGGTGCGGCGGGTTTGGACGGAGACGCCGTGATCGGTGAGAGCTTGATCGAGATACCCGGCGCCTGCCCCGTGGAGAGCATCCGCGACGACTTTCAGTTTGGCGCTTGCGAAGGACATCGAAGCGAACGAGTTGTTCGAGCCGCTTGAGGTAATCGGGTTTGAGGTTGACCCGTTCACCCGCGTTCTTCTGTGGACTGCGAGGACGTAGTCGGAGTGGCCGAAGACCACCTTTCGCGAGGATAGTAGCGACGCGGGCTTCGATATCCTTAGTGACTTCGGGAAGGGCAGGGCCGGCGTCTGCGCCGGAGAATTTAAGGCCGTGATATTGCGCCGGATTGTGGCTGGCAGTGAAATTGATGGCGCCATCGAGCTTGCGGCGCTGAATTTCGTAGGCGATGGCGGGGGTAGGAGTGAATGTCTCGCAGAGCAAAGTCTTGATGCCATGCTCCTGAAGAACCTGGACGGCGAGCGCAGAGAATTCTTCGGAGTAGAAACGGGTATCGTAGCCGACAAGGACGGTCGGGTTGGCTTCTTGCTGGTGAGGTGTTCAGAGATGGCGCGAACGGCAAGGCGCACGGTCGCGAAGGTGAAATCGTCGGCGATGATTCCACGCCAACCGGAAGTGCCAAACTTGATGGGAGAAGTAGCCATGGTAGGAATATTCTATCTGGTCCCGAGGGTCTCGTGTAGGGTGGGCGATAAGGAAATGGGAGGGAGCGGTATGGAGAAGGCGGCGGAATTTCGAGATGGTGCTGGTCACGTGTGGGTCGACGAAAGAGGCGCGGAAGATTGCAACGGCGGTTGTGGAAAAAAGGTTGGCGGCTTGCGTGAACATTGTAGGTGGACGGTAGAGTCGATTTATTGGTGGAAGGGCAAAGTGGAGACGGGGCGCGAGCGATTGCTGATCCTGAAGACGGCGAAAGGGAAGTTGAAGAAATTGGAGGCCGAGGTGCGGCGGTTGCATTCTTACGAGGTGCCGGAGTTTTTGGTGGTGGGAGTGGAGGGAGGGGCGAAGGAGTATCTCGAATGTGGGATGCTTGAGGTCCGAGTGAAAAAGAAGGTAGATTTATCACAGAGGACACAGAGGCCGGACGCAGAGGGCTCGAGGCAGTGGAAACACGAGGAGCATAGTCCCTTTGGCTACGGTCAGGGTAAGCAAGAGTGACTAGCCATGAACGTCAAAGTGGCCGATTCTAAAGATCGGCCACTACATGAGCGAGCGGACTACGGGCTCTAGATGTACAGGAGGGCCTGGTCGATGTCGGCGACTATGTCTTCAATGTCTTCGATGCCGACGCTCAGGCGAACCAGGCTGTCGGTGATGCCGACGCGGTCGCGAACTTCTTTGGGCATGGAAGAGTGGGTCATTTGAGCGGGCAGAGAGATGAGCGTCTCCACGCCGCCAAGGCTTTCGGCCAGCGAACAGAGTTTTACGTTGTTGAGGAAGCGACGGGCGGCTTCTTCTGTGCCGAGATCGAAGGAGAGCATGGCTCCGGGACCCTTTTGCTGGCGGCGAGCGAGATCGTGCTGCGGGTGAGAAGTCAGGCCGGGATAATAAACTTTGCGAACTTTGGGATGGGCGTCGAGGTGGCGCGCCACGGCCTGGCCGTTGGCGTTGTGCTGTAACATGCGGACGGCGAGTGTTTTGATGCCGCGGGAAATCAGGAAGCAATCCATGGGAGCAAGACCGGCTCCCGCAGAACGTTGCAGGAAGTAAATCTTCTCGGCATCTTCGGGGCGGGTAAGAATGACTGCGCCGCCGGTGCAGTCGCTATGGCCGTTGAGGTACTTGGTCATGGAGTGGACGACGATGTGAGCGCCGAGTTCGATGGGGCGTTGCAAATAAGGCGTGAGGAAGGTGTTATCAACGACGAGAGTGGCGTGACGCTCGTTGGCAAGCTTGGCCATGGAGGCAATGTCGGAGAGGCGCATGGTGGGGTTGGTGGGCGTCTCGATATAAATCATTTTGGTGTTGGGGCGAAGAGCGCCGAGGACGACGGCCGGGTCGGTGGTGTCAACGAAACTGAATTCCAGGCCGAAGTGAACGAGGAGTTGGGTGGTCAGACGGTAGACACCACCGTAGACGGCTTCGGAAAGAACGACGTGATCACCGGGACGGAGCAAACGGAAGACACAGTCGATGCCCGCCATGCCGGAAGAGAAGGCGTAAGCGGCGTGGCCACCCTCGAGTTTGGCGAGGGTGCGTTCGATGGCCTTGCGATTGGGATGGTTGGTGCGGGCGTAGTCGTAGCCACCTTTTGTTTTGCCGACTTCGTCATAGATATAGGTGGACGTCTGATAGATGGGGGCGACGACGGCACCGGTGGAAGGGTCGGGCTCTTGTCCCACATGAATGGCGTTGGTAGCAAATCCCATTGGAGCTCCTTGAGCGCTGGCGCGGTTCCGGGAAAGGAAGCAGGCGCCGCAGAAAAATGGTTCGCGATGATTATGGATGGAACAGCGACCGAAAAAGATTCTCTCAGCAAGTTGCGGCTAAGTGCAAGACATAGGAGGGGGGAGTGTGTCTGGCGGGTTTGATGCGGAGCTTGACCGGAGCAAGAGTTCAGGTGAACATATTCGGGAGGACTATGAAAAACAATCGGCAATTCGTTCTGGCGTTGGCAATTAGCCTGGGATGGCTGTGTTATTGCACGGCGGCATGGGGGCAGGAAGCTCCGTCGAAGGACAAGCAACCGGAATCGATGGCGTCAGTGCCGCGAATGACCATTGAAGTCACTGGTGGAGAGACGAACAAGCCGATCGAGGATGCCAGCGTATACGTGAAAACCGTAGAAGAGCACCAGATCAAGAAGGACAAGACCATCGAGCTGAACGTAAAGACCAATCTAAAAGGAGTGGCACATATTCCGGATGCGCCGACGGGTCGAGTGCTGATTCAAGTGGTGGCGGAAGGCTGGAAAAGCTACGGACACTGGTACGACATCACAGATCAGCGGCAAGTGATCAAGATTCACCTGGAACGTCCACCGAAGTGGTATTAGTTTCAATAGAGAAAAATAAGTAAGAATCGTTTTCCGCGAGAACCTGTCTGCCATTCCGCTTTCGGAACACAATTTGAACTGCTGGAAGAGTGGCGGAGAGAAGTGTATTTGTGCGTGGAGCGGCAAAAAAAGTTTTTGAGAACAGAAAAGAAAAGGAACTGCACAAAAATAGTGCAAACCGTATCATCGTATTGATAAGCATTGGAGTTAGGCGAAAAAAAACAAGCGCTTTCCACAAAGTTATCAACAGATGTGTTGAAAATCTTAACTGAAAATAAATTTTAGCTGGTGCAGTTTGGAAATGTTCGTGCTATAGACGGGCACACAAAGTGGTTCAGGGTTTTGACCAGCCTAAAAATAATCTGCTAGAGTTCTTGAGAAGATAAAAAGCATGGCTGAAAGTCACGAAGAGACATTCTCGTTATTCCAAATGTTCTGGGGCAACCTGGTGGCGCGTCCTCTGCGCGCCGTGTTGAGCATTCTGGCGATCGCAATCCAAGTGGTTTTGATTCTGATGATTGTCGGGATGACATCGGGAGTAGTGGCGGAGTGGGGTAAGCGCGTGGAAGGAGTAGGCGCGGACATTCTGGTGCAGCCGCCGAATTCGTCGATCTTCTTCGCGTTTTCCAGCGCGGTGATGCAGCAATCACTCGGCGAGCAGATCGAAAAATTGCCCGGGGTGGACGAAGTAGCGCCGACGCTGATTCTTTCAGACCCAAAGACGTTGATGATTATTTATGGGATTGATTACAAGAGGTTTAATGCGCTGAGCCAGGGATTTATTTTTCGCGACGGGCGACCATTTGAAGCGGCAGATGAAGCGATCGCCGACGACATCATTGCGCAGACGCGGCACTTGAAAGTTGGCGATACGGTGACGCTGATCAATCATCCGTTCAAGATTTCAGGAATCGTGGCGCACGGCAAAGGCGCGCGGTTTTTTATTCCATTGAAGAGTGGTCAGGACATTGTGGGAGCGGAGAATCGGGTGTCGATGTTTTTTGTGAGGAGCAAGGGCGACACGGAGGCGACGCGGGCAGAAATTCTTAAATTGAATCCGCAGAACCGGATTCGATCGATGTCGGAGTACGTGTCACTGATGAACTCGTCGAACCTGCCGGAGTTGAAGCCGTTCATTCGGACCATGGTGGGATTGGGAGTGGTGGTGAGCTTCCTGGTCGTGCTGATGAATATGCACACGATGATTTTGGAACGGACCCGGGAGATAGGAATTCTGAAGGCGCTGGGATTTTCGCGATTCGATGTGGTGAAAATGCTGCTGGGCGAGACGGCGGTGATTACGTTGGTGGGCAGCCTGGTGGGGATTGCGATTACGTTTATTGCGCAGGCGATTTTGAAGGAAACGAATCCGGGACTATCGATATTGCTGACGCCTGGATGGATGGTGGCGTCGATTGGGCTGGCGTTGCTGGGCGCGGCGCTAGGAGCGACGGTGCCGGCGCTGAGAGCTTCCGGGTTTGATCCGGTGGAAGCGCTGGCGTACGAGTAAGAAGCACGGCAGAAGAATAAGGCCGAGAAAAATCAAAGAGAAAAAGAGAAAACCTAAGAAAAATCCCCACCCTCACAAGGCGAGAGTGGGGCACCCCTCGCAATGAGAGTGCGGTCAGGATTGACGGTGTAAGGGGGCGTGTGGATTTATCACAGAGGGCACAGAGGACGGAGCACCGAGGGCGCGGAGGAAGAAAAGGCCCCACCCTCAAAAACCGAGAGTAGGGACGCGAAGGGCCAAGAGAGATCCCTCCGCGCCGAGCCGCGAAAGACGCGGCTCTCCGGTTGGGATGACAATCGTTGTCGCGCTAGGCAAGACAAGAACAACTGAATGTCTACGGCGCCCGCTTCGGCCCTTCTCTTCTTCAGGGTAAAAGGACGGGCGCGACTAAGGCTCGAAGAGGTTGGCAATTTCCACATTGGTGATGCGTCATTGGATTGATTCCGCGCGATGAAACTGGTATGAAACTGGGGCAAGGGCTGTCGCACACTCGGGTCTTGAGTCCTAAGACCGCAGAAGAAATACTCAAGGAGAAAATGATGAAGCGAATTTATGTGATGAGCGTGATGGTTGCGCTGAGCCTGCTGCTCTGTTGTATAACGCCGGCACAAATGGGGCCATCGGGATCGATGGGAATGAACGTCTGGCAAAAAATGGCCATCGCAAAATTTGTGAACCCGGTGGTGGGCAAGGGCGCAGTTTATGAGGTGACCAGCGCAAACTCACGCGACAGCGGGCCGAAGAGCATGGAAATGGGAGTGGTGGGGAAAGACAGCGTGGATGGGAAAGAGGGATTTTGGATGCAGATGGTGATGTCGACGGGAAAAGGCCAAATGGTATCGAAAGTGTTGATGTCGCGGGACGATTTTCAGCCGCACAAGACGATTTTCCAGATGCAGGGGCAACAGGCTATGGAGATGCCGATAAATCCAAGCGCTGCGCACGAAACCACCGTGCAGGACAACATGAAGGAGTGGCACTCGGTGGGAACAGAAACAATTACGGTGCCGGCAGGAACGTTCACTTGCGAGCACTGGAAGAATGATGCCAAGGGTTCGGATGTGTGGGTGAGCGACAAGGTGACGCCCTTCGGGATGGTGAAGGAGACGGGCAAGGACAGTTCGATGGTGTTGACCAAAGTGCTGAGCGATGTAACGGATAAAATAACCGGGCCGGTGACCAAATTTGATATGCAGCAGATGATGCAACAGATGCAGCAACAGCACCAGAAGCCGTAAGAGAGTAGTTGACCAGGTCGTAGAAAAATCGATAGGGTAGAGCACCCAGAAAGCGGGCGGGGACGGAAGCGTCTCCGCCCGCATCGTTTTCCGGGGCATGGCATCGAACGGATAGAGGCCAACGGATGAACTCGGACAAACATTTCAGTGCGAGGATCGTGGACCGGCGCGAGGTGGCGGAGGATTTGTTCATCCTGCACGTGGAACCGGGCGGACCATTCCACTTTCTTGCGGGGCAATATGCAACGTTGGGAGTGGAAGTCGAAGGAAAAAGAGTAGAGCGGGCGTACTCGTTGTGCTCGTCGCCTTACGAGGACCTGCTGGAGTTTTATGTTGAGCGCGTGCATGGAGGAGAGCTTAGCCCGCTGCTGCACGCGATGGATAAGGGCGCGCCGCTGCTGTTGAGGAAATACGCGAAAGGTCGATTTACGCTGGACTTGAAGAGCGGGCGAAAAAATCATCTGCTGCTATCGACCGTAACGGGCGTGGCGCCGTATGTGAGCTATCTGCGGACGGTGTACACGGACTGGAAAAAGGGCGGGACGCCGATGCCGGGCGAGCACCGGTTTTATTGTTTGCAAGGAGCCAGCCGGTCAGGGGAGTTCGGGTATCGAGAGGAACTGGAGCGGTACGCGGGGGAAGCGCCGTGGTTGAAATTCGTGACGACCGTGAGCCGGCCGTGGGAAGACCCCGAATGGAAGGGCGAATTGGGGCGAGTGGATGATTTGATACGGAAGTATGTCGATGTGTGGGGATTGAAAGCGGAAGAGACCACGGCGTATTTGTGCGGGCATCCAAACATGGTGGAGAACGGAAGAGGCATATTGCTGAGGGCGGGATGGGCGAAGACGGCGATTCAGGATGAGGTGTATTTTCAGCCTGGGAAAGAAGTGGCTGCGGGAGAGTAGGGGACATCGAGAGATACCTCAACAGCAATGCGTGTGCATTTATCACAGAGGGCGCAGAGGCGGAGCACAGAGGGCACAGAGAAAGAACAGGGAAAGAATTCTTAGGAAAACACTAGGCAACGGGAAGCGGAATTCAAGAAAAGGCCCCACCCTCATAAGGCGAGAGTGGGGCACCCGGAGAAGAAAGAGGGATCCCTCCACTCCCAGTCGTGGGAAGCGCGACTCTCCGGTCGGGATGACAGTGTTGGGTCCAGCGGCAAATAGTGCGGGAACAGGAGCCCAGTCAAGAGTGACTGGGCCACGAGTATGCTTAGATTGTTGGGGCGTTGGCTTCCAGGCGGTCGGAGATGTCGAGCAGAGTCTCGACCGGGACGCGTACGTGAACAGATTCTTCAGGATTGACGGAATCGATCTGGATTTTGCCGTCGATAATGGCGATGTGAACGTGATCGGTGGAGTCGATGACGTCAACCAGTTCGGCGTTGGGATATTTCTTCAACTCTTTGACAATTTCGCGGATGGCGGGCAAGTAAGGGCGAGCTTGTTCGGCGGCTTGCTGGATCTGATGATGGGGAACAAAGCACATGCCCGCGTTGACGGCCGTGGCGGGCACCCAAAAGTGGATGTGCGAGCCCTGGGCACGAGCCTCATCGACATCGACGCGGATGACACCTTCGTGGAAAACGTAAGCGGTGGACATGGCGACCATGGCGCTGAGTCCCAGAGCAGCTTTTGCGAGAAATAGCATCGTAAGTTCCTCCTCAGTGATTCATCCGCGATTGAAATTTAGTCGGCGATGTTTTTGGAATCGATCCAGATGCGGACGGTGTTCTCGTCATCCTTGACGCTGACCAGTTCGGTGTCGCCGTTGCTGGAAAGCGCGCGCAGGGCAGCCACGACGTCGAGTTCGTCTTTGCCCGCAGAGAAGAGAGCGTCGACGACCTTCATGGGAACCTTGATCTCAACTTTTGATTCGTGATTGGCCGAAGACTTGGAGGATTTGTCTTTGGAGTCAGGAGATTTGGCGGCGGACTTGTCGGTGACGTGGATATAGAGGTATCCAGCGCTCTTGGCTACGCGGACGTCGTTCTCGTGGCTCTGGACTGTGACGTATTCGCCGTCTTTGGAGGTGCGGATGGCGTCCAGGAGAGCGCGGAGGTCAACGTCGTCCATGTGGGCGGAATCGAGGTGGACTTTACCGTTGCGGAGATTTTCCTTGTTGATGGCGGGAATGACTTTTTCGGCGAGTTCGATGGGGACATTGACGCGGACAGTCTCTCCAGAATTGTCTTTGCTGACTACTCGGACGTGAATCCATTGATCTTTGGTCGTGGAGGTGGAGGTCTGAGCCGGCGTGGATGCTGGTAGTAAGGCGGAGGCGGCCAAGACCAAGGTTGCGGAAAGAGTAAGGATTCCCCGAGATGACAGTTTCATAGTGTTCTCCCTTGCAGAAGAATACGGAGGAAGGTGGAGGAAAGTTCCAGGAGATTTGAGGGGAGAGATGTGGAGAGGCGGAAGGAGCGAAGAGGGAAGACAGGGTTGGGTAGGGTGGGCAACCTACGAGGAAGAGCACAGTCCAGAGTGACTCTGCCACGGCTTGTGTGGATTTATCACAGAGGACGCTGAGGCGGAGCACAGAGGGCACTGAGAAGAAAGGAGGGATCGCTCCGCTCCGAGCCGCAGAGGCGCGGTTCTGCGGTGGCGATGACAGTGCTGGAGATAGAAGGGCGGCAATGGCAAGCTAGGGCTTGGGGACGGGAGACTTTACCAGGGGTTCGGCGTAGCGGATGGGGACGCCGAAGTTGGAGCCGCCGAAGCCGCGGACGATGGCGTAGGTTACACCAACAACTTCGCCAGATTGGTTGATGAGTGGGCCACCGGAGCCCCCAGAAGTGGTCTGAGCGTCGTAGACGATGCGGTCGGCCAGAACATCGCCAATGTGGCCTTGGGTCACTGTGGGACGAATGAGTTGGCGGCGGGCGAGTTCTTCGATGACGCCCTTGGGATCGCCGCCGCTGACTTTGACTATCTCTTGGACGGCATCGTCGCTGGCCCGGGCGAGGATGGCGCTGAGTCCGGTAGGATAGCCAAGAGAGATGAGTGGCTGACCACTGATCGCGGCTTCTTTGCGGGGGTCGAGTTTTAATGTGGAGCGCTTGAGCTCAGAGAAGTTGCCCGTGAGCAGAGCTAAGATCGGCATCCTTGGAGATTTGGGAGATCTCGACGTGAATCCCCTTGGTTGATTCGGGGAAGTAGACGGTCATGGTGGCGACAGCGGGATCCAAGCCTTGCTGGGTGACATGACTGAGTTCATCGTTTTCCCACCAGGGTTGAGCGACGTGGTGATTGGTAAGGATTTTGTCGCCGCCAACGATAAAACCGGTGCCGAAGAAATCGGCGCGAACTTCGGGAGCGCGTCCTTCCAGGGTGTAGACAACATTTCCATCGCTGTCCTTGTAAGGGCCGTCAGGGCCGATGCCGCCGTAGCGCAAGGGTTGACCAGACTTCTTGTCGACAAAGCCGACGGAAACATGAATGAGGCAGACGCTGGGTACGTAGGAGCGGATGACTGTCTCGGGAGAGGTTAGCACCGGAGCAGTGGATTTAGCGGACATGGGCTGCGCCTGGGCGGGAGGGGCACTTGGGGGAGCCGTCTCTGTGGCAGCCATTTCCTGGCGAGCTTTTTGTGTTTCAGCGAGAAGATTCTGTTCGGACTTAAAACCGCGTTCAAGCTGGGCAATCATGGAATAGGCGCGACGGGATTCCTTGTCGGCGCGATGAGAAAAGAGAAGGAAGATGCCGCCGACGACGAGGGCGAGAGCGAAGAGAGCTCCGACTCCAATTTTCAGGGCGCGCTCGAGATTAAAAGCGTCGCGAGTCATCTTTTCGGTGACGGCGAGGGCTTGAAAAGCGGTCTGGGCGACCTGAAGGCTCTCCTCGGAGATGCGCGTTTTTTCCGCAAGAGCGTGGAGTTCGCGCTTGGTACGGAGTTGCGCACGGACGCGAGCAAGGAGCTCAGTGGGGTCGTAGGGAGGAGAGACTACGTCATCTACACCAAGGTCGAGCGCGCGAGCGCGGTCTGCGGAAGCGGCTGTGGAGAGCAGGAGAATGCGCGTTTTTGCGGAAGCGGCGGCGGGATTTGTCTCCGATAAGGTGGAAGAGAAAACAGCGTCACACGGGTCGGCAGAGAGGAGCAGGATGTCAATCCCGCCGGCACGCAGGAGTTGGAACGCTTCAGCGGAGGACTCAGTGATAGTCACGTCGTAGTCCACGCCAGATAGAAGTGTTTGAAGGCCCTGACGAAGGGCCAGGTCGGGGACCGCGATCAAGATTTTTTCACGAGGGGAAGCCAAGCGGTCCGGTCTCCTTAACAAGCACGGGGTAACGCGCGTGAAGCTTGGATGAGGCGGGAGCGGAAAAAGTTTCGATTAATTAAGATGGGGCATCCCCTCCGGAGGGAAATGGTAAAGGGGAGGGAGAGACGAAGTCAAACGGCCATCAATCGGCTGTGCTGGCGCCTGGAAAGGAGAAGGCGGTGATCGCGGGAACGGTAATTGGAAAAAGAGTCTGGGGAGAAACAGGAGACATAGGCAGGTTGCTGTAGTCGGCGTCGATGACCGGGGAATGGCGATGGACAAAAGCGCGAACACCCCTGCAGCCGAGATCAAGAGCGGCATAGACGATGTTGCCGCGGATGACGTCACTCTTATACAGCAGGATCTGATTGCGGAAATAACGAACGATGCGGGAACGGGGGCGGATCTCGATGGAAGGAGTGCTGCGGGTATTCTCCATGGCGGGACGGTCGCAGTGCTGAAGGTGGACAACGGTAAGGTTGCCATCGGTGCGCATTTCGTCGCCGGTAGAGTTGACGAGGATGGGGTCGATCTGGGGGCGGGGGAGTTGAAACACGGACTCGACGCAACCGGAGAGAGAGAGATCGCGAACCAACATGTTGACGCCATCATCGAGGTTCCGGTCAATGTGATGAATGAAATTGCGATACTTGATGGAGAAAGCGCCGCTGGTTTCGCGGGTGTAGGCGCTAAGCCAGGCTTGCTGACCGAGGATAGTGGCGGGCTGGCTCCAGATGCGAACGTGTTCCCGCTTGGCATAGCTGTTGAAACTCTTCTGCCAGGTAAGATCCTGCAATTGGCCATCGAGAAGCTGCCGGGTGATGGGCATTGTCGGATAGTTGGTAAAAGTAAAAACAGCGCCAAGTTGCTTGAAGACAGAGCGTGGAGAGTAGCGATCGGCGGGAAGCCACCCTGCGGCGGTAAATGCTTCGGCAAGCTGGTCCTTTGAGCCGACAAATAGCACGTTGACGAGGTCAGCGTCTTTTCCCTTAATGGTAGTGGTGCGTTCCGAGACGTGTTCAACGGCCATTTCCACATCGCCACGCTCGTATTCATCCATTTGAAAGGAAACGCTGGGAAGTTCCGGCTGATCGCCAACAAAAAGAGGTTGATCGAGACTCAAACGAAGATCCGAGCCAGGGGGAATATAAATTTCGGGTTCGGGAAGAATGGTGAAAGCGCGATAAGCGACCAGGCCGATGGCAGTGTAGGGATTGAAAGTGGGCAGGCGGAGCAAACCGGTGGTGAGGCGGCCTTGTGGACTATTTGTAGCGCGAATTCCATGGATGACGCCGTGACGCAGAGTCTCACGCGCGTTATCGATTTCCACCACGTCGGCAGCGATAGAGAGAATCTCACCCGCGGAAGTCACGATACGGGTAAAACGAATCTCCAGAGTGGCGGATTCCCTGAGAAGCCCTAAACCGACTTTGTGGACGGAGGCGACTTCGCCGTCGACCTCGAGGCCTGCAGGGAAGACCGGACCTGAGCCACATTCCGGCGATTGAATCAGGACAGCACGGACGGGAGAACCTGGCTTGGAACTGTAGGAAGCGACGGGATCGAGAAGACGGATCCAGAAGGATTTACCGGCGGGGATCTTTTCACAATTGGCGGAGGCAGGGGCGGGAGAGAAATGGACTGCGAAGAGCGCGAAGAGAGAAATGCGGAGACAACAGGAAAATCGAAGGGACGAGGCTCTGCGGAAACATCGAAACGCAAGGTGAGGCGATACACCTATACGTATACTGCTTTGACGCCCGTTTAAGATAAGCAAAACTCCTCAAACGCCGAATCGAACGTACAGCAACTGCTCTAAGCCGAGGGCACAGATAGCCACGCACAGGGAGGAACGATGCCAGTCGGCTCCTTGTCCGCAGATGACTTCGAGCGGAAAAATCAGAGCATGAATTTCCGGCTTTTAACCGGAGAGCGAACTGAATGGTAAGTATGATACGGGATTCGCCGAATGGGATGTATAGAAATGCACACAAAGGAGAAAAAAGCGCGAGGAAATTACCTGTTCCTTAGGTCAGGGCCAACCGTAACTTATTGGGGCTTGATCTCGGTAACGGTGCCGATTTTGACGGTGCTGCCGTAGCGTTTGTAGTTGGAGTATTTCACGACCATGCGGATGTGCACGTCGCCACTGCGGAAGTGCAGGTAGTCATCCGCGCGGGTGTAGGTGGGGAACCAGAAGCCCTGTTCGATATTTTCGCGATAGGTACGGAAGCGCGGAAACACGTTCTCGTTATTCCTGCTGATGATGTCTGGCACGGCCTTGCCATCGGTGATGACAATCTGCAGGTCTTTGTCTTCAACCCAAACACGACCCTGGAAGTAACGCTGCTTCTTCTCGATAACTTTGGGAGCGACGTCGAAAACGTAGCAGGAAAGTTCGTCCACTTGCTGACGGCCGACGTAGGTGACGTTGTATTTGGGGAGGTCGGTGGTGGTGAGGACGAAAGGCTGGACGTTGCGGACGTCATCGAGATCTTGTTCGCTGAGGGAGATGCGCCGGAGAGTGTCCGGCGGAGCGAAGGTCACTTTTTCAAAGCGCTTGCCGTCGGGAGTGAAGACGATTTCGCTGCTCATGCGATATTCGCCATCGGGACGATTGTCGTCGTCGAGGGTTTGGATCGAGAAAGTCTGCGAGTAGGTGTAGTTGCCACGTTCGCGCTTGAACTCCTCTTCACGCTGAGCGAAACGCTTGATGATGTCCTCGACGGGGATGGAAGGAGGCTCATTGGTGATGGGATTGTCGCCAGGAGAATGAATCTTTTGGGGGGCGGGGGCGTGTGATAGGTGGGCGGCGCAGGCGGCGGCGGAGCCTGTGAGCGGGCGGGAGCGGAGGAGGGGAGTGGGCCAGGATCCTGAGCGTGGGAAGAGGGAACGAGCATGGCGACGAGCGCGCTGGCCAGCAAAAATCGGATTACGTTCAGCGATGCGATTTGATGCGAGTGCACGGCAAACCTCGACAGTAAGCGTTGGACTCTAGAGTTAGAAGTTTACAACAAGGCTGGGGGTTGCACGAGGGGCGGGGTAATCAAGCCCATCCAGAGCATCGGGCCGCGTTAATTGGCCAAATGCTTCTTGAGATAGGTAGAGGGTAGCAGGACGATGATTCCCTCGAGCTTCTTACCCAAGTAAGCGCCGAAGTGGCGAACGTCACCGGTAATCAGATGGGTTGCTTGTGCTTCGATGGCGGCAAGCAGAATCGGCATGTCTTTGTCGGGCAGGAGGATCGCCTGAGAGAGCGTACGGCTAGGAGCGTCGAAAAGTTGGACAGAACCCAGCAACTTCGTCAGCCGGTGTTTTTGAGCTTCTTCGGTCAAGTTGAATCTGGCTTCGCCTATTGCATAACGCGATGAGCAAAGAACCACTTGCTTCAAATTCCACAATTTAAGCAAACCTGAAGATGGTCGATAAGCGGCGGAAAATAGAATATTAGCGTCGAGAAAGAGCCGGTGCATCTAGCCGGGCCGACGGTGCAGGATCGCATCGGGATCAAGGCCGAGCTTGGCAACTTCTTTTCGCGCTCGCAGATAGTCCCGCTTGGATGTTGTGTTAGAAAGAAGAAACTCGGCCTTGCGCTGGGAAGAGTAACTTTCAGATGGGGACGACAACCGCCGGACGGATGAGGATGCCGTCTTCGCGCTCTTCGGTGGTAACGAGCGTGCCTTCCTTAATGCCGTAGCGCTTGCGGAGTTTAGCGGGGACGACGATCGTGCCCCGTTTTCCTACTCTGGCCGCATCCATGGGAACTCCTTGTCTGAATTACAGAATATCTGTAATTCAGACAAACAGCAAGAACGGACATTTAATTGGTGCGAAGACGACGGGGTAACCCTTCGAGGCACAGGGCAAGAAGTCGCCCCTACGGGGAGTAGAGGATAAATGATGCTAACCCGGGCTAAGACGGGCGCCACTTGAGGAAGACAACAGCCAGCGGAGGGATAGTCAGGGAGAGCGAGTGGCGACGGCCCTGGTGGGCGTGCTCGGTTGCGTTCATGCCGCCCAGGTTGCCTACATTGGTGCCGCCATAGGAGGCGGAATCGGTATTGAGAATTTCTTCGTAATGGCCGGAGCGGGGGACGCCGATATAGTAGCCGTAGCGAACGACAGGAGTAGCGTTGAGAATGGCGATGACGACGTCGTCGGGATTCTTGCCGCGGCGGATGAAAGAGTAGACGCTATTGTCGGAGTCGTTGGCGTCAATCCACTCGAAGCCTTGCCACTCAAAATCGATTTCGTGGAGAGCGGGTTCGTTAGCTACGAGCTTATTGAGATCGGTTACGAGGCGCTGGATGCCCCGATGAGAATCGTGCTGAGCAAATGCCAATCCAGGCTGTTTGCCTCGGTCCACTCGTGTCGCTGGGCGAACTCCTGCCCCATGAAGAGAAGCTTCTTGCCGGGGTGCGCGTATTGGTAGGCGTAGAGAAGCCGGAGGTTGGCGAATTGCTGCCACATGTCGCCCGGCATTTTGTGGAGCAGGGAATTCTTGCCGTGGACGACTTCATCGTGAGAGAAGGGCAACATGAAATTTTCGGTGAAGGCGTAGAGCAGAGAGAAAGTGAGCTTGTTGTGCTCGTATCGGCGGAAGATGGGATCCTTGGAAAAATATTTTAACGTGTCGTTCATCCAGCCCATGTTCCATTTCAGGCTGAAGCCGAGGCCGCCGAGATAGGTGGGACGCGAGACGCTGGGCCAGGAAGTGGATTCCTCAGCGATGGTCAGAACGCCGGGAAAACGCAGATGGGCGACTTCGTTCAAGCGCTTGATGAAGTCGATGGCCTCCAGATTTTCGCGGCCGCCGTAACGTTTAGGGATCCATTCGCCCTGCTTTGCGGGAATAGTCGAGATAGAGCATGGAGGCCACGGCATCCACGCGAAGACCGTCGATATGATATTTGTCGAGCCAGAACAGCGCGTTGGAAATCAAATAGTTTCGCACTTCGTTGCGGCCATAGTTGTAGACCAGCGTGCCCCAATCCGGATGCGAGCCTTGCCGCGGGTCGGAATGTTCGTAGAGATGCGTGCCGTCGAACTGACTAAGGCCGTGAGTGTCGCGAGGGAAATGCGCGGGAGTCCAATCGAGAAACACGCCGATACCGCGCTTGGTGGCAGCGATCGACGAATTCCATGAACTCGGATCGGGCGAACCAAAACGGCTGGTGGCGGCAAAATAGCCGAGTGTCTGGTAGCCCCAGGATCCATCGTAGGGATGCTCCATGACCGGCAGCAACTCGATGTGGGTGTAGCCCAGATCCTTGACGTAGGGAATGAGTTGATCGCCGAGTTCGCGATAGGTCAGCCAGCGATTGTGATCTTCCGGAATGCGCCGCCAGGAACCCAGATGAACTTCGTAAACGGAGATCGGTTGCTCCAACCAATTTTTCTGAGAGCGTTGGCTGATCCAGTCGGAGTCTTGCCACTGGTGCTTGTCGAGGCGGGCGACAACCGAGCCGGTGTTGGGGCGAAGCTCGGCAGCGAACGCGTAGGGATCTGCTTTTAAGGGAAGAACGTCGCCGTGGTCGCCGACAACTTCAAATTTGTAAATGGTGAATTCGCCGAGTTCGGGAAGGAAGAGTTCCCAGATGCCGGAAGAGCCACGCGAGCGCATGGGGTGGACGCGGCCATCCCAGCGGTTGAAATCGCCGACAACGCTGACGCGTTTCGCGCTGGGGGCCCATACGGCGAAATTCACACCAGAGACGCCATCCACGGTTTTGATATGAGCGCCGAGCTTCTCGTAGGTGTCGTAATGGCGGCCTTCACCCATGAGATAGAGATCAAACTCGGTGAGTTGGAAGGGGAAAGCGTAGGGGTCGTGACCTTCAACAACCTCGGAATAATGCGTATGGAAGCGGATGCGATAGCTGGAAGGCGCAGGAGGGAATTCGTTTACCGAAGGGAGTGCCGCTTCAAAAAAACCTTCAGGCCGCATCTTTCGCGCAGAAATAGGATCTTTATGTCCCGCGAGGAGAAGTTCTGCTTCCGTTGCGCGCGGCTGGAAGAAGCGAACGACCCAGCGGCGGCCTTCGGGGGTCTCGTAAGAGTGAGGACCAAGAATGGCGAAAGGGTCCGCGTTGCGCGCACGAAGAAGGGAAAGGAGCGCCGGGCCGAGTTGGTCGAGAGATGGGGGTTGGGTGGAAGAGGATTGTTCTGGCACGAGCAGCATTCTAGCGGAAGAATGTGGCAGTGACCAATGGTTGAAGCGCGGCGAGGTGTGCAAAAAGGAGCAGGCGGCAGAACCATGGCCGGAGCGCCTTGCAGTCGTTTGTATAGCTAACGGAGGCGGTCGGTTGTCTTTTAATCGCCACTCTCGACAGGAATGGGAGCCGAGGTCTCCACATGCCATGGAGGAAGAATTTTAACGAGCACAAAAAGAATGGCGAAGGGAAGAACAAGCAAGAAGGCCGCGGGCAAAAGACCTTCGCGGGTGACGAAATCGACTTTGTAGGTGGTATAGCCCAGGAAGCTTTTGGAGAAAAGCTGGCCGCCGATAACCACATTCCAGCGCATGGCAAAAATGCCGATCATGGTCAAGATGCTGGCGAAGGCAAAGAGGCGTTTGCGCGCGGATTCACTTAATTTGAAGAGCTGCGTGGAAGCGAGGAGGAGGATCGGAAGCAAAGTACCCAGAAAGATCTGCAGAACGATCTGCGAGAAGAAAAGACGGGTGTGCACCATGAAATCGAGACTGCGGAAGGACTCGTCTGATTCGTAGATACGGTGGATCAGGTCAACCATTTCGAGGGTGAAGTCGATAATGAAGGTATAGAGCAGATATTTGGCAACGGTGTCCAGGCAGCGCATGTCGATGGGGGTCTTGCGCAGGAACGAAGTGAGCATGTACATGAGCAGAACGAGAGCGATGCCCGAGACCATGGCGGAGAACAGAAATACAACAGGCATTAGTGGAGTGGACCACCAGGGATTGGCCTTGATCGAGCCAAAAATAAAACCGACGTAGCCGTGAAGAAGGAAGGCGGAGGGAATGCCGATGAGTGTGACGGTCCAGCCCACAATGTCGTCCACGCGGAGTGCGCCTGGAGTGATGTTGTACGAGCCGAGGGTGAGGAGGCGGTAGAGGGGCTTTCTCCATCCAGTGGAAGATTGGGCCAGCATCACGATATCGCGGCGATAATCGAGCCAGATTTCCAGGAGGAGGACCGCCATGAGGTACCAGAGATAGACGAATCCAAACATGGCCATGGCCGAGGAACGATGCGGCGTTAAATACATTTCCAGAGAACGTTCGGGATGCCCCAGATGGAGTTGAAGAGGCAGCGGGGCGACGATGAGAAATGCCAGCGCGGTGAGTAAAGCCAATCGGTAAGTGGGCTTCACTTCCTCGACGCGGAAAACGCGCTCGAGCGAGGCGAGTATGAAGGCGCCGGCGACCAGACCAGTGATAAAGGGATAAAGAACGATCAGGACGCTCCATTGGAGCTCCACTTCATTTGGATACATGAATCCATCCATCAGCGGGTCTCCTTAGCGAACCGAGCCATCCAGGCCGTTGTAGTACATCTTTGCGCCTGTAGCGAGATGAGGTTTCAAGACCTGGACAGCGTGGGTCTTCAGAAATTCGTGAATGGGATCTTTGGGATTTTTCAGATCGGCCAATTGGCGCGCGCCGGTGGGACACGATTCACAACAGGCGGTGGTCAGTCCCTTGGTGATGCGGTGGTAACAGAGAGTGCATTTGTCGGCGGTGTGCTTGGTGGGATGGAAGAAACGGCATCCGTACGGGCACGCCTGGATACAGTAACGGCAGCCGAGGCAGTAGTCATAGTCGATGAGGACTACGCCGTCTTTGGTGTGAAAGGTCGCGCCAACGGGGCAGACCTGGGTGCAGGGGGAATCTGAACAGTGATTACACATTTTGGGAACAAAGAAATTTTTCCCGGGAGTTATTTCATTGGCAGGAAAGCCGTCTTTACCGCCGTTCGGAGATTCGACCTGGGGATTTTCGACAGGCCAGTCGGAGACGTGATAACGCTCGATCCAGGTTCGGAAGTAACCGTCAGGCACATCATTTTCCATGGCACAGGCGCGGACACAACTGCCGCAGCCGATGCACTTAGTGATGTCCAACAACATGCCCCACCAGTGTTCGGTCATATCGTAATTCGGGGCAGCTTCCGGAGTTCCGGCAAGGACGCACTCCCAGGCGACCGCAGCGGCCGGGAGCAAGAGAAGAATCTGGCGGCGATTGAGGATCACTTCTTACCTCCCGCATTCTTGCCTCCGTATCAAATCCAGGACTGTGGGGTTGATGGCAGGTGTTGCAGGCCATGCCTTGAGAATGTTCCTTGGCATCGACTTGAGGGAATGCCGCAGGCTTGGCGGAATTCACAGTGTGGCAGCGCACACAAAGAGTCGCGACATCCGGCAATACTGGTTTTACGGTGGCTGGATCATCGGCATGTTTGGCGAGCGGTCCGTGGCAGGACTCGCAGTTTACGTGCGCGTGAACTCCTTTTGATTTGATTTCGAGTACGTCGGGGTGACAGCCTTCGCAGGCGTCATGGCCCGCGAACTTGACGGGTCGAGAACTGATTTCGGCAAGAGCAGCGCCACGGTAAGGACCATAACGGCCAAAACTCTTAGGTATTACGGCGGCGCGCACGGCAACGAAAATAATCGCTCCGGCAAGAAAGACGGCGGCCAAGCGGATGAGATGGGCCGAATCCTTGAAATTAGCCATTCAGAGCCTCAGAAGAAGTGGAGAGAAGAGGAGCGAGCAAAATGTAACGAACGTTCGACACTTTGACGGTCTGCGCACAGACTCGTTATGACTGCGGTCACCATCCATGGTGACGCGAGTCACTTTTTGGAGCTTCACGGGAGAAATCAGATGGCGGGAGAGGGTATAAAACCGAAACGACAGTTGAGGGATTCCGCGCCCGAGTCCATCCCTCAACTGCCGCCGGGAGGTATCGGCTTTCGCCGGTACCAAGTTCGTTCCGTCAGGGGGACCGAACGGTTGTAGATTCGCAGACAGGAAGATGGAGCGCAATACAGAGAGCAGTGCAAAAAGAGGCGAATTTGAACACGGGTCAAGCGGGAGGCAGGGAGTTGATTGGAGATTAAATCGGAGCGAACTGCGGAGAGAAAATAGCGGAGCTGGAACGCAGGGTGGCAAGAAAAACGGCGAAACAGAATGCTTGCGGGGGCTCGGGAGACCCTGTAGAGTTCCGGCAGATTACGGAATTTCCGAGCAGATGTAAAGTTCAAAATGAATGAAATGAAGGCGGGGAACTTGGGACACGAATGGATGAAGCGGCTACTATGGGTGGCGCTGGTGGGGACAATGTTAAGCGGAAGTGCAGGAGCGCAGGATCGCTCGCAGACGAGATCGATGGTGATTTCGCGAAATGGAATTGTGGCGGCCGAATCGCCGCTGGCGGCGCAGGCGGGAGTACGGATATTGGAGAGTGGCGGTAACGCGGTCGATGCCGCAATTGCGACGAACGCGATGATGGGCGTGGTCGCGCCAATGATGAACGGCATCGGCGGAGACTTGTTCGCGATTGTGTATGACGCGAAAGCCGACCAACTGTATGGATTGAATGCCAGCGGGTGGGCGCCCAAGGGCTTGACGATTGAAATGCTGCGCAAAGCGGGATTGCGAGAGATGCCGCAGACCGGCGTGCAGACCATTACGGTGCCGGGAGCGGTGGACGGATGGCAGAAGCTGGCGGATAAATTCGGGCGCAAGAAATTAGCCGACGATTTGAAGGCGGCAATTGACACAGCGCAGAACGGGTATCCAGTAACGGAATGGGTGGCGGCGTACTGGGGTTTGCAGACGGATTATCTGCGGGGGGACGAAGCCGCCGCAAAGTTGTATTTGCCGAATGACCGGCCGCCGAAGACGGGAGAGATCTTCAAGAATGCGGAGCTGGCCTGGTCATTGCAGCAGATTGCGGCCCGGGGTCGCGATGGATTTTACAAAGGCGAACTGGCGGCGAAACTGCTCGAGGCGATGAAACGGCACGGTGGCACGATGACGGCGGCCGACTTGACCGAATATGCGGCGGAATGGGTAAACCCTATTTCGACGACGTATCGCGATTGGACAGTTTACGAAATGCCGCCGAATGGGACGGGCATAGCCGCGCTGGAAATGCTGAACATCATGGAGACGCAACCGCTGGGGCAGAAGGAATATGGCTTTGGGTCAACAAAAGCGCTGCACGCGATGATTGAGGCGAAAAAATTGGCCTACGCGGATATGGCGAAATATATTGGTGACCCGCGCGGACAGAAATTGCCGGTACAAACGCTGCTCTCGAAAGAGTGGGCGGTGGAGCGGGCGAAATTGATCGATCCAGACCATGCGCATTGCGATGTTGCGGCCGGGGAAATAGCCGCGGGGAAGGACACAACGTATTTGACGGTGGTGGATCGAGACGGAAACATGGTCTCGCTGATCCAGAGCAATTTCAGTGAATTTGGTTCGGGAATTGTGGCGCCGGGGACGGGGTTTGCGCTGCACAATCGCGGGGCGCTGTTTACGTTGGATGCGGCTTCGCCCGATGCACTGGCGGGTAGAAAGCGGCCCCGGCACACGATCATTCCCGCCTTTGCGCAAAAGGGGCAGATCACGATGGCGTTTGGAATTATGGGCGGATGGAACCAGTCGCAAGCCCACGCGCAGTTCATGGCCAACATTGCGGATTACAAGATGAACATCCAGGCGGCGCTGGAGGCTCCGCGTTTCACGAAGCGCACGTTTGAAGGATGCGACCTGCAGATGGAAACGCGCTTTTCCGGAAAAGTACGGGACGAGTTGACCGCGAAAGGGCACAAGATTGAGGTGATGGGGCCATTTTCGTCGGCGATGGGCGGAGGGCAGGCGGTGATGCGCGACTTCACCACGGGGGTAAATTACGGAGCATCCGACCCGCGGAAAGATGGCGCGGCCATGCCAGAATTACCCCTGGAGTAGATAACTCAGTATTAAACTATGTGAGTACTTGCCGCCGTTAGTACGTCGGAGTGTAGTACGGCAAAAGAATTCCGGTTGGAGAGCGGAATGTGCAGAGGTGTTCCTAAAGTGGATTTCGAGAGCATCTCGAAATGGGACTAAGTCGCGTGTTTCTAGTGGGCTAGCCTGATCCTGGCGTGGACGGGGATTTGCAGAGGAAGAGTTGCAAAGCTAGCTCGCTCAATCCCAGATGTGTAGGTGGAGGCCCCGATGAAGTGGTTCAGCGCGGTAAGAAAGGTGACGGTGGTGGTAGTCGCTGGCGCGGGTTTGTTGCTTTGCGGGAAGATGGCGAAGGCGCAGAGCGCGGATGTTACGGGGGAGTATGAATGTACGGAAGCGAAAGTAGCGGGGAAGACGGTGCCGTGCAAAGCGGCGCAATTGTCATTGAAAAGCGATGGACGATTTGAATTGCAGGGGCGCGAAGGACAATATCTGGTGACCGGAAGTTGGGTAGAGCTGACCGGGACGATTTTGAAATCGCGGGCGAAGATTGAAGCGGGACATAAGATTGTGTTCCGGTTCTACAACAAGCACGGATTGTGCGAGATGATCTACGAGCGACGCGTGGCGGAATTAGGCAAGACGAAATTGGGGTGAACGCTTAATCGGCGAAGCGATAATACGGGCACTGCGTTAAGTTAAGCCGCACAAACTTCTTATTTCTCTTCCATCAATTTCTCGAACAAATGAATTGTTGCAGGAGCGTGGCCTGCGTAATGGTTGTTGGCGAAGGCGAAAACGCGGATTTTGCTTTTCAGGAAATTGCGGCAGGCTTTAACCCACTCTTCGAGATCAGAGGAGCGGTCCACAATCGTTTTATCCCACAATTTGGTTAGTTCTTCGATGGCTTTGCGGTCACCGAGCCAGCGAATGTAGGTGAAGTCCGTGGTGATGGCGTCTGCTTTGGCGAGATATTCCTTGGGGCGCGGCATCCAGGGATGGTCGATGAGCGCCAGAGCGACGTTGTGTTTGCGAAGAAGATCATAGAGCGCTGGACCCAGCCAGTTCTTGTTGCGGATTTCGACGGCGAAGCGCGGCTCTTTCGGCAGTTTTTCCAGGAACGGTTTGAGGCGAGAGAGGAATTCGACGGGGGAGGGGAACGTTTTCTTATTGAAGTAGGGAAATTGCAGAAGGATGACGCCCAGTTTTTCGGCGAGGGGTTCGGTGCAGCGAAGAAATTCTTTAAAGACGTCGTCGACGTCGAGGAGGATGCGCTCGTGGGTGATTTCCTGGGGTGTTTTGAGAGCGAAAAGAAAATTGGCGGGAGTTTTGTTGTACCAGCCCTGAACGGTCGAGATGGCGGGGATGCGATAGAACGTGGCGTCGACTTCGAGAGTGTCGAACTGGGTGGCGTAATAGGAGAGATAGTCGCGAGAATTCATGCCGGCGGGATAGAAGGTTAAGTTCCAACCGTCGGCGGTAAAGGAGGAAGTGCCGAGGCGAAGAAGGGGATTGTCGGGGTGATTGGTCATGCGGAAATGATAATGCAGATAGGGGATTTGGGAAATTGGAGGGAAGAGAAAAGAAGAGAGAAAGAGAGAGATAAGAGGAAAGAAAAGGCTTTAACGCAGAGGGTACAGGGGAACGCAGAGTTCACAGAGAAGAGGGGGGAGAAATAAAAGACTCTGCCCTCACAAGACGAGAGTGGAGGACCCTGGAATCCTCAATCGTGGAAGATTATTTGCTGCCCCATGCGCCGATGTTCAGGAGTTGGTAGATAGAACCTTGAGAGCTTGGCTGAATGGCGACGAGATGCTGCTTTTCTTTTGTGCCGGACTTGAATACATAGCCACCTTTTTCGGGCTTGTCGTCGTCGCAGGTCAGTGTGTTCGAAGAATCGTCCTTGGAGGGTTTGGCGGAAGAGGCAGAGGGGTGAGAACAATCAAGAACGGGGCCGTATTTGGAGAGGGCTTTTTTGTAGAAGGTGGCGACCTTTTCGGGCGAATCAGTTGACTCCATTTTGATGACAATCAATTTGAAGCCAGAACCTCCACCCCATAGGCCGAGATTCGCTGCGCTAGAGTTTTCGTCCTTGTCCTTGTACGGCTTGGAGCCGGGATAGAGCGGAAGTCCAACATCCTTGGCAGAGGCGGTTGGACTGATGATGGCGCCGGCACCGTCTTTATCCTGGGCGGCCACGAGAAGCCCGGCTGTGGTTAAGGCGATGGTCAGCACGAAAAAAGCTGTAACTAGTTGGGAGCGATTGAGCATAGTTATCCTCACTAGTGATAGAAACGAGTCAAGTGGGTGAAATGTTCCGCGAAAGAGCTAATTGCTGAAAATGGCCGGATTGTCACGGCGTTGGACGGCAAAAGGCACTTGAAACGTTCTAGCGGAAGGAAGATTCTTCTCGAAAGGGCGGAAATAGTCCAACCGACCTTTGGTCCTAATTGTTGGCTAGTTTCTCGAATGGAATATTCATGATTGGGTAGTGCTTCCAGTCTTTGTAATCGAAGTGCCACCACTCGTCTTCGTTCACGGTGAAGCCTTCGGATTCCATGGCGCGGCGAAGCAGATCGCGATGCCAGCGTTGCAGGGAAGTGCCGCCAGGAAAATTGGGAAAGGAACGAGGGGACATTTCGTCGTAGAGGCCGGGCATCTCGATGGGCTGGCCAGTGGAGAGGTCGTAGAGAGTGAGATCGACAGCGCAACCGCGATTGTGCTTGGAGCCTTTGGCGGGATCAGCAACGAAGATGCGGCCTTCGGGAGGCGTGGCGTCCCAGAAGATTTTGGTGACGTACCAGGGGCGGTAGGCGTCATGGATGAGCAGGCCGAAGCCAAGGGGCTTGAGTTTGTTCAGGACGCGTATTAGGGCTTCGGCGGCGGGACGTTGCATGAAGGCGCGAGCCTGGGAGTAGACGGGAGTGCTGAGGAAATTGTTGTCGTGAGCGTAACGAATGTCGAGATGGATTGCAGGATCGATCGTGATCAGTTCGACGAGTTCGGGCTGGCGGAAAAGGCCGGGCTCTGCAGGAGGTTGAGCGGCGAGTGCGGCGGCGCGGAGCTGGACGAGAGGCTGCTTGAGAGTGATGTGATAGAAATGCGATGGGTCGGCGCCAGCGTCGATACGTGTGTAGGATTCCGACAGATAGTTGAAATGCGCCGCAGTACCGGGCTCTTCCTCGATTCCGTAACCCCAGCTCCCTTTGACAGAATCGGGAACGAACATGATTTTCAGCTTTAAATCGAAGTGAATCTCCTCGTCTGGGCCCGAGGGATAATGCATGTAGGGGAGCTGATTGCGCTCGAGGATAACTACCTTTTTTTTGTACTTCCCATTGTTGCTGTATTCGTAGATGCCGACGAAGCGTTTCCATTCGGCCGGTGCGTCTGGAGGCTTAGGGCCAGGCTCAAGGGGTGAAGATTCAGTGCGCGCCGATTGGGAATGGAGGCTGGCCGTGAGGGAAAGAACGCAAATCGCAAAGATCAGGAAGATTCTTGGAATGGGCAGAGTCGAGCGATTTAGGAAAGGCGGCATGATAGCCGGATTCTAACTGGGGGGAGAAGGGAAAGTACAAAAGAAAGAGGGCGGCCTAAAGCCGCCCCTACCGATTGCGAGTGAGATTACTTTTTGGCGGTGGAGGCGGCTTCGCCTACTCCGGGAGCGACGATGGGGTTCAGGAACGGCATCATAGCGCGGAGCTTGGGACCGAGTTGCTCGAGAAGCATGTGCTGCTCTTCCTTGCGCTTGGCCAGGAAATTTGGGCAACCCTTTTCGTTTTCGGCGATCCAGGCTTTGGCAAAGCTGCCATCGCGAATTTCTGAGAGAAGCTTCTGCATGGCCTCGCGCGTTTCTTTGGTGACGATGCGCGGACCGGCGTGATAATCGCCGTGCTCGGCCGTGTCGCTGATGGAATAGCGCATGTAGCTGAGGCCGCCGCGATAGATGAGATCGACGATGAGCTTCAGTTCGTGGAGACATTCGAAGTAAGCGACTTCGGGTTGATAACCGGCATTCACGAGAGTTTCGAAACCCGCCTTGATGAGTTCGCTGACGCCGCCGCAAAGAACAGCCTGTTCGCCGAAGAGATCGGTTTCTGTTTCTTCGGTGAAGGTAGTTTCGAGCACACCCGCGCGAGTGGTGCCGAGACCCTTAGCGTAGGAAAGGGCGAGAGCTTTGGCTTTGCCGGAGGCGTCCTGGTGAATGGCGATCAGAGCGGGAGTGCCGCCGCCTTCGGTGAAGACTTCGCGGACGCGATGACCAGGAGCCTTGGGAGCGATCATGCTGACGTCGATAGTTTTCGGCGGAGTGATGGCGCCGAAACGGATGTTGAAACCGTGGGCGAACATCAGTGTTTTGCCCGGAGTGAGGTGCGGCTCGATGGATTCCTTGTAGAGCTTCTGCTGGCGCGTGTCGGGCGCAAGAATCATGATGACGTCGGCCCAGGCGGCAGCTTCCGCGGGAGTCTTGACGGTGAGGCCATCATTTTGAGCTTTGGCGCGCGAGGCGCTGCCCTCCGGAAGTCCGACACAGACCGAGACACCGGAATCGCGAAGATTCAAAGCGTGTGCGTGGCCCTGTGAGCCGTAACCGATAATCGCAACCTTCTTGCCCTGGATGAGGGAGAGGTCAGCGTCCTTGTCGTAGTAGAGATTTGCCATTGCGTTGGTGTTTCCTTTCGTGGGCCGCGCGGCGGCCGTGGAATGCAGAGTGGATCGGAAAGCTTCAAAGCTACAGAACTTCAAAACGGAATTGCTGGTTGCGATCGATTGCTAGGCAGCAGAGATCTTTGCCGCTCTTGGCCGAATTCTGTGCCGGCGGCCGAAGAATGTCGTTGCCACGAGTCATGGCGATGCGTCCGGTGCGAGTCATTTCGAGGACGCCGAAGGGACGAAGAACTTCGAGCAGGCCATCGATCTTGTCCACAGTACCGGAAACTTCAACGATGAGCGATTCAGGGGCAACGTCCACGACGCGGCCGCGAAAAACCTTGATGAGTTCCATAAGATGCGGGCGATTCTGCTGGTCGGCAGAAACTTTGATTAAAGCGAGGTCGCGCTCGAGCACGGAGCGGTTGGAAATATTTTCGGCGAGAAGGACATCGACGAGCTTTTCCAGGAGGCTTCCAGACGCAGTGCGCCCTTTTCGTCGGTGTGGGCGCAGAGAGTCATGCGCGCGATTTCCTCGTTTTCCGTGGGGCCGACGGTGAGGGAATCGATGTTGATGGCCAGGCGGCGCGCCAGAGAAGCGACGCGGTTCAGCACGCCGGGCTTGTTTTCTACGTAAGCGACGATGGTTTGCATGAGAACGTAATCTCCAAAATTCCAGTGCGCAGAGCAAATTCGAATTACTAAATTCTATGGCTCGGTGGCGGTTTCTACCAACGGATTGTTGGGCCGGCGAATCATTTCGTGCAAGGAGCGCCGGCGGCCACCATGGGATAGACGGAGTCTTCCTGCTCCACGCGGAAATCGAGCAGCACGGTCTCGACCATGTTCGCGGGCGGCTTCGATCGTGGGGACAACTTCCTTGCGCGTGGTGATGCGTTCGCCGCGAATGCCGTAGGCGTTGGCCAGGGCGACGAAGTCGGGAGCGACCAGAGGAGTGGCGACGTAGCGCTTGTCGTAGAAAAATTCCTGCCACTGACGAACCATGCCGAGAAAGCCGTTGTTGATGATGGCGATCTTGATGTCGATCTTTTCCTGGACGATGGTGGCCAGCTCACACATGGTCATCTGGAAGCCGCCATCGCCGACGACCACCCAAACTTCCTTGTCGGGATTGGCAAATTTGGCGCCGATGGCGGCAGGCAAGGCGAAGCCCATGGTGCCGAGTCCGCCGGAGGTGATCAGGGAGCGCGGATGATTGTGATGGTAATACTGCGCCTCCCACATCTGGTGCTGGCCGACGTCGGTGACGACGATGGCTTGCCGCCGGTCACCTTCCAGAGATCGTTGATGACGTGAGCGGCGTAGAGATGTCCGGTGTCGGGAAGCGTTCTGGATGTCGCGGACGGCGAAGTCGCCCTTAGTTCGCGAATGTGAGCGAGCCACGGCGGCGTGTTCGCGGTTGGTGATGTGCGGCAGCAGAGTTGCGAAGGACTTCGCGCGCATCGCCAATGATCGCGACGTCGACCTTCACGTTCTTGTTGATTTCGGAGCGGATCCATTTCGATGTGAATCTTGCGGGCGTTGCGGGCGTAGGTGCGCAGGTCGCCGGTGACGCGATCGTCGAAGCGCATGCCGACGGCGATCAGCAGATCGGCTTCCTGGATGGCGTGATTGACCCAAGCTTCGCCGTGCATGCCCATCATGCCGAGATTGAGCGGATCGGTGGCAGGGAAGCAGCCGATGCCGAGCAGCGTCATCGCGACGGGAATGTTGCCGGCGTCGGACAAATTCGCGAAAGTCTCGCACGGCGCCGGAAAGCATGATGCCGTGGCCGGCGAGGATTACCGGGCGTTTGGCGGTGTTGAGCAATTCGACGGCTCGATCGAATTCAGCCTGATCGTGATTCTGGCGGATGCGCTTGGTGCGGCAGATTGCGGCTCGGAGGCTTCCCAATCGAACTCGGCGGTGGCTTGCTGCGCGTCCTTGGTGATGTCCACCAGCACAGGGCCGGGACGTCCGGACTGGCGATGACAAATGCTTCGCGAACGGTGCGCGCGATGTCTTCGGCCTTGCGAGACGATGACGTTGTGCTTCGTGATGGGCATGGTGATGCCGGTGATGTCGACTTCCTGGAAAGCGTCAGAGCCGAGCAGCTTGCTGCTGACTTGTCCGGTGATGCAGACGACGGGAGAAGAATCGAGCATGGCGGTGGCGATGCCGGTGACCATGTTGGTCGCGCCCGGACCGGAGGTAGCCATGGCCACGCCGACGCCGCCGCTGGCGCGCGCGTAGCCGTCGGCCATGTGCGTGGCGCCCTGTTCATGGCGCACCAGGATGTGGTGGAGCTTCGATTTTCCGAGCGCGTCGTAGACGGGAAGAATTGCGCCGCCGGGATAACCGAAGATGTGCTTCACGCCAAGACGAGTGAGCGTTTCGCAAAGGATTTCCGCACCAGTCATCTTCATAGAGTTCTCCCCGAGGATTCCGGCACTTCGCCGGAGGAAAAACTGGCTTAGGCACGGAAGTAATCGCGCCGAGCGAAGCGGAAGAAACAAGAAAGGCGTATTTGGCCATGACGCCCTGAGAGAAACGCGGCTTGGGCGGTTTCCAGAGGCCAGGCGCTTGTGCAGTTCGGCGTCGGAGATGTCGACGGTTAAAGTGCGCTTGGGCAAATCGAAGATGATGGTGTCGCCATCTTTGACGGCGGCAATTGGGCCGCCCGTGTAGGCTTCCGGAGCGACGTGTCCAGCCATCAATGCCGCGCGTAGCACCGGAGAAACGGCCATCGGTGAGGAGCGCGACGGATTCGCTGAGGCCAGCGCCAACGAGCGCTGCAGTAACGCCGCAGCATTTCGCGCATGCCGGGGCCGCCCTTAGGGCCTTCGTAACGAATGACCACGACGTCACCCGCCTTGATGAGCTTTTTGCTGACAGCGGCGAAAGCAGCTTCTTCGCTATCGAAGACGCGGGCAGGGCCGCGGAAATTTTGCGTGTTGTGGCCGACTACCTTCATCACGCAACCTTCGGGCGCCAGATTGCCTTTCAAGATGAGCAAGCCGCCGGTGGGTTTTACGGGATTGTCCTTGGTGCGGATGACCTGTTGGCCCGGAGCTTCTTTCGCGTCCGCGGCTTCCTCGGCAATCGTGCGGCCGGTGACGGTGATGCAATCGCCGCGCAGCAGGCCGGCTTCAAGCATTCGTTTCGCCACGAGTGCGGTGCCGCCAGCGTCGTACATTTCCGTGGCAACGTATTTTCCGGCCGGCTTCAGATCCGCGAGAATCGGAGTGCGCGAAGTGATGGGATCAAAATCATCGATGGATAGAGGAATGCCTGCTTCACGCGCGATGGCCAGAAGATGGAGCACGGCGTTGGTGGAACCCCCGGTAGCGGCCTACGCCTGCGATGGCATTTTCAATGGACGACTTGGTTGAGAATTTGCGAGGGAGTGACATTCTTGCGCAACAGATCGATGACGAGTTTTCCGGCAAGTTCGCCCGCGTGCGCTTTGCCTTTGTCTGTGGCGGGAACGCTGGAGATTCCCATTGGAGCGAGGCCGAGGAATTCGCAGACCAGAGCCATGGTGTTGGCGGTGAACTGCCCGCCGCAGGCGCCTGCGCCCGGGACAAGCGGAACATTCCAGGTCTTTCAGTTGCTGGTCGGTGATTTTTCCGCTGGCGTGAGCGCCGATTGCCTCGTAAACGTCTTGAATGGTGACGGCTTTGCCTTCGTAATGTCCGGGAGCGATTGAGCCGCCATAGAGCATGAGGCCAGGAATATTCGAGGCGGGCGAGCGCCATGGCGCCGCCGGGAATGGTCTTGTCACAACCAACGAGGACGACGATGGCGTCGAACATGTTGCCGCGGGTGACCAGTTCGATGGAGTCGGCGATGATTTCGCGGCTGATGAGCGAGGTGCGCATGCCCTCGGTGCCCATGGTGATGCCGTCCGAGATGGACACGGTGTTGAATTCCAGCGGAGTGCCACCGGCGGCGCGGATGCCATCACGAACGTGGACCGCCAGTTCGCGAAGATGGTAGTTGCAGGGGCCAATTTCGATCCAGGTGTTGGCAATGCCAATGAGCGGCTTCGAGAAATCTTCATCTTTCAGGCCCGCGGCGCGCAACATGGCGCGAGCCCCAGCGCGGCTGGATCCATCCGTTAACGCTCTGCTGCGCTGCTTGAGTGAGTTTTCCGCCACGATTGATCCTCCGAACAATTCACCAGAGCCGGAAAAACAAAAAGGGCCATCAACTCTTTGAGTGATGGCCCCGAAAGTTGGCTAACGCTGCATTATCGGCCCGCCATCAACCACTTGCGCCAACCCCAATAGTAACGACGGGGCAAATTCGCACAGCCACACGAATCGAAGGCTGGCCAGCAGGCTGGGGCGTTGAGACGAGTGGACAGTGAGGCGACGGAAAACATGGGTATCGCCCTTAAATTACAAGGATGGGGGTTGGGAGGCCAATCAGTCAAATTAATAGAAGTGCTTATTGATATAAATATTTGTTATTCGACATAGAATGGAATTCTAGACGGCAGGGAATAGAGACAGGTCGAGGAACAATGAGGATGCGCTGAGAATAGTTCAACGGAATACCGTAACGGGAATAATGTTAGGGGAAGAGAGCATCCCAAGTCCCCAGGAGCGCATCAATAGACCAATATGGCGACCAAAACCGCACCGATCGTTTCTGAGGCCACCAGACATCTTCCTACAAAGAGTATGTGAATCCGCAGTGGGTGACGCTGCTGAACCTGCTGGACATGAATGTGGAATATGTGCGATGCGCTGGATGCGAGCTGTTCACGAAAGACGGGCGACGCATCCTGGATTATCTGTCGGGCTACTGCGTGCACAACACGGGCCACAATCATCCGTACATTATTGAGGCGCTGAAAGAAGAAATGGACAAGAGCGGTCCGGGGATGTTGCAAAGCCATGTGCCGGAAATCGCGGGAGAACTGGCAGAACGGTTGTGCAAACTGGCCGGCGGCGGATTGAAGAAAGTTTATTTTGGAAGCAGCGGAAGCGAGGGAGTGGAGGCGGCGATCAAGTTTGCGCGCGCTACCACCAAACGGGCGGGAATTTTGTATGCCAAGAGCAGCTTTCATGGGCTGACTGCGGGCGCACTCTCGCTGATGAATGACGAGTTCTGGAGAGAGGGATTTGGCCCGCTGTTACAGGACACGACCGGAGTTCCGTACGGAGATATCGGATTGCTGTGGAGAAAGTCGCTGGCCACAAGCGAAGTATGCAGCTTTTATTGTGGAACCTTGCAAGCCGAAGCGGGAATCCAGCGTTCCGTCGAACGCGTATTTGCAGTCCGCGCAAGAGCTGTGCCGGAAGTATGGAAGCTTGTTTGTGCTCGATGAAGTGCAGACCGGAATGTTTCGCACGGGAACGTTTCTGGCGGCACATCAATTCGAAGTCCAACCTGACATTGTGATTCTGGCGAAGGCATTGAGCGGCGGATTGATGCCGGTGAGCGCGGTATTGATGAACGATCAAGGTGTATGACTCGGTGTATTCGTCCTTGCGACGGGCGATCGTCCACACATCCACTTTCAGCGAAAACAGTTTTCGATGCGCGCTGGATTGGCCACGCTCGATGTATTCAGAGCGCGAAAAGCTCGGAACACGCGCTCTGGAACTGGGAGAGCGTTTCCGGGAAAAATTGCGGCAGGCTCTTGCCCGTTTGAATTGGTGAAGGAAGTTCGCGGCATGGGATTGTTGACCGGCATTGAATTCACTGCTCCGAAGAAAATGGTCTTGCGGGCGATGTACGAGGCATTCGGCAAAGTACATGCAGCGATGTTCGGGCAAATCATGGTGATGAAAATGTTCCGCGAGAAAAATATCCTGACGCAGATTTGTGGAAACAACTTCATGGTGCTGAAGGCCGCTCCGCCTTTAGTGGTGACTGAAGAACAGTTGGCTGAATTCGTGACGGCGATTCGCGACATGGTGGAAATTGCGGATTCCTCGGCTTCGTTCTGGACAGAAGCATTGGGATCTGGCACGGCGCGCAGTGAATATCTAGAAGCTATGCGGCTCATAGACGATCAGAACGCGCATCAAGAAACGAGGCCGCTGGCGGAATGAATCGAATGGTGGATGTGTTTGTAGTCGGTGGAGGCCCTGCTGGGTTGGTGGCGGCTATCGCGGCGCGCAAGCAAGGGCTTTCGGTAATGGTGGCCGATGGGGCAGATCATCCAATTGACAAGCCCTGTGGCGAGGGACTAATCCCCGAAACGCAGACGGCGCTGGCGAAACTCGGCATTCAAATTCCAAAGACAGACGCATTTGCATTCCGCGGGATTCGGTTTCTACAAAAGGGTTCGCAAGTGTGCGCAGATTACCCCCGAGGTTATGGCTTGGGCATTCGCCGGACGGTGTTGCATGCCTTGCTGGTGAAGAAAGCGGAAGAAAATGGCGTGCAGATGCTGTGGAGGACGCCGGTCACCGGGATTGAAAAGGAGCGCGTACATCTGAAGCAGATGTCTGTAGCCGCGCGTTGGATTGTAGGTGCGGACGGAAGCGGTTCGCGGGTGAGACGGTGGAGCGGTTTGGATGCGACGGTGCGGCATCACCAGAGGTTTGCCGTCCGCCGGCATTATCGAGTGCGTCCGTGGACGGAACACATGGAAATTTATTGGGGCGAGCGCGCTCAGGCGTATGTCACGCCAATTTCACAAGAAGAAATTTGCATCGTCGTGTTGGCGGAGAAGTCGCAGGACGCCAACTTTGCGGAATCGTTCGCGGATTGGCCAGAATTAAAGGAGCGTTTGGCAAACGCCGAACCGAGTAGCAGGGAGCGCGGTGCGATTACCGCGATGCATTCGCTGAAGAATGTCTACAAGGAGAATATGGCGCTGGTGGGAGATGCCTCGGGAGGCGTCGATGCCATCACGGGAGAAGGATTGCGGTTGGCATTTAGCCAGGCGCTTGCGTTGGCCGAGGGAATGAAACGTGGAGATCTGCGGGAATATCAAAGGGTGCATCAACGGTTAGCGCGACGGCCATCGTGGATGGCAAACTTGCTGCTGTTGTTGGGACGGAATGCTGGGATCAGGCAACGCGCACTGAAATCGCTTGCCGCAAAGCCCGGCCTTTTTGCAGAATTATTGGCGATTCACGGGGGCTATGCGACAACGCCTGGAATTGTAGCGGCCAGTGCGCGCGTGGGTTGGGAATTTCTCGCCGCCTAAGCAAATCACGTTGGGACAAATAACATTACGGAAGAGCGAAGGAGAGCGATGCGGATCTCGGGATGGAAATCAGCAGCAACGACGACAGCGGCAATATTGGGAATCGGCCTGATCCTTTCGGCTACTGCGACACCTCCTCGACTGCAAACAACGCAGACCGCGGCGCAGGCAGGAATTGTACTGTCGCTCGATACGGCGCAGAGCAAGGTGCACTATGTGGTGGACACCACGTTGCACACGGTGCACGGCACATTTGCGCTGAAGAGCGGAACGCTGCAGTTCGATCCCGATAGCGGCAAGGCGGCTGGGGAGATCGTGGTTTTTGCGACGAGCGGAGATAGTGGCAACAGTTCTCGTGATGAGAAGATGCACAAAGAGATCCTGGAGAGCGGCAAATTTCCGAACGTGACGTTTCGTCCCAGCCAGATCGAAGGAAAAGTATCCAGTTCGGGGAGTTCGGACGTGAAGGTGCATGGAACGTTTGAGTTGCACGGCAGTTCGCACGAGATTGTTGTGCCGGTGCACGCGGAATTGAACGGCGGAAGTTGGAAGGGAACTGGGAAATTCGACGTGCCGTACATCCAGTGGGGATTGAAGAATCCCAGTAATTTTCTGCTGAAAGTGCAACCGGTGGTGAACGTGGAATTAGAGATGGCGGGATCCGTGAAGGCTCAGAAGTAAGAAAACTCCAAATTGGCTTCTTAATTGGGTTTACTGGTTTTTGGCGTTTTTTGTTTGCATATCGGTGTGCCATCGCGCAAGATTGAATGTTGGGCCACAGCTTTCGCTCTGAACTGCTGTGACTTGTAGTGATCACCTACGAAAAGCTGAGGGATTTCATGGATAAGCCAAAGAATATTGCTGCGCCAAAGGGAAAATTGGGAGTGCTGCTGCCGGGACTGGGCGCGGTTGCGACTACATTTATGGCGGGCGTTGAGCTGGTGCGCAAGGGGAAAGCAGTGCCGGTGGGTTCGCTGACGCAGATGGGAACGATCCGGTTGGGGAAGCGCACCGAAGGACGTTCGCCAAAGATTAAGGACCTGGTGCCTCTGGCGCGCCTGGAAGATCTGGTATTTGGCGGATGGGATATTTTCCCGGACAGCTCGTATGAAGCGGCCGCGAAGGCAGGCGTGCTCGATCAGAACCACCTGGCGCAGGCCAAGAGCTTTCTCTCGAAGATCAAGCCGATGTCGGCGGCGTTCAGCCGCGATTACGTGAAGATGCTGGACGGGAAGCACGTGAAGAAGGGCAAGACGAAATACGACATCGCGCTGCAGCTCAAAGCGGATATCGCGCGATTCAAAAAAAAAAACAAGTGTTCGCGGCTGGTGATGCTGTGGTGCGGTTCGACGGAAGTGTTCATGAAGCAGCACGACGTGCACACCACCATCGAGAAATTTGAAGCGGCGATGAAGAAGAATCATCCGGCGATTGCGCCATCGATGTTGTATGCGTGGGCGGCGATCACCAGCGGAATTCCGTTTGGCAACGGAGCGCCGAACCGGACGGTGGATGTTCCGGCGCTGGAAGAGTTGGCGCAGAAGCACAATGTGGCGATTGCCGGAAAAGATTTCAAGACCGGGCAAACGCTACTGAAAACGGTGTTGGCGCCAGCGTTCAAGGCGCGCATGTTGGGGCTGAATGGCTGGTTTTCGACGAACATTCTAGGCAACCGCGATGGCGAAGTGCTGGATGATCCGGGCTCGTTCAAGACCAAGGAAGAGTCGAAGCTTGGCGCGCTGGAATTTATATTGCAGCCGCATCTTTATCCCGAACTGTACAAGAAGATTCACCACAAAGTCCGCATCGTTTACTATCCGCCGCGCGGCGATAACAAAGAGGGCTGGGACAATATCGATATATTCGGCTGGATGGGCTATCCGATGCAGATCAAGGTGGATTTCCTGTGCCGCGATTCGATTCTGGCCGCGCCGATTGTGCTGGACCTGGTGCTGTTCCTCGATTTGGCGCAACGCGCGGGCATGCGCGGGATTCAGGAGTGGCTGAGCTTCTACTTCAAGTCGCCGATGAGCGCGCCGGGACTTTATCCGGAGCACGATTTGTTCATTCAGTTGATGAAGCTGAAGAACACCTTGCGCTGGATGGTCGGCGAGGATCTGATTACGCACCTTGGGCAGGAGTATTACGACTAGGGGCGGGGACTAAACGCAGAAAGTTCAGAAAATTAAGAGAGGGGCGCAACGAGGTTGCGTCCCTTTTTTCTTTTGGGGTCCCGTTGATTTTTCAAATCGCGGTTGCGGGGGAGTTGAGATCCTTCGGGCCGCAAAGGCGCGGCCCTCAGGATGACATGGCTGAGACGGGGGCAGTAATGTGCTCGTCAATTCAACTTTGAAGATGAAGTTTTCAGTTTCGGAATCTCGCGATAAACTCTCATGAGCCAGGCTCACTTAAATAGCGATCGACGACGGAGTGGGATGATGGGTAGGCGAAAACCGAGTTTTGCCAAGAGAGCCAAAGCCAAAGCGAAGGCTCATGCTGAAGTGATGATGCGGAGGGATGCCTACGCAAAGCTGAGTCCACACGAGAAATTCTTGCTGGCGCGCAAGAGTGAAAAGTGGAATGAAATTCCTTCGTTGCCGCTCGCTGCGATTTTCCAAGATCTCCAGGCAATCGTGACTGCAATTTCGAGTGGCGAGGATCCAAACTCATCCGGGCCCGACCGAGTAACGGGGCTGATGTATTCGGCCAGATTCGGCAACCTGGAGGCCGTTGACCTCTTTCTCGAAGCTGGGGCAAATGTAAATAACCGAGACAATGAACGGCACGCGACGGCTGTTATATATGCGGCCGAAAACGGACACAGTGAGATTGTAGAGCTGCTCTTAAGCCGAGGCGCAGACTCGCTTCTAAGGACACCCGATGGGCTCTCCTTTCTTCATGCTGCGGTTTCCGGATCCAATAGCGAGATTATTGAGATTGCGCTTGCGACGGCGCCAGATGTCAATGCAAGAACGAAGAATGGCCACACCCCATTACACTTTGCGGCCTGGTCGAGAGACCCTGGCGTCCTTAGCTTGCTGATCCAACATGGCGCCGACGTAAACATTAAGGCGACCGGGGGGTTGACCGGACTGATTGCGGTGACAACCGACGACCAATCGTTTCGGCCTGCGCACTTTGAATGTACCGCTCTTCTTGTAAAAAACGGAGCGGACGTAAATGCTCGGGACGACGCAAGCAGAACGGCATTGATGGGTGCAGCGTTTTATGGTGATCTCACGGTCGTAAGATTTCTAATAGAGCATGGCGCCGACCGTAACTTGGTTGATAGCAAAGGGCGTACAGCGGCGAGTATGGCCAAGCTTGCAGGAAATGACGAGATTGCCAGCTTTCTCGGTGGGTGATTATTCTACCGTTGTGGTCTGCCCGTGAGTGAGCGGAGCTTGGATTAAAGGGCTTCCGGGACTTCCCAGGCGCCGGATTTGGCGGATTTGAAGAGGGCCTCGATGACCGCGGCGTTGTGGATGGAATCTTCGAGCGTGTTGGGCAGCGGAGTTTTGTCGCGGACGGCCTTGGAGAAGAGATCGGCCTGGATGGTGAATTGGTTGCAGATGGGAACGGTTTCGACGACCTGGCTGCCTCCGGCGTAGAGGTCCTTGCCGTTGTCAACGATGATGCGCGCGGGCTTGTCGGTGGGCGCGTTGAAGGGAATCTCGATATCGGCGTGGCCTTCGGTGCCGAAAAACTGCATCTTCTGGTAGTAAACCATTTGGGTGCTGACGGTGAAGATGCACTGGCCCCGCGGAAATTCGAGAATGGCGGAGGTCAGGCGATCGGTCTTGAAACTGGGATCGCGCTCAATGCAGCCGACGACGCGAATGGGTTCCTCGCCAAAAATAAAGCGGGAAGTGCGGATGGGATAGCAGCCGATGTCCATCAAAGCGCCACCGGCAAGATCTTCCATGTTTCGAACGTTGGCGGGATCGACATTGAAATAGCTGAAGACGCCGACGGCGGAACGGAGTTTGCCAATGCGGCCGGAGTTGACGATGTCGCGGGTGCGCAGCCATTGCGGGTGGGCCACGATCATGAAACCTTCTTCGATCTGGACGTGGTGCTCGTCACGCGCTTCGCGAACGCGGCGTGCTTCGGCGACGTTGCGCGCCATGGGTTTTTCGCAGAGAACATTTTTGCCGCGGCTGGCGGCGCGAATGGTCCACTCTGCATGGAGATGATTGGGCAGGGGATTGTAGATGACTTCAATTTCGGGATCGTTCAACAAGTCATCGTAGGACCCATAGACTTTAGGGATGTTAAAGTCCTTGGCGACTTTTTTAGCTTTTTCGATGGAACGCGAACCGATGGCGGTAAGCTCCGTGTCTTCGCATTGCAGCATGGCGGGAAGAACGCGCTTGGTGGCGATGCCTGCGGTGCTGAGAATTCCCCACTTCACTTTTCGACTCACGGTAGTCCCTGCCTTATGGAGAGAAGTATAAATTTAAGACCATAGTATGCGCGACAAACGGAGAGTGCAAAGCAGATGTGTCTTCATTCTACCCACGCAAAGGAACGGGTGACGGCTTTTTTCCAGTTGCGATACAGCTGCTCGCGCTGTTCTTCCTCCATGTGCGGCTCCCAGGTTTGCTCTACGGCCCAATTTTGGCGGAGATCGTCGAGGCTGGTGTAAAAGCCGACGGCCAATCCAGCGGCATAGGCGACGCCCAGCGCGGTAGTTTCGCGGATAAGCGGGCGCATCACCGGAATATTCAGGATGTCTGCCTGGAACTGCATGAGGAGATCGTTGACGACCATGCCGCCATCGGTGCGCAGCGAAAAAAGATGAATCTCCGAATCCTTTTCCATGGCCTCCAGAACTTCGCGAGTTTGGAAGGCCGTAGCTTCCAGAACGGCGCGGGCGATATGTCCTTTGTTGGCGAAACGGGTGAGGCCGGCGATGACGCCGCGGGCATCGTTGCGCCAGTAGGGAGCGTAGAGTCCCGAGAAAGCGGGAACGAAGTAGACTCCGCCATTATCGCGGACAGTGCGAGCGAGCGATTCGATGTCAGAGCTTTTTTCAATGAGGCCGAGATTATCGCGGAGCCATTGGACCAGCGCGCCAGTAATGGCGACGCTACCTTCCAGGGCGTAGATCGGTTTCTGCGTGCCAAGTTTGTAACCGAGCGTGGTGAGAAGCCCGTAAGTGGAAGGGACGGCGCGTTCGCCGGTGTTCATCAGCAAAAAGCAACCGGTGCCATAGGTATTTTTGGCCTCGCCAGGATGGAAGCAGGTCTGGCCAAAGAGCGCGGCCTGCTGGTCGCCGAGGATTCCGGCGATTTTTACACCGGCAATGCAATCGAGTTTGGCTTCGCCATAGACTTCGCTGCTGGAAACGATGCGCGGAAGAATGGCGGCCGGAATATCGAATGCGGCCAGGATTTCCGGATCCCAATTCAGTGTGGAGAGGTTCATCAATTGAGTGCGGCTGGCGTTGGTGACATCGGTGAGATGCAAACCGCCGTTGGTGCCGCCGGTCAAGCGCCACAATAAATAGGTGTCGACTGTGCCGAAGAGCAGTTCACCGGCGGCGGCTTGTGTCTGGGCTTCACGATTGTTCTGCAAGAGCCAGCGAATCTTCAGGGCGCTGAAGTAGGTGGAAAGCGGCAGGCCGGTCTTGGCACGAAAGCGATCAGGACCGCCCTGCTTGGCGAATTCGGTGACCATGCCTTCCACGCGGGTGTCCTGCCAGACGATGGCGTTGCCGATGGCGAGGCCAGTATTTTTGTTCCAGAGGATGGTGGTTTCGCGTTGATTGGTGATGCCGATGGCGGCCAGATCCTTGGGCTGCAGGACATCCTGCTGCATGGCTTTGCGGATGACGTCCTGAGTGCGACGCCAGATTTCTTCGGGATCATGTTCCACCCAACCGGGAGAAGGATAGATTTGTTCGTGCTCCTCCTGAGCCTGCGAGACGATGCGCCCGGCGCGGTCGAAGACGATGAAGCGAGTGCTGGTGGTGCCTTGATCGAGAGCTCCTAGATAGGCAGCCATGTGCGCTCCTTAGAATGCGAAAAGTTTTGCAAGAAAACCGGCGACGGCGCCACCGGCGAGCGGGCCGAGGATGGGAATCAGTGCATAACCCCAATCAGAAGTGCCCTTGCCGGGGATGGGAAGAAGGGAATGAGCAATGCGCGGGCCGAGATCGCGAGCCGGATTGATGGCGTAACCAGTGGTGCCGCCTAGAGAGAGGCCGATGCCCCAAACCAGGCAACCAACGAGAAGAGGTCCAAGACCGGCGACCGGACCCACGAGCGAAACTCTCTTGGAAAAAATTGCGCCGACTACGAAAACCAGGATGAACGTGCCGATGAATTCGGAAACGAAATTCCAGGGCAGATTGCGGATCGCGGGAGAAGTGGAGAAGATGCCAAGCTTCGCGGCGGAATCGGGAGTTTCATGCCAGTGTGGGAAATAGTGAATGTACACCGAGCGCCGCGCCCGCAATCGCGCCCGAGCAATTGCGCGGAGAAGAAGGGAATCAGGCGGGAGTAGTCGCCCGTTTTCACGGCAACGGCCAGGGTTATGGCCGGATTCAGGTGAGCTTCAGGACTGCCGCAGGCGATTGCGGTGAATACCCCGCAGAGTACGGCGAAGGCCCAGGCGGTGGTGATGACCATCCATCCGGAATTTTCCGCTTTTGATTTCCTGAGTAAAACTCCAGCAACGACTCCATCGCCCAGCAAAATCAACACCAGCGTTCCCATGAATTCCCCGAACCAGGGCGAGACCATACAGGAAGTTCCTCCGCGAAGCGCACAACAGAACGTATTCTTCACAGAAACGGGAAAAGAGCAAGGATGGGAGAAGGGTAAGGGACAGTCAGCATAATTGCGTAAATTTTTAAAAGCATTTTCTTTCGAGAAGTTGTTCGGGCAAAAGAACTTGACTTACTGTAAACGTGTTATTAGACTTACAGTCTAGTTAGGTATACCGCCGATGTAATCGCCATAATCCAGCGGGGGAAAAATGAAACCGAAATATCTCTACCTTCGCTGTTTTCTCGCATTGCTGCTGGGCCTCACAACTCTAGAAAATACCTCTGCGAGACCTGCTTCCACAATTTCACCCACGATACCTTTAGAATTAATATCCGGCCCATCAGGCAACACGATAAAGGGCTTGTTTGGACTGTTTCCCTCTGCCAGTGGAACTATCAAATGTGATCCAAATCTCCTCTCGTTTGAAACGATAATGATTGGCAATCAGGAAATACCACCGCTATATATCGGCACTTGCGGCACAGCTAAATGCCCTTATGGGTCAGACCCCAACGGTAGCGGCACCTGCCAAAGTTACTCCCACTCCACCTCCCTATGCCAATGCAGCTCCGACTCATCGTGCATCGATTGGGGATGCGCCTACAGCGGAAGTCCAAGCTGTTGTGCTACGTGCACTTGGAACGGCCGAGCAGGTTGCAGTGGCTGCCTTACGGGGGATTCTGGATGTAAGAAATAATAACTTAGTGGAATGACGGAGATGCAAAATGCCTAAATATATTTGGATTTTTGTTGCATTCCTTCTCGCGACGCCATTTTCTCCGATCTATCCGCAAAGCATTGGAACGCTCGCAAACAGGCCGAGCAATTCGTGGGTTAAAGCGGAGAACGGCTTGATCTTCAGCTATCACCGTGGAATTTCAAATACCGCCGAGACAGGTCGGATGGATGTCTATAGGCAAGATGGAGCGGCCGTCGTGAGTTTTGATGTTCTCAAGGTCGTTCCGGACGCCATGGCAGTGTCGATCTATGACGTTTCTGCACAGCCCAATCAATCCATCGCAGTCGCCGCTGTCTACGCAAAAGGTCCAGATGTGCATCCGGTCGCCGTCCTGCTAAACTTCGACTTCAAAGGAATTCTCAAGTGGGCAACAGCGCTGGAGCCCTCCAAGGAAATCGACCTCCTGGAAATGGATGGCGAATCAAACATTTGGACATTAACATGGAGTTCTGCTGGCAAAGATGTCGCAACGACGTCTAGGGTTATTGAATATGACCACTCAGGGGCTTTGGTTAGAGAAATGTTACCGCGAGTCAGTTTCCCGTTGCATGCGGAAAGGCTCTACCAGAACCAACAAGCGGGAGCTGCTGCCGTTGGCTACATCGGGGGAAAGTTCTGGCTCTGGCTGCCCGGATCAACAGATCTTGTCTTGATCGATACCGAGACTGCCAAAATTGTCAGCCAAACTAACACGGGACTTCCTAATATGAGGGACAATTCCTTGTGGCCGATTGCGATCCAGCTTGATAGGTCCGGAATGGTTGTAGGCGACTTCCATGCCGCGCCCTCAGATCCGAATGCCAAAGGTGAACTGGTCCATTACGCGTGGTCTCCCGTAGCTCGTACTTGGGCTTCCCTTGATCTTCAGACTTGTCCGGGTCACAGACTGATTGGGACCGACGGAAGGCGCGAAATTTACTTCAGATTCGACAACACGAATTCAATCTGCGGCTATGATATTCAGGCGACTGACTAGAACTTATCGTCTAAATGTGTATGGTGGGTGCCAAAGGCTTGACAATCGGCCATTTGGACAAGACCAAACCATTTATGAGATGCCTTCTAATTTCTTCTATTTAACTTCGTATTAATGCTAACCGGTCGAAATCGGCATAACGGTCGAGTGCAAAATTTACACTCGGGGCAGCAAGATTGAGTGTGTAACCTTATTTAGGCGATTGTTAAGTCGTGTGGATTCAGTGGGACGCGCTGGTGGTCCGGTTGCAGCATCTAAGAACGAGATTTCGGCGAAGAGGAATTTGCGTATGCAGAATTTGAGAACTATTGCTATGATTGCCACCATTCTGCTGGTGCTATTGGCGTGCGCAACGACGCACGTGATGGCGACGGTTGCCAGCGCGTTCAGCATAGTGTCGGTGGTGGTGTTTGCGGTGGTGGCTCTCTTTGGCGTGGCGACGCGACTCCGCGCCTAAAGGCTCAACCGTATTGTTGGCAGCCCGCCCGCTGTGATGTATTAAGGTTAGTCCCGTTCATCGAAATTGGGGGGAGACGGGGCTGAGCTTCCTGCAGTAATCCTGTCGCGAAACACAAATAGAATGCCCAAATCGTCGCAGCCCTCTCAGGAGAATTTTCAGAACGCCTGGGCGAAACGTCTGCATGCGCTGAAGAATGTGCCAGCGGTGATGCGGATCGTCTGGGAAGCGGGTCCTTCCGTGGTTACCTGGGGACTGTTGCTGCGCGTGTTTTCGGCGTTGATGCCGGTGGCGCTGCTGGCGATCGCGCGAATCATCATCGATGGCGTTGTGGCTTATCTTTCCCATGGAAATTTGCGGCCGCACTTCTGGTGGTGGGTCGTAGGCGAATTCGCACTGGCCAGCCTGAGTACCTTCATAAATCGAACCATCGATTACACCGATACTCTGTTCGCGGACAAATATGTGAAGTACATCAGCGTGCGGATCATGCGGCACGCGTCCTCGTTGGACCTGGCGACCTATGAGGAGCCCTCTTTTCAAGACAAATTAGAGCGAGCGCGGGTGCAGGCGACCGACCGGCTAGGAATGATCCAGCAGATGGGGCGGTTGATACAGCAGGCGATTACCACCGTTGCGTTGGCCGCCAGTATTGTGGTGTTTTCTCCCTGGCTGCTGGTGGTGCTGGTGGTATGCGTAGTGCCGGCGTTCCTGGGAGAAAGCCACTTCGCGTTTCTGGGGTATAACCTGGCATTCAATCAGACGCCTGTGAAGCGGCAGATGGATTACCTGCGCTATCTGGGGGTGAGCAAGGAAAGCGCGAAAGAGCTGAAAGTTTTTGGGTTGAATTCAACACCTGACCGAGCGCTACGCCAAGCTTTCCGACGACATTTACGTGCAGAATGTGGGGCTGGCCAAGCGCAGGTTCCTGGCGAGCACGTTCCTGACGTTGCTGAGCACGGTTGGTTACTACGGGGCGTACGCGTATGTCATTTACCAAACGCTGCAAGGAAAGCTCAGCGTCGGCACGCTGACATTTTTGGCTGGAGCGATTGCGGGGGCGAGCGCGAACCTGCAATTGATCTTCTCAACATTTTCCAGTATTGCCGACCAGTCGCTATTCCTGACAGATTTACTGAGTTTCCTGGAGTTACGCCCGACGGTGCGATCGAAACCCAATGCTCTGCCATGTCCCAGGCCGATACGGCAGGGAATCGAATTTCGCAATGTATCGTTTGCGTATCCGGGAACTTCGCGCTGGGTGCTGCAGAATTTGAATCTGCGGTTGCAGCAGGGCGAACGAATTGCCTTGATCGGGGAGAACGGCGAAGGCAAGACGACGATCGTAAAGTTGTTGACGCGATTGTACGACCCCAGCGAAGGCAGCATCCTGCTGGATGGGGTGGACCTGCGCGACTACAATCTGGAGGACTATGCCAGCCAGATTGCGGTGATTTTTCAGGACTTCATGCGGTACGACATGACGGCACGCGAAAATATAGCAATAGGACGCATCGGCGAGCACGGGAACATGCCGCAGATCGTTTCGGCGGCGCAGAAAAGCCTGGCAGACCATGTCATTCAAAAACTGCAGGGCGGTTATGATCAAATGTTGGGGCGGCGGTTCGATGCGGGAGTCGACCTGAGCGGGGGAGAATGGCAGAAAGTGGCCTTGGCGCGGGCGTATTTGAGAGATGCGCAGATTCTGGTGCTGGATGAGCCTACCGCTTCGTTAGACGCGCGTTCCGAGCACGAGGTGTTTGAGAGGTTCGCGGAATTGACGGCGGGTAAACTGTCCCTGTTGATCTCGCACCGATTTTCCACTGTAAAAATGGCTGACCGGATTATCGTCCTGGAGAAAGGTAAGATTTCGGAAGAGGGTCCGCACGCGCAATTGCTGGCGCGCGGCGGGCGATATGCGGAAATGTTTGAGATGCAGGCTTCGAGTTACAGATAGATGGAAACACTATGGCTGCGACTTCCAGACCGGAATTCACAAAAAACTTCATGACCCAATTGCCGCTTGACGAAAAAGTGCAACCGGAATTTGGGAGGATTGTGGCTGCGGCCGCGTCCAATGAAGTGCAGCCTTCCGAACTGTTAGAGACCGCACGGAGTCAGTCACGTGGATGGGTATTGGAAGGGAAAGCTTCTGGCAACAAAGCGCTGAAGGCGGAGTTCAAAAAATTCGACAAGCTGATCCGTCGCGCGGAGAAACCGGGCGGCTATGAAGACGGCTCGGGGCCACTGCCGAAACCACTGCAACTGCTGATCGCGTCGGCAAGAATGCTCTTGCAATCCGCAACAACGACCACCGACGATTCTCTGCGGCAACGGTTCCCGCTGCCGCAGTTGTCACTGCCGGATGGGCAAACCCTGCCGCGGTGTTACGTGGCCGCAAAGTCGTATCTGGCCGCGACGGATGATAATTTTGACGAAGAGACGTTCCTGGACTTCATGCAGGGAATCCAGGAAAACGGCACGCTGGAGATGGCGGAGATCTGGCAGTTGAGCCCGATGCTCCAACTGGATTTGTTGATACAGCTTGGTGAAAAGTTGCGAAGGGCCAGCACGGAAGAGCAGTCCGGTAGCGAGGAAAAAGTTGAGAACCTGATCTCCGCCATAGACCGCGTGAAGAAGGCGGCCTGGAAAACAATATTTCAAACATTGAGTGTGACAGACGGGATATTGCGCGGCGACGCTACGGGCACTTACGGACAGATGGATTTCCGGAGTTGTGACAGTTATCGGAGCGTTGTCGAGCAACTGGCAAGGTATTCGAACAAGTCAGAAGAACAAATAGCGCAGACTGCGGTGAAATTGGGCGCGGCGGCATTGCAGAAATTCCCGGCCGGATCGCGGTTAGCACAACGGCATGCGCATGTCGGCTACTACCTGGTCGATAAGGGTCGACTCCTGCTGGAAAGAGAGATTGGTTACCGGCCGCAAGGGATGGCCTTCGTGCGAGCCGTGCTGCTGGAGGCGCCTGAGCTATTCTATTTTCTGGGCGTGGAATTCTGCCTTTTCGCGATCATGCTGTTCATCCTCAGCGGCATTAAAGTAGGCGTCCCGTTTATTGCGGCAACGCTGCTTTTCCTGCTACCGGTGAGTGAGGCGGCGATTGAGGTCATCAACCCATTTATATTGTCCATCCTGCCGCCACGAGTCTTGCCGCGATTGGACTTCTCGAACGGGATTCCAGACGACTGCGTGACGGTGGTCGCCGTACCGACTTTGCTGATTTCCAAAGAGCAGGTTCGAGATTTGGTAAGGACGCTGGAAATCCGCTATTTGGGGAATACGGATCCAAATCTCTGCTATGCGCTGCTCACTGATCCACCCGATTCGACAACGCCATTCGATGAGAAGGACCGGCTTGTCGATATTTGCGCAGAATTGATTCAGGGCCTGAACCAAAAGTACGGCAAAGATGCTTCAGGGCCATTTTTCCATTTGCATCGGAACCGGACGTTTAATGAAACGGATCAGACCTGGATGGGCTGGGAACGGAAACGCGGGAAACTGCTGGATTTCAATGAGTTTCTGCGCGGTGGGGAAGATAAGTTTCCGGTAAAAGTAGGCAACGTTCCGCTGTTGAAGACAGGCGCGCTACGTCATCACGCTGGATTCTGACACGCAATTGCCCCGTGATTCCGCGCGACGACTGGTGGCGGCCATGGCCCACCCGTTAAATCAGGCGCTGATTGACCCGTTGACGAATACAGTTCGGGAAGGTTACGGGGTGCTTCAGCCGCGCGTGGGAATCAGCGTGAATTCGGTTCACCGTTCACGTTTGGCGTTCATCTATTCCGGGCAGACGGGTCTGGATATCTATACGCAGGCGGTTTCCGACGTTTATCAGGACCTGTTTTCCGAAGGCATTTTCACAGGCAAGGGAATTTATGAAGTCGATGTCTTTCGCAGAGTGTTGGGCGAGCGCTTCCCCTCGAATGCGATCTTGAGCCACGATCTGATCGAGGGCGCCTATTCGCGAACGGGGTTGGTGACCGAAGTAGAGATTATCGATGACTACCCATCGCACTTCAGCGCGCATAGCCGCCGAAAGCACCGCTGGGTAAGAGGCGATTGGCAGATTCTCCGGTGGTTGTTGCCGAAGGTGCCCGACGCAAAGAATGAGGTAGTGAAGAATCCACTGAGTTTCCTTTCGCGGTGGAAGATTCTGGACAATTTGCGGCGCAGCGTGATTGAGGCGGCGACGTTCTTGCTTTTCCTGGCATGCTGGTTCGTGCTGCCCGGATCGGCCGCGCGATGGACGATCGCGGCGCTGGCCCTTTTATTGATCCCAAGTTGGGTACAAGGATTGTTGGCTTTATTTCCGGTGTGGAAGGCGAGCCACAAATGGGCGGGCGTAGAGCAGGTGCTGGATGGTTTTGTGACTTCGCAGATCAATGTGCTGGTGTTTATCGTGTTTCTGCCCCACCAGGCTTTGGTTACGCTCGATGCGATCATTCGCACCGTGTTTCGTCTGGCGATCAGCCGCAGGAAATTGCTGGAATGGGAGACTGCAGCACAATCGGAAGTCGAGAAGAAACGCAAGACGCCGGTGGATATTTATTTGCAGATTACACCGCTGCTTTCCATTCTGATTGCCGTGGCGCTCTATTATTTTCGGCCGTCCGCGCTGCTGGTGGCTTCGCCGATTCTGCTTTTGTGGTTCTTCTCGCGGGCTGCGGCGAAATGGCTGGATCGTCCCGTACGGCCGGCGAGGAGTGTGTTGAAGGATAAGGACGAGAAGTATGCCCGCACAGTCGCGTTGAAGACGTGGCGCTATTTCCGCGAGTTCTCCAACGAAGAGCAGAACTGGCTGATTCCCGACAACATTCAGGGGGAAGACGAGGTGGTGGCGTCGCGGATATCGACGACAAATCTGGGAATGCTCTTCAACGTGCAATACGCCGCGTACCATCTGGGTATTCTCACGTTACCGAGTTTTGCGACGAGCGTAGAACGTACCATGGCGACGACCAAGAAGTTGGAACGCGTCCACGGCCAACTGGTGAACTGGTATGACACCAAAACACTCACTCCGCTGAATCCGGTTTTTATCTCCAGCGTCGATAATGGCAACCTGGCGTGCTGCTTGTGGACATTGAAACAGGGTTGTCTTGCCGCGGAGAACGAGCCGCTGTTCCCGGGCAGCATTCTGCATGCGATTGTCGATCATCTGGATCTTGCAGCGTTGGCTATGAGGCGAGAGGGATGGAAGATCGAAGCAATCACGCGAATAGAGAAGTCCAGCCGAGAGGCCAACGAACTGAGCGGAGATGTTCGGCTGTGGGTTCTTGCCGCGACGAATTTGGAACGAACGCTTCACGAGATTCTATTGGACGAGGCTGCATCGAAATCAACGGATGCTGGGTGGTGGCTTCGCGAAACACGAACCAAGATTCGTGACCTGATCGACCTGGCCGAAGCGGTGGCCCCCTGGCTATTGGGGAATGAGTTGCCGGCGTTCCAGAGAAATCCCGCGCTCTACGATTCCGAATTCCTGGGCGCGCTCACATTGCAAAATTACCGTGAGCGCATCACTGCTTCGATGGCGGAAGTGGAGAAGTCAGAGGGAGAGTTGGTCCAGGAAGGCTGGAACGAACAGTTTCGCAGAATTGACGAACTGAAAGGGCGTTTAGAGAGCATCGCCCGCGAAGCGAATGCATTGACGGATGAGATGAACTTCCGCCTGTTCTACGATGAAGGCCGCAAAGCACTCTCGGTGGGCTACGACGTTGGGCAGGGCTGCCTGCAATCGAGCTGCTACGATTTGCTGGCGTCGGAAGCACGCAGCGCGGTGTTTGTGGCGATTGCGAAAAATGAAATTCCACAGGAAGCCTGGTTCCACATGGGGCGGACGCATACGCGGTATGCGCGGCGAAACGTTCTGGTGTCTTGGACCGGCACGATGTTTGAATACTTGATGCCGGCACTGTGGCTGAAGTTCTTTCCCGTCCACCATGCTGGAAAACAGTTTGCGTGGAACAGTCGCCTGTCAAAAGGCTTATGTTCGGAGATACAAGATTCCGTGGGGAATTTCCGAAGGGGCATGCAGCGCAAGAAACGATTCGGGAGACTATGAGTATCACGCGTTTGGCGTAGCGCCGCTGGCGCTGAAAGCCACGCTCCCGCACAAAATTGTGATCACGCCTTATGCGTCCGCCCTGGCGCTCAGCACCAGTCCGCGCGAGGCTCTAGATAATCTGCTGGCGATGGATGCGCTTGGATGGAACGGGCGATACGGATTCTATGAATCGGCGGAATATGAGAAATCGAACTTAGTGCGTGACGGATCTTTCCAGATTGTGCATACGTGGATGGCGCATCACCAGGGAATGATCTTGCTCTCGCTCTGTAATCTGCTGTCGAATGGTGTTTTCCAGCGGCTGTTCCACGACGAGGTTCGCGTGGCGGCAACAGAAAGAATCCTGCACGAGTTGCCGTTGTCTCCGCAGGCATTGCAATTGTTGACTCATAGTACTGCCGACGCGGGTATGGCTAGCGCCTGACGCCATCATTCCTAACTAAATACTTCTCGAACCAGCGGCTACGGCCAGACCGTCAGCCACCTTGTGGCCTTTAGCGATAGGGGTTGAAGTCCAGTGAGACCGTAGTGGTTGTGGACGAATCGGCAGGTGCATATTTCCACTTCTTCACGGCCGTGACTGCAGATTCGGCGAGGATTGGATTTCCGCCCAGGACCTTGGCGGCATCCACGCTGCCATTCGACTTGATAGTGATTTCCAATTTCACAGTGCCGCCAATCTGGCGCATACGCAGCACGGAAGGATAGTCGGGCTCCACTCGTGTCACCAGCTTCCGATCGCTCTTGGCGTCTTGCTGAGCCAGCGAAGGAAGCGTGAAGAGAAAAGCCAGGATGGAACAACCAACGATCAGCAGCAAGCAAAGTTTCTTCATGCGTACGCGACCCCATTTCGCGCCGGTGTAATTCATAAGTCTCCCGCCAAGCATGGACACTTTCATTGTTCCCTCAGCCGCTCACGGAACGTGCTATGGCAAATTCGTTTGAAGCTCGTAGACCTCACGAGTGCTGACATCCTGGACGAAGAGCACCGAGCCATCCGGCGCGCGTCCCGACCAGGGCCCGAACGGTCCCAGGTAACGCTCAATGCCTTTTTGGAGGAAAACCTGTTCAGCGTGACTGTCGCCGATTTTTGCGCGAGAGTAAGCACCTTCTCCGCTAACCAGGTCGTCGAAGTAGATCGATTTGCTGTCCGCAGCCCAGACCGGATAATTGACCGCGCCAGTTTCGAGTGTCTGCCAGGTATTCCACTTCTTGGTTTGCATGTCGTACAGCATCAATTTGGTTAAATCTCCAGAAATGGCGGCCATGTAGTGGCCGTCCGGCGAAACGCGAGGACTGAAGAAACCTTCGGAGCCGGGAATGGTGGTGAGCTCATGAGTCTTCAGATCGTAAGCTACGATGTTGAGTCCTTCGGCATTGTGCTGCGTGACGCGGCCAAAGATGATTGTCTTTCCATCGCTCGACCAGTTGACGTCAATCTGCGTGAGCTTTTCCGCAAGCAGGAGTTGGGGCGTGCCACCAGCCGCCGGAACGGTATAAATCGCCCAGGGTTTCCCCTCTTCGACATCAATGTAAGCGATCTGTTTACCATCGGGAGACCATCGTGGAAGGGCAGCTCGGCCAGCCGAAGAAGTCAGCTGCTGCGGCTGCGAACCATCTACCCGGCTTCGCCAGAGGTTGCCTTCCGGAATGGAAACATAGGCGACCCACTGGCCATCCGGAGAAAAGTCCAGGTCGGTAGCGGACACGCCAGAGAGAAACGGTACATATTTCCCCGAAGCGGGTTCGTACTTCACCACGGATGTGCGCACATTCAACCCCAATGCCCAAATTTTCTTGTTATCGGGAGAGGGAACCGGGTGGGCGAAAGAAATGGTCCCTTGCGTGAGTTTCGCAAGTTCTTCAATACGTTTTTTTTCCAAAGTGCCGCTAGGCTCCGAGTAGGCCCAGAGTTGAGCGATGCTGCCCAGGGCTTTTTCCGTCGCTTGAAAAACGTAATAGTGGCCGTTGGCGGTCCAACTGCCGCAGCATTTGGAAACGGCGCCGCTCCAGCCGGGCAGAAAGGGATGCAGGCCGGTGCCGTCGCTATTCACTTCCCAAATGGTTGAGGTGTTCATCTCCACATTTCCAACGCTGAAACGGATGCGCTTGCCGTCGGGCGAATAGCTGGGATCATAAGGAGTGCCATTCACCTTGGCGAGTTCTTTCGCCGCTCCACCGTTTGCGTCGGTGACAAAGAGACTGGAACCCTTCACGAACAATACACGCTGGCCATCCTGCGACCATGCTCCGCCCTGGCCGCTGATGTCTCCAAAACGCTGCGCCGGGCCACCTTCCAGCGGATAGTTCCAGAAGGGCCATTCCGAGGCGGGCCCTGCCTTGATTTCCGCCACCAATAGGGAGGATCGCGCGGGCGAGACGTCGATCAACTGCCCGTTTGGAAAGGTGATGGGAAACTTGGAGACCGAGCCCCCCGTTGCCGCCACCTTGGAAATAATCGAATTGTCGCCGGACAGCTCGTTGAAATAGAGGTTCGAGCCATCCGACGCGAGATCAGTTTTCACCAGGCCGTCGTGGGTGATCTGGATGTTGCCGGTGACGCTAGGCGGCGGAAGCGGAGTACTCAGCCAGCGCAGCCAAAGCCCCAGGGCAGCAAGCACAGCTATCAGCAGTACTACGGCAAAACCATTTTTTCGTGGCACGGAAAGGCTCCGAGAATCTATATCTCGAATATCCTCTGCTCTGCGGCCCAGTCAAGCAGAGTTCCCAACCTGTAATAACGCTTCCAGCACCTTTGGGCTGGTGGAGGGGCAAATTGTTGCGTTATAGCGAACAGTCGTTGGCTCGGAGGGTTATCTGGGGTCAATGAATGCAGGCGAGGGGAGTAAGCCCCGTTGGCGCAAGCGCTGGGCCCAGGCGCGTGGCCTTTTTCTTCTTAAAGTTGCTGCACCCCGAAGCGAAATCAATCCAACCCAAGACCCAGGTTCCTAAAACCGGAACCATGGGGCACCCGGCATCGCGATTCGACCCTCTATAGGGGAAGAGCGGTCGCGATCTAAAAAGGGTTCAGGAAATTTTACAGGACTTGGGCAATCCACAAAGGGATTGTTTGGAAGAGTTCAACGAGTAACGCCCATTTCGTAGGCCAGCACGATTTGCGACAGGATGTACTGGTAATGCGCATCGGTGTCCTGGATTCCGCGTCGGTCTTCTGCAGTTCCGCTTGGCTGAATTCCACGATGGTGCCCAAACCTAATTTGTAGCGCGCGTCGGCCAGTTGGAGCGAAAGATCAGCTTGTTCGCGAAGTTGCTTGGTCAACGAAAGGCGCTCGTAGGCCTTCCGGTGTCTAGCCAGCCGTTGCGGACGTCTCGAGCAACGTTATCCTGCAAATCCTGCAATCTTTTGCGCCGCAGTTCCGTTTCCAGGTCGGCGCTCCTGGCCCGGGCATTGAACAAAAACCCGTTGAACACGGGGATATTGATGTTCACACCCACGCCGCCGTACCAACTGGAAATATGATCGTCGCGCACGGGAGCGAGACCGGTTTGCCCATCGCATTGATCGTGGGGCACCAAAGATCGTGTTCCGCGCGCCCGAATTTTTCACCAGCGGTTACTTCATTTTGCAGCGAGAGAATTTCCGGGCGCATCTGAATGGCTTGCTGGATCAGCGGAAGAGGATCGGGCGCGGGTGGAGCGACGGCCGGGGAAGGAGATTCGATCACCTGAAAGTTCTGCGTGTTGGGGTAGCCCAGAATAGCCGAAAGTGTCGAAAGTGAGGCTTCAGAACTGTTCTGCGATTCCAGCATCAACAGTTTTGCCCTGGCCAGGTCCACTTTGCTGAAGCTGAGGTCGATATCGGAGCGCAACTTCGCATTCGTCAAGCCTGAATCTGGTCCACCAGGTCTTGCCGCGCTTTTACCGTTTCCTTGGCCCAGAAGCAGCGCCTTGCTCTCCAGCGCATTGTAAAACGCTTCGTCCACCGCCAGAACGATTTGCTGCCGCGTGCCACGGCATTTTCGTCTTGCGCCTTTGCCTGAAACAGCGAGCTGGAAACCAGATTTGTGGTCCGTCCGAAATCCGTGATCAATTGGCTGACGGAAACCCCGGCTGCCGCTCTCGGATATATAGTCGGATTCGTCAGGTATCCTGCGCTGATTCGGGTGCCGGATTGGAATCCACCGCCGTCACGCTCATGTTTGCCTGCGGCATCATCGCCGAGCGTGCCTCCCGGACGAATTCCCGTGCTTCCAGAGCCTGCAGCTTCCCCACGGTGATTTGCGGATTGTTTTTAATCGCAGTCGTTTCTGCTTCCAGTAAGGTCAGCGAACGGCGCTGCCGGAACCTGCCGCCGCCGCTGTTCCCATGGGGGGAGTTGCCGGAGGTGCGGGTGCCTGCTGCGCGGTCAGGCGCGGTGCCATTGCCAGTAGCCCCATTAGCGGCAGGCTCGTCAATATGATCCACCTCACGACGCCACCTCCGTAACCGGCGCCTGTTTTCTTCCATGAATCACCAGGTAGACCGCCGGCACCAGAAACACCGTTACCACCACGGATACGCCAGTCCACCGATCACCGCGCGCGCTAATGGCGCATATTGTTCGCTGCCCTCCTCAATCCCCAAGGCCATCGGCAGCAATCCCAGCAAAGTCGCCAGCGAAGTCATCAGAATCGGGCGCAAGCGCACCTTGCAGGCTTCCACCACAGCCTCCTTCAATCCCAGTCCGCGTTCGTGCAGGATTCCGGAAAACTCCACGATCAAAATACTGTTAGACACCACGATCCCCGTCATCATGATCACTCCCATCAGGGACATGATATTCAGCGTCGTGTGCGTCATCCAAAGAAACACGATCACCCCCGCAAGCCCCGGCGGTATCGCCGTCAGAATAATGAATGGATCGATGAACGAACGGAACTGCGCCATCAGGATCAGGTACACCAGAATAACGGAGAGAATCAGCCCCACGCCAAAGCGGAAAAAGGATTCATTCATGCCAACCACAGCTCCCTGTACACGTACCAGCGCATTCTTTGGCAGCTTGAGTCCTTTCAACACCTGATTTGATTTCGCGCTCACCGCGCTTAGATCCTCGCTACTTGGGCATCACGTAGACGTCGATTACGCGGCGGATCTGGTAATGGTCCGACTTCGGTCGGGGTGTTGATGGGCTCGATCTTGGCCACCGATTGCAGCGGCGTGTACGAAGCGGAAGTTGGCTGCGCGCAACGGGATGTTGCGAAAATCGGACATGGTCATGGTGCCGACTTTTTCGTTGAAATACTGCACCGTCAGCATGTAATTGTTTCCGCTCTTCGGATCGATCCAGTAGCTCGGCGCGATCATGCCGTCGGAAGTAAGCGCGGTAATCACGTTGTCCACCACGTCCTTTGGGCTCAGTCCCAGCAAGCTGGCTTGTTCGCGGTCGATATTCAATTCCAGTCCGGGATAATCGATGTCCTGCGGGATCAGCACGTCGCTCACGCGTTTCGACCCTTTCAGTTGCAACGCGATGTTCCGGGCGATCGCATAGCCTTCGTCCAGATCGTTATCGCTCACCTGGATGTCCAGCGGCGCCGGCAAGCCCTGGTTCACCACCGAATCCACCAATCCGCCCGCCTGAAAGTAGGTGCTCAACTGCGGCAGGTCGCTGGCCAATTTCCGCCGCACCCGCTCCATGTATTCGTAGCTGCCCACTTTGTGCTCTTCCTTCAGGTTCACCTGCACGAACGCCGTGTGCATGGCGGAGTTGCTCGTGTAAATTGCGGAGAGATCAGGCGTAATCCCGATGTTGGAAACGATCATGTGCAATTCGTCTTTCGGGGATTACCGAGCGGATATCCTCCTCCACCCGGGCGATGTATTTGTCGGTTACTTCCAACCGTGTTCCCGTCGGCGCTTTCACGTTGATGACGAATTGACCTGGATCGGTTCGCGGAAAGTAAGCGCGCCCGACGAACGGAAAGAATCCCCGATCAGCAGCGCGATGCCGCCCGAGGATGATACAGACGCCGTGCGGCCAGGCCTTTGCAGCGCTCGCGTCACATGCTTCTCGTAAAAAGCCAGCAGTCGCTGGAATATCTCGTTGAACTCGTGCACCACTTTTGCCAGCAGCCCGGTCTGTTTCTCGTGGCCTCTTCGCCTCTCCGTGCGCATTCAACCGGATGAACTGTGCGCAGTACAGGGGCACGACCGTCATCGCAAAGATGTAGGAAGCGAAAATGGAGAGCACCACGCCAAGGGCCAGGTCCGTGAACAAGTACTTGCTGACGCCGTAGAAAAAGCTAACCGGGAAAAACACGATGGAAGTCGTGGAAGTTGCCGCAAGCACCGCCAGCGCCACTTCCATGCCGCCCTTTCTCCGCCGCCTCCCGCGGCGCTACGCCCTGTTCCATGAAACGGAAAATGTTCTCCAGCACCACCACCGAGTCGTCAATCAGCCGCGAAAAGCCAGCGCCAACCCGCCCAGCAGCATGGTGTTAATCGATCCGCCCATCCCGCTCATCACCAGAAAGCACGTCAGCGCCGAGAGTGGGATCGACAACAGCACCGCAAATGTCGCGCGCGGGCTTCCCAAGAAAAAGCAGGATCATCAATCCGGTTAGCGCCAGCCCGATGCCGCCTTCTTTCAAAAGATTCTTCAACGCCGTCTTCACAAAGATCGACTGGTCAAACACTACGGCGGTTCGCAACGCGTCCGGAATGTCCACCAGATGCTTTGGTCGCCTCTCTTAATTCCGTTGACGATCGCGATGGTGTTGCTGTCCCCGCCCTGCTTCAAAATCGGGATGTATACGGATTTTTGGCCGTCAATCCTCACGATGTTTGTCTGAATCGCCCCCGCGTCTCGCGCCTTGCCCACATCGGCAACCAGAACGGATACCAACCCCACGCTCTTCAGCGGAATCTGATTGATCTCCTCTGCTTGCGGATACCTGGCTGTTGGCGTAGATGTTGTAATCCCGGCTTCCGATGCGCACATCGCCTGCTGGCAAAATCAGGTTCGAGTCGTTGATCGCGCTCACCACATCCATCAAGCTCAACTGGTGTGCTTCCAGCTTCATCGGATCCACAAATACCTGAATCTGCCGGTAGGTCCCCCCAAATGGCTGCGGCACCGAAGCCCCCGGCACGTTTGCGATCTGGTTCCGCACCTGAAACTGCGCCAGATCCTTGAGCTGCGTCTCGTTTAGTCCCTGACCTTTCAACGTGACCAGACACACCGGCAGGCTCGATGCATCGAATTTCAGTACCACCGGCGGCAGCGTCCCGGGTGGCAAGCGCCGCAAATCCGCCATCGCCAGATTGGCGATGTTGCTCAACGCAGCGTTTGCGTCCGTTCCGGGCTGAAAATAAATCTTGATTAAACTCACTCCGGTCAGCGAGCGCGACTCGATGTGGTCAATATTGCTTCCCAACGTAAAGAACCGCTCGAACGTGTTGGTGATGTCCGCTTCGATTTGTTGCGGCGGCATCCCCGCATAAAATGTCGCCACAACCACCACGGGAATATTGATCTGCGGAAACAAGTCCACCGGCATGCGCACCACAGTAGTGACGCCAACCACGGCCACCACCAGGCACAACATGATGATGAAATACGGGTATGCCAGAGCAAACTTCGGCATTACTTTCCCCCTGCTGCCGATCCTACTTGCTCCGCATCCGTTTCCTTAGGCGTCACCTTCATGCCGCTGCGAAATTCGCTCCTGCTTCCCAACCACCACTCGGTCGCCGTCGCTTAATCCGGATGAGACCTCGATCCGCGTGCTCCCCTCCACACCCGAGACGCACCTTGCGCTCCTCCAGCGTGTTTTGCGCATCCACCCGCAGTACCGTCCCCTCGTTCTCGCCAGTCATCTCCACCGCTTCCAGCGGTACAGTCAGACATCTTTTTGTTTGGTGGCGTCAGCGTTGCTTGCACGTACATACCCGGCAATAACCTTCCGTCGGTATTCTGGAAATCGATTTCCGTATGCATGGTCCTCGTTTGTTCCTCCAATGCGTCCGCAAAACGCGCCACCTTCCCGACGTAATCCTGATTTAGCGCTTGCACGTGCACTTTGATCGGATCGCCCAGTCGAATCCTCCCCGCAACGGATTCAGGAATCGGCAGTACCAGGCGTAAGACGGATATCTGCGCCAGCCGCACAACCGGCTCCGATTGCGTGCTCGAAGACGTTCCTGCGGCAATCAGCGAGCCTGTGTCCGCATAACGCGTGGTCACTACGCCCGTAATACGGCGCGGTGATCCTTGTGTAATCCGCATCGCCTTGAACTGTCTTTGCGTTGCCTGGGCCACCTCCAGAGCTTGTTCTGCCGCGTCAAGGCTGCCTTCGCACTGGACACCTGCGCTTCTCCTCCGATCCTTCGCTTGCGCATCATCCAATTCCTGTTGTGCTACCAGCCCGGCCTTTGCAGAGAGGCCTGTTTCAAACGGTCATACATGGCATGCGCCGCCGAATGAGCCGAAGTCGCCCTTTACAGCTCGCCTTGTGCTCGACGGATCTCTTCCTTTGCACGGCGAACGGCCGCATCCGCGCCAGCCAACTCTGCCGCAGTTCGGGCACTTCGAGAACCGCCAAGGTTTGTCCTCCTTTTACATGCGATCCCGACGTCAACGTAAATAGCCTTAATGTACCCGGCCACCTTGGCATGGATGTCCACATCTTGAAATGGCTTGAATGCTCCGGCTAGGGTCAGCGCTACACCCAAGTCGCGGCGCTCCGCTTTGACCACGGCGGCGACCGGTATAGTTCCGGAGTTCTCCGCGGAGCCAGGATCGTCGGCTTCAGTTCGGCTGTGACTAAGCCAGTACCAGCCAAATCCCCCGGCAAGGGCCAATGCAATTCCGACAAATACTTTTGTTCTCTTTGTCATGAGCTTCCTGAATTTTTGCTGCGTGAAAGCCGCCAGGGGGATCACGCGCGATGACCGAAATTTTGATCAACTCAACGAGTGTCAAGCTGAAAAAAGTTATTGATTTGGATTTTAGAGAGAAAAATGAGGAGAAATTAGGCCGACGGCGGGGGACGGAACCACAGATTCGACGCAAAATCATACCGGAAAGCCTTGTCCGCATCGACATCCCAAGCTACTGAAAGGATTGTGATTTCCGGAGGAAGCAGAAGATATACAGAACATTCCTTAGGGGCGACCGCTGCGGTTAAAGACTTATGTGCTGGAGAGAAATTTTGCAGTTCCCCCGCCCCTACCGTGGCCCGGTTGCTGGACAAGTGCTGAACCGAAAGGCCGTTCGGGGTGTGAATCAGAGAAAGAAACGGGTTATAGAGCAAAAAGAGGACGAGCGAAAGGCAGATCAGCCATTGAATCTTGGTGGGCGATCTCCTCGAACCGAACATACTTGTGCAATTGGTTCCCATTTTCGCGCTCATTCAGCTTAATTGGACACTGTTTCAGGGTCAATAGATGCTCCACCTTATTTGACGGATGCGGCACCGTCCGTTATATTAACTATGCGGGGTGGAGCAGCCTGGTAGCTCGTCGGGCTCATAACCCGAAGGTCGTTGGTTCAAATCCAACCCCCGCAACCATCTTAGAGAAACAAAAGAAAGGGCTTCCGAGTTGGAAGCCCTTTTTGCTTTTGCACCACATTGCAGCAAGTGTGGCGGTATTGTGGCGGTTCGCGTTTTAGCGCATGGCCACAACTTTTTGTTCTTTCGCTTGTGTGGCGCGGAAAGTTTCGGTTTGCTTGAGTGCCGCCGCGAGTTGGGAAGGCTCCACAATGTTATACCGTTGAAACATGCTCACGGTTCTGTGGCCGGAAATCTTCATTGCCACAACTTGCGGCACACCCGCGTTTGTCATATTGCGAACCGCACTTCGTCGCAGATCATGGAAGAGTTTGCCGGGGCAGTTCGCCGCTTTGCACGCGGTTGCCCATGACTTGCGGAACTCGCGCACGGGCTCGCCCTTGCGATGGAAAATCAGAGAGCACAACTGCTTTGTGCCGTTCGCTTCGAACGTCCGCGCCGTCTTGCGCCGTCAGTATCTGTGCGATTTCCCCGGCAACCGGGATGTTTCGCGCTTCGCCGTTCTTGGCGTGCTCGCCTTGCAGGGTGAGCACTTCGCCTTGCAGATCGTCCCACGTGAGGGAAGCGATTTCCGATTTCCGCATTCCGGTTGCCGCCGCGAAGTTCACAAAGTCATGCAAATCGGCGGGCAAGTGCGACACAACGCCCGCGAGTTCCGCTTCGGAAAAGAAACCTTTCCGCGCGTTCCCGGCTTCGCTCAAGTGCCGGATGTACGGCGCACGCGAGAGAGTGCCGCGCTTGATTGCCAACTGGTAGCACTGGCCGAGCAACTGTGTGCGCCTGTTGATTGTGGCCGGGGCGAAATCATCGTCCAGAAGTTCTTCGATATAGGCGTCCACGTCCACGGGCTTGAGTGCCACGGCAAGCCGATCACCGAAAGCCGCGTCAACCATGCCGAGCACGCTCAGATTTTGCGCCGATGCAATGCCCCGGAGTTCGAAATCTTTCTTCAACTCGGCAACTAGATCACCAACCGTCAAGCGGTTTGCTTTTGGAGTTGTGAAGGGTTGGAGCCCGCGCTTATCGGCTTCCAACTTGAAAAGCCGATCACGGAGAAACTTCGCCGCCTTGTCCGGGTTGGTTTCCCCGGTAGACTCGCGGAACCGTTCGCCCCGGAGATAGTATTGCGCCCAGTACACGCCGCCCCGTAGAAAAAGTGTGCCTTGTCCGCGCATCACTTGCCGCCTTTCTTGCCCCACCGCCCCGCCGCCGCTTTTTTGCCGATGGCCGAGAGTTGTTCTTTGCTCAGATTTTTCGCGCGGGCTTGTCCGCCCTTGCGTCCTAGTGATACCGCCGCCGCACTTTTCCGCTTTGCCATTGTCGCCCCTTTCGCGTTGACTACCGCTATGCATAGAGTAGCGTACCGCTAGGCATAAGTCAAGAGCGGGCTTTCTTGAGATACGCATCCAACCCGGACGCGGAAAAGAGCAACCGCGAACCAACCGCATTCTGGCGCGTGAACGGATACCGCTTGTGGTGTTTGTACAGGTAGCCTACGGAGCACTTAAGCCGCGCCGCCGTTTGTTCCACGGTGAGCAATTCATCGGCGGGCTTTGCCGGGGGAGTGGCAACAAGCCGCGCTTGGCACGTTGCCGTGATCTCGCTCAGATCACCGATCAACCGGGGCAACTCTTCCGCGTCAATCTTCCGGGCGAGTTCTAGCGCCGCTTGCAACTCTTTCCGCACAATACACCCCCAAAACCGACCAATGGGAGGGCGTGTTGTTGTTGCTCAGACCCGGCCAAAACTTTTCTAAGATTTCGCTTCCATGCGTTCAATTTTTGTAATACACCTATTGTATACCGTACCGCCAACATAATGTCAAGTGTACGGAATAGTAAGAATAAGTTAGAAGCCAAGTTTCGAGAGAAAAGGAGAGACACGGTGACAAAAATGGAGAGGCTAATAATCAAATCGCGCTACCGGACGCCCGTGCAGTTGGGTTGCAACCCCGAACTGTTCAAGCAGATGCACGAAGCCGCGTCCGCGAACGGATTGCCGCTATCGGGTTGGTTGCGATTTCTGGCGATAAAGGAAATGCGGCGCATGGGTGTGTTTCGCCGCCGCGCTACCAGTGCAAAGTAAAACCGCCCCGGCAAGAGCGAGCGCCGGAGCGGTTGACTTTCGAGGAGTCTCGGAATGAGTAGCAAAAAAAATGAGCACGTTCAAGAGGGTGGAAAAATTCACTGGTGGTACGTTGCCACGGCAATTGCCGGGATTGACGCCCAGCCCGCGCAGAAATACTTGCTCACACTCATTCTCCGGCACACACACGTTCGCAAGGGCTACGCGTGGACAAGCCAAAAGACACTCGCATGGGAAATGGGCGTGGACGTGTCCACGGTCAAGCGCATCTTCCAATGGGGCAAGCGGCTGGGAATTATCGCCGTGCGACCCGTCCGCCACGGGCAGGGCAAAACCGATCAACATAACGAATACTGGCTCAACCTGCCCCGGCTCATCGAACTGGAACGCCCGCCCGATCACCCCGCACCCGTGATGGGTGATAATAAGGATAAGCACAGCGCACCCATAAGCCCTGCTCAAACCGAGCACGGCGCACCCATGCCCCCTGCTCAAAATGGAGCAGGGCTCAAATCCCAATCGAGCACGGCTCAAATCGCCCCTGAGCAGGGCGCAAATGACGTTCGAGCAGGGCGCACCCATGAGCCCGTAGGTTTTGACTTACAGCAGGTAGTAAGTAATGCAGGGGAATATAAAGCAGGTTTCGAGCGTGCGCCGGTATTTGACGTTTCCTTAGATTAAACGCAAACCAAAATACCGGACCACTCACAAGCATCATCCCAACTCATCTTCTGGCTTCGTGACAGCGCCCGGAGAATCGGTATGGATGGACCCGCCCTACTCGAATACTGCAAAGCACACTTCGGAGTTCGAAAAGTAAAAGACATCACCACGGAACAATATCTCGCCGCCGTGAAAGATTTTGACGCCCGGAAGGAAAAGCCCTTTTAGTGAAAAAAAAGCGCAAACCCCATGCTCGCACTCACAGCACTCGGAACCGTCCGCACTCGCTACTCGCCCTACAGAATGCGTGGAACTGGCCAAGGGACCATGCGGTATAAGGGTGGGCTGCTAAGTAATCCCCAGCAGCTATTGCGAATAGATCAGGCGCTCCTACGGCGCCTGATCATCCATATACCGCAACAAGCCTTGGCACCACTCAATCGCGCCGAGGAAAGTAGCTTCTAGGGCTTTGAAAGCGCCGATCACCCGCACAAACCGCGTGCGGCGTTAGGATTAACAACCCGAAGTGCCACAATAACCCAATGAGTAATCAACGGGATAGTGTGTACTGTGGTGGAACTGTGGCGCACACAACTTCCGGCATCGAACGCCCCGAAAGGCACTAAACATCCCCCGCGATTTTGTGAAACACCAGCCGGGTGGTGCCCAAACACCTATCCAGCGATTTGAGAGGCTAAATGAGGCCTACGTGGCTCTGGTGTTCGTGCTGGACGCAATCCTAGCGCGTTCCGCGAATGCGTTACGGGCGAAGAGTTGGGCTTGTGTGGGAGTGCCGGAGTAGTTCTTTATGGTTTTGATGCGAGCGAGCCGGAGAGCGAGTTTGGCTTGGTGGGAATTCTCCGGGTCAAAGAGCGCGGTACCTTCCGTGTCGGCATTTTGTTTGATGGTAAAGCCGGCCGCGAGTAATTTCTGGCGAGCGTAGGTCCATCGCTTGCGCGTGGTGAACAAGAGGCACAAGCCGAGGCGTCCATCGGAGAAACCGTCAAAGATGTGCGAGCGGTATTCCTGACGTTTCGGCATATCGGTACAGAACTGGAAGCCGGGGATGATCGTATCGTTGAGGGAATCGCGCTTTGTGCGAACGTGGTACGTTTCTGCGAACTGTTCGAGTGTCATGTGGAGTTCTCCTTCTCCACGTCCTCATGTTATTCGGTTCACTCAAATCTATAAAGGCTTAGCGGGGATTTTCTTTTCGGGCTTGAACAGGGCAAACAAGTACGCGGGGAGGACGGGTTGGGGCACTGTGGTGGGAGTTTCCAGTTTTTGCGAATCATCGGTGGTGAGCACACGCGGTTTCATGGGCGCGGCGATTTCAATCGTGACAAGGTAATCGTTTTCGGTGAGTTCGCTTTTCTGGATGGGCACGCCTTCGCGCAAAAGCAGCTCCCCCCACACTTGCACGACTTTGTGTTTGCGCGGCGAGAAGTTATCCGTCTTGTACCGTGCGGCTTTCAGCGCGCGCCAGCACTGATTTTTGTGTCGCCACAAAGTTGCCGGGGAAACTTTCCCGTCCATCTGTTTCGAAATCTCTTTGAGCGAGAGCTTGTTGTTCTCTAAGCAGATGATCGACTGCGGTTTGTAGTCGATCATCGGCGCAAACGCAGCAACGTCTTGGCATGAGCAAACGATACCCCCGATTTTACCTTTTCGCCATAGGGCGTTTTAAGTTCACTTTATGGTTGCAAAATGCGCCATTTTCTAGCACGTTCAAATCGTCGTGAGTTCCCAGTTTCGGGGGAGAGACACTTTCACGAGTTCTCTTCCCCGGAAAAACTATGTGGCCATTCACCAACTCGGAAGCCGCACCAGAACCGCAAGCGCCGCAAGTGTCACTGGCGTTTCGTGAAGCGTCTTTGCGGGCGCAACTGCGCGGCGTCAACTCCGAACTTTCCGCGCTTGATGCGGAAATCGGGGAGTTCCGCAAAGTCCACTCGCTCCAAACGAACCGTTTCCAGCAGATCATTGCCGCGCAAGATGCGAACATGACCGGACGCGCGGCGATTGAATCCGCATGGCGGGCGATGCAACTCCGCGCGGGGCAATTGCTCAAGCGCCGGGGCGAAGTGATGGCGGAGTGGAGCGAAGTAAAAAATGCAACTCGAAAGGAAATAAAATGGCGGCACCCACAACTTTGACGATCACGTTTTCTGGCGGCACGGGCTCACCGATCACCTACACCATTCCGGCTGGCATCGACTTCCGGCAAGCGTTGAAAAATATTTATCTCGCGGGCGGCTTGTGGTTCGTGAACTCTGCGGGTGTCGAACAGTACATCCCGGCTTCGGAAATCAGCACGGCAACCGCGCAATAAGCGCAAGGGGGAAGCATGGAACCGAATGTCCCAATCGAACTCTCGGAAATTATCGGAAGCCCGCAAGACGAGAGCGCCGCGCCGGAAGTGAACGGCACCCCGGATGTGTTCGACAGTTTCATCGAAGAAAGAAAACTTGTGGGCGCAATCGGTGAGCGAGCGCACGAACGGTTTGTCAATCAATCGCTTGACGTGGAAATGCACGCCCAGCATGTTTACGAACAAACCCACAAGGCAAAAACCGCGCCCGCACTCCGCGAGGAAATCACAGAGTTTCCGGGCGGCGCAAAAGTGATTGCCTATTTTGACGCGGCGGGCGTTTGTGTTCGCACGGAAAAAAAGGCGGCGGGTGAATGATTGCCACATCCCAACCCGTGAGCGGTAGCGGCGCGATTTCGGCGCCAAGCGGTACAGGCGAAGTGACGCCACTCGAAATCATCACGGTGACGCCGATTGAAACTATCGGCGCGGGCTCCACCAAAATCCCCCAGGGCAACTTTTCAGTTTCGAAACTTTCAGGTTTAGGACAGGTGAACGCGCAATGATTCGACTTTTCGAGCCGGAAGAAAAACCGGGGATGGACGCGGACGTGAAGCCCGAAATGCAGACGGAAGAAACCGCGCCGGCCGAAAATGCATGGACGCCGTGGTCCGTGGAACCGCGCTACTCGCAACCCAAACCGTCTTACATACCAATGCCGCCGCCGATTGTTCGCGCCGGATTCATGCGTGACGGTTCTCCCGGCTTTTTAGTGTCGGAGTTTGGCGCGAAAAAGTTGATTCGAGTGGAAGCCACTCCACAAAATCGCGCGAAAGAAAATCCCCGCGGCTTTTTTTCCAGTCTCGCACGGCTGTATCACGGAGGACCACGGTGACAAAACAAGAGTTGCTTTCCCATCTTGCAAGCCGCGAAATCGAAAACGCGAAGTGCCACACGGACCTTGCGGAAAATTGCGAGGCGGGCTCACCCGATCATGCTTTCCATACTGCAATGGCCGACAAGTGCGTCAAAAGCGCGGAAGTCTTATCCGCACACGCGAAAGCCGCGAACGCGAACAAGGCGGCGGGCCTTGCCGATGACCTTGACGCAGTCGTGCCCATCCCCGGTATTTCCCGCGTGGTGCCCGATGCGCCACTCCGCCGCGCCGTGCTTCGCCCCGGACAACCGGATTTGCCGGAAATGCAACCCGCGCCCGTCTTTGAAAAAGTTTTTGGAAACACCGAAACGCGTGAAGGGAGCTAAATGTCACAAGTGATGAAAGGTTTGTTGCTCGGCAATCCCGGCAAAGTTGGCGCACAGAGCCCGATTTGCATTCTCTACGGCAACGGCGCACCCGCGTCCAACCCGGACCCGTTCGTTTCCGGCGCGGCACAGGGCTCGCTCTATGTGGACTACACCACGCCCGCGCTCTGGTTCAAATCCGCCGCGAGTTCGTGGACACAGGTAAGCATTCCCTGATGCCACCACGCCCCGCACTTCGCCGCATCGAACTTCCGGCCCGCATGTTCCGCGAGTTGACGGAAATGCGGGATTATCGCGCGCCGGGAAAATCGCTCGAAGGGCTCGTGGTGGAACTCCTAGAAGTTCGCCTTGTGGATTTCCGCACCGAAAAGAAAATCGAGTTTCCGCCGATCATCCCGGCAGAAGAAGCGTTCGAAGTGGGAGCCGAATGCCACCGAACAACGCTCAGCCCGGCAAAAATACAGTGTGTGTTTGACGCCTACGAGCGGCTTGGCCTAAAGCCGGAGGCAATCGCGCGGCGTTTCGGCGTGAGTTCGTCGTCTGTGCGCCGCGTTCTGGCCGGGAGAAAAAAATCTGCAACCGGACAAGTGCGTTACGGCAACGGCAACGGACAACGCGCCGCACGCCGCACACGGCTTGCGCGCGAGAAAGCTGGCATTCTGAGCGGCTTTATTCATATTCCCCGCGCCCGCGAAAGTGAGGCCGAACATGGAAGTTGATTTGTACGCGGCGTTAGTCGAAAAGGTTTCCGAGAAATCTTTCAACGGCAATCTTCCTGAGCCCGGATATGAAAGCGTGTTTATTTCGAGTTGTCTTGCCGTGTTTATCCCCGAAGAAACGCCCGTCGAAGTCATGGAAGCATTCGAGCGCGGACTACTGCAAGCCATCGAAGCGTTGCGACTCGCACGGGGAAGCAAATGGAAAAACTGAATGAGTTGGAGTTGGCTTTAGCGGCGGCGGCGCAACGACTCACGCGAGCGCGGCGTGACTCGGAGTTTCTCGCAATCGAACTAGACGAAGCCGAAAGAAGTTTTCGCAAGGCGCAAGCGGATCTCGCGGAGTGTAAGGGGAACTCATGCCGGACAATACAGACGAACTAAAAATATTAGTTTCGGTGGACCTTTCGCCATTGGAGCAACTCGCGGCGGCGTCACGCGAAACCGCAGAGGCTACCACGTCAATGGGCTCGGCGTTCAATCTGGCACAAACGCCCGCCGTGAATCTCGCCAACCGATTGCTCGCAAGCGGCGTGAGCACAAAAGAACTCGGCATGGCACTGAAAGCAACGGGCATGAGCGCACAAGATGCCGCCGCAACCGTTGCGAGCATGACCGCTGCAACCGCTGCACTCGGAAAAGAAGCGGCGGATACCACCGTGAAAGTTACCGCACTTGATAGAGCAATGGCAGCGGGCGCGGTTCGAATGCTTGCGAGCGAAGCGGGCATTGGACAGTTGGGCTTTGCTCTCGCCCGCGTTGGGGCGGCTTCCGCAACTCTCGCGCCGATCATGGCGGGCCTGTTTGGTGCAACCGCGTTTCTAGTTGGCGCGGCAATGCTGGAGCATTTCATCGAAGAGTTTGAAAAATGGAAAGGGCTTGCCGAGGAAACCGCGCACAAAATGGATGACGTTTCGCTTTCCCTTGTGCGGCAAAACGATCAACTCGATTTGTCGAATGCGAAATTGCAAATCCAAATCGACAAGTTAGAACACAGACCGCCCAACTATCTCGCGGAAGCACTGGGCGAAGCCCGCGTCAAATCAGACGAACTTTCGAAATCGCTGGAAGATGCGTTGCAGCACATGACGCAAATTATGAAAGCCGGGCCCGGCTTTGCGAGTTCGATTATTTTGGGAACCGGGAACGTCCAAAAAGTCGCTGAGATTCTCGCGCCACTCGAAACCCAACTACAGAGCGCGAACACACTAGAAGAAAAAAGAAACGTGATCTTGGCGGCGCGGACTACCTTACAAGCGCAACTCGCGGACGCATCGAAAACCGAAGTGATGCACATCCCGGCGGGAACACGCGGCGGCGCACGTGACATTGTGAGCGCCCCGGATGCCGATACCGTGAATATTTATAAAGCCGCACTCGCGGGCGTGGACGCGTTGCTTGAGAAAATCACGGGCACAGAAAAACAGGGTGTGCTTGAAAGCAAACTCGCTCAGGACGAAAAAGCGCACGCCGCCTTTAGCGCATCGGAGAAAGCCGAGGAAGCCGCCGCGTCACTCGCGGCATATTCCAGAAAACTTTTAGAGCAAGATGTGAGCGATTTCCAAGCCGCGCAACTTCGGAAAATCTCTCTGCAACTGGCGATTGACATCGAAGCGGCCGCCGAGCGGAAGAAAATCTCCGACACGGAAAAATCGGAGAACGAAAAAGCCGTCAAGGAAATGACGGACAGCTATCTCAACTCGTGGAAATCGGCAATCGAAACGCAACGGCTAGAGTTCGCGGACAGCCAGAAAAAATCCGGGCTCGCCATGCACGGCGCGGAAGCGGGCGAACATCTTGCCACAGCGGGCTTGAGTGGCGGACCTATTCGGCAAGCGATTGAGGGCAACGCGATCGCGCAAGAGAGCCAGTTGCGGCGGCGGCGCTTGCCGATGCACAGAGCAAGGCGCAAGAGTTACCGGTTAGAAATCTCCCAGTTGCAAGCGCAAATGGAAACCGTCGCCGCGAGTGAGGGCACGGACTCAAACACTTACAAACAGTTGGCGCGTGATCTTGAAACTTTGACGCGGCTTTACGATGGCGCAACGTCCGCAACGGAACGATGGGCGAACGAACTCACCAGCCTAGCCGCACAGATGAAAAGCGTTGCGCCCACTATTCAGCAATCGCTATCGGCGGGGTTGTCGAACGCCGCGCAAGCGGGCTTCGCGGCGTTCAACTCAAACTTTAATAAACTCATCACAGGCGGACAGAACTTCGCCCGGACGATGCAAAACACTTGGACAGCAATGGCGGAAAGTTTTATTCAGGCGACTTTGCGAATGGGCGAAGCATGGGCAGTGAAGGAAGCCCGCGAGTTGCAGCAAGACATAAAAACGAATATCCAGAAAACCGTGATGACGCAAACACAAACCGCGCAGAGCATTGCCGGGAGTGCCGCCGCGAGTGCCGCCGATCAGGTGAGCGCGAAAGAGTCCACGTTCGCTTATGCGAAACTTGCCGCCGCGAAAGCGTACAACGCGGTTGCCGCTATCCCGGTTGTTGGTCCGGCGCTTGGTGTAGCCGCTGCCGCCGCTGCCTTCGCGCTCTTGATGTTCGAACAGGGTGGGCTTGTCCCGGGCTCGGGTGCGATGCCAGCAATGGTCCACGGTGGCGAAATGGTTTTGCCGCGCAACCTGTCCGCATTCGTCGAATCTTCCGCCGCGAGTGCGAGCGGAAAAAGCCAGAGCCCGCAAAGCGGAGCCCGCCCGATAAACTTTACTTACCACGCGCACGTGAGCGGGATTTCAAACGATGGCATCGGGGAAATGTTGGACGCGCACGGTGATCGAATGTTCGATTACTTCCGCGCGAAAATTCGGAAGATGAATATCAACTTCTAAAAAGTGAACGCCCCGGAGAGCGAAGCCGGGGCGTTTTCCGCAAGATTGTAAAATCTGTTTACGCTGCTCGCACACTTTCTGTGACTTCACCACTCGCGCTGATGTGGACGTTCTTCCCGGCAACTTCCACCAAAATATTTCCGTCCACGTCCACTTCGATGCGTGCGGAGTTCGCCAGCACTTCCGCAACGATCATCCCGGTCAAGTTGTTCCGGCTGGTGGTGATGCGCCCACCCGATATAGGGAATAGGTTTCTCATGCCGCGTGCCTTCCTTCCCGGCGCAAGAGTGCCGCTGTTCTATCTTTAAGCGCGGCAACATAACCCGCGTGCGCCGCGTCATGCGATTGCAGATCACGGGTTTCGGCTTCGCTCAGTTGCCGATGGAAATCTAGCAGTTGCCGCTCGCGCTCTTTGCGGAACTGCAAGCGGGTGCATTGGAATGTGTAGGAGTTCATTTGCGTCCCTTTCCTTTGTAGTTTGGCGGGACGCCGTGAGCGTGCGAGAATCGTCGTAACCATTGTGGCACCTTATCCGTGTCATCTTGGCTAGGGACGTTCACAAGTTACCGCTTGTGGGCGTCCCGCTTGTTTGACAGAAACCTACTAGCCAAGTTTGTCAAGGAAACAAACTGTGGCGGAACTGTGGCGGTTCTGTGGCGGAACTCTAGGAAAAGCGGTACAAAGCGGTACAAAGGAAACGGGGCGTTTCCCTTTGTTTTGTTGCTTTTGCTGCTATGAACTAACACCCGTTGTTTAGAATGAAAGGGCTCATAACCCGAAGGTCGTCAGTTCAAATCTGACCCCCGCAACCATTCTAAGGATTAATAAGGCTGGGCCCAGGCGCCCGGCCTTTTTGTTTTTGGCGCTGCTGCACTCCGATTCTAGATCAGGCCCACCCAAGAACCAGATTCCACACCCCGGAACCGTGGAGCACCCGGTTAGGCAAGCAGAGAATCTCACCGTGTAAGGATTGTACTTCTCGGAAAGAATTTCCAGCTAGAATTAGGTTCGGCGTTTGTGCGGGAGAGGATTGAATGAATTTGTACGGTGGCACCCTTCGAATTGGACTTTTAACTTGTTTGTTCGCAATCATCACCCTTCTAACACCAGGCCGTAATTCACGCTCGCAATCCCTTCAACCGTTTCTCGCGACTTGCAAAACCGATGGGGAAATATCCGGAAATGACCTCGCCGCTGTGGACAAGGTCGCCGTCGATTTTGTACAGAATGCTTTGGGGCCAAATCCTGAGGTCGCGTACTCAATGTTCACTGCTGATGCCAAGGGAAATGTTACTTCGGAACAATTTGTGGCGGCGTTTAAACAGGGCATTCAGCGAAATGGGCCATTCAAAGACTTACGTGCCGTGCACACGTACTTTCCACAAGTGATAGGAGGCACACAAGAACAACGCGTTGTATGCGGAAACCTATCAAGCCCGGAGGGTTGGGTCGCCGTGAACACGAAGCCCGGCCATACGCAAGCTCACGTAATTGTAGAGGCTCAAACCCTCAACAACACTTGGGCCTTTGTCACCTGGCTGCTGCAGGAGCAAGGAAATTGGCACATTCAATATGCTCAAACAACGGTCGTAGCAATGGTTGGGAAAAATGCTGAGACCCTACAGTTAATGGCCGAGTCCGAGATGCACGAAAATCACAATTTCAATTCATCCATCCTATACGCAGCTGCGTCCCAATTGGCGGCAAGAGGTCCGTTTCTCCAACTCGGAATCCAGCCAGAAATTCAAAAGAGTTTGGAAACTTTGAAACGTCCTCCTATCCTCCAAGGTCAGCCTCCGTTTAATTGGCAGCTTGGAAATTTATCTTTCAGGGTTTTGAACGTTGGCCCCGTTGGGGTGGGTCAAAACATTTACCTGAAGATAGACCACGAAATTGAACCCTGGGCAAACGACAAAGACGCAGATAAGCAAAACCACGAGCTCATCAGTGCTTTTTCCAGTTCATACCCGGAATACAAACGTGCTTTCGCGGGCTTGGTGGTAACTGCACATGAGCGTGGAGGAATCCGTGGATATGGTACGGTTTCCGAGAATAATGCAGCCACTAAATAGAGGACTCCTAGCAGAGATTGGCGAGTGGCGCGCAATCGAAGACTCAGAATAGGTGGACGACAGCGCCATCGAAGAATTTCACTTTATTAGTTTGCCCAGAATTATAGAGACGCGGAGGGTGCCCCATCCTTGCGGGGTTGGTTCAGGCAAGGGTGGGTCTTCGGTTTGCCTGAAAGAAGCTGGGCCCAGGCGCCCGGCCTTTTTGTTTTGGTCCGAAAGTCCGGTAAACATTCCACCTGTCACCGGGTTTGTCGGAGGGGAGTCTATTTTCCGAATCGATCCCAGAGGTGGTAAGCCACGAGGCAGTGGACGCACGTGGTTGCCCGGCGATAACCAATGCGCGCCAATAAGACGAGGCGCTTTAATTTATGCTCTTGATTTGAGCCGGTCGCGTGGCGAAGCATCGCTGTCGCAACGATCTCCCCCGCAAAATGCAAAACGAACTGATTCTCGGGTGTGACCTCGATGCCCATCACAGCTGTTGGATTTAAATGCAATGAAGCGTATCGTGCTGCTTCGAGACCGAAGTGCCCGCCTATGTCATTCCTGATACGTTTTAATCTTTCCCTGTTGCGTTCAAAAAATTTCGCTGCTTTGCGCCACAACTTTGCGCGTTCCTGGTCCGCCGCCGATACCGGTTCGGAAGGAGAAGTGAACTTGAACTCGGGGCATTGTTGCAAGTGGTGCACCGCTTCCGCAAACTCCCATAGTGTGCCAATGGATTTTCGTAGGAAAAAAATCCGACGATATCTCACATCGAACCTATCCATCGCAGGTATTGCGTCTTCGGCAATCCCATGCAGTTCTATTCGCAAGTCCTCATAAAGCACGGAGAGCCTGGCCATGATAGCCTCGAAATTGCTCGGGGAGACGTGGCCGAATACATCCGATAACCCGCGAAGACGTATAAGTGTTGACGTCATCAGTATCCCTCATCGCACTTTAACTTCCCTGGCGGGTGGCGCGCAATCAAAGCCTCAGAACCGGTGCATGGCTGCGTCATTGGAGAATTTCACTTTATTAATTTGCGCAGAATTATAGAGACGCGGAGGGTGCCCCATCCTTGCGGGGTTGGTTCAGGCAAGGGTGGGTCTTGGGTTTGACTGAAAGAGGCTGGGCACGGGCGCCCGGCCTTTTTGTTTTGGCCGGAAGGGCCGCTAAACACGCCGTCTGTCACCGGATTGAGACTTTAAGGCAAAAGAAGTTTTTCGTTAGACACTCTTACAAACTGTGAAAGCCCCACCGATGATCTGGTGGGGCTTGATAATAATTGAAAAAGTTATTCAACGTTTTCCTTCGCGATTCACAGGTCGAACTGTTGACGCTGCCATACTCCCATGCTCAGATAGCCACAGCATCTGGTCGCTCCCTAACAAGATGGCCCGGTGCTGGTGCTCTCTGGTGGAGCATCGCGGAATTAAACTTAGGTCTTGCGACCTTACGCGATGGCGGGTTCGATTCCCGCAGCGCCTTCACTATTTCATGCCTCTTCCATACCGTCAAGATGACCGGTCTGTGAGTTTCTGTTGATGGTTTACCCTACACTCCAACATCTCGGCGCACGGCTTTCCCGACGAAGCCCGCTGATCCAAAAACACAAACATTGCTGAGAAACGACCTTGAACCGAGAAACTGTCATTGAGAACGCTGTATGCACTGTTCTTACTACTCCTGCCAGCGCGCACAATTTTTGCGAGACAGTTGCAGTGATCGCGGGAAAAGCGGCACCGTTGCCTCCGGCGCCGCCTTGCCGCTAACCCTCCTGGCATTGCTAGTTCAGATCATTCAGCACGATTGCCGTGAACGGAGGGTTAGCATCGGGCTCATCCAGAGCCACACCCGTCCGGATTTGCCCAGCGGCGAGTTGCAGCGCGCCCGAATCGATCACAACTTGTTTGGTAGTCGTGGGGGTGATGCGTACCTGATAGCTCCCGGCCGGGACCGACAAGTACTGAGAGACCGCTTCAAACGCGACGTTCGACAGCGTCGGAGTCATCATCGAAATGTCTGCCCCCGGTGGTGTCACGTAAATGTCCACGTTGCCCGCCGACGGTGAATAGTGAATCAGGCGAACCTTCACATTACCCGATGTGGGAGGTGTATTGTCGTCGGTTACCACCTTGCCTTCAATATGCGCGACGAAGTTCACCGCCGATACAGTTGTGTAGCTCCCGTTGGCCAGCGTGACGTTTGCCGTGATCACCGCATTGGTGGTGCCGGTTGGATAAACCTTGATCGTGTGCTTGCCCGCAGTCACTGTCAGATAGTCCGACGCCGTTTTATAGGCAACATTCGTCAAAACATTTTTCCCGTCGAGATTGATATCGACATTGGGGGCATCGGGTGATGCGTGTAGGACCCTCAGGTTTGCCGCTGTAGTGCTGCTGCCACCACAACCACCCAGGATCAAAACTGCGACGAGCGCGAGGCTGGCCATTAGGCAGGACACTCTCACCAACCCGGCCTTTGCAGTAAGTCTCTTAACATTCATAAGAAATCCTCTCCCTTAAAAACACGATTGGATGGGTGATCTTGCCCACCTCTACACTCCTTAACGTCGTTGTCAGGCGAACGGATCTCCTAATAGGGAAACTTTTTTTGTACCTGAGTGGGGATGCCTTAGAGCTTTACTTTGAGGATCTCTCGGCGGTGCCCCATCCTTGCGGAGTTGGTTCATCCAAGGGTGGGTCTTGGGTTTGACTTAAAGTGGCTGGGCAGGCGCCCGGCCTTCCGCCAATAACCCTGTTCCGTTAGGCAAAGGGGTTGGAGATTCTGACGCTTCCAAACTGCTGGCCATCTTGAAAATCTTCGCTGTAAAGAATTTCACATTGACCTTCGATCGCAGAGGCGACGATCAGCGAATCATACCAGGGCAACTGGAATCGAGCAGCGATCCGCAACGCCTCTCCATACAGAGCTTGTGAGGAGTGCACCGACAGCAGTGGACGAAACGTGGTCGACAGATATTGTTCCGCATCGATGCTAGTCATGGGCTTTGAAAAACGGCGGAGAGCAACATTAAAGAACTCTTGCACCACTTGATAGCTGACAATGCCGCCCCGCGACTCGATTGCACCTCTGATCAGTTTCCTGGCTCGTGCAGACTTCTTTGGCGAGTTCGCGTCAAAGGAATATACGAATATGTTTGTATCGAGAAAAAACCTACCGCTCATTCATCTCGTCCCGGCCGAAGTGCCGGCCCGCCTGGACATGTTTCAGGCGTTTCATCAAAGAGTCGAATTCCTGTGTGCCCCCGCTCCTGGCCGTAAATTGTTCTAACCATTCGCGGAACATGGCATTGAGCGTCTTATGTTGAGATTTGGCCAGCAGGCGTGCTTGCTCAATCAGTTGCTCATCTGCGCTGAGGGTAATGTTTTTCATACGTAAGTAGTGTACACGAGATTCGTGTTAGGGAAAAGGTTCGTCCTGCCCGAGAGGCAAGTCTCTCGTGGATCGTCAGGAGTCGACTGGTATGGCCGAACATCTCAAGCTGAGCTACAACCGCGCACCAAAGGCCAACAGCCGGCCATCGCAATCTTTCACTACAAATTCGCGCGCGTTCCATGGCATGTTGGCCACTCCGCGCGTGAATTCCACGCCTCGCCCTGCATACTCCGCATAGAGTGCGTCCGCATTTTCGATGTTTATATACGCATCGAGCAGTTCGTCCGAATATTTGTTGGGATTGGCCGTGGGAGGTTCGGCGCAGCGGAAGTGAATCGTCTGCTGGTCGCGCGCTACGATCGCGTAAACCGGCGGGTCCTGCCACGTGCCTAAGCACTTGAAGCCAAGCTTCGCGTCGTAATAGGCAAGTGTGCCGGGCATGTCCAGCGTGAAGAACAGCGGCGCAATCTGGCGAATTATCGCGCAAGTTTACTATAGGAAAATGTTTAAGCCACCGGCTCAATCTCCCGTAGGTGTCAGACGCAACAAAGTGTGCAATAGGGAACAGAACCCCCAATCCTTCTGTGCTCAACTAAAAAAGTAGACGCCCCCAGCGCGACAGCCGAACAAGTCACCCATCTGCGCCAAGAATTAAATGCACAAAGGCAAACCAACAGCGACTTCTATCTGTCCACCGACTCCCATCCGTACCGGCTCAAGAGTTGGGCTGAGCCTGTCACAGTGGCTTTCGCTTGGCCCTGGAGGTGCGTTTTGATTGCTAACCGACGCCTCCATCGCAATGCCGTTCTCATCTGCGCCTCTATTCTGCTCTTTCTGATTTCTTCGAGATTGTCGGCTCAGCAACAAATGGATGGGCGTGGGATTAGCCGCAGCATTCTCCCAGAGAACCTTTGCCCAAAAAACTCGCCACGGAGCGGTTCGCTAGCGTCGGCGGCACGGTCCTGGACTTGAGCGGTGCCACTGTTTCCGGCGCGGATGTCAATTTGATGGATAGAGAGGGAACTCAACGGCACACCATGCTGTCCGAGGCGAACGGCAAATTCAATTTCGTGAAGATTGTTCCGGGTTCCTACCTCGTGACCGTTACCGCCAAGGGTTTTGCACCGTTTACTTCTGCGGAGTTTGTCGTTGCGGACCAGCAGGACTTCGAGCTTCCTGCTATCTCCCTATCCGTAGCCGCCGCAAGCATGGAGGTGGTAGTACGTCCAACGGACTTGATCGCCGCCGAGCAGATCAAAATGCAAGAGAAGCAACGTCTGGTCGGGATCATCCCAAACTTCTATACAAGCTACATTTATGACGCCGCCCCGCTCACTGTGAAACAGAAATTCTCGCTCGCCGTGCGAGGCACATTCGATCCTATGGCGTTCGTTGGGGTCGGCTTCGCTGCCGGGATCGAGCAGGCCAACAATTCATTTTCCGGTTACGGCCAAGGCGCCTCTGGATACGCCAAGCGATACGCGGCTAAGTTTGTGGACGGACGGACCAGTGACTTGTTGACTCATGCGGTCTTTCCTACGCTCTTTCACCAGGATCCCCGCTACTTCTACCAGGGCTATGGCACGTTTAAATCCCGCTTCAGGCACGCGGTCGGCTCTGCATTTGTCACCCGCGGCGATAACGGAAGCACGCAGCCCAACTATTCTTATTTGCTTGGTGATGTATCTGCTGCAGCGCTTTCCAATCTGTACTATCCCCAGGGGAATCGTGGAGCGCACTTGGTCTTCACAAATGCGGCAGTCGGGCTGGCTGGGCGCATAGGCGGAAATTTAATCCGTGAATTCCTGTCCAAGCGCTTGTCAACGAATGTTTCTGTCGAAGGAAGACCACCAACGTTTTAGCCGCATGCACGAGGAACGCACTAAACCAACGCTGCCTGGGCGGAAACAGCGCAGTCTAATTCATACGATTGAATCGTTACTCGAAGCTTCCTGTTACTCCCTGGAATCCGTGGCGCGCTTGCTTCATCAGCCACTTCATGACCCGGGCCGCGTCGTAGCAGTAAGCCACGTTGTAGCCGAGAGTGGAGAAACAGTTTGGCTCGCAGCCCTTTTTCATTTCCGTGAGCTGTTTGACATCAAACTTCTGGTCCTCGACCGCTCCCCAATTGTATTTTGCGTTGTACATGGGGAAGCAGGGCGCGAGGGTTCCGTCGGTGCGAATGATCAGCCAATTCTGACCGGCCCGGCAGCCCCAGTGCTCACCCACTCCACGCATGAATCCCTTCATGTTTTGTAAACGCGGAATGGAGTCGACCATCTTGTAGCCCTGGCGTTGTTTGTCGATCAGCCAATCGAGAAGATCATCGACCATGGGGAAATCTTCCGGGCGGATGTAGGTATCGTTCTCGTGCAAATGCTTGAAGTGGGATTGCTCCATCATCGGAGCCTCGTTGATATGAAACGTGAGTGAGATTCCATTATCGTGGGCAATCTCCACAAGTTGCTTCACGTCATCGATATTGGTGCGGCAAATATTCACGTTGAAGAACACAGTGTAACCGTAGCGATACTGCCGCCGCACAAGGTAATCAAAGTTCGAGCTGACATGCTCAAACGCTTTGGGCAGGCCAGGCTTCTCCTTGATCGCGTCCACAGCAAAGTTAACGGTCGCGATTCCTGCGTCAGCAAGGCGATCGGTCACGTCGGGCCGCAGCAGGCGGGCATTCGTCGCCAGATAGATCCAGAAGTCCTTCTTCGCGGCGTAATACATTACTTTGTGCACGAAGTCGGGGCGCAGCAACGGCTCTCCGCCGGTGGGCGCAAGCACTCGACACGGCGTGGCTTCCAGCCAGTCGATGGCGCGGCGCGCGGTGTCTTCAGTCATTCCTTTGATTCGGTTGTCATACGACCAGCAATAGTGGCAATCCAGATTGCATTTCCACTCCGTAAACAAGTAGGCGATGATCGGCTGAAAATCTCCTGGCATGACCCGCGACTTGATGTACGGCACCATCCAACCGCGCATGCTCTTCAGAATCCGAGAGACCGGCCAATGCCTTTTACCGGTATTTAGAACTTGATCGTGCGCCGCAATGTCGGCCGCGTCCAATTCATGCAACAACTCGGGGTGTTGAGGAAATACCGGTTCAGGAAGGGTTACAAGTTTCCGATTTGATTCGGGTGAAGGCCGCTGCGGCGGTTCCTGGAGCAGGTTGTGTAAAGGTACGTCTATCCGAAATGGTTGAGTAGGAACGGTTGGGAGCGCTTGTTCCACCGAGGACATGAATCAGACCTCCACTTTCATTAAGAATGCCGGGCCTTGCCACTACAACCCGGTGATGAAGACACACCAGCGCCTGCGGCTCATCCGTCTGACAATTCAGAAATGTCCGAACTACCGAAAGGGCACGGTCATCCCCTGACAACAGAACTTTGGATAATTAATCATGACCTGCGGATACATTCCAGCTCAAAAAATAGTAGTCTCCGAGCTTCTTTTTCCATGAGTCCGATGAAAGCCGTAATGCATCTATAGTTGGATGAAAAGACGCCTGGAAACAATCCAGCGCTTTACAACGCACCCGAAAAACCGCAAAAATGAGCAAGCTGCCACTGCTCAAACTGCTTCGTCGAGCAGCCAGTCATCGTAACGACTGAGGGTGCCGTGGGATGGACTCAACTCAAATCCTGGTTGCAATTGACTCTGCCGGCCTTGGGTGGGTTCGGCCTGCTCTTCGCTGCATTCGTTGATTCGTCCTTTGTTCCGCTTCCTCTTGTTACCGATTTACTTTTGATAGAGCTTTCCAGCCGTCATCCCCTCCGCATGCCGTACTACGTTGCTATGGCCGCCTTCGGTTCGCTGACGGGCTGCATCTGGATTTACTGGCTGGCTCGCAAAGGCGGGCAAGCCTATTTCCGCAAGACCCAGGGACACGCCCCGGGCAGAATCCGGAAGCTCATCCAGCAGTACCCGATGGCCAGCGTCTTTCTCCCCGCCGTCGCTCCATTCCCAGTACCATTCAAACCCTTTGTCATAGCCCAAGGCGTGTTTCAGGTACCCTTCGCAACGTTTGTAATTGGCACGCTGGTCGGTCGTGGAGCTCTGTTCTTCTGCGAAGGCTTTCTGGGAGCACGCTATGGCGCAACGGCTAAGGAATTTCTGATCAACCAGAAATGGGCTTCCGTTGCCCTTGCTCTGGGATTGGTCTTGCTGTTTCTCCTTATTCGCCGCATTCCGGCGTTACGCCGGGTTGAATATTCACAGACAGATTAAAGCCTGCTTACCAGGCATGATACCGGCTGCCTAAAAAGACGAGTAGCCAGACACACCTCACCGTTTCTGATGTGCACACAAAACACCAGTCAGTTGAAGCTTCTAAGTAAGTCGAAGTATTTGCCGATGAAACCGTTTGTTGGCGTTGGCGCGAAACGGACGCTGACGAACGGATTCTCCTGTGAAAGTTCACATCGGGCCGCATCCGCTTCAACCGTTGCCTTGGATTGCAACCGGGTTTTTATTTTGCATCGCTGTTGCAGGCTGTGGCACGGTACAACCGGGATCGCCGGCAAACAATATAAATTCGCCTCCGCAGATTCCGCTCAGCATGAATGTCACGCAAGATGCGACGGGGCAATTGGATTTGGAATGGAGTGGTACAGCGACACTGACGTACGACATTTACATCGACGACACGCCCTACTTTCGACAGTCAATCTTTCACCAGACTCTAAATGTAACATCACTCACTCTTGATCCGACCGACACAGGTTTGGCTACCGGAGTGAACTACTACGCACGCGTTGTGCAGGAAGATAACGCTAATACAGCGGGAACCACATTCCGTCTCAACGTCGAATCCTGGAATGAGCCTGCCTTCTCATACGCGTATGCAAAAGAAAGTTGGCAGCATTCAGGGCGCGTATGGATGGAACCGACTTGTGGAGTAGCGTGGGACTCCAGTAAGCCCGGGTGGAAGGTGATAGAACCGTGGAGCGATGAGTATACCAACGTAGCGCAAGATGCGTACGGGAGCAGTTATGCGACGCTTGCGGCGGTCCACATGGCGGCCTTGCACCATGACCTGGCTTTGCTTGATGAATTGGCGTCTTTTTACATCGCCTATGAGAACCGCTACACGACAATCGGCGCAATGAGGGCCATGACGCAATACGACACGAGCCTACTCTCTGGGCCGGATTCCACGAAGACTTTGCTCTGGGTGGAAAACGCTGGCACGGCGACCTATATACGGGAATGCGATTTATGCAACAGCCAGTTTTACTACCCGGTAGCAAGCTTGCTGCGCATTATCACCACTCTGAATGCTGCGGAGATTACGCCAGCGATGCAGTCGTTCGTAGAGTGGTATGCACCGGTACTGACAAACGATCATCTCTTGCGACTGTTGTTCCGGAATAGTGCAGCAGAAATGAACCGAATTCAAAATCTTCCTGGCGGACTTGCGGATGAGGAGCTGTGGTTGATCGCGGAGGCGGCTGAATTGCTCGGAGCGCAGGCGAATGCGCCGGAAGAAATAACACTCACCGACGAGCAGATTTCTCAGCTTAAGAACGCAGTACAAGTCACGGTGCAAACGCTGCAGACACAATACCGGACCATTTACCCGAACACCCCAAACTTTCAAGGCCAAACGGTTGGGAGCACATCGTACTTCAACGGTGAATACGTTTACGTCGATCTTTCCAGTTACGCCTATTCCGGCTACACAGGACAAAGTTTCCCGGCCACGAATCAAACGGCATATCAACCCAATGCTAGTTGGGACTTTTCCCACCTCTATCGCGTGCCGGTTTTTTTTCGCGCGCTCTTCGATAACAAGAAAGCGACCGGTATCAACTTTCCGTCCCGGCAAGACATGCAGGGACTTGCAAACCAGTTGGTGTACAAAACCTTCCAGGGAAATTACGACTTACCACTTTTTAACAATTACTTCGATGGAAGCAATGGATGGTACCGCGTGGGGTATGATGGCGCGTCGTTCGGCTATCCTCCGGCGGAATATTGCAACAGTTTTGCGCAGGTAGGGAACTACACGCTTGCCTGCCTAAACGCAGGTGGAGTGCAAGGTTGGGGGCTGATTTCATTTGTGAACGAGGACTTGGCCGAACTCGAGCACTCCCTGGGCAAGCTAGCGCTGTCGCAAGACGCCACGCAGACGTCGTTTCGGACGCGCTATTATTACTACTGGAATCAGGATTTCTCGATGCAGGACGCCCAATCGAATCCGCAATACCCCATTATGTTGTTCTTCGTTTTGGCGGCCACTGCAGATCGACTGCAGTGACCCTCACGGGCGGGCCATCGCGGACAAGAGAAACCATCTGATGGAAGCTGAAAGCTGGTATGAAAAGAGTTTACGGACTTCGCGGGAGAATCAAGCGGCACTCCAAGGTGCTGTTGATGTTCCTTCCGTTGCCCGAATTGAGCAAGACCTAAAACAGTGCCAGAAAGCGTTGGCGTCTGTGTCCCAGTAACTCCAATCCGTTTGAGGAAAGTGAAGGGGGTAGAGGAGACAAAGGAAGTAGGGGACCGAGATCGCTCGCGTCCTGGCATGGTCTTTGGGGATGCTGAATCACGTCCACGGT
>CAWIPD010000008.1:0-69165 GCA_963837885.1 Candidatus Acidiferrales bacterium | reverse complement strand
TCCGTGCCGCGGAGTCCATCCGTCGAACAAAAAGCGCCGGCTATAGCGCTTTCCATTTCGTCTACACTTTCGTTCACTGCTCAGCGAATGCCATCTAGCGCCCAGCCGTTCTCTAACCTCGAGGAAGCGGATCTTCTTCGTGCGCTACTTCCACTTTGGCAGCGTGTCTTGGACACCCCGAGGTTTCTGCAGATGACGACTTTTTTGCCTTAGGCGGTCATTCCATTTCTGCTGCGCAATTATTTACTTTAATTCAGCAAGAGCTTGGATTTTCTGCACCTCTTGCAATTCTCTACGACGCGGCGACCCCGCGGCTTCTTGCCAAGGCGCTCAGCAAGGGCAGCAAACCGGAAGATTGGCAGTCCCTTGTGGCCATCAATCGCTCGGGATCACGGCCGCCACTGTTTCTTGTGCACGCCGCTGAGGGGAATATCCTTCTGTATCGCTCGCTGGCTGCACATCTCGGCCCTGATCAACCCGTTTATGGGTTGCAATCCGCTGGACTCGATGGGATCACGCCTATCGATAGCCAAGTTCGACCATGTCGCCGCCCGCTACATTGAAGAAATCCGTCAAGTTCAGCCGCATGGCCCATACATGCTAGGGGGATATTGCCTAGGTGGAACGCTGGCCCTTGAGATGGCCCGCCAGCTTATAGAATCTGGTGAATCCATTGGCTTGCTCGCTCTAATCGAGATCTACAACATTCGTTCCATCAATGGCCACAACCGTTTCATCTGCGTTTTATTAATCGCTTCGTTCTCAATCCTTATTTTCATCTGCAAAATCTTCTGGCTGCCGAAGGCGCCGGTAAGCTGCAATTTTTTGAGGATAAACTCCGGGTGGAACTTGGCCGCATGAGAGTTTCGTTGCACTTGGCCTGGGATCGCTTTCGGCACCGTTTGCATCTTCTTCCTGCGGGTGCTCCGCCGCTGCCCAAACTCGCAGATATTTACGAAGAAGCCCTCGCGCACTACGACGTTAAACCCTATCCAGGCGAAATAACTCTGTTCCTAGCCAAGCACCACCTTGCCGGTTTTAAAGATCGCTTGGGGGGTTGGGGAGATGTTGCACAGGCAGGCGTGCGATTTTTTCCTCTTCCCATCAGCCCTCGCGCCAGTCTCGTGGAACCCTATGTAGCCCAGCTAGCCAAACTCTTTCGCACTTGTCTCGACGAGGCGAGTGAGAAATCAAAGATTGCTGCAGCCGGCATTCGGCAGTACTTGCGAGCACGCATTAGTTTTGACCAATCCAACATCCTTACACGCAAAGGTGGATGGTCGCGAATTTTTAGACGGAAACGACCTTTTTTGTGCGGGAGCTACTTCACCTAGAATGCTCTCAGCGAATAGGTTCACATGTCTGAAGACAATAGATTAATAGGCATTGCGCGGCGGTTTGATCAATTATCAACTGGGTTTGTGTTATGATAGCTTGCGATGCATAAAGACAAGGACTGCGCGGGCAGTGATAAGCCGAGGCATTTTTAGAACTCGAGTAATTGGTTGAGACCTTTGATATTCCTCTGACTGATGGTGAAAGCTGTAGTGTTCAGAGCTATGGATTTCGATGTAACGATTATAGGTGCAGGTCCTTTTGGGCTCTCTGGGCGCTGCCTATCTGAAAAACAAAGGCATCGGAGTTGGCTTATTCGGAGATCCGATGAGTTTCTGGCAGGATCATATGCCTGCCGGAATGTATCCTTGCGCTCCAACTGGGCTGCTTCGCATATCTGTCATCCGCACAATAAACTTACTCTAGACCAATTCCGCTCGGAATCCGGAACACAGTTCAAATTTCCAATCCCTTTGCAATGTTTTGTTGAGTACGGCAGATGGTATCAGCAGAAAGCCGTGCCCAGAACTACAGCGATGCCAGGTCAGCAGCGTCAAAAAAAACGGAAACGGATTTAACGTATCGCTCGCGGATAGCCAGAAAGTTAAATCTCGCTGTGTAGTGGTGGCCACTGGCATCGCTCCTTTTCCATGGATGCCAGGCGAATTCACTCAGCTTCCGAAGACCCATGTCACTCACTCTTCCGATCATCCCGATCTGAGTCGTTTTAAGGATCAGCAAGTGCTCGTTGTTGGCGGAGGGCAGAGCGCGCTTGATGCTGCGCGTATATTGCACGCAAGCAAAGCACAGGTTGAACTTGTAGCCAAACAGAAAGAGCTGCGCTGGGTTGGCGAACACGTCTGGCTTCACAAACTGGGCCCCCTTTCCTGGTGCCTCTACTCGAACTACGACGTTGGCCCGGCTGGCATCAGTCGGCTTGTTGGATTTCCGAATCTCTTTCGGAAATTGCCTCGTGGATTGCAGAACCGATTGAGTTACCGCGCAATCCGCCCGGCAGGGACCGGCTGGCAACGCCCGTTCTTGAAAGAAGTTCCTATCGCACTCGATTGCCGAGTAAGTTCCACCGGGATTAGAGGCAATCAAGTCTACCTCAAACTGAGCAACGGCACAGAGCGCCTGGTTGATCACGTGATTGTAGCTACAGGTTATCGCGTCGATACCGCCCGCTATACCTTTTTCAGTCCGGAGATTCAGAATCATTGAGGACGGCGCAAGGTTATCCCATTCTCGGTCGAGGTTTGGAATCTTCGATTCCGGGGCTACATTTCGTGGGCAAACCCGCAGCCTGGAGTTTTGGTCCCTTGCTCAACTTCATCTCCGGCGCACATTTTGCCAGCCCTGAATTGCTTCGTAATATTTCCTGAAGTCCATTGGTACGGGCGGCAATCAACTCCCCGTACAAGCTTGAAAGTTTGAACCTTCCGGTCTGGCTATCCTGGTGGATTGGGGCCTGAGAGAAATCCTCCGTCGAGAACCAGCGACTGGCCGGTCATGAACGACGCTTGGTCCGAGCACATCCACACCACCGCCTCGGCGATCTCTATCGGCCTTCCAAATCGTCCGATCGGGTGACAACTGAGAACGAATTTGTTTACCTCTGGTGCGCCAAAAATCCGCCCAGCCAAGGGTGTTTTCGACTAACCGCGGGACACACCGCGTTGATCCGTATTCCATTCCGCGCAGTTTCCAGTGCGGCGGACTTCGTCAACCCGATTACCCCGTGCTTACTTGCGCTATACGTTGCAGCGCCTGCAGAACCTACTATGCCGGTAATCGACGACATATTTACGATTGCGCCTCTGCCACCCTGCTTCAGCATTTGCCGTATCTCGTATTTCAGACACAGCCACACGCCCTTCAGATTAGTATCGATGGTCCGATCCCAGTCCGCTTCGGATTGCCTCACTATAGGTACCCAGGACCCCTCGATCCCGGCGTTATTGAACGCAATATCCAAGCGGCCAAAATTCTCTACCACTTTCTTGATGAGCCCCTCAACTTCAAGAGCTTTTGACACGTCAGCCTTCACAAACAGAGCAGCGCTGCCATTGGCGCGGATGAGTTTGATTGTCTCCTCGCCTTCCGCTTCACGCCGTCCCGCGACCACCACTTTCGCTCCTGACTTCGCGAAAAGCACCGCAGTATCGCGGCCAATACCAGATGTCCCGCCAGTCACAAGTGCGATTTTGCCTTCTAGGTTCTCTGTCATCGTCGTTCTTCACTAATCGGAATTTTTGTCACGGAACCCTGGTATTTCGGCTACTCGCCTGTATGCCCCACAAGGGGCAGGCCCACTTACCTTCCACGACCGGGCTGCTAAGTGTCAAGTACGTTTTTCTCTTTCTCCTCTAAGCATTTTTACATCTTCCCGTTTTCCAGTTCTCCTATCATTAGTCTTTTCCATTCAGTTAAGTTTGCCGCACTGCTTGGCACTCCGGTTATCATTTATCTAGCCCGAATCACGGCTGGTCCCACGCATCTGTATCTATTGACGATGCGACGCTACAAAGACAGGCGAGTTTTTCGGTCTTCGCACGGGTACCTCGCACAAAAGGATTAGAAGGAGATTCAACATGAGCGACAAACTTGTGGGTACCTGGAAGCTTGTGTCCGCTTCCAGCACCACCTCGACCGGTGAACGCATCGAAACTCCCTATGGCCCCAATCCGAGCGGATTTCTGAGCTATACCGCCGAAGGGCGAGTAACCGCCGTGATCAGCTACGGAGGGCGCAAGCCGCTTCCATTTGGCGGGGGCAATCTCGAGGAACAAGCTGAGGCCTTCAAAACATTTCTTGCCTATGCCGGGCGTTACGCACTCAACGGAGAAAAGGTCACCCACCACATCGAAGTCTCTTCGATCGAAAACTATGTAAATAAGGAGCTGGTCCGGAGCGTCAAATTCCAGGGCGATCAAATTATATTGGTGACGCCGCCGACGCCGGTGAACGGGAAAATTCAAACTGTCGAGTTGATTTGGAAGCGCTTGCCGGCTAGCGCGTGATTGCCAATTGAAAAAGCGAACCTATGTTGATTCTTAGATTCGAAGGCGCTGCCTACAGAACTACCTGAAGACTCTTCAGTCCCCTGAAACCAAATGTGGAAGCCCATTCCGGTTTCGGCCCACTCAGTTTCATTTTGGGATACCGCTGCACCAGATTCTGGATCGCAATCTGTCCTTCTAACCGGGCGAGTTGGCTGCCAATGCAAAAATGTGGACCCGCGCTGAACGCCAAGTGCTGGTTGTTCAGCCGTTTTAGATTTAACTGGTTCGGATCTTTGAATTGTTTGGGATCCCGGTTCGCTGCACCGAGCATGCAAAGGATCGACCATCGTTTCGGTATGCGCTGGCCGCAAACTTCGATGTCTTCCTTGAGCACGCGAGCTGTGAATTGTACGGGACTCTCAAAACGCAAAAGTTCTTCGACCGCCGATCGGATCATCTCTGGCTTCTCTCGCAACTCCGCTGTTTCTTCGGGATGCTTCAGCAGCGTGTACATGCCGTTGCCGATCAGATTGCGTGTCGTCTCGTGCCCCGCGAAAAGCAGTGCGATGCACTGCGCGTAAAGCTCTTCTTCGGTCAGCACTTCCCCGTCTTCTTCGATGTCGATGAGCAGGCTGATCAGGTCGTTTCCCTTATTGCGTCTTCGTTCTGCAACGGTCTTTCGGAAGAACTCCGTCAGTTGAATTAGTGCGTTTTGTGCCGCGTTTGCCTGCTCCACAGTGCGATCCGGACTGCCTCGGAACAGCGCGATGGCGCGTGACCAATCGACGAATGTGTCATGCAGATCCTGTGGGATTCCGAGCATTTCCAAAATAATGCTCACCGGCATGGGATTTGCGAACTCGCGCATGAGTTCGACTTCAGATCCAGGCTTCAGTGGCTCCAGCATCTGATTGACGATCGCCTCGACTTGCGGACGCAAGGCTTCGATTGCCGCAGGTGAAAATCCTTTATTGAGAAGTTTGCGAAGCCTAGTGTGCTCCGGCGGATCCATGAATATCAGCCACAAGCCTAGCATGCGCGCTAGTTCGCTGAACTCGGCCTGGCGGTCGATCGGCAGAAGCAATATCTGCTGTTGCGCCCGCTTAGCAGAAGTCTTGGATCTTTCGCAATCGAGGAGCACTCCGCGTGGCTGAAGATCGACCATACCGCCCATTTGCCGCCAACATCCAGAAAATGCAACGGGCCCTCTTCGTGCATGCGGGCGTAGGTGGGATACGGATCCTGCAGATTTTCGTCGCTGAAGAGGATTTTTTTGCTTGGAAGGTTTACCTTGGACAACCTCAGTCTCCTTGCAGGATCACTCAAAAGATTGGGAACATGCTGCTTTTGAGCTTAACACAGCCTTATCCCGGGCAAGCTTCACGGGTGGTCGAAGAGGATCACGGATTTGCTATGACCGTTAGATGTTGGAGGAGAAACGACTTGGAGTGCAGAAGCGTGTCGAAGACCGTTCAGTCTGGGGCTAGCGATTTGAACTTACTTCCGCCCAGTTGACCAACTGCGTAAGTCTGCTCGACGAGTCAGGCAAATTCCGCTTAAGCCCCCCACGCCACCGGTTAAAGAAAGGGAGGGCTGATTGCCCCCCGCCCCGGCCAATCACTATAAACGAAGCTGAACTGGATTCTCTTTGTTTTCAGGCAGATACGGTAACCTATTACTTCGTTCTTCGATAATTTGGAGCGGGCGGAAGGAATCGAACCGACGTCTGAAGCTTGGAAAGCTTCTATTCTGCCATTGAACTACGCCCGCTTAACTACCGTATATATCAAATTATAGCTGAGGTATCGGGACGTAGGAAGCAAGATTGCTTCAACGAGTTCCTGAAAATATGACCTGGGTGCGGAAAAGGAACCGTCAAAATGTTCTGGTGGCTGCTGCATCCGAAGGTAGTGATCGCTTTCTCCCGCTCCATTCATTGAAACGAACTGGAGGCGCGTCTTCGATGGCCTTTCACCCAAACAACTACTTTCCTCTATTTGAACTATGCATTGGGTCTGCAATCCCCGCTACCGGGAACGCAAACAGCTTTCTCATTCCTGCCTGGCGAGTCCGAGTTTGGCCATTACCGTTTTCACCCTCTGCTGCCCATAAACCTTTGCCCCCACTGCCGTCCCCAGAGTATTCGTTAGGATATCCGTCATTCCCGAGGAACGTTGCGGCAGGAAAGCTTGCAAGAGTTCGATAGTCAAACTTAGCAGCGCCCCGATGAGGATTGACGTGAGGACCGGCCTCCGGTTTCGGGTAGCAGCCCATAGGAAAGCACTAAGCAGAAATCCGAAAGGCACAAATCCGGCAATGTTTAACGCTATGTCACCAGCATATGATCGGTTGGGGCGAAATTCATCCCAGGGCCACCGCAGGACTGGCTTGTGTGGCACGGAATAGTGCTTCGGGATGTGAAGATCAGGGGCTATCCCTAGCAAGTCGTGAATCGTGTCCCCTGTCCCTTCATGGAAATCGTACAGTGTTGTTGGAACTAATTCTCTCGCAAGCTCCATCTGGCGACCTTCCTTCCACTTCTGATAATGTGCCAGAACATCCGCCGGTGAAAGTTCCGCTCCGTAAATCGCCAGCCCTCTCCATTCTCCGTGCCAAGTTTGTTGCCAGAACGGCGAAGTTCCGAAGATCAGTTGGCCAGAAAGTTCGCGCCCAGTCAGAATGTAGCCAGGAAAGTCTCGGGCCAGTTTGCCATTGAGATAAATGGAACTACCTTTTGGACCCGCGGTAAGTGTAACGAAAAGCGGATTGTCCGAAAAAACTGCTTTGTCCACGCCAATAGTCTGGGTTTCCCAGTTTCCTCGCTCAGTTCGTGCGCTCCGCGTGACCATAAATAGGTTGTTGTAATACATCATCAAGAATTGTTTGGGATTCTCGGGCGTGTAAATCGAGAAAAATGTATTCGCCTTCCAGGTACCCGTGGGTTGAAGCCAGATTTCTAAACTGAAGGAAGACCAGTTGGGGCCGGTAAAATCGAGTGGGGACCGGCTCACCACGATCGGATTCCGGCCAAACGCGAGACCATTTCTACTTTTTAGCCAGCTCACATTGTTGGCAGGGAATGGATTGAAGGGCCAAAATGCCGCCAGCAACATGATGACCAAAACAGTGCAAAGAGCGCTCGCGAGCAACCTCACAGCTTTTGATTTCGTGCGAATCATTAAAAGCTCGTCAGTTCGATTATCTTTCGGCCACGTTTACTTCTTACGTCATTAATCGCGGTCCCCCACCCGGGTCGAGCAGCATGCATGGGAGAGTAGCCGCACGGATTCGGCTTACGAACGATTGCTCCGGTTAAAAAATCTGTGCGGCCTGATGTGCTCTGGCGGATGCATGACAATTAGCCATCGACCCCACATACTTGCGAGCTCATTGAACTCCGCCTGACCACTGAGCAGCAGCATTTTCTGCGGCTGAGCAAACTTTGTGGAAAGTCTAGGGTCCGTAGCCATCGAGGAGTAATCGGCTTCGATGAGGATCGACTATATTTCCCATTCCCCACTCACATCAATGTTATGCGAGAAGCCTTGCTCGTATATGCGGGCGTCTGATGGATAAGGATCCTGTAGGTTTTCGTCGCTGAAGAGGATTTTCTTGCTGGGAAGGTTAACTTTGGACAAACTCAATCTCCTCTTCGTTTAGAATCTTGGGCACTCTGGAACTGCGTTTCAATAGATTAAATCTTAACACATGCTCAAATCCCGGAACTTTTCGTGTGCTCAAGAAATCATGCTTGATGAAAGAGGCTACGCTTTTCTAAGTCGTGTGTGACGACTGTAAATCGGGGCGGTCAGTGTCTGGCGCATGCGTGACACTGACAGGATTTTGACCTATTGGGCGGATCAGAAAGCCCCATTTCCTGGTTCCAGTCAATTGTCTGCCGGTTCTTCCCTGATTCTAATGCCTGCCGTGGTGGTACGTATCGTGACACGCGGAACAGAGAGTGATTAGATTCTCCGCCGTGTCGTCCCCTAAACGACCGCGCGACTTTAAATGATGCACGTGCAAATTGGCGGCGGTTCCACAGACTTGGCACCGCCACCCATCTCTTTGAAGTACTTTGGCATGGAGCCTCTGGTACTCTGCCTTTGGGAGCTTCAGTCTTGGTTTTTTCGGAAAAATTGTTCGCAAGTCTCCTCTTGGGGTATCTGAGTCCATTCACCAGGCCTCGCCTGATCGGGGCGCAACGGTGCTGCGCTGATGGTCATTTCTCACCCTGCGTTTCCAAACTAACTCCCGCCAGGAAGTCAGCACAAATCATTTCAAGGCAGTAGCCCCGGGACTTGTCAGAGCCCAACATTAATGATGTGGTCTCGAGGGCCTTCTCAATTACCGGCAACTGACTCTTATAGAGCTTGAAGTAGATGATCTCCCAAGGTTCTGTCTGTTTCCCCGTCAGGTGACGTTCCACCTCACATTTGAACCCTTCCTTCGGCATTTCTTTTGCCTTGTGCAACCAGGTTGCACAGTCAAACTGTTCTCGATCCTTGCGCGCTACCTTGACCAGTTCGGTCGCTTTGCTCCAACCGACTTTCTGAAGTTCGTGTTTTGGAATTCGCGTTAGGTTCTCGTGGATGGCCATCAGGTAATAGGCCTTCCGCCGGGAGTCCACAAAGCGCTTCGCTAGGAATTCATCAAATGATTGCAAATTCTCGAGCCGCCAGTATTGCTTGGCGCGTACCTCACAGAGATATTCACCCAACTCAACGAACCGCACGTCTCGCTCCTGCTCCTTGCCCTTTTCCCAGGAAAGGATGTCGTCGATGCGGCCGAGAACAAATACGGCCCGCCGGTGGTTGATCTCGGGTGCTGGCATGGGTCTCACGCTAATCCACAAGCTCATCTAGCCAAGCGAGTTCGCTTGCTCCTGGTCGAAGGGTAAGTTTGGACTCAATCAATTTCTGGTCACCGAGACAAAGCCTCAACCGATTGAGCATAGGAATTGAGCTTGCAGACCAACGCGTCCCTGTTTTCTTTAGCTGCGGAAGCCAAATGAGAAATGAACGAATCGACCAACTCCCGACTAGCACCACTCAATGTTTCTGTGCCGCAGTAATCGGCAGCATAGGCCTTCACAAGGTTCGAGTTGAGGTTGTAGCGTCGGATAAGAAGCCACAGTTGGTCCCGTAGGCGAGCTTGGCCATTGCCAGAGCCATTCGAGCCATGCGATCCATTGGCTCGATTCGATGGTGCAGGTACGAGGGTAGACTTCGATAGAGATGAGAACGCACCCAATTCTTCGACCGAACAGAGGCCGATCCCATACGCTTTGCGGAGGGCGCGGTTGACGGCTCGCGTCTCTGCCACGCGCATTTCCGCACCGCGAACAACTGAGGAAACGTTTGACGGATCAGCATCGCCATAGCCTACAAAACCCTTCGACTCGGAATTCGTATAAACCAAGGCCCTGAAGACCCAGCGGCTTGCCGTGGGGTCACAGCAACCACGAACTTGTTGGACTTGAATCCCCACGCAATGACTGCGAGTCGCCAGCCGAAGTAGACCGGCATGCGTGACATACCAATTCCCCTCGAGAAGGAGCAGATCGCCGAGCGAGACGGAAAAGCCATAGTTCTCGGTGAGAGTCTTGAGTAATTGCAAGTGGTGCTTCCCCAACTCTTCCGACCATTTTCCTTTTGCGAATCTTATATTCATCCGGGCCAGCGGGCTTGACGGCGATTTCATATAACGCCTCCATGTAACGCGACTGTAACGCATATAGAGGTACGTGTCAATCGATTTGCTTCTCTGAACCCAGCTTGACGTCGAGAGTTCGCTTCGCTAAAGTCGCGCACAGGCTCTCCTGAGGGTGAAATGCTGAAGACTGAAACGCTCAACTTGCGTGTATCTGTCGAATTCAAGCGGCGATTGATCGAAGAAGCAAAAAAAGAGCAGAGATCCGTTACCAACTACATCGAGTCAACCATGACGAGGCTCTGGAACCGGGAAAATTCTGGCATCGTCAGGAAGAAGCCCAGAAAGGAAGCATAACCCGCCCTCAATCAGTTGTAGGAACCACTCAGCCGGAGGTAAAGAGACTTAGGCAAACTTAGCGACGTCGTGGCACCTGATGGTTCATACCGAGCCGCCAATCAGTCAAGGTCAGCGGCTCTCCAAAGCGTGAGGAAATCCTGATACGCCGCCTTGGCTTTGGCGGTCGGTGCCGAAGGCGGCTCTCCCCTCTGGGTAGTCTTGGCCCGCGACTCGGCGGGCAACCTCTACGGGACTACCAACGGTGGCGGCCCATCGAGCGCGGGCGTAGTATTTGAGATCAAACTATAGAAGCGGTGCAACAAAGGGAGCCTACCGGGGCACGTACATTATATCAGTGGGTGTCCTGGGCAAATTCTCTAAGGTAGTCCCGTGGGGACTCAAACCCCAGACCTCTACCGTGTCAAAGCTGCGTTATTATGTACTTCCAACAGCTTCTAGGGTGTTGAGGGCTGCCTAAGTACGTGGAAGTAGGCCTAAGACGGAATCGTTACAGGTGAAATTACAGGTGAAGAAATTCAACTCGCCGGCCAATTCGCATTTACATCAGCCCTACAGTATCAGGAATGGAGAGAGCCTGGCGAGCGCATGGATGGTCAACGATGCTGTGCGCGTTTGGGATCACCTAACATAGGAAGCCAATTGGAGGATACGGAGACCGGGTATGGCCGGGAGGTCGCGATCATTCGTAAGAAAGGCTGTGCAGCCGAATGCCAATGCCGCCACAACCTGGAGAGAATCAGGTGTTTTGACTCCCGTTGCGGCTCTCAGCTGTGCGGCGGCACGCAGATGATCACGAGAAATATCTGCAACGTGAACGCCGCGACTCTGCGTGAAAAGCGCTTCATATCGCCCGGTCAGCAGATGGTCTCCAGAACGGTAGGGCACTACCAGGACTTCGAGCAAGGTTAGCGCCGATGTGACCAACTCCTTGCGCCCCTCATTCACATCTCTGAAAAGGGGCTCGATCAGCGGAAGAAACCGAGGATGCTCTTCGATGAAGTAGATGAAGATGGCAGTGTCCACCCCTATTGGGCCGCTACCGAGGTCGGCTATCAATCCCATGAGGCGCGTTCTCGCTCAACATGTTTCGATGGCTCGACTCCTCTCCAGTGCGCTTTACCCAACCCCCTCAGATCAAGAATCGACAAGGGTTTCGGCGTTTCAAGCGCATCGCTGAGAAGATGAGTAACCTCCTGAGCCACCGATCGGTGTTGGCGCTTTGCTCTAGCCTGGAGCTTCCTATAGAGAGAATCGGGAAGGTTCTTTATGTTCAGCACTGCCATAGTCTTACTCCTAAACTCCTCCATAATGGAGGAACTATTAGCGACGTGTCAAGTCCATTGTTCGCTCCAAAAAACTTCTTATGGCTACGCCGCCGACGTTATGCACCGGACTTGGCCCGCCATGCCTAGGACATCCGCCTTGTAAATGGATTGCTCTGCTTCGAGTTCGGTGTAGAATATCGCGATCTTTGGTCCGAATTTTGATTCCCGGTCTGTTCTGACTATTTTGCGAAGTCCATCACCCCGCTTCATGGAGAGGAAACTCGCAATGAAATCCCCATTTATAGCTGTTGTCGCGTGGTGTCTGGCATTGGCAGGCATGTTTGTGTGGCCTTCGACCATCGCCAATGGGCAGCCCCAAAATAACGTGGGACCCTTGAAGACGCCGATGTCTGTCAAGGTCACTCAGGATTCCCAGAAACCGCAGGACGCCCACAGATTGTTCGTTGAGGCATTCAATGCTGGAGACTTGGACGCCGTAGTGGCCCTTTATGAGCCTGACGCCATCACCTTCAATAAAGAAAGCCAGCCAGTTCAGGGCCAAGCGAAAATTCGCGAAGCCATCGGCGGATTCCTTGCCGTGAAACCGCACATCACGCTGACCACCAGGGACGTCCTTCGGAGTGGTGAGCTTGCCATGCTCCGCAGCAATTGGGAAATGACGTTCGCAGGTGCGGACGGCCGGCCCGTCCATATCTCACATCGCAGTGCCGAAGTCGTTCGCCTGCAAAAAGACGGTCGCTGGCTCTACGTAATTGATAATCCATTCGGGGGAGATTAGGTCAGCAAGTTCTCGGCGATGGATCACCCAATCCCGGTGCCTTGTTTCTGCAGACAGGGTGTGTGACAGGATTCAACACGGGAAGCTTGCCAGGACCGAAAGGTCCCTGCAGCGGTCCGATCGTGACGTTTGCGCAAGGCCACAATCGTTTTCGAAGTCCGAGCTACTTCAACACTGATTTCGCGGTCATGAAAAACACACAGATCCCCCATTGGGAAAACGGCGTGTTTAGTTTCGGCTTCCAGTTCTTTAATCCTTTTAACCATGCCAATTTTGGCTATCCCGATAACGGAAGTTCGGACGGGACCTACGGTCAGATTCTCTATTTGGAGCAGCCTCCGACCAGCGTTCTCGGATCGGGACTCAATGCGAATGTTTCTCCACGGATGATCCAGCTGAGGGCCCAGCTCCCGTTCTAATCCGGTAGTGAAATACTCTGACTTAGGATCGAGAAAGAGGCTGCGAGAGGGTTGTTCTCAGAAGTTTTCCATCATCCACATGTTGTTATCGACGGTCCAGCCGAAAACTGCAACGTGGCGGCCGTCGGCGGAAGGCACACCGTAGGTGCTGCCCCCCGAGTTCTCCCAGAGGACGCGAGCGTTGCCTTGTAGATCCACGTTTAAGGATGCATCTCACGCTGAAAAAAGAAGCCAATAAGCCAGCCGCTCGTAATTTTCTGCAGCAACAGGCGCGCTTCGACAAATTTATCGAGGTCTTTAACAACGAACGACCTCACGAAGCCCTGGACATGAAATATCCGGCGGAGATCTATCAACCTTCTCCGCGTCCCTACAGCGGATTGCCGGATATTGACTACCCTTTCCACGATAAAACCATCGTGGTCACGCGTTGCGGCCGTATCTGTCTGGGCAAGAAGAAAATCAATTTCAGTCAGGTTTTTGCCGGTCAGGCCGTCGGCATCAAAGAAGTGCAGGACGATATTTGGCTGGTGAGCTTTATGGATTATGATTTGGGATACTTCGATCTGGAGACCCGGGTGCTCGAACCACTCGAAAATCCGTTCGGCCCAAAAGTGTTACCCATGTCTTAGGTACGTTGTGTTACCCATGTGTCCGGGTCGGACACCTTTCCCCGCAGATACAGGAACTCTCTATGTATTGACAGCGGTAGTGGCGATTCCCGCGTTGCCCGTAATTCTTGCCGTTGTCCCCATTGCCGTCGTCCTAAGGGAGTTGTTCCATGCGCTGCGCTGATTTACCTCGATACAACATTCGACCTTCGCAGAATTGGCCAGCATCTTTTGACAGTTTAACTTCCGGTTAGTTTTTATCGGACTAGAAGCACGTGAAATTCCGTGTTGGAGGAGAGCGTCTTTGTGCTTTGGAGAGCAATCCTCACGGAGACCACACCTCAGTGCCGATTACTTGCACTAATCATTAAAACCGCAGACTGCAAAATATACGATTGTGTACAGAACGACCGTGGCGTCCATCGCGGCGCCTGCTTTGAAGCCCTGTGCATAGGTGTGGCTTTGGTTGGCGACCACCAAAAAAACCATGAAGATTTTCTCCAGTGTGCTGTAGATGAGAATCGGTTTCCGCCACTCCACCTTGAATGCAGCGACGATCATGAATACACCCATGAGTCCGACTATGATGCCCCAGTGCTGCACGATTATGGTGTAGTCCTGCACGAACGGGATTTTCCCCAGCGTTTCCACAGCCCACCGGGGCCAAAAAGCATACAGACCGGCCAATGCGGTCCCGATCCCAGTGAGAACAAAGAATGGTCGAAAGGTGAATTGGAAGAAGCGTTTCATCAGGCCCTCACATTCCAGAGCGAACAAATTGCTCCGACTTTCGCTCAGATAGAATTGCCAAAAATGCCAGCATGTTGGTTCCTGGTGCGCTCGCTGGCTTAGTTTTGAGTCTTACTCTTAGTTTGTTCCAGCGTGAGCTTATAAGCGACGTAGTATTTGTAGATATTGCTGACGTACTGGACGGTTTCTTGTCCGATATCCTTTGCCACTACGAGTTCGACATTCCCAAACCATTCGTTGGGGTCAAGGCCTTCCCTTGCTGCCTGTTTTCGTAGACTCGCAATTCTATTAGGGCCGGCGTTGTAAGACGCGAAAACCATAAGAGTCCTATTCAAAGTGTTAAGCTTCGGATCATCAAAGTAAGTATCCGCGATTTCGCGTAGCATCTTCGCGCCAGCCTCAATGTTGTACTGAGCAATTTCCACATTGGAAATACTAATGGGCGGAGCAGCGGCATACTTGGGAATCACTTGCATAATGCCGATTGCGCCGCTGGGATTCTTGCGGTTCTGATCTAGGCCGGATTCCTCATATCCCTGCGCGACGAGCATCAGATAATCAAAATTGTATTGATCTGCGTACTTCTGAAAGTAATGCACATAAGACTCAAATTTCTTCATTTCCTCAGTAGACGTTGCGTCTTTAACCCACTTTGTGTTCTGCATATAGCGGCGCACCAACGTGTTGCCGAACGATGTACCAATGGCGCGGCTCTTAATACACTCGTTGAGGAGATTTCTAAGCTCCGAACTGTCCTTCCGAGTTGCCCAAGCCAGCTGGCCCTCCTCCTTGACGACGATATCGGGATGGACGGTCAAGTGAGGCAACACTCTAGCCCAGAAGTTAGCGCGAATGGCGATTGTAACGGTTGCTGGGATCAATCCGGCGTTGACCATTTGAAGGAGGTCTTCATCAGTCAGGTTGGAATCCGCGGCTCTTATGAGGATCGGTGGTTTGCCAGTCTTTTGGAGCGTTTCGCTCAGATGCTGCAGGTTCTCAAAGTAAACAGTAAGAGGATTTGCATAGACCTCTTTACCGCTCAAGTCTTCAAGCGCGGTGACCAAGGACAAAGCAGGACCGGTGACGATGACCTGCTTCACATTAGGGTCAATTGGGACAGTGAAGAGTACGGCTTGCTGGCGTTCCGGCGTGACAATCAGCGGGTAGCCGATAACATCACCCAATCCTTGCAGTAGAGCTTCTTGCAGTTGCTCAAGTCCCACGGGGAGATATGTGACATTAACCTTGAGACTTCCAGTCTTGTATTTCTCATTCACGAAACGTTGAACTTCATTGAAGGCTTCGTACCAAATCCCCTGGGGTTGGCCGTGATCATAGAAAAAACCGGACTGGCTGGGGACAACGAGGACGCGAATCTCATGGCGCTTAAGCATGTCATCGAGATCTCCAACATGGTGCTCGAATGTCAGAGGCAATTCGAGTGCAGGAGCTGACTGTGTGTTGGACTGGGACTGCGGCGTCGCTTTCGAGATACAAACGGTAAGCAATATGGCGAACAGTACTAGTGATGCAAGCGAGGAGACCTGCTTGACGCGGAGAATTGACATTACTCACTTCCAAGTAGACAGCGAGACGCGGCTACGTAATCAATGATTGTAGTAGAGAGTGTAGGGTTCATGCGAACTTTCCAATTCACGGGACTGGTCGCTAAGGAAATTCTTTTGGAATGTTCTCATCGCACAAGGAAAACATACAAAGGGATTAAGTCGCGTAATCGGAAAAGTGGCGGTCACTGGCAAGAAACGCTAGTGCTCTATCGGATGCGCGTTTTCACAAAAGTGCGAAGTTGGGCCAGGCGCTCTGAGCGCGTTCGATAGAGCCGTTTGAACCAAGCCGTCCGTGGTTGCGGCGGACGCGGGCCCTATGCAAATTGAATGGAGTGAAAGAGCGGTGTTGCGTTGCCGCTGGTAGATGCGGCGGAGCGCAGAAGACAACCCCAGACGGTGGCGAGTTGGCAGAAGGGCAAAACGGTTGCCAGCAGAATGGGTGGAGAAGTTGGAATAACGGATTTCGTCTGCGGCCAAGCACACAAGGGCTGAACGTGCCGGAGCACGTGAAGGATTCGAGTTGGCGAGAGTGTTTTCATGGGGCGGCGATGGCCAGCGGCGGAGAACGAAGTCGCATTTCGGCAGCCGTAAGCCTTTCGATGACCTTCATTGAGCCATCACACTTGGGGCAGCGCCAAAGAACGGTGGACTCATTGGAGGAGGAGGCGTCTTGTTGGGCTGGTGGATCTGGTTGCGCGCCGAGCAAGTGAAAGCAAAGCGGCAGGCGTGTGGCGCGGCGGCGGTTGGCCAAGAAGCCAAAGTTTCGGATGCGCACAAAACCCTGCGGCAGCAGATGCAACAGGAAGCGGCGCAAGAACTCATCGACAGGTAGAGGCAGGAACTTCTGTTCGTTGTGGTGGGCCGAATCGCGCCAGCGAAAGATAACTTGGCCATCCGCAAAGGACACCAAGCGATGGTTGGAGATGGCCACGCGATGGGTGTAGCGGCCGAGATACTGGAGCACATGCTGTGGGCCGCCAAACGGTAGTTTCGCGTAGACCACCCAGTCTTTGCGGAACAGTGGACGTATCCAGGCGGCGAAGATTTTCGGCTTGGCGAGTAGGGCCAGATTTCCATGAAAGCAGAATCGGCCGTCCTGGAATGCTTGCTTAAGACCAGCAACAAACTTGCCACGAAAGACGCGGCTGAGCACCTTGATGGGAAGAAAAAACCGGTAAGGTGATCGAATCCAGTGGGTGTGATCGAGCGACAGGCCGCCGGCAGGAATCACGCAATGGACATGCGGGTGAAGTTCGAGCTTTTGATTCCAAGTGTGCAGTACGCTGAAGAAGCCGATCTGTGCGCCTAGGTGTCGCGGATCGCGTGCAACTTCAAGAAGGGTTTCGGCACTGGCACGAAATAAAAGATCGTAGACGGCCTTCTTGTTCTGCAGAGCGAGTGGCGCCAACTCACGAGGTAGGGTGAAGACCACATGGACGTAGCGCGTCGGGAGAAGTTCTCTTTGACGCGCGGCAATCCATCGTTCCCGGGCACCCGTCTGACACTTCGGGCAGTGCCGGTTGCGGCAGGAGTTGTAAGAGATGGCGCGATGTCCGCAGCGAGTGCATTCATCGAGACCTGAACTTTGACCGCAAGACCATACGCGTGAATAAGGCATCGGATGACCTCACACGCGAAATCCGCCAACCCAAAACGAAAGGCTCTGTCGCACTACTTCCAATGCCGTCCGCGCTGGAAGAAGTGTTGCGGAACTATATCCAAAAGAACTGGAAGCCAAACCCCAGCGGTCTTCTATTCGCGTCATCGCGCGGTGATGGAAAGCCGCGTACGAGGAAGAACGTCGTGCAGAACGGACTCAAGCCAGTCCTGCGAAAGCTCGGCATCCCAAGCGAGAACACAGGTCTCCATGCGTTTAGACACGGCCTTGCAACTGAATTGGTTGAAAGCTCCGTGCCTCTAACGGTACTGCAAGGTCAGATGAGACATGCGGACGTGAGGACTTCACTAAAGGTGTATGCCCACCTCATCCCGCAATCGCAGCGCGACGCAATGGAAAGAATTGGCGGGCTCCAATCATTACGTTCAACCAATACGTTACGAATGTTAGCGTCTAAGTAATAGTAAATAAAGAGGAAATGGTAGGCCCGTGGGGACTCGAACCCCAGACCTCTACCGTGTAAAAGCCGCTTTATTATGTACTTCCAACTTAGAGGGTGTAGAGGGCGGCCTAAGTAAGCGGAAGTACGCCTGAGAGGCGATCATTACAGGTGAAATTACAGGTGAAGATTCTGTGGTAGACCGAAGTGCTCTGCCGGAAGTCCAATCAATACCGATTTAATTAGCGATCTTACGCGCCGGACGGGCCGAAGATGCTCTGGGTTCAGAGGGCAAAAGCTGGCGCTGGTACCCACAAAGATGGAAGAGTCGCCACAGGGGCGGGTAGGTGGAGAACCACTCACGCCTTCGGGAGGTTAAGGGGCATAGTTCACGGCCCTGGCAATGGATGCAATACAAGCCCTGTCAAGCGGGCGATGCGAGAGAAATCTTTGTCTAGGGTAAAGACGCTTGCGCTATGCTCTTGCGCAATCGCCGCAATCAGCGCATCAATGGTGGTCAGACTTACACCTCTGGCGCGTCCCAACCGGAAAATCGTCGCCGCTTCCCGGTACGTCTTGAAACCCCGCGGTTCCAGCATCTCCCACTGCAAAAGATACTGTTCGATCCGGCTCGTATTCCGCGTGAGGCCTTGGAGGATCTCGGTGACAACTAACCCAGTAAGTGCAAAAGGCTCGGCGTCCTCGATCATTCGCCGCAACTCATCTCCCGCGCGCCCCGGAGCTGAGCAGAAAAAATCAATCCACACCGAGCTATCCACCAGGATCAACCGCGGTTCCTCCGCATGGCTTTCAAGTCACCCTTCCAGATCCCCGTTCCATAATGACTAAGGATGCCCTTGCGGCTCTCCGAGCGCACCAGCAACTCGAGCGCCCTGTCCACGATCTCTCGCTTCGTCTTCAGCCGCGTCAGTTTGCGCGCCTTCCGCACAAGACTCTCGTCAATCTCAATATTTGTTCTAGCCATTCTCACAGTATACACCATTTCCTTAGAAATTGGTGTATGTTCGCTCGAGGGTGGCGGATATCAGCAACGGAGTAGCGTTAGACGATCCGAGACTTATCATCTTTCAGAACGAACTTCACGTTGTGTATGGCGATGAAACGAATTCGCATGTGCATCTGCGGCGCACAAATACTTGGGTACGAGAGACGTTGGCTGATCCTGCCGGCAGTCGGGCCGTGGCCGGAAGCGCCGAAGTCTACATTCATGCGGGTTCCCTGCATATCGTCTCGCGCGCCGGCACGGACGGGCATTTGGTGGATTTTCCCTCACCAGCTGGGACGGCTCTGGTGGATTTATCAGGGGCGCACAGGGAGTAATTGTTCCGCCAGCTACTTACCGGCCGAGCACCTATACGAAAAACGGGCAAGCGCCACGCATTGTGTTTCGAGCGCTTCACGGACATATCTGGCAGATCGAGCGAGACACGCTCAGTGCTACTGATCTGAGTGCGGCGAGCGGCGCGCCTACAGCGGCGGGAAATCCATCCTGTGCCGCTGCCGCTATCGCACACATCCTTTATCGCGCCTCCGATGGCAGCATCAACGATATTCGCGAAGACGTTGCCGGTTGGCGGGCCCAAGTCGTCGCACAGGAGGCTGCCGCCGATCCAGCTGCATTCGTGGATCAGAACGGGGAAGCGGCCGTAACTTTTCGCGCCATGAATGGCCGAGTGCGCATGGCGCGCTTCTTCGCCAGCAATTGGGTAGTCGAAGACGTGGGCTGACCCGGGTCGATTCGCGGGTTTGATTGCGGCCGAATTGCTCTCCTCTTCAGTTGGTACTGCTTTCCGCGCCCGGCTCGAGAAGGGCTCTGGGAATGCCCTCATCGAGCACGAGCTTGAGAAACATTAATCGGCGGATCACTTGGCGTAACAGCTGTGAATTTCATTTTTGTGCTAGACCGTGTCGCAGCATCGGCACAGAGCGCGAGATCCATAAACACCTGTTCATTGACGGTACGAAATGAGTCGCTTTCGCCGTTGCGCACACCTAGCTTTGGCTCAACAGAAAAAACATCGAAGTGGATTCGTTTGCCGTGGACGACTTTATGATCCAGTCCATCACAAGAGGTGAGTTTCGTTTCGGACTCATTCTCAAGTGGATCAACGACCCCCTTCTCGGGGAATAGTTGGCCGGATAACGCTCCTATGAACCACTGATCTTGTGCAATTTAGCATCGAAACTGATTTGGGGAACGATCGAGCCAACCCCAATTTTGAGGATGGAAACCTCGAACCCCTGAGGGAGGCCCAGTCGTTTCGTCTTGGGCGCGCCGATGGCGATCCCCTGACTTTGTAGGCTGAAGTGGAATATTGATGTTTAACTGTTAGATAACGTAAAAGTAAAAATGTTGTGGCCGATACTAATATGTTCACTATAATTCTCCTCAAGGGGAGAGTCCTCCCTTAGGACCTAGCTATTGACGTAAATTTTTCTCTTGTGGGTGGCGCGAAAATGGACACTCAGTCGCACACGGTAACAAGTGTCAAGACATTTGGTGAAGTCTCACAGAGATTTATGATTGAGCTCATGGCGACCAACCCGCCCCATACTGGCCTGCAACTACTTTATTGGGATGGAAAGACAGCCAAGATCGGATCGACCTTCTCAGTCAAATCCCATTCGTCACCGGATTCAGGTCTGTACTCGATTTGTAATGAGACTATATTTGAGCCACCAGAACTTGAGGCCACTTTACTGCAGGCCATTCGATTTCCGACCGACGTTGCAGACTATGATTCTGATGGTAGGCTGTTGATGGATCTGATCGGCCTGATCGGACTTTATTCAGACTTATCCGAAAAGCTGTGCTACTTGCTGGCGTATTACGTTCTTTCCAACTGGGTGGCGGACAGCCATCCTAGCCCGATTTGCGTTTCGATCATAGGTCCGGAATCTCGACAAGGTTGGCAATTGTCTCGACTCTTGAGTTGCCTGGTCCGTCGACCGCTGCTACTGAGCGATGTGAATCTGGCAGCGCTATGCTCCTTGCCGGTGGGTCTTTCTCCAACGCTTTTCCTCGAACAGCCCGAATTATCTCGGCAGGCAGCCAAGGCTATGTTTCTGCCGAATGTGCGGGACACCTTCCTTCCCTGGAAGGGGCGGCTTGTCAACTTGTGTTTCGCGAAAGTCGTTCGAACCGAGGAACCGCTGGGTCCTGCGGCACTCGGCCCGTTGGCCATTGAGATTCCAGTTGACCCCAGTTGTAACGGATTTCCAACGCTCGAACCTTGGCTACAGGAGAAACTTAGAAAGGACTATCAGCCGAAACTACTGATGTATCGTCTCAGAAAACGCAGGCAAGTCGGCGTCTGCAGGGTGGATTTTTCGAATTTCGGTTCGAGGGTAAGCGAGCTGGGGTATCAATTGGCCAGCTGCCAGCTCGGCAAGGAAGGTTTGAAAGAGGAAATGATTTGGATGCTGGAAGATCTCAATGAACAAGTCCAAGCCGAAGAAGAGACGAACCTAAATGCGCTGGTCCTTGAAGCTCTTCTCTCTCTCAGTCACAGAGTTGCCAACTCAACCATACGCGTCGCTGAAGTTGCCGATTGTCTGAATACGCTATTGGGGCAAATGGGTGAGACGCTGAAATTCAGTCCGAAGGCAATCGGGAGTAGATTGAAATCGCTCGGCTTCTCTACAAAGAGAATTGATGCGTTGGGACGGGGATTCATCCTTACCGACGCGATACGCAATCAGCTTCATAAGCTAGTGTGGAGTTGCCGCGTGATGAGGGGTCGCGATGAACTGAACTGTCCATACTGCAGTTACTGTGCCGAACTAAAGGAGTGGCTTAAGCCGCCGTGGAGTCCCTTTAAAGGAGAGGGGGGGCCGGTGCCGCCAAACCAACGGCAATTGCCGTCTCCAGCCCAGTCTCCTCCTTCGCCAAGTCCGCCAGCGCCCGAGAGCGAACAAGTCGGCTCGTCGAAATTCATCGAGAACGAAGACGACCAGAGATTCGTCGATATGCTAAAGAAAAGAAATGAGTTTTAGAGGATTCAGCATGGGAGGAGGCCAACTGACGGAGGGATGCATTGGAACAAATTCAACCCCCAGTGGTTAACACTTAGTCTATGCACATTGTGCACGTCTATCAAAAGATTTCGCAAATCCGATGAACACAACTGACAACGAAGACTCGTTCTGTTTGCGTTCTAGGCGATGAGCGCATGGATGGGCGTGCTGGCAAGAGAAACACAACGAAATTCTCGCCTAGACGTCGATCTTGATCGGGCTTTTCATCGGCTCTTGCCATCATCTATATATGGAGAGTCGAGCAAAGCGAATCACCTCCTTGGAGATGGTGACCGTCACACCGGCCATTCGCTAAACAAATTAAATTCAATATGTTAGCAACGCTTTTGCAAATGAAACACGAAGCTAACCATTTTACTCACCAAAGTGGTATACTTCAGGCATAGGCAAGCTCCCCGCAAGGTCTCCTTAATGATTCTATCCTGTTGAAAGGAAACAACTTGGCACGACTGTCTCTAGGCCAGCTTCGCGACTCGGGAGAGTTTAATTCGGGCATTTGTGAAACGGCATTCTGAGTGGATTGCCAGCAAGCTCGAATGCCGGATGGAAGAAACGGCACTTTTGGAGTTGCAGTTTCCCATTGCGCAGCTGGCATCCTCGCATGTTCTCCCTGGAGTTCCGTTAGTCCGATTTCAAAGAACAGTGATGCAGAAATTAAGGAAACTCACCCAATTGGTCGAACTTCCCACAAACGATTTTCCAGTGTTTCGAATCCAACCGGCTCGGGGTTCGAGCGGTTTATTCAAGAACCGCAAGCAGATTCTGCAGGCCCACTGGGAAGACTGTCCAGTCCTGATTCGGTTTCGCGGTTTCACACAGCCGGTAGTTCTTGCGGGAATACCGGTCACCCCGGCGGAGAACCCGGGCGACGTTTGTGACTGTGCCATTGTAAAGCGCACCGCGGCAGCTGAATTTCTGCAATTCCTCCAGAAACTATCCGCCACTAGCCATGAGTCTCAGTTCTGCGTTTATGGTGATGGCTCTCGGAACATCAGAAACTCAAGTTGGGATGATTTGGTCTTGAGCGAATCGGTGGTGAATCTCGTGCGAATGGACTTTGAGTCCTTTCTGAATCGTGAGCAGTGGTTTCGAGAGAACCGCTTGCCCTTCCGCAGAGGCTACCTCCTCCATGGACCGCCCGGCAACGGAAAGACTAGTCTAATCCGCACGATGCTCAAGACTAGCGGCCTGACTGGTTATTCCATTCGGTTGTTCCAGGAGCAGACCGATGATGCCCATCTGGAAAGAATGTTCCGTACTGCTGCGAATGCCGCCCCTTCGGTAATTGTAATCGAGGATATAGACCGTGCCTTTCCTTCTACTCCAACAACGGGAGTGCAATGCAATGTGAGCTTGCAACAACTTCTGAACTGCCTTGACGGGGTTGATTCCCAGGATGGAGTTATCGTAATTGCAACAGCGAACAACCCTGAGGTCCTGGATTCGGCCATTCTTCGACGACCGGGACGATTCGACCGCGTCGTGGCAGTCCCTGCGCCGGATCGTCAGCTCCGGCAGAGATACTTCGGCAAATTCAATCCACACTTGGCGGATGACGCTCTTTTCCAAGCCGCGGAGGACTCCGATGGATTCTCCTTTGCGCAACTCAAAGAGGCATATATTCTCGCGGGCCAAAAGGCATTTGAGCGAAACACGCGTGTGACCCTCGCCGACATTCTTGAAGGGATACGTACCCTTCGAGGCGGATTGGCACTGGTGTCGGACCATAAGCGGAGAGTGGGATTTGTTGAAGCGGCTCGACGCGAGTCTGAAGTAAATAAAACTGCTTTGGGACCGAATCAGAAACGATGAGGCCAAGCGGAAAAAACGGGCGACTTGCGCTTCTCCTGGAAAATAATGTCGACTTAACGCTTCATCTCCTTGTCGACAATAACGATAGAGGGATGGTGTCTTTCGCCTGCGAGAAAGCTCCCCAATTGACCTTCAGTAGCCATGGGCTCCCGTGCGTTGCCCCGTTTGCGGACTTGAGAATCCGTTCCGGAGCTGAGCTAGTTGAGAATTTCAACAAATAAGAAACGACAGATGAATCCGTTCTATGGAGAAGCAAGCGAAGGTCCCACTGGCCTGAGCAGTTGGTTTCTCTCGCAGCTCCGCTGTTTCTTCCGGATGCTTCAACAGTGTGTATATGCCGTTGCCGATCCGATTGCGACCCTCAAGTTGCTTCTCTTCGTTGACTTGCCTTCTCCGCTCAAACTAATATGTGCAGCACATGTCCCCTCCCGACCCGCTCATCGGCCAGACCTTTTCACACTATCGCATCATCGAAAAACTTGGCGGTGGTGGCATGGGTATTGTCTATAAGGCAGAAGACACTCGCCTCCATCGCGTCGTGGCACTGAAGTTTCTTCCGGAGAATACGGCCACCGATCCCGTGACCCTTGAACGATTTCGCCGCGAGGCGGAAGCTGCCTCCTCACTGAATCATCCAAATATTTGCACTCTGTACGATATCGGCGAGGAGGACGGTCGTGCCTTTATCGCCATGGAATACCTCGAAGGGGTGACCCTCAAGCATCAGATCGACGGAAAACCTCTGCGCACGGCGGACCTCCTGAGCATTGCGATCCAGATTGCCGAAGCACTGGACGCTGCGCATGCCAAAGGGGTAATTCACCGTGACATCAAACCGGCCAATATCTTTGTAACCAAATCCGGCCCCGCCAAAGTGCTGGATTTCGGCCTCGCAAAATTGATGGAAGAACGAGAGGCGGTGTCAGAAGCCACAGAGGAAATAGGAGGCAACGGAGCTGGCGCGGCAAACACCATTGATCCGCACCTGACCAGTCCCGGCGCGGCAGTCGGTACGGTCGCTTACATGTCACCCGAGCAGGCACTCGGGGAAGCCATCGATCGTCGGACCGATTTATTCTCTCTGGGCATCGTCCTCTATGAAATGTCTACCGGAAAGCAGGCCTTTCCAGGAACCACCTCTGCCGCCATCTTCGACGCCATTCTGAATCGCACGCCGGTTGAACCGCAAAATCTAAATCCGCGTCTGCCTTCTGGCCTCCGCCAGATCATTCAAAAGTCAATTGAAAAGGAACGCGGCCTTCGCTACCAGACCGCCGCCGACTTGCGGGCGGACTTACAACGAGTGAAGCGCGATTACACAGCGCAGCCTCGGAGTACGGAATCAGGTTCGTCGGATTCCAACGCTAGTCTACGGGCAGCTATTGCCACGTCTTCGTCGAGCGACAAAATAGAAATAGCCAGGCCTGCCCTCTTGGGCCTTGTTGCCGCCCTGCTCTTGCTCCTGGGGGGTGCCTACTTCTTGGGCAAGAAAACTGCATCGCCAGTTGCCATTGCGCCGCCTTCCTATCGTCAGCTCACGTTTCGCGGTGGAACCATTCGCATGGCGCGCTTTGCCCCAGAAGGGAAGTCCATCGTTTACAGCGCGGCATGGGAGGGCAAGCCTTACGAGCTGTTCGTCAGCCGATCAGAAAGCCCAGAATCGCGCCCGTTGGGATTGAAAGGCGCCGAAATTCTGGCCATTTCTGCAGCCGGTGAAATGGCGGTCTTGTTAAACAGTCACAACGTGGATCCGTACATCAACGAAGGAACTCTCGGCCGATTGCCTTTGGATGGCGGAGCACCGCGCGAAGTGCTCGAAAAGGTGCAATGGGCCGACTGGGCACCTGACGGTTCCTCGTTTGTCGTCGTACGCGAGGAAAATGGTCAGAGCCGTATCGAGTATCCCATCGGCAAGGTTCTCTACAAGACCGGCGGCTGGATCAGCCACCCGCGCATCTCTCCCAGGGGCGATCTGATCGCTTTTCTCGATCATCCCGTTCGTCGCGACGATGCCGGTGCAGTCACCTTACTCGATCTTTCCGGCAAAGCCACCACTCTTTCTAGCGGCTGGGGAACGGTCTGGGGCCTAGCTTGGGCACCTTCAGGTGAGGAGGTTTGGTTCACCGGCAGCAAAATCGGTTACGGCCGGTATCTCACTGCGGTCAGCTTGAAGGGCAAAGAACGGCTGCTCACCCGTGAACCGGGCACGCTGACTATGCAGGACATTGGCCGAAATGGTCAGGTCATACTAACCCGCGATGTGCCACGTGTCGGGATGGTCGGCCTCGCTTCCGGCGAATCGAAGGAACGTGATCTTTCCTGGCTGGATTGGTCTGCCCCCAAAGATCTTTCTGCTGACGGCAAAACTCTGCTCTTCACCGAATCCGGCGAGGCTGGTGGCGAAAACTACAGCTCGTATCTCCGCGAGACCGATGGTTCCCCGGCGGTACGTCTCGGTGATGGCTTCGGCTTCGCTCTTTCTCCCGATAAAAAATTCGTGCTCGGCGGGTTCTCTCGGCCTCCCGTTCAGCTGACTTTGCTGCCTACCGGTGCGGGACAATCTCGGCAGCTGACTCACGATCAGATTAATCGCTCGGTCACACACTGGACTCCGGACGGGAAGCGCTTTGTGTTTTCCGGAAGCGCTCCCGGCGAAGGTATAAAGCTTTATGTTCAGGATTTGAGTGGCGGGGAAGCTCGCGCTGTTTCACCGGAGGGCGTCAATCCAAGTCTTTTTGCCATTTCGCCGGATGGAAAAAATGTTGCGGCCATTGGTCCCGATCTTAAGGGATACATCTATTCCCTCGAGGGCAGCCCCCCTAAACCGATTCCTAGTCTGGAGCCTTACGAAGGACCGTTAACCTGGAGTGCCGACGGCCAATTTCTCTACCTCTACCACCTCGGTGAATTGCCCGCAAAAATCTACCGCCTCAATTTGGCCTCCGGAAACAGGCAATTCTGGCGACAACTCATGCCCCCGGACCTTTCTGGCGTCACCGACATTTCGGCAATCCTAATTACTCCCGACGGCAAGGGATATGTCTACGAATATGGTCGTACCCTTTCCGACCTTTATCTCGTTTCCGATGTGAAGTGACCAAACGACCCTAGGACTTTCGCGGCCTAACTCCATCTGTGCGAGGTGGGCTGCGCGGCCTCGTATTTTTGGTCCACTTCAGAGATTAGTTTCCGGCACCCAAATCCCGGATAAAATAGCATCAAAGACCAATACCTGAACTGGGCACCTTAAAACGTGAATGTGTGCCTGAAATCGCTAACGAGGACTCCTTCTCGTGATCTCCCTACGTTGAAAGGGAACACTTCGGCGAGTTTGCTGGTTTCCCGTTCTGCGTTTCCCAGCTCACTCGTGCAAGGAAATCGGCACAAATCAGTGACCTTCTTTTTCCACAATCGAGGGCCAGTTCTTGTCCGCCTTTTGCAGGTTGCCCTGCTGGTCCTTGTTGAACTGTTTCTTCACGCTCAGGTCGTACTGCATCAGGAGCCGCCCGTTGACGATCTGAAACGCCTCAATCTTCACCGGAGCCTTGTGACCTTGTGAGGCCCCATAAGCACAGAAACCGCCAAACTGCGGCTCGTACTTTGTGGGGTTAGCCTCAAACGTGGCCTTATCCTCCGCAGAAGCAAAAAGGTAGCGAGCCCCGTTGTATTTGCTTTCGAATTCCGGACGGCCTTGGACTGGGCGGCCTTGCGTAAAAAAAGCCACCGGGTCGTAGCCCTGTATCGCAATCCCGTTTCTATCGAGATTGATGAGCGTCTTGGTTTGTGTAAACGCTGGAATGGAACTCATCAGCAACAACGGCAGCAGCAAAAGTATTTTTCTCATTGTTTGCTCCTCGGTAATCGTTTGAACTGTGCGTTCATTTCTCAGTGTAGGAGTCAGAAAGAACGAAAAAGTTTCAGGTCGAATGGCAATCTTCGCGGAGGTCTTTTGTTTCTTTTCTTCTTTTGCCGACTCCAAGGTATGGGTTGAATCCCCGGGGCCTCGCGGCCGGAGACGAGAGTCACGAGGAAAAAAGCAACTGCCAGTTCGGATAATCGTCATCGAAACGGAAGAGTCCTCGCCGAATTTGCCAGATTCATGGCGGTGCTGCGGAGCCTACCGAGTGAGAACCGCCGCCACTCGGGAGGACCTGAAAGCGGTTTTTCGCCTTCGTTTCCTTGTTTTCAACCGGGAACTGGGCGAAGGCCTCGAATCCGCCTACCAGTGCCGTTATGACACCGATAAGTTCGACGAAATCTGCAACCCCTTGATCGTGGAGCATGCAGCGAGTGGAGGGTCGTAGGAACTTACCAACTGCAGACCGGACGAATAGCAGAACATTGCTGCGGGCCGAATTCGCTGCACTCTAGCCTGCAAATGCGCTCGCCTGATGCAAATTACAGCGTCCTAAGTCATTCAAAATAAATGAAACGTGGTGAGTACGAACAGGGCAAGATGAATTTTCTGACCGCAATATGAGTCAGCCGTCAACAAAATAGAATCGCGATACAAATTGTCATCGATTCTCGGCTTCTATCCCCAGGGGGTGTCCATCAAAATTCGGAGTATTCAGGCGGGAGTGCGGCGGTGTCCTTCAGTTTTGTGTTTCACATTGCAGAGGCGCCTGGCGGAGGAGACTTCATTGCTCGAGAATTCATGAAATTGTCCGTGACACAACCAAACAACAAATCGAGTCAAGACAAGCGAGTCTTCATCTTCTATGGGGCGCTCAGATTTTCGCCAGTTAAATTCCTGTACTCCATGGGATTGAGGCGAGATGAAACGCACGAAAATGGAAGCCACTCTCGGTCTTCGAATTGGCGAATTGTTTGGTACGGGACTACCGAGCGTTTTGACGATGATGCGATTCTATGCGAGGCTTGTCCGCGTTGCTCGGGGCTAATAACATGAAAACTTGGCTTCGCCACGCATTCGAGAGGGTGATATTTGTGTCGCAATCAACCTGGACCGGAGCAAGCTGCATCAAGCTGTGGACGGAGCCACCTCTGTCCACTTCCTCAAAACTGCAATTGTGTATCCGGCTTTGTGGAATTGCGATTCTCAGCTTGATGGCTAATTGCTTACCTTGCGCGCCTGCAGAAGAAGTTCCTAAGTCTCTGGAACTTTCGCGGCCTGTTCGTACGTGGGAATTTTTGTCCGTGGCAGGGCAGGAAGCGGGAATATTCGGAGATGAAACCGGCCGCCTGGAAGCATGGGTCTATCCACTCAAAATCTTGCGCAATTTTCAGCTCCGGTTCCTCACAGAGAGTTCCATCATTCCCGGCGCTTCACTTGCGCGCACTATCACAGTGCGCCCGGAATCAACCAGCATTCTGTACGTTGGGGATACGTTCACAGCACGCGAGACGATTTTTGTTCCCATCCGAGAGCAGGGTGTCGTGATTATGCTCGAAGTTTCATCGTCGCAACCAGTGGAAATAGAAGCTGTATTTGAACGTGATTTTGAGTTGATGTGGCCGGCGGCGATTGGAGGGAGTTATTTTGCGTGGGAATCCGACTTGCATGCGTTTTCATTCGGCGATGATTTGAATCGCTATTCCGCCTTCGTCGGTTCTCCGGACGCGAATAATGCTTTTCAGGATTATCAATCCAATTACGCACAAACAAAAGAATTTTCCTTCCGGTTGGGCACAATGAGGCCCGGAAGCGATACACGGACGATTTTTATCGCGGGCTCAACCAGTGGCCGAGACAATGCGCTGGGCACCTACCGGAAGCTCACGAGCAATTACCTGGAGCTGATGCGTGACGCAAGAGAATACTACCAAGGATATTTGGGCCATACCCTTCAACTGGAGCTTCCCGACAGCGATTTGCAGAGCGCTTACGACTGGTCCCGGATCAGCGTTTTGCAGGGAGTTGTAAAAAATCCGACACTGGGGACGGGACTGGTTGCGGGTTATCGCACCTCAGGCGACAGTCTGCGACCCGGTTTTGCGTGGTTTTTCGGTCGCGATGCTCTCTGGACGTCATTGGCCTTGAATGCCGAAGGCGATTTCTCTACTTCCCTCGCAGCGATGAATTTTCTGCTCAAGTACCAGCGGGAGGATGGAAAAATTCCGCATGAAGTTGCGCAGAGTGAAGGAATTATTCCGTGGTTCAAAGATTATCCCTATGCGTATGCCTCAGCCGACGCCACGCCTCTGTTGCTGATTGCGGCCGATGACTATGTGTCGCGAAGCGGGGATATTGCATTCGCCAAAGCGAGTTGGGAAAAGCTTTGGAAAGCACATGAATTTTTGCGATCGACCCGCAATCCCGATGGTTTCGCCCAAAATCGTGGCGTGGGCCATGGGTGGGTTGAAGGGGGACCGCTACATCCCGTGGATGAAGAACTCTATCAAGCTGGCTTAGGAATCCAAGCGGAGCACGCGACCGCCCACCTTGCGCAATTGCTCGGGAAAGGGGAACTGAGCAAACAACTTGACGACGATTACCAACGCCACAAACAAAAGCTGAACGAATCTTTTTGGTCGAGCGAAAAGAGTTTTTTTGTTTTTGCGCTCGGCCAGGAGAATCAACAAAGCGATGCGCTTACTGTCTTGACGACCGTCCCCATGTGGTTTGGTTTATTCGACGAGAAAAAAGCCGAGAAAACGATCGACCTGCTCGCCGATTCGGACTTCGAGACTGACTGGGGTATGAGAATTCTTTCGTCGAGGGACCGCCGCTATGGGGGATCCGGCTATCACTATGGATCGGTGTGGCCGCTCTTCACCGGGTGGGCTTCTGTTGGGGAATACCGATATCACCATGCGCTCCCAGCATTCGCCAACCTGCGAGCGAACGCCATGCTGGCACTCGATGGAGCGTTAGGGCACGTGACGGAGGTACTCTCAGGGGATCAGTATGCGCCCCTGGCCGCCAGTTCACCCGATCAGATCTGGTCGGCGGCGATGGTCGTCAGTCCGCTCCTACGCGGGATGTTGGGTTTGGAAATTGACGCGAATCAAAAGCTGCTCTCGTTCTCTCCACATCTCCCGGCAGATTGGAGAACACTGACGATCCGCAACCTGTCAGTTGGTTCGCAAAGTTTGGACCTTGTCTCCCGGCACAATGCCGATGAGATCATGCTCGAAGCGACTGTTCGTGGAGGAGATGGGGTGTACCTCGCCTTCAGTCCAGCGATGAGTCTGCGCGCCGACGTGCTAGGAGTTGAGCTTAACGGCCATGCGGTGCCGTTTCACATTTCCAGTAATAATGAAGATCAACACGCCACAGTAACGGTCAAACTCCAGTTGGGAGTCAATCGGCTGCTTATCCGAACAAAAAATGATTTCGGACTGAGCATACATGCCGCCCAGCCGACATTGGGCGCCTTAAGTCAGGGCTTGCGGGTCGTTTCCGAGTCCTGGTCGACGGCGCGTGATTCATTGACCATCGATTTTCGTGGGATTGCAGGGGAGACATACGAATTGGATGTCCCCTATCCCGGGCAAATCCGTTCTGTAGATGGGGGTGAACTGGTGAAGACTGATGATGGCAAGACCTTAATTCGCGTCAAGTCTGCCCCATCGGTTCCGGACGGCGGAGATTACACGCATGGACGGGCGGTAATTCGCTTTTCTGCAAAAGCGCCAGTTGCAATACGCAAGGGTTGATGGAAGAGGACGTTGGATTTTGGGGAGAGAATTATCCGGAGGCAAATCGAGGTGTTCAGAAACTGGTCAGCGGCAGCTTTGGTTCTCGCAATTTTAATTTGGACTCCAATGTCCTTACCAGGCCAGGACAGTACTGCCAAGGTCAGTGTTCAGTGGGATAAGCAGGTTGCTATTTCGAAGACGACCCCCACTCTCCAGGTCGTCGTAAACCCTCTGTTGTTACGCACGAGCCCTATCCACAACCAGGTTTTTCAAGCGTTGAAGAATATGCAAGCCGACGAAGTGCGTTTCGTTCCATGGCTGCCCTATCCCCGGCTGGGAATCGCGGAATTGCGAGCGCCAAGGGATGGAAAGACATTCTGGGATTTCTCGCTGCTTGACCCAGTGACGATCGATTTCCTCCGTGCGACCGAAGGACATTCCACAGTCTTAAATTTCAGCACGATTCCCGAGTGGATGTTCAAGACGGACAACACGGTGAGCATACCCGATGATGCGACCGCGGTAGTCTGGGACTATGAACAGGGAGCAGAGTTGCGGGACCCTTCAGGGAAAGAGGTTGCCGACTATTACGCTCGGTTGGTCAGTTGGTATACCCGCGGCGGCTTCGTTGACGAGTTGGGAATTGAACATCACTCTGGTTATTCCTACCAGCTCCCGTATTGGGAAGTATTGAACGAGCCGGACTACGAACACAACCTGTCTGCTGCCCAATATGTGGTGATCTATGATGCCGTGGTATCTGCGATTCACAAGGTATCGCCAGGGACCAGATTTGTGGGTATTTCCTTGGCGACCCCGGCAAAAAATCCGGAGTTTTTCGAGTATTTTTTGAAAGCAAAAAATCATCAGCCTGGAATTCCGCTGGATTATATCTCTTATCATTTCTATCCGGTCTCCGAGCCGGATGATAATCCGGAAACAGAGCAGTACAGTTATTTTGCTCAGGCAGATGGATTCCTGAATGTCGTGCGCTACATCGAGAATATCCGCGAGCGTCTATCGCCGCAGACCAAGACCATGATTAATGAGATCGGTACCATCTCTTCCGAGGGGGCGAATCAAGGAGCGCCGGGATTGAAATCAAAACCCATTCCAGATTCCTACTGGAATCTTTCGGGAGCCCTGTACGCCTACGTATTCGGCGAACTAACGCGAATGGGAATCGATGTGGCGGGGGAATCACAACTGGTGGGATATCCGACACAATTCCCGAGTGTGACCATGGTCGATTGGAACACGGGGAAGCCGAACGCGCGCTACTGGATTCTGAAATTATTGCGCCAAAACTTCGGCCCGGGGGACAGGTTGATGGAGAGCCAAGTTGACATCCCGAACGTATACAGTCTGGCTGTGCTGACTAAAGATGGCCGACGCAGACTGCTTCTGGTAAACAAACGAAGCTGGAGTACCGAGGTTGTGATTCCGAAAGCCGAGGGTGGCAGTGAGGAATTTGTTGACCAGAGTGCAGGATCGCAACCTGTGAGTGCCGTCAAATTGGGATCCGATAAGCTCACCCTGGGTGGATTTTCGGTTGCTGCGGTGACGCTGCCTTGACATCTCCATTTTGATTTGTCGACGGCAGTGCCTTAATTGCTTCCACTGGATCTCGAAGCACTGATTGCCGCGGCAATTGTCATTGAAGGGAGTTTCACATTGCAGAAAATGCATGTTTCTTCTCGTCCGGTCCCCTATCGAGCCAAGATGTTTCAGAAATTGGCTTGCCTGATTCTCTTTGTTTCTGCCAATGCTCCCCGGCTTTTGGCGGAACCGCGATTGCCACATCTTTTCAGCGACCACATGGTTTTGCAGCGGGACATGCCAATCGCCATTTGGGGCTGGGCTCAACAGGGAGAGACGATTTCCGTAAATCTTGCTGCGAATTCCCTGTCTGCGGTAACAGGCGTTGATGGACGCTGGAGTGTTTTGTTCCAGGCACTTCCCGCAGGAGGTCCTTTCCTGCTCGAGGTGCATGGCACAAAAACCATCGTGGTGAAAGACGTCATGATCGGCGAGGTGTGGGTAGCTTCCGGTCAATCCAACATGACATACGCCCTGGAGGCGGCGGCAAATGGCGCAGAAGAGGTCCCCAAAGCGAATGACTCCGGCCTAAGGTTCTTCACGGTTCCCAAGAAAATTGCGCTTGAACCTCAGGCAGATACCGGGCAGGCGTCGTGGGAACTCTGCACCAGCGACTCGGCAAAAAAGTTTTCTGCCGTCGCCTATTTCTTTGCGCGCGATCTGCGTCGATCTCTTGGTGTTCCCGTTGGAGTTGTCTTAAGCGCTTGGGCCGGATCTGTTGGGGAAGAATGGACAGCACCTGACGAGTTACGATCCCAGCCACTGCTTAGCCCGATCATGACGAATTGGGATGAGAAACCCATCCAGGAGAAGGAATTTGCACGACGGCCCCGGAAGTATTCCCTGGAGTTTGATGATTTGGTTTTAATTCCCGCGGATCCGGTGGCCAATTCGCGGCCGTTGAGTGATTTTGACGATGGGGCGGCGATAACGTCGACGGGAGGCAGTTGGTCGTTCAGCTGGCAGGACGCACCAGATTCTCAATTTACGCTGACTCGGCCGGGGCGAAGTGGAAAAGGCTATGCGGCAGAGGTGTCCGGCGCGCTCGATGGGACCGGTTATGCCAATTTGAGAGCTACGCTTCAGCCGGATGGTTCGCCCGCGGATTTATCGCTCTACGTTGGCGTTCGTTTTTGGGTGAAGGGAGACGGAGCTTTCGCGTTTCGCACGATTCAACCCAGCATCTCGGACTGGGACGACTACAGCACGTCCATCATGAAGGCTACACCGGAATGGAAAGAGGTGACGATCCGGTTCAAGGATCTGAAGCAGCAGGGCTGGGGTGTTCAGGAAGAAATGACTCTCAGGCAAATTTCAGCCCTCTCGATTCTGTGCATGACCGATCTCGAGGATCCACCGCGCCCGCCCACGGGACTATTTGAGGGAATGATTATGCCTCTGGAGGCTTTTCGTATTCGGGGAGCAATCTGGTACCAGGGCGAAGGGAATACGCCTCGTGCGTTTCAGTATCGCATCCTTCTGCCCGCATTGATTCGGAGTTGGCGAAGGAATTTGCATGAGGAGGAATTGCCCTTTCTAATTGTGCAGTTACCGAACCAAGGCAGCAGCGCGGAGTTTGGCGATTCGTGGTGGGCTGAATTGAGAGAGGCCCAGTTGATCACATCGAAAACCGTCAGCAATACGGGATTGGCGGTGACGATTGACGTAGGCGACTCAGGGAATCTCCACCCACCGCGCAAGGAAGAGGTGGGGAATCGACTGGCGTTGATAGCTCTCGGTACTGTTTACGGGAAGCGCCAGGAGTACTCCGGGCCTATCTATGAAGGAATGAGCGTTGCGGGAAATGAAATCCGCATACGCTTCAGCCATACAGGAACCGGACTGGTAGCAGACGGAGAGAATCTCGTGGGATTCACGATTGCGGGAGCGGATCGGAAATTTCATCGGGCCACAGCGCGTATCGAAAATGACACCGTGGTCGTATCGAGTCCTGATGTTGCCCTGCCTGTGGCCGTACGCTACGCCTGGCGCGACAGCCCGGAATGCAACCTGAACAACAAAGAAGGACTGCCAGCCTCACCCTTCCGGACCGACGATTGGCCTGGTGCGACGGATCGAAGCCGTTAAGGTGGTGTCAATGTCAGAAAACGTTTACTCAATATGGTCAAACAAGCGCGAATCTGGCATAACCGGAAAAGCGAACAGTTACCTTAAATTTCTTGACAATACAAAATCCTAGGCATAATGTGCAGGTCAAGAAGAGCGAAGGGCATTCCGTCCGTATTTTCGGAATTCTAGAAAACGTTTACTTTGAAATTAGATGGGGGGCACGGGCATGAGCGCATCGTTCAATTTCCGTCGCACAGGTTTCGCCTGCTTGGCAATCATTTTAGTGTTAGGAATGGCACAGCAAGGGCGGGGGCAGAGTACAACAGGGTCGATTGTAGGTCGAGTAATGGATCCATCTGGCGCAGTGGTGCCGAAAGCGCACATCACCGCTACCAATCAAGGAACGGGAGTGTCGTACGAGGACGAAACGAACGACGCAGGAGACTTCGCCATCTTTCATCTTCCGCCCGCCATTTATAACGTGACGGTTACAAAGCAGGGATTTGAAACGGCAACAGCAAAAGACTTCGTTCTTGTGATAGATCAAAAAGCGGTTCTGAATTTCGACTTGATTGTGGGTGCCGTTTCAACGGTCACAACGGTCACGAGCGAATTGCCGTTATTACAAACTCAGACGGTGGAAACGGGTCAGGTAATTGAATCGGCGCAGATTCTGGATCTGCCGCTTCTGGGCCGAAATTTTCTCGACCTCGCGCGCCTGACCAGTGGAGTCACTTCTGGCAGCGGAGGAAATACCCTAGACCTTTCCGTCAATGGGCAACGCGAATTTGCCAATTCCGTCCTGATCGATGGAGTGGAGGCGACTGGAAACCGGAATAACGACACGAACCTGCGTCCAAGCGTGGATGCAGTGCAGGAATTCAAGGTCGCTACATCCGACTATTCGGCAGAGTACGGCCGGGCCGCGGGCGGCGTGATTTCGATTCAAACGAAGTCGGGAACGAATGAGTTTCACGGTGACGCGTATGACTTTTACAGACCGAATGCAACTGCGGCCGAAAACTACTCCTTTACCGGGAAGGGGCAATCGCCGAATTTAAGTCAGAACAACGTTGGAGGAACTTTAGGGGGCCCCATCAAGAAGAACAAGAGCTGGTTTTTTGCCTCAGTCGAGGGAGAGCGCCTGCGAAACACGATCACCTACCTTGATTCGGTGCCTCCGCAGAACCAGATCACCTACAATCCCGATGGAAGCGTGGATCTGTCAAAACTCTTGGATCCTGGCAACGGGTTGCCGACCCAAATATACGATCCGGCGTTTTATGCCCAGAATTTTTATTCAGAGCAATTCCCGGGCAATGTTATTCCTGCGTGTCCAGCAAACTCTACGCCAGATGGCAGTTGCGTCAGTCCAGCGGGCTTGGCGGTCCTGAGGAATTTTTTCCCCATGCCGAACCTGCCAGGAACGGACTATGGGTATTACAACAACTATCTGGTCAACAGCCCCTATGCCTATAATGGGTTGACGGCGAGCGGGCGTTACGATCAAGTCTTTTCCTCCAAAGACCGGTTGGCGGTCGTGTATCACTACGGTTCTTTCAATTCCCTCACCCAAGATCCGTTCTATGGATCCACTCCTGTACCTGGTGCCGGAAGCACGGATATTGGCGACAATGAGGATTCACGCAGTCAAGAGCTATCTGCGACAGAAACACACACGTTTTCGAACAACATAGTGAATGAACTCCGCTTCGGCTACAGCCGATACCGTCTCAATCAACTCAGTCTACTCAACGGACAAAATCTTGCGAACGAGTACGGCCAACTGAATGTAAATCTTCCAGGCTTCTCGTCGACCTCCGGATTTCCTTATGTATACCTGGGTTCAGGATGGCAAACCGGTGGATCGACCTATAAACCGCTGTATTTTCTGGACAGCAATTATCAATTGCAGGACAACGTGGTTCTCAATTCGATTTCGAAGAACGAAATTCGATTTGGGGGGGACATTCGCAGGTTGAATTCTCACCCGAACTTCTCGCTGTTTCCAACAGGCTTCCAGTACTACGCAGGACCATACATCTATGCTCCCAATGGGCCACTTACTGCGGCTCAAGACTATTCTTGTTGTTATAACGGGGGCGAAGCCTACTATCAAGGCGGATCGGAGATCGCGGACCTACTGCTGGGACTACCGCAAACCAACCAATTGGGATTGCAATTGACTAGTCCCCATACGCAAAGCTACGAAATTCATTTCTATGGGGAAGATACCTACAAGTTCACCCAGAAGCTCACGCTTATTTTTGGGGTACGGTATGAATACCAAAACCCGTATACCGAGGCTGGGAATAATCTCTCAAATTACGATCCGACCACCAGCATGATCCTGATCGCCGGACGTGGTGGCAATTCGGCCGCGCTGATGAACGCACGAAAGAACGATTTCTCGCCACGACTCGGGATCGCTTACCAGATCAGCCCGCGCACGGTTATCAGAGCTGGATACGGACTGTTTTACACGCCAGAAAACGATGCTCGAGAGGACGTCCTGACCAAGAACTATCCGTTCGCTGTCCAACAGGTTTTCTATAATAGCCCCTACGCATACCCGTTTACCTATCAGATTGACAGTGGAGTGCCGCGATCTACTACGATTCCATTAGCCCCTGGCCAATCTTCGATCGATCCAGCCACAATTCCCGGCGGCGCTAATCAAGTCGTTTACTATGTCGATCCCAATTTAAGGACCGGCTACGCCCAGATGTACAATCTGAGCGTCGAACGGGAGGTAACGAGTTCGCTGGCCATACAAGCTGCTTACGTAGGCGCTGTCAGCCGGGCGCTCCCATACGCAATCGGAAACATAAATGTGAACGGGCAGGAAAATTCGAATTTAGGAAAGATTGAAGCGCAGGAATCGCTCGGATGGGCGACCTACAATTCGCTTCAGGTAAAGGCGACAAAACGCGCGGGCAAAAATCTGACTTTCCTTGGTGCGTACACATTCGCGCACAACATTGATAATGGGCCTGCCCCGTTCAATTTGGGAGTGAATCACAACCAGCCGCAGAATCCAGCCGATCTGGAGGCAGAGAAAGCTTCGGCGGACAACGATGTTCGGCATCTCTTCGTTTTCAGCGCCATCTATACATTGCCTTTCGGGAGAGGGCAAATGTTCGGTTCTCACTGGAACAGTGCGGAGCAGGCAATTCTTGGAGGTTGGCAGATAAATGGAATTTTTGTTGCGCACACAGGTCAACCCGTCAACATTGTTCAGAATGGCAACAACCCAAATCAACCAGGACTTCGTCCGAATCTAACTGCCGACCCAAATCTGCCTAGCAGCAAACGCACGCTGGCAGAGTACTTCAATACCAGCGCCTTCTGTACACCGAACGCAACCACCTGCACCCCAAATCCACCCTCTGGCGTTACCGGATACTATTATGGGAATGCAGGCAGGAACCTCATAACAGGTCCAGGATTTGTGAATGCGGATTTCTCGGTGTTCAAGAATTTTCCCTTCAAGGAAAGGTATACCATTCAGACTCGGTTTGAATTTTTTAATCTTACGAACACACCTCACTTCGCGAACCCGAACGGAGATCTGTCGGCGAGGGCAAATTTCGGAGAGATTACTGGAACGATTGCAAATCCGCGGATCGTTCAATTCGCGGTGAAATTCAATTTCTAAGTGAATCGGCCTCAGTCATGCCATGGAGCGGACAGGATGCGACGGACCATTTCCGATTTCCTGGCGCGCAAGGGCAAGCGGCTAGTTTATATTTCGCTACTCATTCTACCCCTTGCATCGAACGGTCTTGCGCGGAGAGTTAGCCCTGTAGAGGGCTCTTCATCCACCTACTACGTCGATTCGCGCTCGGGGAACGACACAAACGACGGTAGGATGCCAGAAAGCGCCTGGCGAAGCTTGAGCAAAGTCAATGCCACGACATTTCGTCCGGGCGATTTCATCCTATTGAAGGCAGGGTCTTCCTGGGAAGGGCAGATATGGCCCAAGGGATCGGGCAGGGAAAGGCAGCCCATTCATCTGGGAACCTACGGTCAAGGGGCCAAACCGATCGTCCGGTGCAACGGTCAGCAAGAGGATGCATTGCTGCTAATGAACCAGGAATATTGGGAAATTGAGGGTCTCGAGCTCACAAATACGGGGAATACCACGGCGACACGCCGTGGTGTACATCTCGCCCTGAAAAATTTCGGCGACGCACACCATCTCATCGTACGAGGAATGACCGTACACGATGTAAACGGCCGCGATGAAGTGAAAAATAATGGTGGTATCACCTTCACTTCCGAGGGCGACCAGAAACCCAGCCGTTTCGTCGATGTGCGCATCGAAGACAACCGCATCTATCATGTCGATCGTAACGGCATTTCAAGTTGGTCTGATCGATGGGAAAGATCCAAGTGGTATCCAAGTCTTGGTGTCATCGTTCGCGGAAATAGTCTTGAGGACATCGGCGGCGATGGGATCATGATTGCGGCCACGGATGGCGCACTGATCGAAAGAAATGTCGTGGGAAGGGCTAACCAGCGTTCCGAGGGCTACAACATCGGGATCTGGAGTTGGAGCGCGGACAATACCATCATTCAATACAACGAGGCCTACGGCACGAAGGGTCAACGAGACGGCGAAGGTTTCGATTCGGATTGGAACAGCCGCAACACCCTGATTCAATACAACTATAGCCATGACAATGGTGGCGGATTTGTGTTGATCTGCAACGAAGGTGGCCACAGCGTCCAGGAAAACCTGGGTAACGCAGGTACAATAGTGCGCTACAACATCAGTCAGAACGACAGGAACCGGGGATTTACGCTGTCCGGCCCAGTCACACACACGCAGATCTACAACAACACGATCTTTGTAGGTGAGGACGACACCATGGATCTGGTGTTGTTGACGGACTGGAACGGTTGGCCAGACGATACGGAATTTTATAACAACATTTTTTATGCGCAAGGTGAGGCACGTTTTGGGCATGGCGTCGCACGTGCCAAGGATGGGCATCACACCTCAGCGCCCGGATGGGGCGGGAGCCAAGGAACGGTTTTTGACGCCAACGTTTATTTTGGAAAGCTCTACGCGGGGAAAGAGATGACCGTCTCTGGGGCTTGTGGTGACGAACATGCGCTGACAATCGATCCGGAATTTGTGGATCCCGGAAGAGGAGCACAGGGGAGGGCAACGCTCGAAGGTTACGCGCTGAAGAGCGGATCAAAAGCCAGAAGAAGTGGACGGCAACTCGCCAGCAATGGCGGGAAGGACTTTTGGGGTACCAGCCTTGATGGATGCACGGAAGTGGACCGGGGCGCAGTTCGAAGTAGCAACTGCAAAAAACCATGAACATCAGGGGAATCGCAAAGAAAGCACGCGTGTCGACTGCCACAGTATCGCGGACGATTAATCGAATACCCACGGTTAAGCCGCAACTGGCAAAACGCGTTTGGAAGGCCGTCGACAAGCTGGGTTACTTTCCGAGCATGCAGGCACGCGCGCTGGTGTCTGGAAAGAGTCGTATATTCGGGCTCATCGTCTCAGAGATTACAAACCCGTTTTTTCCCGAGATTGTGCACGTGTTCGAAGAGACCGCGGTTCAGCACAACTATGAAATCCTTCTGACTTCCACCGTTCACGATACGGAAAGGATGAAAAGCGCGGTTCGACGAATGCTGGAGCACCGTGTAGAAGGCGTGGCAGTCATGACCTTCGGCATGGAAGATTCCCTGCTAAACGACCTGAAATTCAGGAAAGTCCCGTTGGTTTTCGTTGACGTCGGCCCGCAGCGGCCGCACGTCAGCAACATCCTCATCAACTACCTTCACGGTATCCGGCAAGCGGTGCAGCATTTGGCCGCGCTAAGGCACGAGCGGATAGGTTTTATCACCGGACCGTTGACTCTGAACTCCGCCCTTGCCCGGCGCGACGCGTTTATACAGTCGATGAAGGAAATCGGAATGCCGGTCGACCCCGAACTGATTGTGGAAGGGAATCATACCCTTGAGGGGGGAGAGAAGGCCTTCGAGAAACTGCTGGCGCTCGATTCGCGACCGACGGCCGTGCTTTGCTCCAACGATATGACGGCGATGGGTGTAATGCGTAAGAGCTATGCGGAGGGCATCATAATTCCGCGCGATCTCTCGGTAATCGGCTTCGATAATATTCGCATTTCGCAATACATGTCGCCCCCTTTGACCACGATAGAGATGTCCCAGAGGGAAATTGCGCGCCTGGCTTTCCAGGCACTATTGGAAGACGTGCAGCGAAAGACGCCTAATCCCAAGGGAACGGAATATGTACTGATGACAAGTTTAGTGTTGCGGGAATCCACTGCACTCAACCTGAAGTGGACTGGCATGAGGCAGAGGGAGGCTGGATGAATCGCTCCAATTGTCCACGTTCCATGACGTCATCGAAAGCCCCAAGTCTGTTTTTGGCGGCTGCACTCTTGCTTGGCTGCCATATTACGAAAGCGCAGCAATCTGCGAAGGATGCGTTCCGTCCTGACCAGATGCATACCATTCTTTATGGTGCTGCTTACTATCCGGAGTATATGCCCTATGTGCGAACGGACGAAGATATTGCATTGATGAAAAAGGCCGGCATCAACGTGGTCCGGCTTGGTGAATCCACCTGGGGCTTATGGGAACCTGAGGATGGCCGATTCGAATATGCATGGATGGACACCGTCATCGAGAAATTGCATGCTGCAGGGATTGCAGTGATTTTGGGTACGCCGACTTATTCCATTCCCCCCTGGATGTATAGGAAGCATCCGGAAATGGTGGTCACGAAGTTGGGGGGCCAGTATCTGTATTATGGCCTGCGGCAGAATACAGATTTGATGAACGCTACCTACCGCTCATACTGCGAGCGCGTCATCCGCAGGATCCTCGAACACTACAAAGACAACCCGGCGGTCATAGGCTATCAGATTGACAATGAAACGTCCGCCGCGGGCGCCGCGAATCCTGATGTTCAGTCGGGCTTTAAGGAATATCTCAAATCGAAATACAAAACGGTGGACCAGTTGAATACGGTCTGGGGTTTGAATTACTGGGGCCAGCGACTGAACAACTGGGAAGAACTGCCAACTCGAGATGGGATCCTGAATCCCGGCTGGAAACTGGAATGGGAGCGCTACTCCCAGTGGGAAACCACAGATTTCCTGGCTTGGCAAGCGAAGATCGTCAACGAGTACAAGAGGCCCGAGCAGTTTGTCAGCCATGATTTTGCGGGACCACCGCGCGGGGAAGTAAACGAGCACGATGTGGCGCAGTCGCTAGATGTTGTCGCAGCGAATCCCTATCACGGCACGCAGGAAGATTACGATGGGGAAGGTTCTTCCTATGTGGGTGACTATGCGAGGTCCCTGAAGCGCACAAATTACCTCATCACGGAAACGAATGCGGATGCCATTGGGTGGGATTCCAAGGAACAATTCCCGCCGTATGACGGGCAATTGCGACTCGACGTATACACGCACGTCTCTTCTGGCGCGAACATGGTCGAATACTGGCATTGGCACTCGTTACATTATGGCCAGGAAACCTACTGGAAAGGTGTACTCGGGCACGATCTTGAACCTGGTCGCCCCTACGAGGAAGTCAGCCGGACCGCGCATGAGTTGCAGAGAATCGGGCCGGAAATTGTCGATGTTCACATCAAGAATCAGGTGGCCATTCTTTACAGCCGCGACTCGTACTATGGCATCGAGTTCATGAAGTTCAGCGAGCGGGCCAACTACTTGACCATTCTCCACCAAGTGTATGACGTCCTATACCGCGCCAACATAGGCGTGGACTTCGTGTTTCCGGAAAGTACAAATTTCTCTGAATACAAGGTGATCGTGGTTCCGCCGCTATATATCGCAAGCAACACACTGCTGCTTCGTCTCTCGGAGTTCGTGAAGAATGGCGGACGGATCGTGATGGCGTTTAAGAGCGGTTTCTGCAACGAATATTCCACGGTCCGCTGGGAGATGATGCCTGGCCCGTTGAAAGAGGCCGCTGGAATTCACTACCAGGAATTCTCCTCATTGAAGCAACCACTATCACTGAAGGGCGATCCTTTTCAGGCTGGTGCCGATAACCAAGTCTCTGAGTGGGCGGAAATGATCGTGTTGGACACCGCGAAAGGGCTTGCCTATTACGACCATCCCTTCTTCGGCAAATATCCAGCGATCACCAAGAACGAGTTTGGAAAGGGTTCGCTAACTTACGAAGGGACCTTGCTGACAGATAAGCTACAGAAAACCGTACTACTCGAAATATTAAAAGAGGCCGGTCTTACGGGTTCCGATCAGAAACTCCCCGCCACAGTTCGTGTGAAGCACGGGCAGAATCGTGAGGGAAAGACACTGCATTTTTACCTGAATTATTCCAGCACGCCGCAGATGGTTCCCTACGCTTATGGGTTGGGCACGAACCTCTTGTCACAAGGAGCGACCGTCATCCACGACCAGTCCCTTCTGCTGAAGCCGTGGGATGCCGCGATCGTGGAAGAAAAATAGACGCAAAGAATCGAAACCCCGAGAAATCGCTCAAGATGAGAAGTGATGCCGTCCTGGCCGGGATTGCTGGCGGGGCGAAAGGGAAACCGCATTCCGCCATGTGCGGAAATACCAATCGGTGTGTTCCGGTCGGAATGAGTTTGGGCAAGAATGGCGGCGGATTTCATCTTTCGTTCTCCTCGGCGGGGATTTGGTTCCCTCACGGGAAGCAGGGAACCAAAGGACCGCGTTTGGAGGAGAAGGAAAGGAAGTGAAGTTCAAGCCGGAGCGGACGGCAACCGCTGTGTGATTTCGCTACTCTGAGCTGGCCCACTTCGCGCATTTGATTTGGCCCACCCTGTACATCACGAACGGCCTAACCTGTCAGCAGGAACGACGGGGGGCCGATGGACAGGAGACGCAAAGTGGAACTGTTCGAGGAGATACGTCGGGAGTATCGGTTTGGAGTGGGCACGATCCAAGGAGTGGCAAAGAAGTTGAATACCCATCGGCGGATGGTGCGGCAAGCGCTGGCCAGCGCGATACCGCCGGAGCGCAAGGCACCAGCTAGAAGCAGTCCGAAGCTGGAACCGGTGCGCGAGTTCATCGACGGGATATTGCAAAGCGATCGGGAGTCGCCGCGCAAGCAGCGGCACACGGCGCACCGCATCTGGATGCGGATTGGGCAAGAGCATCCCGAGGCTTGCGTGGCGGAAGCAACGGTGCGGCGCTACGTGCGGCGACGCAAGCAGGAGATGGGAGTGACAGCGCGAGAGACATTCGTGCCGCAGAGTTACGACTGGGGCGTGGAGGCGCAGGTGGATTGGTACGAAGCCGCGGTGGAGTTCGAGGATGGCCGCCAGACCACGCATTTTTTCACGATGCGCAGCATGGCGGGCGGCGGTGCGTTTCACGCCGCGTATTTCCACGCCACGCAGCAAGCCTTTCTGGAAGCGCACGAGCAGGCCTTCCACTATTTCGGCGGGGTGTTCCGGCGGCTGCGCTACGACAACCTGAAGAGCGCGGTGAAAAAGATTTTGCGCGGATACCAGCGGGAGGAGACCGACCGGCTGATCGCTTTTCGTTCGCACTGGGGATTCCAGACGGAGTTTTGCAACCCGGCGCGTGGCAACGAGAAGGGCGGCGTGGAAGGTGAAGTGGGCTATTTCCGGAGGAACCATCTGGTGCCGGTGCCGAAGGTAAAGGATCTGGCCGCGTTGAATGAATATCTGCGCACGTGCTGCCGGCAGGAGGAACAGCGGCGGATTCACGGGAAGGCGCTCTCGGTGGGTGAGGCCATGGGCATCGAGCGCGAACATCTTCTGCCTCTGCTGAGCGAAGGGTTCGAGTTGGCGGAGACAAGTTTCCCGGTGGTGGATGGCCAGGGCTGCGTGAAAGTGCGGACGAATCGCTACTCGGTGCCGCTGCGGGCGGGAACGAAGACGCAGGCCCGGCTGCTGCCTGCTTATGTGGAAGTGTGGTACGAGCAACGCTGCGTGGCGCGGCACGAACGCAGTTATGCGCGGCATCAGGCGGTGCTGGATCTGGAGCATTATCTGGACGTGCTGGAAAGAAAACCGGGCGCTCTGGCGGGCTCGACACCTTTGGAACAGTGGCGAGAACGCGGGCGCTGGCCAGAAAGTTTTGATCGGTTGTGGCAGAGCTTGCGGGAGCGGCACGGGAAGCAGGAAGGTACGCGCGAGATGATCGAATTGCTGCGCCTGGGCCCGCAACACGGGTGGGAAGCGTTGCGAAAAGGGATTGAGCAAGCGTTGGCGCTGGGCTGCACGGACGCGGCGGCGGTGCGGCATCTGCTGGTGGCCGGCACGCTGACCCACGGCGAGCGCGCGCTTCCGGAGATTGGTTTGTTAGGACGCTACGAGCGGCCGCTGCCGGCGTTGAACGACTACGACCAGTTGCTCGGGGCGGTGCGGCCATGAACCAGCAAGCACAGGCTCTGGAGCACGCTTCGGTGCGGCAGTTTTGCAAGGCGGTAAAGGTGCCGGTAGTGGGCGCGAACTTTGTGCAACTGGCGGAACAAGCGGTGAAAGAAAATCGCAGCCATATCGGTTATCTGGAAGCGCTGCTGGCGATGGAGAGCGAGGAGCGCGACCGACATGCCATCGCACATCGGCTGCACGATGCCAAACTGCCACGGATGAAGACGCTGGAGGAATTTGAGTTCGCACGCGCGCCACAGATACCGGCGGCGAAGATTCGCGAACTGGCCGAAGGCGGCTACATCACGCGGGCCGAACCGGTCGTGTTGATCGGCGAATGTGGAACGGGCAAGACGCACCTGGCGTCGGGGCTGTGCGTGGCGGCGTGCCGCCAGAAACGCAGAGTGCGTTTTACCACGGCGGCGAACTTGGTGAACGAGTTGGTGGAAGCCGGCCAGCACCACGGAGTACGGCGCGTGCTGGCGCGCTGGATGCGTTACGACGTGATCGCGCTGGATGAAGTGGGTTACGTGCCGCTGGCGGAGATCGGCGCGGAGTTTTTGTTTCAGGTGATCGCGGAACGCGCCGAACGGGCCACGCTGATCGTGACCACCAACTTGCCGTTTTCGGAGTGGACGCAAGTATTTCCCAATCCGAGATTGTGCAAGGCGCTGCTGGACCGCGTCACCGACCGCGCACACATCATCGAAACCGGCACGGAATCGTATCGCTTCCGGCGCACGGTGGAAGGACGGCAAAAGAAAAAAGCATCCTGAGCGGGCCGGACCGGGCTCTGCGCCACGCATTTCCGTGGCCCCGGCGTCCGCTCCGTCCTAAACGCGGTCCTGAGAACCGGACCGCAGGACTCCGCGCCCTCCGGGGCCACGGAACGGAAACCCCCGGAAGCAAAGCAACATCACGGCCTTAGGGTGGGCCAAATGAAAGTATCAAAGGTGGGCCAAATCAGGTTGTCAAACGCACGCTGTGACACGAGTCCCGAGTGGCGGAGCGGTGTGCAAGCGAAGGCGATAAGGAAATCGGAGGGAGGTTCAGGATTGCTGCGAAGAGTTCAAACAAAGCACAAAGAACCTCTTCCAAGGCGAAATGCGAATACTGCACTATTGGGCTGAATAAGTTTTATTCGCGAAGGGAGGCCGGCCGGATGCGGGGACATAATTCAGTGTTTCGATCCGGCTCGGCAGTCTGGCGCAACGGCAGGGCGCTCTCACAAATTCATCAATCTCTGCTTCGCAATTCCCCGGTCCCACCGCCTGGTGTTCGGAATCCTTGGGTTACATTTGGACCAGATGTCCTATACCCCGGTTTGAGCAAGATTCCACAACCATTTGTGCAACTAAAAGTACAACAGTCTATACAACGTTTTTGAAGCTCCTCATATTTGGGGCATTTGCATAAATCCTTCATCAGGCTACTTGATGGATTAATTGGTTTCTGAGTTCGGATGTTCAACGTTCCAGGTGCTTACTTTTCAGCCGGTACGTTCACGTCTTGTTTGTAAGTCTTGAGTTTATTTGCGATCAGTCGCGATATGCCATGTTATATTGAAGCGTCAGTTCGATTTATAAGTGCATATCAGAATTCATTGGGGATACATTGTGGCCTCTCTGTGAATATGCTATATTATATCAATCATGAAAAAACATATAAGAAAGCATATCAGGCCGCTACGCCTGAACGAACTTCCCGCCGAGATGCGAGAACAACTCCAGGAAGCACGTAACGACCGTGGTTGGAGTCAGCGAGAACTTGGGCGCCATTTGGGGATTCCGCAAATGCACGTCTCCAGGATTGAATCCGGGAAGATTGTCCCTCGATTCGACACTCTACTCGACTACGTTCGCGGGCTCGATTACGACCTCGTTCTGGTTCCGCGCTCGCTGGTACCTGCCGTGATGGCCCTCATTCGAGAGCACAAGGCGAGCAGCGCACCAGGAGGCGAAGAAGAACGACCGTTGTATGCGGTAAGCGAGGACGAACCGGAAACCAAGGAACGGCGCTCTGATGAATTCTGATTACGCCAACCTGAACGCCCTAGCCGTTCGCCTGTTTGGCCGGCGGATTGGGATCATCACGCGACTTGCGGGTGAGCGCACACTGTTCGCGTTTGAGCAGGACTACCTCGATGATACCAACCGGCCGACGCTGAGCTTGTCCTTTAAAAGCACGACAGGCGGTGTGGTCACAAGAGCACGCCCCATTTCACGTCGGGTGCCGCCCTTTTTCTCAAATCTCTTGCCCGAGGGCCCACTGCGGGCCTATCTGGCTAAAAAAGCAGACGTGAACTCTGAAAGAGAATTCTTCCTGCTCGCCGTCCTAGGGGCGGATCTTCCTGGCGCCGTGGTTGTCGAGCCAACCGACGCGAAGCATAACGCGGAAGAAGGTCAGGAAGTAGAAACGCAAGGTACCGTGCACGCCCCGAAAAGTGCGTTGCGATTTTCCCTTGCGGGCGTGCAAATGAAGTTTTCCGCAGTGATGGAAGCGAGCGGCGGATTGACGGTTCCCGCAGGCGGCATCGGCGGTTCATGGATCGTGAAACTTCCGTCGGCCCGCTACGTGGGTGTACCAGAAAACGAACACGCGATGCTCGAGCTAGCACGTCGCGGGGGGATCGAAGTTCCGAAGAACAAACTCATAGCGATCGACAAGATCAAGGGGCTTCCTGAGGAATCGGGAACAGTGGGTAAGCTAGCGCTAGCTGTCGAGCGTTTCGATCGTCGAGGCGACGGGAGCCGTGTGCACATGGAAGATTTCGCCCAAGTCTTTGGCCTCTACCCGAACGACAAATATGAACATAAAAGTTACGCGAACATCGCTTCGGTTCTGTGGGCAGAAACGGGGCAGGAAGCGACCTACGAATTTGTGCGCCGGGTGGTGTTCTCCGTCCTAATCGGAAATGCCGACATGCACCTCAAGAACTGGTCACTGCTTTATCCGGACCGCCGAACGCCCGTGCTCTCGCCGGCATACGATCTTGTTTCGACCGTGCCTTACATTCCCGACGACACGTTGGGATTGAACTTCGGTGGCAGCCGGGTTCTCGGGGAAATTACGAAAGACCAGATCCGCCGATTCGGAGATACCGCACGAATTCCGGTGAGTCCTCTTTGGGAAATTGTCACGGAGACGGCGGACCGAACGGTCGAGAGCTGGAAAACCCTCGAACACCGCGACGCATTGCCGAAGGAGATTCGAGCGGCCATCGAAAAGCAAATATTCAAAGTGGCGGCGAGTACGAAGTGATCGACGAGTTGGTGGGTGAGGGTAGCAAGAGCTGTGCGGGTGCCACGCGTCTTGGCTACGCGTTCTGAGTATCTCTAGCGTCTGGGTTGAATTTATCCGATTGGAATTTACCTCGAGGTGATAGTCCTTGTAGCATCTAAAAACTGTTTCACATTGAAAAATCGTTGCCCATGTGACAACCGGGAATCGTCAACGGTCAAAGTGAGCCGCGTCTTCACACGGATGCAGGGCAGCAGGTGGAAATCAAACAATGCACTGTTATCGGGGTTCATCCGGACCACGAGCGACAGTTTGCAAAATTCCCTCCTGGATGTATTGAGGCCCCACCGCAAGGAACCATCGTTCAAGCGATGGGAACGACACACGTAAACACTAACCAACGAGTTGTCCCTTAATCGCAGCCTCAGCCTTTGCCTCCAGTTCTCGCGAGCGAGACGCACTTCACCAGGGAAACCTTTGGCAATATCTTGCAAAAGAGTCTGCTTGACTAATGCCAACCCTCGTCGAGTCTCCGTTATCGCGGGTGAAGATTGGGCGCCATTGTACCCAACCATCTGGTAGGCGCTTCGTAGACCGCCAAGCCGCCTCCAGAATGTCTGAGATGAGGGAACTTCCTTTGACTTACGGACCAGAGTTTGCGAGAGTTTGCCTTTTTCACTCGAGAGAGTTCGGAGGGCATCCAGCAACTGCTCGTTGGTCTTGAATCGCATTCTGGAGTGGATGATCCGTTGAGCCGCATCAAACATTTCTCGGCTGACGATTGGCTCGAAGGCGTCTGGCACCATACACCAAGTGCTCCTTGGCTTAGTCAGGTTGCGTCCCTGCAGGATTTGAGAGCGCCGACCGAAAACGTGACAGCCACAATATTTAGGATGCGTCAGAACGCGGTACACCCCCACCTGATACCACGGGCGTCCATCTAAGTAGGGCATTCCGAGACGGTTCAACTCGTTCGCGACTTTGTCAGTGGATAGACCTTCTTCAGTGAACATCCGGAAGATTTCCCTGACGCAATTCACCTCTGCTTCCGGTCCCGGCACCAAGATCACCCGGTCCGTGACCAAGCTCTTCCTCTCGCCTGCTCCGAGAAGTTGTTTCGGTTTCCGTGCGTTGCGCTGGCTGTCGGCTAGACCAACTCTTCAACGAGTTATATGTTACGCTTGACGTAACGCGTAATTCTCGTTATCCTTTGATTGTGATTCTTAGCTATCGGGATAAGAGAACTAGAGACTTTGCCTTCGGGAAACGGGTTAAGGCATTCTCTGGATTCGAACGTTCCGCGCGCCTGAAGCTCGACCGTTTAGAGGCGGCTACGTCGCTAAGGGATCTTGTGATATTGCCCGGCAATCGGTTTGAAGCTCTGATTGGCGACCGCAAGGGTCAGTACAGCATCCGCATCAACGATCAATGGCGGGTTTGCTTCGAATGGGACGACCGATCGCCGGGGCCATCAAACCTGGAGATTGTTGATTATCATCAAGGAGGATCGTTATGGCACTCACCGCTATCCACCCAGGTGAACACCTGGCCGAAGAACTGGAGGTGCTCGATATGAGCGCAGCGGAACTGGCGCGTCAAATTGACGTCCCGACAAATCGTGTTACGCAAATTCTGAATGGAACGCGCACCATCACAGGCGATACCGCACTGCGCCTGGCTCATTTCTTTGGCACTAGCGCGCAGTTTTGGCTCAATCTCCAGAGCCTCTATGACCTGCGGCTTGCCCAGGAAAAGGCAGGAAAATCCATCAAGGCACTCCCAACGCTGAAACGGCATGATCCCATTCGCGCATGAAAACCGCTGCCGAGAACGAATGGAAGAAAAAGGAGAAGATTGGCTCCCGGCGCTAGATTCAAAATCGCAACCCTTCGGTTAACAGCCAAGGAATGCAAAATCTAAATGCCTTAATTGGTGTCGCTTACCGGGCAAGACGACGGTTTTCAGTCCCTCAGTTGGGCTACTGGCGCTACGCCTGTCTGTACAATTCATTCATTGCATTGAGCAAAGACCGCGATTCACAAACCGCGATTTACCGTCTACGATGTCCGTCCGGGATAGGCGGACGATGATTCGCAAATGTTGTGCACACCTATCCCGAAGGAAACGATTGGTCAGGCTTAGGTGCTACTGCTCATCATCGCGATCGTCTCTACGATCACACTGATCATCACTGTCGCCTAGATGTCGAAAATGTTTGCAAAGAAGCTGTCGGGAAACGCGGCGGCCTAATGTACCACCATCTTCGAGCGAGTGCTGGTAGTGAAACCCTGCGTAGATGCGCGCCCAAAAGACCTCACCAAAGAGGTCGTCAATACTTTCAAAGACGTGAGTGTGAACTCCGTCCTTGAAGGCCAAGCTGTCCACGACGATATGGACTTTCGGGGTCCCAAAGTAACGACCGATCAGATCGGATATCGCACCGGTGACACAACCGTGGGCTGCTGGATACTCCGGATGGTTAGGAGTCGGGCCAAGAGAGGTCCAGGAGGGATCGGCCGTTAGCTCCGGATTTCCTCCACCTGCGGGAATTGCGGTCGCTGGGCGCCAAAAATTGAAGTGGTACTTGCCATTGAAACATCCAATGGCGGCATCGGCATAACCTGTCCAAAGAACCGCCATCAGCCGAGCACTTTCATCGACGTCTAGCTTCTGGTTTTCAGCAAGGTAATTAAAGGCGCGTGCGTACTGCTGTGCGGCGTGTTCGGTCCAGAACAGACCGATCTCTGTCTGGGTGGCCGTGCGCAGTGATCCGTTCGCGGCGCCCAATGCGCCGGTGATGATGTAGTCGCGCTCCCATTGCACGCCGTTAAGAGGCGTAGGTCCGTCGGGCAGGAATTGGGAGGGACCATTCATAGTGAACGGGCGCATCTGTCCTAGCCACGGGGTGGCAGCGGGCAAATACTTTGGCGGAGTCGGCTGCCAGACTCCAGGTCCAGTCCCCGGAGTGTACGGCACGTTCGCTTCCAGTCCATCACCGGACCGCGCAGCAATGATGGCAGCTGCAGCTGCTTCACCGACCGCTACGCCGTCGCTCTTTGCAGTCGGATTTGCATTGATTGCAGCGAGGGAAAGTGCGTAGTCCGTGTCAAGGGCTGCCTGCTGAGCCGGGAAGTAATTGACCAGGACACGATGCGCCGCTGCAACCGCTGCAGCTTCTTTGGATGCACTTTTTGACGCTCGATCAAAATAGTAGAAGGGTTGATGCCGTTGGTCGATAGCGTTCACGGCGTCGTAAGAGGCTATGGCCGCGTAGGCGAACCAAACGGAAGCCGCCGCAGGTGATTTCCCCCCGTTTTGGACGATCGTCTGGGAGGCGATAGTATTCCAATCTGTAACAATGTTCTGAGCGCAAACCGGAAAGACCGACATAGCCAGAATTCCTAGAGAAACCGCCACCAATACTTTGAGCCGTCGCATAGGTGCATCTCCTTTGTGCAGAGTGATCAGCCTTCAGCGCGGGGAAGATTGGGGCAAGTCGGCCCGGTAGGACAATGGCGGGGACAATACCCACAAATGAAATGATGCTAACGGGCTAAGCCGCTGAAAGACCGGTGTGTTGCAGGCGAATGGAGGTGGCTCAGAACTACACATATCTGAGGCAAAGGCGTATACTCCGCGGACGAGATTGCTTATGCCAGCGCCCCAGTCATCACGTCGAGTCCGCTTCGACCCATTTGTGGTCGACTTCACCTCCTTTGAGTTGTTTAAGCACGGTATCCGTCTGAAGCTCCAGGACCAGCCATTCCAGATACTGCGACTCCTGGTCCAGCGTCATGGAGACTTGGTAACCCGCGAAGAATTGCGAATGGAGCTTTGGACCGAAAGCACCTTCGTTGACTTTGACGCCGGGCTCAACGCAGCCATTCGGCGGCTGCGAGATGCATTGAGTGATTCCGCAGAAGCCCCACGTTACATCGAAACGCTGCCTCGGCACGGCTATCGTTTCATTGCAGATGTGGAGGAGTTGCCAGAAAAAGTGCCGTCCGTCGGCAGGGAAAAACCGGAAGCACCAAAGATAACTGAGACTCTACCCAAGCCACTCGACCAACCTAAAGAAATCTCCGCGCAGACGGTATGGTCGATTTGGACGCGGTCAAACTGGTTTCCCGCTTTTGGAGTTTTGGTACTGATTGTTCTGTTATTGATGCTGAAGGCTGAAGGATGGAAGAACCTGTTTGTAAGCCACGCATCAACGGAGATTCATTCTCTCGCTGTTTTACCCTTGCAGAATTTGTCTGGTGATTCCAAGCAGGACTACTTTGCCGATGGGGTGACTGACACTATCATTACCGACCTCGCACAAGTTAAGTCGATTCGCGTAATTTCCGCGACCTCTTCCATGCAGTATAAGGCGACGAAGAAGGCGATGCCGCAAATTGGCAAAGAGTTGAATGTCGATGCCGTGGTTGAAGGGGCTATCACTCGTGCAGGAGATAAGGTCCGGATCAGCGCGCAATTGATCCAGGCGAAGACCGACCGTCACCTGTGGGCAAAGAATTTTGAAGGCAACGCTTCAGAGATCTTGTCCCTCGAGGCTGATTTGGCTCGTGAACTTATTTCGGAAGTCCACAAATTGACGCCCCAGGAAAACAAAAGTCTGACGGCTAAGCGCACTATAAATCCCCAAGCCTACGACGACATGATGCTGGGGAAATTTTACCAGGATAAGAGAACCCCTGAAGGCCTCCATAAGAGTCTGGACTACTTTCAGAAGGCAATTGCGCTTGAGCCGGATTATGCGGAGGCTTACGCAGGACTAGCCGATTTGTATGGGTCGCTCACGCAGTCCGTAGCGTTCGAATTGCCGGACAACGTTGGGTGGCCCAAATCCAAGGCCGCTGCCGTAAAAGCAATCGAGCTCGCTCCCAACCTGGCTGCGGCTCACACTGCACTTGGTCGCGAACTCGACGATGGGGAAGATAATCCTCAGGAGGCAGAGAAGGAATATCAAACTGCGATCGACCTTGATCCAAACTATTCGCAAACGTACATCTGGTATAGCAGCCTGCTCTCATCCCAGGGACACAAGGACGAAGCCCTCCGGATGGCATTGCATGCCCAGCAAGTTGATCCCTTGAATGCAAATCTAGCGAAGATAGTCGGGGATAGACTATGGGAGCTAAACAAACTTGATGAAGCAATGATTCAATTGGAGCACGCTGTAGAACTCGACCCCACTCGCTATAACGCCCGCGTTGATTTGGCCGATGTGTATTTTTGTTTGAAGCGCTATCAAGAAGCATTTGCTGAATATCAAAAGGCAGAAGAATTGTCGGATGGTGCCCCATTCGTGCGTGTCTATGAAGCAATTGCCTACCATAAATTGGGAAAGGATTCGGAAGCGGAAGCTCTATTGGAAAAAATGAAGGAGAAAGATCGTTCGCATCCATTACAGGATGCCTATGTGATTGCTGTGCTCGAGGCAGTATTGGGACACAATGAGATGGCAATCGAATGGCTGGAAAAAGCCTGTCAGAATCACTCTCCTGGATATCGAGAATTTTCCACGGAAGAAGCTTTTCAGCCGCTGCATTCCGACCCGCGGTTTATTGCACTGACCAGGCACATGAACGCCTCCGCCTCGCCGGGGGCGCACAAATAGAGCCTGTCCGTCGCAAGCTTCTTAATCTAAAACAGAAGCTTCAATGCCAGCACGATCTGCCGATTATCCCGATAGCTCGCCGTTACACCTGGCACCTGCGTTCCAGTCATCGTAGCAAAACTCTGGGAACTCACATCCAACGAAGAGCCGTTTAGATATAAATTAGAATGGTTGAAAAGGTTGTAAAACTCTGCACGAAATTGAAGCTGTATCCCCTCCTTAGTCAGAGGGAAATTTTTCATAATAGCTGTGTTTTGATAATAAGTTCCAGGCTGTCGAAAAGAGTTTCGGGGGAGAGTGTCGTTAAAAGGGCCATTGACAGAAATCTCGCATGCAAACGGCGCGGAATTCGCGATGCAAGCTCCTGTGTTTGGATCATAGACCTCATTGATCGGCAGGTAGAGAAAATGATTGGGTGAGGTCGTATCAGGAATTAGAGGGCTGATTTTCGGCATGGTCCCAACAAGTCTCGGCCTCGTCCGTTCTGTTTTGAAGTCCGGCACGCCAAAGTCGCCGATGGTGAAAGGCTGCCCGGTCTGAAAACTGACTATCCCGCTTAACTCCCATCCCCCTAGAAGGTAGCGCGCCCACCACGATTGGCGGTTTCGACCCAATGGGATTTCCCAGATCCAGTAGAGTGTCAAACGGTGCCTTATGTCGAAGTCTGAAGAACCCCGATCAAGACTAGGATCAAACGCGTTGAGGAATCCAAACCCCGAATCGGAGATGGAGTTACTGGTCCCGCTGATACTGCTATTGTCGATGGAATGGCTCCATGTGTAGTTCACTCCAAACTGTATTCCAATTTGCGAGATTCGCTGACTGTCCAGTCTCAACTGTAATGCTTCAAAGCTGGAATGGCTCTCGTTTCCCCTCATGGTCATTCGCGAGACCTCGGCATTCAGGCTCGAGCAATTGGTGTAGTCAGGCCCCAAGGATGTCGTCCCATCCGACGCATAGCGTTTAACGATACAACTTGGGTCCAGCAATCCTCCGCTGCCCTCCCGGCTCACGTTATTCACTGAATATAGTCTGCTACCACTAGATCCCAAATAGGAGGCACCTAGCACAAAACTCCCGGCAACTTGTCGTTCCAGCGTGGCATTCCACGAAACTGTGTACGCGGGTCGCAGATTCGTTTCGATCGGTTTTGTATCGCTCGCGTCCAATTGGATGGGTGCGTTGGGAAAGGGCGCATACTGGTCGTCGAGCATCGGCGCCGTGACCGGAACCGCAGTCAATTGAGTCAAGCTGTAACTCGGCGGATTCAAAGCAGCTCGAAACAATTCCCAGCCCACATGCTGATCATTGAACAAACCGACTCCTGCGCGGAGTACCGTTTTGCCATCTCCAAATAAATCGTAGGCGACTCCCAGCCTCGGGGCAAAAGCCTTGTAGTAAGGTAAATAGAAATGCCCACGAAGATTGCCCGGAGCGTCAATCGTCCGCAGAAATTGTCCGTTGGCAATCTTCTGGAGATAATCACCTGAAACCGCCGGATAGAAATTCGAGTCCAATGACTGCTCGCCGCCTGGACTGTGTAGCACTCCGAAGTATTCCCAACGCAAACCAGCAATTACAGTCCACCGCGGCGTGAGCTTCCAGGTATCTTCCACAAAGACGGCGGGCTCGTTATATCTGAAATGGCGCGTATAACTCGGCGGCCCGAACGGGGGGCTCACGGATTCACCGGGGTACTGCCCTTTTGGGTCAATCGCCAGCGAATAATAATTCAGAACACCATTCACAAAGTCTTGGGTAGTCGAGAATCTGGCGTCTGCAACTTCCCCAATCCCATAAGTCCGGTTATCCCTCAACTGAATATACTGAGCACCGAATTTTAATGTGTGACGCTGGTGCGTCCAGGTCATCGTCTGAAAGAATTGATAGGTATTGGCTGGGCCGCCGTTGGGATCATAGCCAAGAGGCAACGTCACATTACTTTCATTCTGAATATAAAAAGATGGTGACGGCGGGTTTGGCACAACAGGATTACTCCCTCCGAATCGGTCTGGATCGCCGGTCACGCGACTGTAAACAAATCGGGACTCGCTTGCGATCCGTGGCGTCCAGTTTCGGATTAAGTTGATGGTAATGTTTTGGTTGTGCCCATACGACGGTACATCCAGCTTGAAAGAGTAGGGCTGGGTCACTGACGCAAATTCGTCTTTGCTCTCAAACGCGTAACGCGCAAACATCAGTGTCTGACGGTTGATCTGCCAATCGACCCGACCTGTGGCCAAGATGGTATTTTGTGGGAACCCTGCTCCAGCATCTTGCGGGCCGAAGCGCGTCGTCAGCGCAAACGCTGGAACCGTCACGTAACCGCCTGAAGCGGAACAGTCCACACCAAACGGGCATACGATTCGAGAGTAGAAGTTGGTGGACGATAAATTCGACGGGAGCGGGTAGCGTTGAAAGATGGCCTGTGTACCCGGCGCGCTGATTGCCAGTAACTGCGGCGTCGGCACATAAAACTGATTTGGCCCAGTACTACGGACCAGAATCGGCTCCGCTGACACAAAGAAGAAGACCTTGTTTTTCTTAATGGGACCGCCCAGCGTGCCGCCGAACTGATTGCGATTGAAATCAGGGCGGGGCAGTTGATTCGCATTGTTGTCGAAAGTGTTTGCTGCCAGAGCCGAATTCCGAACATAGTCGTAAACGGAACCATGGTAATGGTTGGTTCCCGATTTCGTCACGATGTTCGCAATGAAACCTGAATTGCGGCCATACTCTGCGCCGAAATGACCTGTCTGCACACTGAACTCTTCGATGGAATCGAGCGGCACGTCCATAGCGGGCGCCGACATAAACGCGTCGTTATTTTCCCCGCCATCTAAAAGATAGTTCGCGCTCTGGGTTCTACCTCCATTCACTACAAATCCCACACCTAATCCGTCATTGGACGGCACGGCTCCCGGCATAATGGCCATGAAGTCATACGGACTCCGCGTCAGCGACGGGAATTCGGACACCTGAGCTGGATTAATCGTGCGGCCGAGTCCCGCGTTCGCCGTCTGCACGGAAATGCCGCTCTCACCTACAACTTCTATGGACTGTTTAAGCGGTTGCACACCTAAGGTGATATCTGCGCGCACCGGAGTTGCCACCACAACTTCAACGTAGATCGTACCGGGAGAAAAGCCGTTCGCCTCGGCCTCCAGGATGAATCTTCCGGGCGGCACCAGATTTAAGGAGTACATCCCAACTGCATTTGCATTCGTAACTCGGTCGAATCCTTTATCGATGCTATGTATATGAACACGCGCGCCCGGGATCGCTTCGTGCTGAGAATCCATGATTTGTCCTGTCACGCTTCCGGTAAAAGTCTGCGCGACCGCCAACGGAACCATCAGCGATAGGAAAAGCATCGTTATGAGGAGAATGCCGAGAGTCGACACCTCAGCGGAATCGCGATCGACGCTGAAAGCGCCGCAACCAACCAAACGACCTGGAGCGGTGGTCGGCATAATGATGAATCGCCGGTAGTATAAGCCCGCCTCGCAAATATGCAAGTCCGACAGTCATTGGGAGGCTCTCGAAGTCTTTCCTTATCAATGAGTTGGCCCGTTAGCTTCATTTCATTTGCGCGCAACTCCGCCACCATTGCCAGAAAATCCGAAAAAGCACAGATTGGCCTCCGCAAGCGAGGTCCCGGAGCGTGCAGAGGCTTGATGAGCAGCTCATCAGACCAAGTTCCGCGGGGCTCCTGACAATTCAAGGAGATGAAATTATGAGAACTAGACTTAGGGGATTTCGAATTCTGACTATGACTGGAGCAGTGCTACTTCTTTTCTCGATTGTTGCCGCCGCACAAGTCTCCAGATACGACGATGACCAGAATCCGGTTTATACCCTTCGAAACAGGTCACGTATATTGAGAGAACTCGCGGCCAAACCACCTGCTATTTTCTCGCCTCTCGGCGTAGGTGCATTGCAATCGGTTGAGCCCTCCGCGGCCAGCTGTGCGGGCATGTTGTCCCTGAGTCTTCCCAATACACAAATCACTTCAGCGCAGATGATTCCGGCGGATCCCGACAACGGATTGCCGGAATACTGCGACATCCAGGGATTTTCGCAGCAGACCATAGGCTTCGACATCAGAATGCCAACGCAATGGAATGGGAAGATGTACTTCGCGGGGAACAAAGGCTTCGCTGGCCATATTCGCTACGATACCTCAACCGGCCTCAGTCGGGGCTACGCTACAGTCTCAACGGACACGGGGCATCAGGACCAAGACATACTCGATGCCTCTTGGGCGTTGAATAATAGGCAGGGGGAAATTAACTTTGGTTTTCGTGCCGTGCATGACACGACTATCGTGGGCAAGAAGATCGTCTCGACTTATTACGGCAACACACCGAAATACTCGTATTTCGATGGTTGCTCGACTGGCGGCGGGCAGGCGTTACATGAAGCAGAACTGTTTCCAGAGGATTACGACGGATATATCGCCGGCGATCCGGTCCTCGACTTCACTGGAACGATGATGATGTTCAATTGGAAGATGCAGGCAATGCAAGCCACACCAGCCAGTACACTGCTCACGCTGGATAGCCTCCCTGTAATTGGGAGCGCCGTTTTAGCAAAGTGTGACGCGATTGACGGTCTGGTTGACGGATTGATTTCAGATCCCCGGAAGTGCAACTTCGAGCCAGAGACTCTACTGTGCAAGAACGGAGGGGGCTCGAATTGCCTTTCCGGACCACAGGTAAATGCTTTGAAGCTAATCTATCAGGGCCCCAGAAACATTTTTGGAATCCAACTTTATCCAGGCCTGTCGAAGGGCGGGGAAACTCCGGACTTGAGCGGAAATGGCTGGGACTCGATGATTAATACGTCTGATTCGCCCTCCCAGGACTACATCCTTCAGGATCAGTTCTTTCGATATCTAGCTTTCCCGATCGACAACCCGAACTATGACTGGAGCACATTCAACTTCAACACAGATCCGCTGCGTCTAGCATTAATGGGCTCGATCCTGAACGCTACAAATACGGATTTGTCTCGCTTCCGTACACTTGGCCGAAAGATGCTTATCTACCACGGTTGGAGTGACGAGACCGTTGCCCCACTTCGGACCATCGAATACTATCGCGGTGTTCTCACACACTTGGGACGCGACAAAACCACAGACTCCGTGCGCTTATTCATGGCGCCCGGAATGTTCCACTGCGGCGGGGGACCTGGTCCCGACACGTTTGACACCCTGACTGCGCTTGAGCAGTGGGTCGAAAATGGCGTTGCTCCTGAGCAGATGGAATCAACGCATTTTGACGACAACGGAAATCCGGACCGAACACGCCCGTTATGCGCTTACCCACGAGTCGCGCACTACAACGGCAGTGGGAGCATTGATGACGCAGCGAATTTCACCTGCGCCGCTCCCGAGGAAATCGATCAGGAGTAGCGAGACCGAGGACCGCACCTGGACTCGAGGTGGGCAGAGCAGAATGTTCGTGCCCACCTCGGATTCCTCTATACTGCTGATGATAAACTGGGTCTTTATCGCCTCAGAAGGCTACTCCGATTCAGGTCATCTATTCACTGCGCGGGGAGAATTTCTGATTCGTTGAACAAGACTTCCTTCGCCAGAATCATCCTTATAACTCAGTTTTGGATCAGTCTTTCAGCTCTTGAACTCAATGAGATCTTAATGAAATCGGTTTTCCTTACGGTTTTCTGGACGGTTTTCCACCCCCGCCCAATCTAAATCATATCGAATCAAGACGATCTGAGTTCCCAAGACCAGTATTTGGACATGGCCGGGGTCGCAGAAAGGGCGGGAGCGACCCCGTCCGGGCCCTCTTGGGCTATCGGGTCGCTCCCGCCCTTTTATTTAGCAATTATTCCTGTTCGCACTCACCCACGGAAGAAATCGCACAATCAAGTGCTGATAAAATTAGTCTCTGCGCGTGCAACAAATCGAGATTAATCGCCTCACGCGGTCGTTCGGTTCGATTCACATAACGCCATAACAGCCATATGCTGGGCTTGCGTCTCAACCGGCGCCAGTGTTGACGGAGTTCCTCGAGCAACATCGGACTGAGCATTACGTCCCGGTCTCTGCGACCTTTACCGCCTCGGACGTGAATCACCATGCGCTGACTGTCGATGTCGCTCACTTTTAAGCGCGCGAGTTCGGCACGTCGGAGTCCGGTGGCATAGAGAGTCATCAGCAGAGTGCGATGCAAGGGAATGCGAGCCGAATCGATTAGTCGCGCGACTTCTTCCTGACTCAAGATCGTCGGTAAGCGACGCGCCGTTTTCGGGTAGGGAGTGTCTTCCAGACTCCAGGCCTTCTTGAGAGTTTTGATGTAGAAGAATCGAAGAGCCGCCAATCGTTGCCAATTTCTGTTTTTGGAAAAGTTCGGCTTGGTATTCGCGGATATGCCGAGGGCCTAAGCGGTCTGGGGGAAGGTGAAATCGTCGAGAGAAATCTTCGACGGCGCGGATGTAACAATCTATGGTAGTTTCTGCGTAATTACGACGCTGGAGTTCCTCCAGCATCATTTTTCTGAGATGGGTCACAGGGATACCTCCTTGTGACCCAAACTTATTTCAACCCTCAGGCAACCACCGATCCGCTCACCTCACGCGTAGCGTCCGCCGCCGGGCGACCCTTCATGTGTCGGAAAGGCCTGCTATTCAGGGCCTTTGATACTTAGGTCAGTTAATACTTCTCGGGGATAAAGTGCCTCCCCTTGAGCGAGGCCTGATCGTCGTAAGTGCGCTTATCCTTGCGTGCGGGCAATTTCACTTTGTCTCTCGGAGCTTTGCGATAAGGAATCAGGCTCAAAAAGTGCCTAATGCAGTTAAGTCGCCCTTTCTTCTTATCGTCGGACCGGATGATGTGCCAGGGCGCATGTTTTGTATCGGTCGCTTCCAGCATGCGATCACGTGCACGTGAATATTCATACCAACGGCTGAAAGATTCCAGGTCCATGGGACTGAGTTTCCATTGCCGCACTGGGTCGTTGATCCGTGCTTCGAATCGGCGCTGTTGTTCCTTCTTACCAACCTCCAGCCAATACTTGATCAGGACAATTCCACCACCGACGATGAAATTTTCGACAGTGGGACAGAGTTCCATGAATCGCGCGTACTCCGTGTCGGAGCAGAAACCCATGACGCGTTCAACGCCAGCCCGGTTGTACCAACTACGATCAAAAATAACGATCTCGCCCGCAGCGGGGAAATGTTGCATGTAGCGCTGGATGTACATCTGGCTCTTTTCACGGTCGGAAGGGGCGGGAAGCGCGATGACACGAAACACGCGAGGACTAACGCGTTCGGTGAGCGCGCGGATCGTACCGCCTTTACCTGCCGCGTCCCGTCCCTCAAAGATGACGATCACTCGAAGGCCTTTGTATTTAACCCAATCCTGAAGTTTACAAAGTTCCGCCTGGAGTCCACGCAACTCTGCCTCGTATTCCTTGCGCTTCATTCGTTTTGTTTCGGTAGCATATTTATGGTGCTTTTTGGACATCTTGAGCTCCTTAGTGTGTGCTGGTAGCAGGCCGTTGATCGCGACCGTGCTTGTCTTCCTGACAATTAGTGGGCGTGCAATTTTGGCCAACTCAACCAGGAATATTGCCAAGCGAGCGAAACGCTCTGATAATTGCCGCCAAAACGGATATAGGTTCCGTCGCTATAGCTGACCTTGATGGACTGATGCTTGGCAACCGGGAATGCAAGAGTTGCTCCGATGCGCGAACTGGTCTGCCTGGTGGCGGAATTGGCAGTTCCGTTCAGACTAGTGGTCCCGCCGAACCAGAAATTCCCGTCCAGCGAAGCCCAACACCGCAGCTTGTTAATGTCGTAACTCAAGTGGCCTTCGAAAGAACCTATGGGCCTTTCGGTTTGAGGTTGTGGCTCGGGAACCGAGTAGAAAGAGCTGTTCGTGGTGTAGAACCAAACCCCGCCGTATCCATCGAGCAACCAATCACCCCAGCGCCGCGAATAGCCTAATTCCGGTTTGAACGCCCATCGGTTGATGCCCCAGTTGATGAGGTGAGTCGGATCGTATTGCCCAGTCGGAGCGACGATTGTCAGGCTGACTCCTAGCAAACCCTTCTGTTTCCACTTGACGAATTGTGGGGCGGCCATCGCTGGCCCGCCCTTTAGGTTGATCGAGAATCGCAAACTAAGGTCGAGAAGCCCGGAGCGATAGATCTGACGCTGGTTGCCGAGAACTGATCCCTGGAAGGTGCCCGCACCGTAGGGCAGAAATCCGGTGATGTTTGCCGAACGTCCAAACAGTTTGAAGGAATGGTAGTAACTGAGTACGGGAACATGGTATGTGCCAATCGCGCCAGAGATCGGGATCGCCCCGTTGAAGTCCAAGCCACCGTCAAAGTAGGACCAGGACAGGGTGAGCGCGTTAGCGTTAACTGGCGTGATGACATAGGCGCGCGGCGCCAGGGTCTGCGCCATAACGATATGTTCAACAAACAGCGCTATGCAAACTAAAACGAGGGCACGAACGATCGTTCCCATCATGGAGCCTTAGGCTGGAGCGAAAAAAGGTAGATCTAGGATGTGGTCTTTTGCTGAGCCGGCAGGACCATCCGTTCGGGTGTCAGCTCGTACGTCCACGGGCACCCCGAGTTTTTCCAGCCATTCTTCAAACGTTGGCCGAGATAGACGCTCTCGGGATCAGCAACCGCGTCGCCTTCAATCCCATCAATAATGTTGTAAACGTTCCGGAACCCGGCTTTCGCAAGCATGTTGACCGCAATGGCACTTCGTCCGCCGGAGCGGCAGGTAACCAGAATTGTATGGTCTGGTTTTGCCACTTCACTCACCCTGGAAACGAAATCAGGAAGTGGTTTCATCGGGAACTTCCCTTTGGCGGCGTCCCACTCATAAATCTGAATGGCGACGGGAATTTTCCATGCCATGGTGGGATGACCGACAAAGAGATACTCTTCGGGCGTACGTACGTCGAGAATCATCACCTTCTGGGGGTCGGCCTTCCACTTTTCGTAGGCCTCCTTCGCGGTGACATAAAGCCCCAACACCGTTTGTTTTTCTTTTGGAATCGTATTCAGTTCGGACATTGTCAGTCCCTCCGTTTTGTTTTGACCGCGTCTTCTATATGCCGCTCTAGTGGCGCGGAACCAAATCCTTGCTCATTACTTCAGGGCTACCGGAGGACCGCTGACACGCTTCCCCTTTAAATTGACGGTTACCTCCACACGGTTTGCAATCTTGATGAACGGGATGCCGCTGTTCATACCGTACTGCTTGCGGTCGAAAGCCATCTTGCCGGAGAGAATACCTGAGCCTGTTCCCTTGCCCGTGATCGTAAAGGTCAGCTTCTCCTGTTTGGTCACGCCACGGATAGTGAAGTCGCCATCAAATTCAATAGTGTCGGGACCGCTCTGTACAGCCTTCGTTGAATGAAAGGTGATCAACGGATTGTGCTCCACGTCGAAGAAATCTTTACCCTTCAACTTGCCATTTTTCATACCGCTCCCGGTATCCACGGTGGCGGCCTGAATCTTGATATCCAAGACGGCGGTGGATAATTCCGGCGAAGTGAATTTCAGTGTCGCGTCCCACTTGTCGAACTTGCCTACGATAGCCACCGATGATTCGACGTCGAACTTCATCGTGCTTTCGCCGGGCACAAATTCGAAGACCGGAGCCTGTGCTCGGCTTACGGACGGGAATGCAGCATATGTCTGCCGCAGCTACGTGGAATCCCAGCACGAATATGCGATGGAGAAGCACGATGGGGCCGAAGTAAATCAATACGCCCAGAAGGTCATGAGCACTTCGGGGAAACATGATGGTCTGGTCTGGCGGAACCCCGACGGAACTTTGGGTGGCCCCAGGGCCGACGAACTTGCCGACGCTTTGGCGGAAGGCTACACCGATCACTCCAAGCCGTTTCACGGTTATTACTTCAAGATCCTGAAGGGGCAGGGCTCCGCAGCTCCGCTCGGCAAGATGGATTTTGTAATCGAAGGTGCCATGATCGGTGGCTTTGCCCTCGTGGCTGCTCCTGCAGACTATCGGGTCACCGGCGTTAAGACCTTCATCGTCAGTTACGAAGGCATTGTCTACCAGAAGGACCTAGGTCCGGACACGCTCAAGCTTTTTAAGGAGATGGAACTTTACAACCCCGACAAAACTTGGGCGCGCACAAACGATAGCTGGCCAGTGGACACGTCCGCTTCCACAAGCGAGACAGCCCAGAACTGAATTGACCAGGTACTCGCTCTATATTTTGGAAATAGTTGCGCTTCGGCCGTCAGGCTCAGGGGAGCCATTACGATCATGAATCCGAAACTACTCTACATGGGTTTGCTGTTGTTGTTTGCCTGGCCTCTTCTCGCACGCGAGAAGTCGGACGTAATCGTCATGCGCAATGGCGACCGCTTTACTTGCGAAATCAAGAACCTCAATGCTGACAGCCTTTCCATCAGTCTCGACTATGCTGCAGGCACCATCTCCATCGATTGGGGCAAAGTCGATCATATTGAGAGTCAGCAACTTTTCCTGGTAAAGACCCAAGACGGCTTGGTTTATTCCGGAAGCCTCTCAACCCCTACAATCCCGGGCGAGCGTCCCACCAAAATAGAAGTGCTCGAAGAATCAGGCAATCCGATCAAGCTGGAGAAAATGCAGGTAATCGACATGGAAGAAACTGACCTGAGTTTCTGGCGTCGTTTCAACGGCCAGGTCGGCATGAATTCAATTTACAGCAAGGGCAATCAATCATTTCAATACAATCTCAACACAGATATCGCTTACCCGCGACCGCGCTGGTCCGCTGCCGTAGCCTACAGCTCTAACTTCTCCTCTAACAGCGGGAACAGTTCGGTAACTCGCAATGAGAGTCAACTTACAGCGCAGCGACTCTTGCGTTGGAACAACTGGTACTACGCTGGGCTTTTGGACTTCCTGCAAAGCTCTGAGCAGGGTATCCAACTCCAGTCCACTTTCGGAGGCGGCATCGGTCGTTACATAAAAAACACGAATAACACGCTGATTAGCGTCTATAGCGGCGTTGCATGGCAGAACATTGCATATCACGAGCAACTTGTACCAGCCACCAGCCAGCAAGTTACCTCTGCTCTGATCGTCGCCAAGGTGAGCCTATTTCGCTTCGACAAAACAAATCTCGACATCGCTGCAACGATTCTTCCCGCGCTCTCCGATCCTGGACGAATTCACACCAATCTGAACGTTGCCTACTACATTAAGCTCTGGAGCAAGTTTACTTGGGACATCTCGTTCTATTCCAACTGGGACAATCAGCCTCCCCCCGGTTTTGCAAAGAGCGACTTCGGTACAAGTTCCGGCATTACCTACAGATTTGGCAACCGCTAGTGCGGAAGATGCGATGGGAGGATTCTTGAAAGTGTGAAAAATGTGCGACTTAAACAAACACTTGGGAACCGGTTTCCAAAGTTAAGCGCACACTGTTTGTCATCCGTTACTCGAGGACCCCGCGGTAAATGCCTGAGCGCACAATTATGAAAGCATCGAATCCCCTCCTATTGTCACTCGCGTTACTGGTTGGGCTGGCATTTTTCCGCGCGAACCTGGCTGTGAGCCAGGATAAATCAGCATCAACACATCGAGGAGCGTCGACGGATCCGAACCCCAATACAAATCAGGATCAAGAGTTAGGAAATGAGAAAAAAGATAAAGCGGAGGAAAAAAGAAAAACCGCATCGTCGCGGGGCAATCTTGCTGGCACCATTACCGGTTGTCAGCCCTACTATCGGCTCCGGCATTATTCCAGTCGTTGGTTGCATTTTCCCTCTGCAGGGAAAAGACAAAATTTCTCCGCCATCGGTGATTGGAATTGCCGGTTTGGCTACGAACAACGGAAGTAGGCTTTTGGGGTGGGAACAGAACTATTCATGAAAGGGAACAGATACAAGCTCAAAGCTGGCTATGCACAGGGAAATCTGAATTACGACCTCTACGGGGTTGGATTCGCAGATGGGAGTGCGGGCCTGAAGCTTCCCCTCACACAAACCGGCCAGATATTTTTTGTAGAACTCCTTCGAAACATGGGCTGGGACATCTTTGTTGGTCCGAGATTCATTACAGGGAACTCTTTAATCACTCTCAATTCTACTAGCGGTGAAACGCCGCCGATACCTCCTGACACGGGATTTGAGACCAATCTTCGATCGGTCGGCGTGGAGGCTTTGCGCGATTCACGACCCAATCGGTTCGACCCCACCCAAGGAATGGTCTTCGACTTCACCGGAGATTTCTTTTCGGAGGGACTCGGTAGCAAGTATTCATTCCAGTCCTACAAATTTGTTTCAACAAATACGCAAGTCTCGGCCGGAAACAGGTCCTTGCATACAACTTGTTTTTGTGTGGTACGGGAGGGCAGCCTCCGTTTTAGGGCAATTGTGTCTATGGCTCGAATAACGAACTACGGGGATACACGGCGGGGCGCTACCTGGATCCGTACATGTTTGCAACACAATTGGAATACCGGCTGGACCTGCGCTGGCGTCCAGGAGTGGTTGCGTTTGGGGGATTTGGCGGAGTTGCTCCAAGTGTGGGCGGGTTCCGAACAAATCAATTTTTGCCCGGAGAGGGAACGGGAGCTCGATTCATGTTGAGCCAGAAATACCACGTGAATTTGCGGACAGATTTTGCTTGGGGCAAAGACAATTTCACATGGAGCATGGGGGTTGGCGAGGCATTTTAGCTTTTGGGACTGTTCGAAACCCGCTATTGCAACCTAAGCACGTTCCGTTCCGCGGAAGCTGGGTTCGCACTTGGTACTCCGGAATTTGGGAAATAAGGAGCAAACGGAGAGCCCCCTGTTCGAACAAGAGCTCTAAAGGAGATAACTAATGATGAGTCGCACCAGACGATTGCAGATTGGACTGACCGTTCTCGTGATGCTCATGTATTCACTAACCTTGTTCCGCAATCTGCACGAGAGCGAGCGGCGATCCCTGCTGCTGAAGGAAACGCCTGTTGCCGACGACTACGTCGGCGTGTCTATTCGGGTCGTTGCCGTCGACCTGCCCAAGTCAGAGATAACAGCGATTGTGAGTCTCCGCATCAATGGTGAGCTTGCCAAGGACCCTGTGACACCTGCGATTGACCTGAAGCTCTTCCTGAACGGTATCCGGGGAACCCAGGAGATGGAATTCCCCCGCGGTCGGCGCATCAATCCTTTCGAAACAGTTTTCCCGCTTGATGGCAACGTGAATAAATATCCTTCCGATAGCTACGATACTTCTATTTGGATGATGGTCACCAAGCGCGCTCGCTACACTAAGCCACCACAAACACAAGTGGAAAAGAAAAACAAAAAACAGAACCCACTCGAGGAGACGGCCAGTGGGGTCTTAGTTGCTGCCCCGCAAGAGAGCGTAACATTGCCGATTGTGTCGTCAATTAGCGCTTCTGTTCCGGGCTTGAAGTTTGAGGGCCAGAGCGTGGAGCGCCCTGGTAACGGGCTCAAGGGATTTAAACTGTTCGTTCGTCGGGCGGACAATGTAGTCATTGTGTCTATCTTGATCATGGTATTGATGATGAGCCTGGCAATGAGCGTTCTCCTGATGAGCTTCAGTGCGTTGACTTCGGCTGAGGGGATCGAGCTTTTGCCATTGTCACTTTGCGTGACCCTTCTCTTCGGTTTGCCCGCTCTTCGCAATGCTCAGCCGGCCGTACCGCCACTCGGTGTCCTTGGTGACTATTTATCGTTTGTCTGGGCAGAGATGATCGTCGCGGTTTCAGCGGTCATCCTCATTTGGACTTGGTTGTTGCGACAACGGCGCACTAAGCAAGTAGGTTAGCCAGTCGCCTCCGAACACCCGAGTCAGGCCGAGAGTGATATACAAAATCACATTGCTGAAGGCCATGGTAGCTGGCCAACATCCCGCTAACTCCCTACAAACGCTACTGCGACAATTGAGATTAGGTCAGAAAACTAAGCTCCTTGCTGTGCCACCAGCAACCACGGAGGTTAGCCTGTGGACGACGGTTTCCAAGACTGTTGCAGCTGCGGAACGGCATTCCAAGGCGACCCAGCTCCAGACCGCTACCTTATTGAGGTAGCGCTCCATCAAACCGAGGTCGCAGGCGAGTCACCTCGTTCTGGATGGCTATGTACTCAAACCAGCCGGCAATAGTCCGTTCCGGAAAGGAGTGAGATGTCTCTGCGGTCAATTTCTAGGCACAGGCTTGATGTATCCGCATGGGCAGCGTCCGGCCACTGAGTGAAAATCGATGGCTACGGTTTTTGTATCGGGGGCATCGGGCGAGTTGCGCCGAGCTGCCTGAGCCTTTTTGAGGCTCGCACTGATGGCGGCTAATTTTGCCGCGGACCTTAAGTGTCCACCTCGACGACCGATCCTCGATAGGCATTTGGTAACTTCAGAAGCCATCGTGACGGAGATGCTCGAACGTCTATTCCGCAAAGACACCGAGTTCCAAGCGTACCTCGCGGCGTACAAACCGCCGGATCAAACTGGCCACGGCGTGCAAGGGGATCCCCGTACACCCAGGGCCTTGTGTATCAAGGCTTCGGTACCACCTATCTGGACATCCTTCGCACCCAGATTGCGGCGGCTAAACCTTGACTCTTTTTTTCGCAGGCTGTTCGTCGCCGGCGAACGAATTTGCGGGGCTACTGTTTTTCGTCTCCATTGGTGCAATGCTCACGATGCAGTTGCGTTTTGTCAGTAATCCTTAGCTCCTAAGCGATTCCAGTCGAACACGGTTCTCCTCACGGCTTTTCTTACGGTTTTCCGCATCTTGACGTTTTATAACAGACTTGTTATAATCAAAACCATGAAGCCTTCCGAATTCAAATCCGCGCGTCTCGCCAAAGAATGGACCCAGAGCCAAGCTGCCGCGCATTTGGGGATGACCCAAGCGTATTTGAACTTTCTCGAAAGTGGGAAAAGG
>CAWIPD010000007.1:0-634214 GCA_963837885.1 Candidatus Acidiferrales bacterium | reverse complement strand
GCTGTCCATGAAGAAATCCGAGGCGGAGTTGGCCAATCTGCGTGTACAGCTGCAGGCGCAATTGCTGAATGAACGCGCTATGCAAGCGCAACTGGAATCAGAAGCCACTGAAGCGAAGTTGCAGGCTGATCGCGACGACGCACTATTCAAAATGCAGGTGGGAGCTTCGATGAACGCCAAGATTTCTGGTGCTCGTGCAGACTCCCTGAACACGCGCCTGCAAATCGAAAAAGAAAAAGTTGCCATCTCCGAAGAGGCTCGGCAAGCACAATTGGCCGCTAAACAGGCGGAAGTGGCACAGATTCAAGCTCTCTACGAACTCCGCAGTCAGCAGAAGGAGGCCTTGCTGCTTCGTGCTGGAATGGACGGTGTGCTGGAGGATGTTGCCATTGGCGCGGGCCAACAGGTTAGCATTGGAACCAATCTCGCCCGGGTTACCAATTCTTCGCGGCTGATGGCCCGCATTCACATTCCCGAAGCACAGTTCGATCATATTGAGGTCAATCAGCTCGCTACCATTACCGTGCAGGGACACGATTACCCCGCTCGCGTTGTGCACATCGATCCCAACGTGCAGAACGGCACCATTAGCATTGACCTGAAATTTATTACCCTTCAGCCGCGTGAGGCGCGCTCTGATCTTTCTGCCAGTGGCTCCATCAACACGCAAACCATTCCGCGAGCCACCATCTAGGTGGCCACTGCAAACCCGCTCGAACGCCCCCATCGCCGTCTACCGCCTCTCCCCTGACGGCAAGCAAGCTCAACGCGTGCAGGTTATCCTCGGCCGCGTCTCCAGCGACAGCGTTCAAATTGTTGAAGGCCTCCAGCCCGGTGACAATGTTATCGTTTCCGATATGTCTCAGTGGGACCGCTTCAAAGAATTGCAAATCAAATAGCCCGAGTTGGCTTTTTATGTGTTTGCATCGGGACCTATTTTTTAGACAGCAGGTTTTCGACGTCACCGCCCCAGGAACTTCTCCACTCCTTTTCCTTTCGCACTCCTTAGGCAATCGATTAATATTTAAGTTTCCCTATGTCGAGACTTCCCATAAGCCACTCCGTCTTGCGCTCATCGGCATGTCCGGTGCCGGCAAAACCTATTGGGCCAGACATCTGCTTCCCTATATCCCGCCATTTCCTCTGACGATCTGATCGAAGCTCGCCTTGCGCACCCTGCAGACCGGCGGTTTTCGGGGCATCAATGGTGTCGCCGCGTGGATGGGCTGGCCGGACAGTACCACCTACGCCGAGCGCGAATCCCAGTACCTTTCCGAAGAAATTTCTTCGCTGGATGAAGTTCTGACCGGCCTTGAGAAGAACCCTTACAGCGGGCTGATTCTTGACACTACCGGCAGTGTTATCCATACCGGCAATAATCTGCTATTTCGCTTGCGCAAACTGATGACCGTTGTTTATCTCGAGCCGCCTCCGACGACGAGCAGCAACTCTTGATTCGCCGCTATCTCGACGATCCCAAACCTGTATTGTGGCGCGGCGCTTTTCAAGCCCCGCAAGGACGAAACGCCCGAGGAAACGGTTGCTCGTTGCTATCCAGTTCTGATCGGCGCCCGCCGCCAGAGTTACCAGGCGCTGGCGCATCACACGTTCCGCGTTGCAGAACTGCGCGAACTTGTGACCCAGGCACACTCCCGCGGACAATCACCCGCAGACGCATTTTTGGAAAAACTTCGCGCGCCAAATGGAGGAACGCAAGCGGAATCGCCTGACGGAATATTCCTATGAGATATCGCAGCACTGCCGGCAAAGCTCCACTCACCTCGCTGAAAGGCGCGGTGCTTCGCGGGCTTGCGCCGGATGGCGGTTTGTATATGCCGGTCGAAATTGCGCGGCACAGCCCGGAAGAACTCGAAGAATTTCGAAAATTGCCGTTTACCGAAGTCTGCTTTCGTGTCGTTCGTCCGTTCGCGACACCCGATGTGCCGGAAGAAATTTTATGGCAAGTCGTTGCCGAAGCGATCAATTTCCCGGTAAAACTTGTTTCGCTCTCTCCGGCTCTTCACGTTTTGGAGCTGTTTCACGGGCCGACCCTGGCGTTTAAAGATTTTGGCGCACGCTTTATGGCTCGACTGATGGGCTATTTCGTCCGCGGCGAAACGCGCACACTCACCGTTCTGGTCGCCACTTCGGGCGACACGGGCAGTGCAGTGGCCCACGGTTTTCTTGGCGTGCCCGGTATTCGCGTCGTCATTCTCTATCCTTCCAAGCGCATCAGCGAAGCCCAGGAAAAACAGTTCACCACTCTCGGCAGAATATTACCGCACTGGAAATTTCCGGCACCTTTGATGATTGCCAGCGTTTGGTAAAGCAGGCCTTCAGCGATGAAGCCGTTGAACCAGCGCGCTTTTCTGACTTCCGCGAACTCTATCAATGTTGGACGCTTGCTACCTCAGATGTTTTACCACGTGGCCGCTTACCGCCAGTTACCGGTGGCTTCCGTTCCCCTGATCGTTTCCGTCCCGAGCGGCAATTTTGGGAATTTGACCGCCGGACTCTTTGCCAAGCGCATCGGGTTGCCCGTCGTCTCGATTTCCTCGCCGCCACCAATGCTAACGATGTTGTCCCCGAATATTTGCGCACCGGCGAATATCATCCGCGCTCGGCGCAAGCCACTTATTCGAACGCGATGGACGTCGGCAATCCCAATAATTTTCCGCGTTTACTCGATTTGTGCCGAGGACGACTGGAAATTGTGCGGAAGGAAATTTGGGGGCATGGCGCCACCGACGAAGAAACTCTTCAGCAGATGCACACCGTTTGGGACCGCTACCGCTATATTACCGACCCTCACACGGCCGTCGGCATGCTCGCCTGGGAAGCCTACCGCAAGCAGCACCCCGAGCCCGCGCAAGGATTGGTCCTGGCCACGGCGCACCCCGCCAAATTTGCGGAAATCGTGCAGAAGGGAATTGGCATCGCTCCGCCGCTCCCCTCGCGCCTCGCCGAATACCTGCATCGCCCCAAGCTCTCGTTGCCCATGTCCAGCAAGTACGACGATTTCAAGCAATTCCTGCTCAGCCATTAAAGTTTTGTAGCGGCCGCCTTCTGAGGCGGGCGCCTTGGCCATTGCATGCGGGAATCATCTTAGCTAATATAGATTAGCTAAGGAGCTGCCATGAGCGTCGTCACCATCCATAAGGCTAAGACCAATCTCTCCCAGCTCATCAAGAAAGCAAGTGCTGGAGAAGAGATCATCATCGCACGCGGTGACAAGCCGGTTGCCCGCCTGGTTCCTCTTGGAGAGACTAAGGGCAAACGGCAACCTGGATCCCTCAAAGGCAAGCTCCACGTCGGTCCCGAATTCTTCGAGCCACTTCCGCCCAGTGAATTAGCGGAATGGGAATAGCTCTTCATGCGTGCATTGCTGGATACACACGCCTTACTTTGGTGGCTTTCCGATGATCACGAGTTGAGTCAATCTGCGCGGAAGTTCATCGCGGAAACTCGCAACACAGCTGTTATAAGTGCCGCCTCGGCCTGGGAAATTGCCACCAAAGTCCGTCTCGGGAAGCTACCCACGGCTGCGGATTTGGCGGCCGATTTTGTGAGTTATCTTGAGCGGGAAGGTTTTGAGCTACTGGCTATCTCTGCTGAACACGCTATTCGCGCGGGACTTCTTGCCGGCACTCACAAAGACCCATTTGACCGGATGCTTATCGCCCAAGCGCAGGCCGAGGGTCTGCCCATAATTAGCAATGAAGTTGCCTTTGATTCCTACGGAGTCCGCCGAATCTGGTAGATATCATGTAACTCCTCCCAGTCATCAAGCTTCCTCCCCTGCCGCTTAATTCAGTCGCTCTAATTATGGTTTTGTAGCGGCCGCCTTCTGAGGCGGGCGCCTTGAATGTTCAAGTCACTATTTTCAGGGATGAACTTTGCTTACGAACTTCGCCGCAGCCGGTCCATCAGCATAAACAGCACCGTGCCAAGTACGGCGTTTACCGCCGCCGCCACAACCAAATGCATGTTAAACAACTGCTCCGGCTGCGCCAGCAATATCCGCCGCACCAACACCAGGATGGCTTGGTGCGTTACAAAAAATCCCATGATCAGCGCAAAGCGCGCTGCCGGATGCTCCGTATCCAATCGCGCGCCAATCGACGACGCCAGATATCCGATGCACGTTTTTGCTATCCCATAAAAGCCCAGCGGCACCGTAGGACCGCTCAAGCTGTCCTGCAACAATCCAATCACCATGCCCAGCAGCAACCCCGTCGAGGGATTGCGGCGGCTCAACCCAAAATAAATCGTAATCAATAGCGGCAAATCCAGAATGCGAAATGACTGGAAGTGCACCGGCACCATGACTTGCAACACCAGGGCAACAACGGTGACCGCCGCAATCGCCCCAGGATAAAACTTATGAACTTCGATGTGTGTTTCCGCGCTGCGCAGTTCGTAGGTGTCGTTCATGGCTTTTGCTCGTTTGGGAATAGCTGGCGCACTGCCATTCGCCGGCGTAGCCGCCACTGGCGGACTCTGGCTTTCCGATTCCTTGCTGAATTCCACGGGCTCCTGCGTCAGCAACACGATCACTTCTTCCAGCCGTTCCAATTTCGCTGCAGGTGTCAGCCAAATTTCCTTAAACGTTTTTCCGGCCTTCACTTCCTGAACGGTGCCAACGGGAATCCCTTGCGGAAAAATCTTGTCCATGCCGCTGGTCACCACTTTTTCGCCCACGCTGACTTTGTCGTCATTGGGCACGTACTTCACCGTCAATCTCGCCTCTCCGGTTCCGCCAACCGGTTTCTGGTCGTGCGAATCGACGAACATCGCTCCCACTCCGCCATCTTTGTCCGTCAGCAACAATACCTGTGCAGTGTCGCGATAAACCTCAATCACTTTTCCCACCGCGCCATCGGGTGTAATCACTCCCAGGTTTCGCCGCACACCATCGCGTTCCCCGCGATCGATCTCTACAATTCGGCTGGCGTTGCCAGCCCCCGCCCCGATCACGCGAGCCATAAGCATGGGTACTTTCGAATGAGCATCGCGAAAATTCAGCAATGCCGATAAACGCTCCGCCTCTGCCGATTTGCTCTGGAGTTCAGAGATGGCCATCTTTAGCGCATCATTTTCCACGCGCAACGCTTCATTTTCCCGGGCCGTATTTTGCAGCGCGAAGTAGTGATGCCATACCCCGCCGACCTTGCCAAAACCCCACGCTCCGCTGCGCTCAAATGGCGATACCGCGCTGACTGCCCACACACGGATCAGCCGCCCTTTTGAATCGCGCTTGATCTGTACCGCCAGCAGCAATAGCTGCGCGATCAGAACCGCAGCGAGAAGTGCCAGCGACTTATGTCTTGAAGGAATCCCCACCATAGCTAAAAGTTCTCAATGCTCAGTTCTAAGTTTTTGGTAAGACCAAGTACGCCCGAATTTCCAACTGGCAGGCCCGAGTTCCTGGCTGGGCAGGAAGAACTCGGGACCCCCACAACACCGTGTTCAAACTCAATGCCGAAACCTGCCAACGCCGTGCCGGCCACTTTCTCAGTCGATGCAAACCTGCCGCAGCAATTTGAAGTCGCTGAGCATCTTTCCTGTGCCGAGCACCACCGAAGCCAACGGATCATCTGCAATTGACACCGGCAATCCGGTCTCTTCACGAATTCGCTTGTCCAGATTTTTCAGCAACGCCCCACCGCCGGTCAGCACGATTCCGCGATCGCTGATGTCCGCGGAAAGTTCAGGTGGCGTACGCTCCAGTGCCACCCGCACCGCATTCAAGATTGTGGCCACGCATTCGCTGAGAGCTTCGCGAATTTCGCTGTCGTCAATCGTGACGGTCCGCGGCACGCCTTCAATCAGGTTGCGTCCTTTCACTTCCATCGTCAGCGGCTTTTCCAGCGGATAAGCCGAGCCGATTTCCATTTTGATCTGTTCCGCGGTGCGTTCCCCAACCAGCAGGTTGTACTTGCGCTTCAGGTACTGCATCACCGCTTCGTCCATCTCGTTTCCAGCAACGCGCACCGACCGCGAATACACGATGCCGCTCATGGAAATGACCGCGATGTCCGTGGTGCCGCCGCCGATATCGACGACCATGTTGCCGCTGGGCTCTTCGATCGGCAACCCGGCGCCAATTGCCGCCGCCATGGCTTGCTCCACCAGGTAAACTTCGCTGGCGCGCGCGCGATACGCTGAGTCTTGCACCGCGCGTTTTTCCACCGGCGTAATCTCGCTGGGCACTCCGATCACGATACGCGGGTGAACCAGCACGCGGCGGTTGTGCGCCTTCTGAATGAAATACGTCAACATTTTTTCGGTGACTTTGAAGTCCGCAATCACGCCGTCTTTCATCGGCTTGATGGCCACGACGTTTCCCGGCGTGCGCCCCAGCATATCCTTCGCTTCGCGTCCCGACCGCCACCACTTCGCCGCTGGCTTTGTTGATCGCGACGATGCTTGGCTCGTTTACCACAATCCCTTTTCCATGAGAGAACACCAGCGTGTTCGCTGTGCCCAGATCGATGGCCAGGTCGGATGAAAACAAGCTGAATACCGACCTGAGGTTATAACCGTTCTTATTCATTTTCCAACTTCCCCCTGCGGAGGGGCTTCCCCTCAGAATAGCAACACGGCGCACGAAATTTTCGCCGTGTAACCTTCCATTGTCGCTGGATTTGGCTCAACACGCAAAACCGTGCTTTGCCGCTCCCCAAAATCTACTTCGGCACTACGATGGAAACTTGTTGTTTCGCCGTGCCTCCACGGCGATTCGACCCGATCACCACAATGGTGTGTTGCCCCGGTTCCAGCGGCTCTGTGAAGTGCCGGAATGCGCCGTCAGGCGAAATATTCGCTACCGGTTGGCCGTTAACGATCAGCGCCGCACCTTGTTCGGTCCGTCCAATAATCTCAGCAACCCGTCCGTGAATCTGCGTGCTCTCGATCTCCAACAGCATGTCTTGCGACTTCGCCTGTGGCACGAGAGAAAACTTGAATGTCTCGCTGACTTCGCTGTTCTGCTTCTTGGCGTCCGATGCCGAAACATTCCAGAAATAGTCGCCGGCTTCCAGCCCGCGAGATCTCCGCGTTACCCCATTCGACTCTTTACTTCCTTCACCAGCTTGGTGAACATCGTTGTCGAACTGATGCGCAGCGTGTAGGAAACCGCATCATCGACGGGTTGCCATTCAAAATCGGATTTGCGCAGTCTTCGGGATTCTCGGAAATCACCGGCGCCAAATTCAGTGGCGCGACCAGCCCCGGAGGCGCAAGCACGTTTGATTTCGATAGCTGGGCCGCCCGACGGGAAACTCACTTTTTCCTACTGCGTCAACTCAATCTTTTCCGCCCCGCGCCGTACTTCCGCCGCGCCGCTCGACACCACGATCTCGTGCTCGTTGCTCTTTGGATCATTTTTCACTGTGGCGGCTGTTCTGTTCCACCATCGCCGTGGCGTCTTCCACGCTTACCGCCGCCTTCGAATTTGGCGAAGACCACTTCGGCGTGGCCAGGTCCACTTGACCGGTATTGATGCGCACCGCGGTGTTGGACTGCTCTCGTCGTCACGTTGTTCTCTTCCACCGTGACCATTGATTCCGCTTTCACCGTATATTCCGTGCCATCGGCAAATGTCATGCGCGCTGCGCCGTCGCTGCCCGTTTGAATCAGGTCGCCCTTATCCAATGCGGTGTGATAATCCGCATCCACCCATGTCACCGAATTCACCTTTTTCACCTGAACGCGCCCGTCCAGATTCACGAACTTGGCTTGCGTTTGCGAAATCGTCAGATTATCGGTATCCGTGTTTCCGATCGCCGTCAGTTTCTTCGTAACGACTCTTGTCCAGTCCGGAATCGCCACGTACATCGCTGCAATAATAATGACGAACAGCAGCACCAGGTAAACCGCCACCGTTTTATAGGTGACCGCCTGCCAATACACTTCCACGCGATGAATTTTCGGCGCCTGTTCCGGGATGGGCGGAGTGACGGGCCGGCGCGGTTCGATGGGTGTTTGCGTGGTCACGGAATTGGTGGAGGCCACTCCTCCAATTTCGCAATTTAGCACACGGTTTTCCGTGCGCGGGAAGTCTCCCGCCACCCCGTAGTCAATCTACAAACATTGCTGTCGAAAAGTTTCGTTCTAGTTACTGGGCTGGGGCTTTTGCCGCTGAAAGAACCTGCTTTTGTCGAATCCGGGGTCCACCGCCACATCGAAAAATCCCACCATCATCTCGTCGCTGGTCTGCTCCCCCCACCTCACCGAAGCATCCGGGTCGGGGTTGTGCATGTTCTGCCGCGAATTGTCGAACCATGCCACCGCCTGCAGCTCCGTTCCCGCCTTCAACAGCATCGGTTGCGCCAGTTGATAGGTCATCTGCCAGTGGAAGTGATAATTCACCCGCAAAAGCGGTTCGAGGTCCGGCCTTTCTGGTCTGTATGAATAATGTTGTATTCAAAACGCTTCCCGCGCAGATGCATGTGCGGAAAAAAACTCAATAACAATGCGTCGTTCGGCAGCGTACCCCGCGCTTCCACGCGATAATCCGCCACGTTCGGCGGAATCACGAAATGATCATTGGTCAATTGCAGTGTTAGCACCCGCTTTGCTGGTTTTTCTTTTGCAAAAATCAGCCCGATGCGCGTTTCATCCGTGCCCGCTTTGCCATTCGTCGTGTAATGCATCTGAAAAACCAGGTCAGAGCCGGCCGGAATGTATTTCGCCATTCCTGCCGGCCAGCCATCCGGAGTGCTCCCCGGCGCATACACCAGCAATATATCGCTGTCGGTCCACATCGCGTCGGCGCGATCCTGCTCGCTCGTCAGCGTCTCCGCCGTGAACGGCTCTCCCACCGGCGCGTGTCGCAACCATTTCGATTCCGGCGGCCGTACATAAACCACTGCATGATGCACATTTGCCGGCATTCCCGGCAAAATCTCCGACCCTTGCACCCACTTCGCTTCCGTGAAATGTGTCGGCACGATTTCGTAGGTGTAATCGACTTCGCCCTCTGCCGGAATGCTCACCGCTTTGCTCATCTTTACTTCCAGGTCAGGGGCGGGAATGGTCCACCTTCCCGTCCATTTTCGCGGGGCCGGCGCATCGGCTGATTCCCCGGCGGGACTGCCGGCTTTCACCCACGCCGCCAGCATCGCAATTTCCTCATCGCTCAGGGAATCATCGTTCTTGAACTGTCCGATGCCTTTTTCGGCAAACCACGGCGGCATGGAGCGGTTCTCCGTGGCTAGTTGTATCGCCCCCGCGTACGCGCTTGGCCTGTTCGTAGCTTTCCAACGCCATCGGCGCAATTCCGCCGTCTCGATGACACACCTGGCAGCGCTGCTGCAGCACTGGCAATACATCACGATAATAGGTAGGAGTTTTCTCCGACGTCTGTCCGCGCGCCAATTCCCCCGCCGCGAAGCCCAACAAGCAAACACAAATCCCGATCAGCGCATTCTTCACACTTACATCCTACGCCAACTCCCGTAGGGGCGGCTTTATGCCGCCCGCTTTAGCGTTTTTCGCGGTTTACTTTACAAATTCCGGCTGCTCGCCTTTTCCCCACGGATCGTAACTCAAACAATATTTAATCCGATCCGGAATTGCCGGGTGGTCGTAGAACAAGAAGATCCGCAAAGGGCTGGGATCTGGATCCGCCAAGTCCACGTCTCCCAAAATATTGAACGCTTGCGCCGCCACTTGGCCAGAATCGGGAGTCAATCCATGGGTAACTTCCAGTCCGTATTGGTCTGCCTGATGCTCCTGGTATCGGGAGAATGTGCTTCCGATTGGACCGGCAACCATTCCAATGATCGAAAGAAGCAGAAGCAATGCCGGATAAGAAGCCCAGTCGCCCAGCCCCCTAATTCCCCATTGCGGACCCCACTTCGCTAACACCCAGCCAATTGTTCTGTATCCGATATAGAAAATAACCAGCAGCAGCACCGCCAAGAACCCAAAGCCCTTGGGGATATGGCCCAGCACGTAATGTCCCATTTCATGGCCCGCAACGAACACGATTTGCGGCGTATTCATCTTCGCGATCGTCGTATCCCAGACCACGATCCGTTTCGAAGCTCCGAACCCGGTCACATACGCGTTCAGTGTTGTCGTCTTTTCCCCTGCGCCCATCCAGAACATTCTTTCTGGGGGAATATCCTTCCCGGCATGCTTCACCATCTTTTCCAGTTCCGCCGTCAACGCGGGATCCTTCGTCTGCAGTGGCTCAAATTTGTGAAACATCGGATCGACAACCAGAGGTTGCATGAAAATCAACGCGGCAATCAAGGGAAGGGCAGCCAACCAGAAATAGAACCACCACCGTTTCGGCGATTTCCGGATCACGCTGTACAAGATCCACACCACCACAAAACTCAGTATCACCGATAGGAACTCGCCCTTTGTCCAATCCCAGAACCACGACGCCCATCCTTGTATCGAAAGCCCATAGACGCGCTCGATCCAATTTCCATAAATCCCCGTCGGGAGCGACAAAATGTCGATTGCCAGCGTAATCAAGTGGAGCGAAGATCAGCGCTTGCAGAACACGTTTCGAACTCACCTTCTCCGCAATATCGCGAAATTTTGGCGCCAGCTTCAACCGCAATACGACCAGCAGCACCACCAGTCCATAAATCAGATTCACCACCAGCATCCTGAGGTGGACCGCGCTCAGCGCTCGCGCCTTCTTGTCGCGCTCCGGCGGCAGTGTGTACTCCGTTATTCGTGCCGGTGCCGCTTCCTGTTTCATCGTTTGCGTGCCCGTCTCCGATGCCGCCGCATTCCCGCCATTTGTTGCCGGGTTTTGCTCAACCGACGAAGGAGCCTTACTTGTCTGAGCATTGACCCGCGAATGGTGGTGCAGTGGAATCGCAAACAGGGAAATAACAACGATCAACGCAATTTTTCTCATTTCTCCCCCTCTACTTCGCGCAACCCAATCACTTTCCATTTTCACTGTCCTCAACTGCCTGGCGAATCAAGTGTCAGGAATTACCGGCACTTTCCCGCGCAGCGCCGCCAATGCTTCATGCAATGTGTCAAAAATTCTGTCGGGCCCAATCGTTTCCGTCAGACGATGCCGGTCCAGATCGGGTTTCAGGTCCGACTGCACATGCGCGAACACCAGCCCCGTTCCCTTAGCGGCGAGATCTCTCTGAATATCGCGCACCACGCACGCCGCCGTGAAGTCCACGTTGGTGATCGCTCCCGCATCCACAATCAGCCAATGCAGCGGCGCAGGCGCAGACGCCGCCAGCATCCGCACTTCCTCGGAAAAGCGGTTGGCATTGGCATAGAATAGCGGCGCGCCGAATCGATAGATCACCGTCCCGGGCTCAGTCGATTCTCCCGGAACTACTCTTTCCAATTGCCATAATCCTCGCTCATCCTGATGCAGCACCGCCGTGTGCGGACGGTAACTGTGATGCACGATGCGAAACAATGACAGCGCCATCGCCAGCAGAATTCCTTGCTCCACTCCCACAAACACCACAACCACGCTCGTCGTTACCGCCAGCGTAAACTCTCCGGGACTTTCCCGGCGAATGTCCGCCAGCGCCCGCAAATTGATCATCCGCACCGCAATCGTGAAAACCACCGCCCCCAGCACGCAGTGCGGCAGATATTGCAGCGGTCCGGTCAGAAATAGCAGCACCAGCGCTACTACTCCCGCCGTCGCCAGGTGGGCCATCTGATTTGTGCCGCCCGAACTCTCCACCATCGCCGTTTGTGTCGGACTGCCATTCACGACAAACGTGCCGCTGAACGCCGCGGCCGCATTGGCGGCGGATAATCCCACCAAATCAGTGTTTTCGTCGAGTTGTTGATTGTGCCGCGCCGCATAAACTCGCGCCGTAGCCGCGCTCTGCGCCACGATCATCACGAAGCACGATAGGCTTACCGGAAACAGTGCCCACGCGTCTTTCCACTGCACATCCATACAATCCCAGGTGCGGCAATCCGCCGGGCACTGGGCCAAGCACGCTGACGCCTCGCTCCTGCAGGTGGAAGATCGCGCTTGCTGCGACTGCACCCGCCACAGCGAATAGCGGCCCGGGCCATTTCGGGGCGAATCGGTGGAATAACAGGATGCATGCGACCACGCAGATGGAAATTCCCACGGTCAGCACATTCGCTCGCGGAAGCGCGCGCATCACCTGAAAAAACTGAATCGGCGTCCGCCGGCTGGCCACGTCGATACCCAGCATTTCGCCCAGCACCGCGATGCCAACTTGAAATCCCACGCCGGTCAGGAATCCGACCAGCACCGTTTGTGATAAAAAATCCGCCAGAAAGCCGAGCTTCAGCAAACGTGCCAATAAAAGGATGCAACTAGTCAGCAGAGCCACCAGCCCGGCCAGCGCCACGTAATGCTCGCTGGCCATTGGCGCCATCGAACTCAGTCCGCCCGCCAGGATCGCCGCCGTCGCCGAATCCGCCGCCACCACCAGAAATCGCGACGATCCAAAAATCGCAAACGCGATCAACGGCAGCAGCAACGTGTACAGCCCGGTAATCACAGGCGTTCCCGCAATTCGCGTGTAACCCAGCGACTGCGGAATATTCATCGCCGCCAGCGTAAATCCCGCCAGCAGATTTTTCGGCAGCTCCGCCCACTGGAACGGTCGCAACCCCTGAAACAGTTGAAACCGGTTTTCCGGTGGAGGAGGCAGGCCCGCTTCGTTAGCCATGGAGTGGATTTCTCGTGCAGCGCAAGCCGCTTAGCTCGTCAATGTCTTGCTCAGCCTCAAGGAAAAATGACATTTCCCGCATTTGCCGCACATCTTAAGTTGCGCTCCAACTCAAGTCAACGGAATTGCCCATTTATTTGGGCATTTAGCCACACCATCACTAATTTTAATTTCGCGTGTCGCCATGCAAATTCTGTTTCCGTTGCCAGCTTCGATATTCCGCTTGTGCACTCCGCGATGCCAGACTACCCTCTTACGCAGGCATGAAAGTCACTCCCCGCAAAACGCGGACTTATGCCTTGTGTCTGCTTTACCGGGTGCGCCTCATAACCTCTCAACCAGTAGCTTCTAATCAGTCTGCGCCGTCGCAGTCCGACCGAATTGCTCAGGTGGCCGCTCCACTTCACACCGTTGTGCTTGTTCTTTTGCTTCTTGCCGGGGCAGCCTGGCTTATTTTTCAGCAGGCCGAATGCGCACCGTTCCGCCAACGAATCGTGTCTTCTTTTACTTCAAAACCATGCTGTGGGAATGGTTTCTCTTGGCCTACGTTTTGCTCGGTGTTCACTGGCATCACACTTCCTTAGAGGAAGTGACCGGAGCCGCCTGGAAACGGGCCAGAGACTTCTTTCGCGACCTGGGCATTGCCCTGCTCTTCTGGATTTTGGCCCTTTTCGTCCTGGTCTTACTCGCGCACCTGCTTAACCCTAGACCTTCCGTCTCATTCCTTTTGCCTCAGAGCCGCCTGGAAGTCTTTATCTGGATTCTCCTCTCGACAACCGCGGGCATATGCGAAGAGGCTATCTTCCGCGGCTACCTGCAAAAACAATTCATCGCCTGGACCGGTAGCATTCCTGCAGGCTTATTCCTGTCCGCCTGCATTTTCGGTTTGGCACATATCTATCAAGGGGCGAAGTCCGCGGTCGTACTTGGAGTCTTTGGCCTGATGTTTGGAATTCTTGCCCACAGGCGTCGCAGCATGCGCCCCGGGATGATTACCCATGCTCTCCACGATACCGCCACCGGCATCGTCATGAAGTTCGTCCCCAAGTAGTTTCCGCTCGCCCCTGTTTTTTTCTTGAATTATTTCCGTCTTCGCCCACATTCCTCTATAATCTTAAGTTTGGCTACGCACTAGGGAGAGACCTGTAATGGCTGGCGCATTCGATAACCAGAAAGTCGGCGTCCGAATACTCTTCGGCGTCATCATCGGCATTCTTGCCTTGAGCATGTTGCTCTATCTCGTTCCTCAATCCGGCACCAACACCACCGAGACGTCCACGGACGTCGTCGCTTCTGTTGGCGACCAGAAGGTGACCCTCGCGGAGGTCTACGCGCAGCTCAACCAGATTCGCCAGCGCAATCAGATCCCCCAGCAGCTCGAAGGCCTCTATGCCAATCAGATTCTCAGTCAGATGGTCTTCCAGAAGGAAGTCGAGTACGAAGCCAAACGCCTCGGCATCTCCGTCAGCGACAAGGAACGCGCCGACCGCATCCGTCAATACCTCCCTGCCGCCTACAACGGCGACACCTTTATTGGTATGGATGCCTACGCTCGCCTGGTCGAGCAAAGCACTCAGATGACCGTGCCCGCTTTCGAGAACATTGTCCAGTCCAACCTGGTCGAAGAGAAATTCCGCAAGCTCATTACCGACGGCATCAGCGTCAGCCCTGCCGAAATTCAGGAAGAGTTCCGCTCTCAGAACGAGAAAATCAAGCTCGACTACGTCCTCATCAAGCCCGAGGACCTTGCCGCCAAAATCACCCTCGATGATGCCCAGATCAAAACCTATTTCGACCAGAACCGCTCCAAGTATCAAATCCCCGAGAAGCGCGTGGTCCAATACGCCCTCGTTGATCTCGCTCAGCTCCGCCAGAACACTCCAAGTCACCGACGACGAACTGAAGGCCATCTATCAGCAGAACATCCAGCAATACCAACTGCCCAACCGCGTTCATGTCGAGCACATCCTCTTAATGACTGTGGGTAAGACCGACGCCGAAGTCGTCGAAGTCAAAGCCAAGGCCGAGGACATCCTCGCCCAATCCAAAAAGAAGGGCGCCAACTTCGAGGATCTGGCCAAGAAATACTCCGAGGATCCCGGCTCCAAGACCAAAGGTGGCGATCTGGGCTGGCTGGTTCAGGGTCAGACCGTGCCTGAATTCGAGAAGGCCGCCTTCAGCCTCAACAAAGGCGAAACCTCCGACCTCGTCAAAACCCAGTACGGCTTCCACATCATTAAGGTCATCGACAAAGAGAACGCCCATACCCAGACTTTCGACGAAGTGAAGGATTCCATCCGCACCCCGTACCTCCTCCAGAAGGCTGACCAGGCTGCCGGTACCACTGCGGACAAGATTTCTTCCGACATCCGCCAGTCCAACAAGATGAACTTGAATGAATTGGCCAGCAAATATCATCTGCCCGTTGCCGAGACTCGTCCTTTGGGACCCACCGACCCGGCATTTCGAAGTCGGCAATTCCAAGGAAGTTCGCGACGAAATCCTGGCTCTCCGTCCCGGCGAACTCAGCCTCCCCGTCCACACCGATCGCGGCTATGTGGTTCTTTCCCTCAAGCAAGTCCTTCCTGCTCACCCGGGCACCCTTGAAGAGGTACACGACAAGCTCGTCAGCGACCTGAAAGACCAAAAAGCCAACGAACTGGCCAAATCCAAGGCCGATGATCTTGAAAAGCGCGTTACCGCCGGCGAAAAGTTCGCCGCCGCCGCCAAATCGCTTGGTCTCGATCCAAAAACTTCCGATGAACTCAACCGCGCCGGCTCCATCGCGGGTGTCGGCAGTGGTAAACAGCTCGCTCCCGCCTTTGCCCTCAACGTTGGGCAGGTCGGTGCTCCACTCCAGCTGATCCAAAACTGGCTCGTTTATCAAGTCGCGGCAAAAACGGAAGCCAACCCCGCCGATTTCGAGAAGCAGAAGCGCACCATCACCGACAATCTGCTCCAGGAGAAGCGCGGATTGGCTTTTGAAACCTTCCGAACGTCCTTGGAAGCGCGTCTGAAGGCCGAAGGAAAACTGAAGATGTATCCCGACCGCATGCGCGGCTTTGGCAGTGGAAATATCCCTATCTCATAGTAAATAAAGTAGTTAAAAATTTACGGGACCCCTCTTGCCCTTCCGCCTACCACCCGCTAGCCTATTTCTGGCTAGCTCTGGTACTCGAGTAGGGTGCTTTCCCCGGAGCCCCACCCTCCGCGCGGAACGATCTCGACCCCCAGTCGGCCATCCAATAACTACAAATTGATTTTCACCAATCTCAAGGGGATTTCCATGGCAGGCCGTTCATCCAGTGTACGTAACGACTACCGTTGCAGCATCGAGAAGAACCAGACCGGCAAATACTGCGTCCGCATTCGCGTTCAATACCCTCGTCATGCCTGGAACTTGTGCGTCTACTTCCTGGCTTCCTCTTTCGACCGCGCCATGAAAAAGCTCGAGGAGTCCCTGCACTTCCTCCAGCGCAATGAAGAAAAGCTGTGGTTCTGGGGTGTCGATCGCGGCGAAGACATGGGCTTCTCTACCGAATTTCTCAAAGAGGCAGGTCTGCAGCTCGACCGCCGCAACGAATTTCCTCGCAAGGCCGCCAGCGTCTCGGTGGCTCCAGAGCGCGACGTCCCTGCTTTCGTCCTCGGCCCTATGCGCCGTGGCCTGGCCGAATCCGTCGAATTCGCCCGTGTTCAGCTTTCCGGCGACTGACGCCCAGCTCTTCAATCCCTTTCACCCTCTTTTCACATCTATGCAACCCGTGTCATTTCGAACGGAGGGACGGCGTCCTTTGCCGTCTCGAAGTGGAGAAATCTCTCTTCGCTCTCTGTCTGGATTGCCGCCTGCCCTTTCCGACTGTCCTTATTCTTCCTTGACTTAGCCTCGTTTATCTTTCATGATTCGCCCAATCCACGGGCTAAGCCCGATGCGATGGGCCGACATCTGCTTCCGCCCGGAAGCGCGCCGAAAAGTGCGCTGACCAGATGCCCCAAAACGCTCGCAGTGAAAGGATCTTCCGCAATGAACCGTTCTCGAAACACTCTGTTTCTTGCTTTGCTCGGAGCCTTGCTCCTCGTGTGTGGCAATCTCTCTATCCGCGCTGCTTCCGCGCAACAGACCTCCACCACGACCACCGATCAAAGCGATTCTTCCAGCACCACCAAGTCCAAGAAAAAGAAGAAAGCCGCGACCGACGACTCCACGGCGCCGGCAGACTCTTCTACCACTACGAGCAAGTCCAAGAAGTCCAAGAGCGCGGCCACTACAGACAGCTCCACTCCTGCCGCTGATTCCTCCACCACCAAGAAATCTTCGAAGAAGTCCAAGAGCGCCGATGCGGCCGACAGTTCTACACCCGCCGCCGACTCCTCCACGACAAAGAAGTCTTCCAAGTCCAAGAAGTCTGCGGCTGCTGACTCTTCTGCTCCCGCCGCTTCTACGGCTCCGGCGGCGTCTACCGCTCCCGCGGCCGATGCCTCAACGGCTTCCACCACCAAGAAGTCTTCCAAGTCCAAGAAAGCCGCGGCTGCTGACTCTTCCACTCCCGCTGCTTCTACTGCACCGGCGGCCGCGCCAGCCGCAAAGTCCGCTCCTGCCCCGGCACCTGCGGCCGCTCCTGCGCCAGCTCCCGCTTCTACTCCTGCGGCAACCAAGTCGGCGTCTGCACCCGCGGCTGCTCCTGCTTCCAAACCCGCTGCCGCTCAACAGGCTCCTCCCGCCAACAGCACCGGGATGGTCTGGGTCAACACCGACTCAAAGGTCTATCACAAGCCTGGAACCCGTTATTACGGCAAGACCAAGCAGGGAAAATACATGACCGAGGACGATGCCAAGAAGGCTGGCTATCGTGCCGCGGAAAACGAATAGTTTCGCTCGACCAGAACCGGCACTACCCGTTACTTTCTAAATCTAAGGAGAATCGAAAGTGAACAAAAATCTCAATCGCTTGTTGCTCGCTGTCCTTGTTGTTCTTTTGGGTGTCTCCGTGGCCGTTTCTCAGCCTCAAACCACGAAATCCACCACCAAGCCCGCCGCAACCGCTGCTTCAACGGACTTGTTGGATATCAACTCGGCCACCAAGGACCAGCTCGACGCCCTGCCGGGAATCGGCGCCGTTTATTCTCAGAAGATTATTGACGGCCGTCCCTATGCCAAGAAAACCGACCTGGTGAAGAAGAAGGTTCTCCCTCAGGCCACCTACGACAAGATCAAGGACAAGATCATCGCCAAGCAGAAGTAGCTTGGCTCCCGGATTCCTGGCCGGAATTTCGGGACACCTCCATCCCGCCGATTTTCTAGCATAAAGGGAGCGGCTATCTTCCCGCCCGGCTGCTCCCCCACTCTCAATTAAGGAGATTTACCATGGGTCTATTAGAAGATGTGATGTCGATGGCATCGGGCAGCCTCTCCAGCGGTGGCGTACCTCCGGCGCAACACGCGACCGGTCTCGCTGCCATTCTCGAGTACGTGAATAGTCCGCAGGTTGGCGGTGTCGCCGGTCTGCAGAAAATGTTCCAGCAGGGCGGGCTTGGCAACGTGATCAGTTCTTGGGTCGGCCAGGGGCAGAATATGCCGATTTCTGCCGATCAACTACAGAACGTGCTTCACAGTGGAGCATTTCAGCAGGTGGCGCAAAAAGCCGGCATCGATCCTACGCAACTTACCGGGATGATGGCCAGCGTGCTTCCTCATCTGGTGGACAAGCTGACTCCGAACGGGGAAGTGCCCAACGCCAGCACCCTGCAATCCATGCTCAAGGGCCTGACCGGCTCCGCCAGCGCTTAATCTCCCTGTCCTTTTGTGGGTTTCTGCCGTGATCGAGGCGTGCTTTCTAAAGGCGCGCCTTTTTCTTTTTTATGTAGCGGCCACCTTCTGAGGTGGGCGCTTTTCATTTGGTCTCTGAATTTCCCGTTAATCCAACCTGTCATTTCGACCGAAGAACCGGCGCCTTCAGCCGGTCCGCAGCAGAGAAATACCTCTTCCGCCTTTGCCTTGCTCCGTGGGTTCTTGCCTCTGCCCCGTCACTTCTCCCGAATAATCACTTCACCGCGCCCCACCATCTGGTCGTTCAACCACAGCCGGTACTTATACGTCCCGGCCTTCGTTCCCGCTGTGGGAGGTCCGCTCAACAATCGCATCCCCATGGGCGCCTGAAATATATTCGATGAAAACGGCGAACGGTTCGGGTCAAACTCCACCCGCAAATTCCCCGCATCCGATATCCAACTGATCTGGTCGCCAGGATCCAGCACCACCACCTGCGGTATCAATCCAACAAGTACAGGCCGCTCTGCCATCGTTTATGCCTTCCTTCCCATTTTCTCTCTTCGCACGATAGCACATCCCCCGGCATCTGTAGCGGCCACCTTCAGGTGGCCACCGCAACTCCACCACATCTCCCAAACAAATCTGTCATCCTGAGGGGCGCATCCTCTGCGCCCCGAAGGATCTCACCTTATTCGCCAAGCAAAATTTAATGGCGGACAACCCGCCACTCACTCATTGTGCCAAACCGCCAACTCATTCCCGTTCACATCCTTAAAATGGAACCGCGAACCTCCCGGAAACGAAAAAATCTCCTTCGAGATTTTTCCGCCCGCGTCTTTCACTCGCTGCTCCGCAGCCCTCAAATCATCCACATAAATCACCACCAACGTTCCCGCAGGCGCTACGGTTCCCTTGGCGAATCCTCCGGCAATCCGCCCATCTTCAAACGAGGTGTAATCCGGCCCATAATCGGTAAACTTCCAGCCGAACACCTCGCTGTAAAATTTCTTGGTAGCGGCGATATCCGTTGCATTGAACTCGATGTAGTCGATTTTTCTGTCGCGGGTCATGCGTCTCTCCTCTGTAGGTTTGATTTCACCTAGCGTGGCAGCCAGAGCACCAGCACACCACGATAGTGTGCTCGCAACTCCTCCGTCCATGCTCTCTGCGAGGTCGAGAACGTAGGTAGGGCCTCTGGATTGGGAACCGCGGAGGCCGCCGAGGTACCCCCGCAGCCTACGCAATCTCCTTTTCCCCGTCAACTCGAATTCTTTCGTTCCGCAATTTCTGTCGAATCGCTAATTCAATGGCGCGAACGTTAGAACTCCACCTCACCAACGATCTTTAACAACCTGATCAATGTCGATCGCTCTCCTGCACTCAATTGCTTGCTCACTTTTTCATCCGCCACCCGCCGCTCTTTGATTAAGTACTCCCGATATTTATTACCCTTTGCGGTCAGCTGCACCAGAATTGCCTTTCCCGTCGTAGCTTTTTTCTCCGATACCAGACCCTCACGCACCAGTGCCTTGATTGCCCGGTGCACCACCGTCCGGTCGAGCCCCAGCATCACCGCAATCTGATTCTGGTTGAGCACTGCACCACCGCGAAGCGTCGACAAAATGAATCCTCGCGTTTGCGAGCATTGCGTCTTTTGCTCCAGCCGTTTTCCGACAGCAAAATACGCTGCGGCCAATTGCATCAACACCGAATCCTTGAATATCTCTTCCGGGATCAGTTTCTTATCGACTGTAATCATACGATTGTCACCGTTGCTTCTAGCGGCCTGCGCCATTGCGGACGATCTTCCTGTTGCGGCGCTCTTTTCCCAATCGCAATCACCATCACGATTTCATGGTAGCGCGTGGAAAGTCCCAGCAATCGACCTAGCCTGCGCCCGTCGAATCCTTCCATCGGGCAAGTGTTCAACCCCAGCGTTTCGGCGGCGATCATCAGATTTTCGCAGGCAAGGGAAGTGTTCTTTACTGCCCACTTGAACAATCCCTGACGCGAAACCGGCGCCATCCCGATAATCTTCCACAAATGCAGCACCCGCAGAATCGCCCATTTCACTGCACCCAACGTCCCGAACCAGCCCTGCCAGAAAAACCACTTGGCCAACTTCGATCTTTTCTCGTAGTACGAGAATTCTTTCTCGCTCGCGCCGGATTCCCGCAGCCATTCCAGATGCATCTCGCTCGTCGAGCGCCACGACCCGATATCCGCCACCGCCACGATCAACGCCGATGCCGTCTCTGCTGGCGCTTGACTGAAGCACAGTTGCGCCGCAGTCTTCTTCTTCTCCGGCGTGCCCACCCAGTAGAAACGATATGGCTGGATATTGAAGCTCGAAGGTGCCAGGCGTGCCGCATCAAGTATCTGCTCACGCGTGCCCGAAGGGATCTCCACCGGCTCAAAGACCTTCACGGCTCTCCGCTGGAAAATGGCATTCAGGATGTCGCTCATAAATCCTCCATGTTGCTATTGCAACATAAACGTGTTGCCATTGCAACATGTTACTTCGCCCAGCGCCCTCCGTCTTGCCGCTCTTCGTTTCTCTTATCAATCCGTCCCCCTGTCGCCAAACTGCAAACACGCTTCGCGCCCCTCTTCTTGACCCTCTCTCGCACTCCCCGTAAACTTATTTATGTAAGCGCTGAGCACGCTCGACTCTTGCGCGGCATCTCACTAGTAGCAGTTCGCGCGTTTACCCGCGCAGGAGTTTTCGTAGCATGGCTTCAACCGCAGCACCCCTGTCGATACCCTTGCCCAACGGGGCTCGGCTTCAGCTTGTTTCTTGTATCCCCTTTGTCCTGTTCCACATCGCCGCGCTTGGCATTTTCTTTGTGCATTTTAAGTGGACTTACCTGCTTGCCTGCTTTCTCGGCTACGAAGTCCGCATGTTCTTCGTCACCGCGGGTTACCACCGCTATTTCTCGCACCGCTCTTTCAAGACCAGCCGCTGGTTCCAGTTCGTAATCGCCTGGATGGCCATGTCCTCCTCGCAAAAGGGTGTGCTCTGGTGGGCCGCGCATCACCGTCATCATCACCGCTATTCCGATCAGGAAGAGGATTTGCACTCCCCAACTCTTTTCGGCTTCTGGTGGTCGCACGTCGGCTGGATTCTTTCCGATCGCTACAATGAGACGCGCTTCGATTACATCGGCGACTTCGCCAAATTTCCTGAGCTTCGCTGGCTCAACAAGTACTATCTCGTTCCGCCCGTTGTTCTCGGCGTGTCCATGTTTCTGATTGGCGGATGGGGCATGCTCTTCTGGGGCTTCTGCCTCAGTACCGTTTTGCTCTGGCACGGCACCTTCACAATCAATTCGCTTTCGCACATTTTCGGCAAACGCCGCTTCCAGACCACGGACACCAGCAAAAATAATTGGATGCTCGCTCTTGTCACTCTGGGCGAAGGCTGGCACAACAATCACCACTACTTCATGGCCTCGGCGCGCCAGGGATTTTACTGGTGGGAAGTGGACATTACTTTCTACACCCTCAAAGTTTTATCGTGGTTCCGTATCGTTCGCGAACTGCGCAAAGTTCCTGACCATGTCCTCGCCGAGGGCTTGGCCGCGGATGCTGCGTCTGCCTCCGCTTCCTAGTTGCTCGCAAATTCATTTGCTTAAGCGTTCTGAATAGCGCGTATTCGGTTGCGCACTTCGCGGCCAGATTCTCATCTCCACGCCTGCGATTTTGTTTCGCCTGCAGGTTTGCCTTCGCGTGTGGCACCCAGATATACAGTCATTCCCACTCCCGCTATCGCCAGAATAATCGCCAGCACAATCGCCAACATCGACGGTTTCCCACCTGTGGCTTGCCCGCGTTCAGCGCGTGGACATAGCGCACATGGTGCACGCACGCAAGGATGTTGGTCAGCACTCCAATCAGCACGAACGCAATCCCCAGTGGCAGTGACAACGCCGAGGGCGCCGTCGCCGCTCCCGTATGCGTCGCTTCCAGTTCGCGTAGGAACAATCCAAATCGCGCGATCACAAACCCAAATCCCATCAGCGCCAAACTAGTTCGTATCCACGCCAGAAACGTTCGTTCCTCGGCCAGATACACTGCGCGGGTCGCGACTGCTATCTTCAGTTGCCATGAGTTTTCTCCGGGACTCTCCTATCGCCAGAATTCACGAAGCATATCACTTGCTATCCTCTCAAGCGTGGACCTTCCAACGCAGTTCTGCGCACGCAACTCTTTCTCGCGTTGTCTCCTTCACCAGTCATTTTCTTCTTGAAATTGCCGTGATGTATGTCGAGAATCGAGTACCTGCTCGGCTTAGCCGACTCTGCTCCGCTTTCACATTCAGCAGGACGTCTGCTGGACTTGCGAAATCTGACTTACCGGAGAACGCCATGAATGAACCAACGGGCCGAATCCACCCTCTCAATCCAAACCTGATTTTCCCAACGATTGCTCTGGCAGCAGGGCAGGGAATTCTCCTCCTCGTTTTCCTGCTCACTGCAATCGGGCCACTTCGCGCGCAGGATGCCAAAGCTCAATACCCGAACATGGCGCCCATCGATCAATACCGCATCGCGAATCCAGCCGATGAGATTGCCATGGCCCGCAGCGCCGCCCCTCCCTCCATTTCCAGCGACGCCGATGTTTTGGTTCTGGGCGCCCATGGCTACGAAACGGCTGCTAAGGGCAAGAATGGTTTCGCCTGCATTGTGGAACGTTCCTGGGCAAACAATTTCGAAGATGCCGAGTTCTGGAACCCTAAGGTTCGTGGGCCGATCTGTTTTAACCCCGCTGCTGTGCGCTCCGTGCTCCCTGCTTATCTCAAGCGCACGGATTGGATATTGTCTGGCCTCTCCAAAGACCAGGTCCTTGATCGCGTCAAGGCCGCCGTCGCATCAAACGCAATCACGCCTCCGGAACTCGGCTCCATGTGTTACATGCTTTCCAAGCAAGGTTATCTCAACGATGCCGCCGGGCACTGGCATCCTCATCTCATGTTCTTTCTCCCGCACACGACAGACTCTGCTTGGGGAGCAAATCTTGCCGGTTCTCCCGTGTTTTCAAGTCCCGGCGATCCTGACCCCTACACCGTGTTTTTCGCCCCTGTGCTCCTCTGGTCTGACGGCACTCCAGGCCCCACGGAAATGAAGCACTAGTTCTAAAATCTCTTTTGCGCGTGCCCCACTCTCCCTATTCTTTCTTTTTTCTCCGTTTCTCTCTTCTCTTCGGGTGCCCCACTCTCGCCTTAGGAGGGTCGGGTACTTTCCTTCTTTTCGTCTGTTCTTTTCTCTGTGACCTCTGCGCTCTCTGTGTCCTCTGTGTTAAGCCTCTTCTTTCTTTTTTCTCCGTTTCCTCTCTTCTCTTCGGGTGCCCCACTCTCGCCTCATGAGGGTGGGGTACTTTCCTTCTTTTCGTCTGTTCTTTTCTCTGTGACCTCTGTGCTCTCTGTGTCCTCTGTGTTAAGCCTTTTCTTTCTTTTTTCTCCGTTTCTCTCTTCTCTTCGGGTGCCCCACTCTCGCCTTATGAGGGTGGGGCTTTTTCCTTCTAACCTCAACGCAGCTCCAAACATCACTTCTTATTCATCGCCTGAATCTGCTGTACCAGCGCATCAACTTCTTCCGCCGTCAGTTTTCCTGCGAACTTTGGCATATGTCCTTTGCCGTTGTTGATAATGTTGTGCAACTCCTCCGTCGAAGCCGCCGCCGTTTTCTCAGAGACCAACGATGGCCCGCCAAAATGCCGTCCCTCCGCATTTTTCCCGTGGCACTTCGCGCAGTTCTTCTCGTACACCGGATTGGTCGTCAGTACCGTGTCAGCCGTTGGAATCGCGGCAAACGCCGCCGTCAGTGCGAACAATGTTGAACAGCAAGCAACGCACAATTTGTATGTTTTCAAGTCTGACCTCTTCGAATTGGATTTCTGTAGCCAATGTAGATGCAACCACCCGCCAATTGGTCTCCTGCCCACCATTGCGCAATCTTCAACCAGTGCTGCTCATTATTTTATCCTTGCGCCGCCTGCCTCGCTTGTGTAGTGGCCGCCTTCTGAGGCGGGCACTTCCTCCTCCCGATCCATCCAACTTCACGCCATCACTGCCACGCACCTCCTAAACGTGATAGAAGTGTTTCCAAGCTTAAGCCGATGAGGAACTCCGCCATGAACCATCCACTTTTTCGTATCTTTTGCCTTTTCCTATCCTTGCTATCTGCACCATTTTTCTCCACCCAAGCCCAGCAGCAAAAAAAAGATCCCGTCCCGCCCGCCGGCGCTCTCTGGCAACCTTTTTATGTCGATCAACGAACGGGCGACCAACATCTCTCGCTAGACGGCGACTGGGAACTCGGCTATCGCGACGCCGCTATTGCTAACGCTGCCGACCTCGATCAGCAGAAATGGATTCACGCCACTGTCCCCAACTCAGCACAATGGGCGCTGTACGAAGCCGGTGTCTTGCCATACCCTTACGCACATCTCAACACCCAGAAGTATGCTTGGGTTCCTGACAAAGTTTGGTATTACCGCCGTCACTTCGACGTTCCAGCCGCGGCAAAAGACGATTACGTTTTTCTTTGCTTTGACGGCGCCGGCTATTACACAAAAATCTGGCTGAATGGAACGCTCATCGGCTATCACGAAGGTCTCTTTGGTGGTCCGCACGTCGAAGTCAGTCATGCACTCCGTTTCGGTCAAGCCAACGAGATTATTGTCGAGGTCAAAGCCGGCAGTTTTGGCGAGCCAAACTGGAATCCCACGCACACTGGTGTCACCAAAGTTATCGTGCCGTGGGGCCTGGCCGGCGGCAGCGAATATGTCACCACCGCCAGCGGCATCGAACCCAAAGAGATCGAACCCCTCGGCATCTGGCAAAGTGTTCGCCTCGAACTAACTCCAAAGCTTCACCTGGCCCGGCCATTTCTCGTCACCGAAAAGGCCACCGCGTCTGAAGCTTCTCTGCACTTGAATGTCGAAGTCCTCGCCAATACCACTGCGGTCGGCACCGCGCTTCATCCGTGGGACGACACCCAATTGACCACCATTTCCGACTCGTCAAAACAAATTCCGGTTCAGCCCGAACTCACTCTACAAATCGAACTGACGGATAAATCCACTTCTAAATCCGTGCTCAAGAAATCCTGGCCTCTCAAAATTAACGAAGGCCGCAACTGGGTCTCCCAAAAAATCTCCGTGCCTTCCCCTAAGCTCTGGTGGCCTAACGGTATGGGTGATCCCAACCTCTACACCGTTCACCTCACCCTTCTTCAGCAAGAAAAACCGCTCGACCGTCTCGATTTCGACTACGGCATTCGCACGATTACGCGCATTCCAACTCCCGGCCCGCAAACTCAGGATCGCTGGACCGACTGGCAATTCGTCATCAACGGTCGTCCCCTCTTCGTCAAAGGCATCAACTGGGCTTGGCCTCTGGATGTCCTTCTCCATCTTCCTGCCGACAAATACCGCTGGCTCATCGAAGCCGCTCAAGCCAGCCACATCCAACTTCTCCGCGTATGGGGTGGCGGCAATACCGAAACCGATGAGTTCTACAGGCTCTGCGACCGTCTCGGCATTATGGTCTGGGAAGATTTTCCCGTTGCCAACGACGACACGCCCCGCTGGCCTCAGGACGTCTGGGAAGCGCAAGTCATGCACACCATCTTCCGCCTCCGCAATCATTCTTCTCTCGCCATCTGGTGCGGCGGCAATGAATTCAACGCCTACGATTTCGGCAACACCGCCACCATCGGCGTTATCGAACGCTCTCTTCGCGACTTCGATTCATCCCGTCTGTTTCTCCGCACCAATCCCGATCCCGGCGATGCGCACATCTACTATGACCAGGATCCCACCTGGTACGGCCATCTCTACCGCACCGTTCCATTCATCAGTGAAACCGGCATTTACAATATGCCCGATCCGGAATCAATCCTCGAAGTCGTCGACGCCAACGAACTCAAAGACGATTATCAGAATATTTTCACCAAGGACTATCCCGCTCGCCATCCCGAATTCATTCATCATTTCCTCGAATATCAAGGTCAGGAGCCGCGCACGCTCGTCAGTCGCGCCTCCCAGATGGACGACTTGTCCAAGATGGATCTCAACGGCTTCTCCACAACTACGCAGGTTGCCGCCGCTGAATTCACACAAATTCTCTCTGACTTGACGCAAGCCAACTATCCCGTCACCACGGGACTCATGCCCTGGTCGCTCACCGTTCCTTGGCCAATCGAATTTTTCATGTTCATCGATGGCCTTGGTCAACCCACCACTTCCTACTACGCTCTCAAGCGTACCTACGAGCCCACTCACATCGTCGTGAAACTGCCTGAACTGCTTTGGGCCAAAGGCGAAAAAGTTCCCATCAACATCAGCGTAGTTCATGCGCCGCCAACCGGGCTTGCCGGACTCACCGCTTCGGTCCAGATTCTCGATCCACAATTCCATCTCGTCTGGCAACAGAAGCGCCTCATGAATATTTCCGCGGGTCCCTCTGCTACTGCCTCGAATTTTGGCGAATTCACAATTCCGGACAAATTTGAAGACAAATTCTTCTTCGTGCTTGCCGAACTCCAGCAAAAAGATGGCACTCTCATCTCCCGCTCAGTCTACTGGCCGCGGTGCCTGAAACTGATGAGCGGCTCGGACTTCCGCACCAAGTATCGCAGCGCTACCCAACATTCCTTGCTCTTCGAACATGGTCCCTGGTTGCGTCCCCAAGTAGCCGCCGCGCGTACCACCCTCGATCTCCTCGTGCTCTCAACCAAAGATCTCCCTGGCAATCAGAGCACGGTCCGCGTTCGTATTCGCAACACTGGCACAAACCCTGCCTTCAACGCGCACATCAACATTTCAGGCACGCAGCGCACTTTCTATGCCACCGACAACGATCTATGGCTCATGCCCGGCGAAGCGCAGCACCCTCGACTTCACCGTTCTCTGGCGCGACCCGACCACGCGCACCAAAGCAACCTTCACCGCCGAAGCCTGGAACGCCGACCTCCGCCAAGCTCAAACGCCGCTCAAGCCGTAACGACCCCAATTCGCTAACTGTCTCCGCTTTCGGGTGCCCCACTCTCGTTTTCTGAGGGTGGGGTCTTTTCTTTCCACTTAGTCTGTCCTTTCCTCTGTGACCGCTGTGCTCTCTGCGTCCTCTGTGTTAATGCCTTTTCTTTTTTCCACTTCGTTTCCTCCTGTCTTCTTCCCACCCATTTCCGATTAGCCACGCTCCTCTCAAAAATAATTGAAAACAGCTTGGCCGATGGTATTGTCATTCAAAGGCGTTCTCTCCTTCGTGGTATTTAGCGAAACTCCAGGCCAGGTGGAAATGATTAGGTCACGGCATACTCGAATCTCGCTCGTTTCGGAGTCTGGACTCCCATGAAGCGTCTCGCTCCCTGGCAACTGGCCATCGCCCTCACTTTTTTGCTGGTGTACGCAGTTGTCTCTCTGCTTGGCCACCCTGGTTTTGCCCTCACCGCTTTCTCCGACATCTCCGGCACAACACTTTGGGTCATCGCCACCATCGCCATGGCTCTGGGCCGCTTGGAGCAACCACGGTCGAGCCCGCTGGTTCTGGATCCTACTCGCCGCCAGCGCCATCATGGTCGGCACCAATCTTGGCGCCTGGCTTTACTACGAGGTATTCGCCCACCGCTCCACGCCCGATCCTTTCTGGGCAGACATCCCCATCTTTTTGCAGCCTGTCCCGATGATGGCTGCCGCGGTAATGCGGCCCGGTTCGCGCCAGCGCGCCCAGAAATTTCATCTCACCACGCTCAATTTTCTGATCCTCCTGCTCTGGTGGGTCTACGTTTATATGTTTCTCGTTTTTCCGAATGAATACATTCTCCCCAACAAAATTATCTTCAATGGCTACTACTATTCCCTCTACGTTCTGGAGTTCTCTGTTTTGCTCGCCGTGCTCGGCAGCATGGCCCTGGTGGCCGAAGGTTCTTGGCGGAAGATTTACTGGAATCTTTTTTTCGCCAGTGGCTTATACCTGATCGCCTATCAATGGCTGAACGCTGCTCTCGAGCGCGAGGAATACTACAGCGGAAGCATCTACGACGTACCCAACTACGCGGCAATTTGTTGGTTCATCCTTATTGCGATACGCGCCAGAAATGTTCCCTCTGAACCTTTGATCGAAGGTGGACGCGAGCAGGCTACTGACGTACCCGGCTATCTCGCAGCTCTCGCCGTTCTATCTCTGCCGGTGATGGGCCTTTGCGAATTGTTTTTGGAACCCAACGCTACTCATCATTTGTTACTGTTTCGCCTGACCGTCACCCTCGCGGGCATCCTGCTTATGGGTGTACTCGTGTTTCTCCGGCAGATTCTGCTCAATCGAGAGCGCACCAGGCTTCTGCTCGAATCGGAGACCAACCTCGAGCGCCTCCAAAGCGCCCAAAGCCAGCTCATGCAAAAGGAGCGCCTCGCGGGCGTCGGCCAATTGGTCGCCGGGGTTGCTCACGAGCTGAACAATCCGCTCACCGCCGTGATCGGCTACTCTGATTTGCTTCTCGAACAGAATTCCACTGGTCCGAACCGTCAGCGACTCGAAAGGCTTGGCACCGAAGCCCGCCGCATCAAGCGCATTCTCGACAACCTCATTAGCTTTGCTCGTCCTCAGACCGAGGGCCGCCGGCCCATGGATATCGCCGCCGTCGCCAGGGAATCTCTTATGCTGTGCGAGCATCAACTCGAGAGCAACGGAATTCGCGTGGAAATGAACTTTGCGCCAGACCTGCCCCGGCTCTCTTTAAATGAAGGCCAGTTCAAACGCGTATTCGTCAATCTCTTCAATAACTCAGCGAGCGCCCTCAAGGAATCTCAGGAAAAAAGAATTCTGGTGGAAGGAAACCTCGTCGACGAGAAAGTTATCCTTCGATTTACCGACTCAGGTAGCGGATTTACCGATGTGAACCGTGCCTTCGATCCTTTCTACACTACCCAACCCGTGGGGCAGGGGACTGGTCTTGGTCTTAGCATCTGTTACGGCACCGTCAAAGAACACCATGGCAATATCTATGCCCAGAATCTTCAGCCCCACGGCGCGTCCGTTATCATTGAGCTTCCAACCGCCTGAGCTTTTCGTGGAATTTCGGTAAAACTCGTGTTTTCAATGGCCCATACCGCGACAACTGCAGGTGGTAGTCTTACGAATCCCTAACGCCACGCTCAGGATTTCTTGAGTACTCATCTCTTACTCTAGTCCTGTTGTTGTCGCCTGGCGTTTTCGCACTTGCCAGCAAGGGAGAACGACGATGTTATGTGGGCCAAAAGGTAGCGAGCAGAACAGCCTCCTGCAATGTAGCATTTGCGGGCGTGAAACTCAGTTAGAAGAACTTCCCGGTAGAAGCGAGAAATATTGTCTGCAATGTAGCGCCGATATGGCCACTTCCATTCTTCTAGTGGACGAAATCGATGCCGCCACCATGGACGGTCGCGACGCCGAAAAATTAGTCGAAGAATTTGCCCTCCTCAGCAGCCGCATGCTCGAAAGGTCTCAATCCGCCGAAGGTTAGACCGCACCGTTCCGCAATTTGTCGTTGGTCAAACTCTGTTTAGCGTCAGGACTTATGGTTCAGCGCTCTCTAGCTCCCACATGATTCGATCACTCCCGCTCATACGGGCATATACTACTGTCATGGAGCATCCCAATCTTGTAATCGTCCGAACCTACGGCACTCGCCCCGAAGCGGATATGGCCGCTGCTGCCCTTGAAAGTGCGGGTATTCCCTCTATGCTCCAGGCCGATACTGCCGGAAGAATGCGTGAGCACCTCGCCTGGTCCGGCGCAGGCTTCCACATTTTTGTGCGCGAGGATGATCTACCCTCTGCCAGCGAGATACTTACCCCTCCAGCTGCAGGCGATAAATTCCTCGACCCGGAATTTATCGATGACGGCAACATCCCGCCACTCGGCCGCCGTTTTACCTAAGCTTTCCTCGCTTGTAATTTCTGATCTGCCGTTCCCGCGTGGGCTAATCGCTCACTTCTTGTTCATCCACACGCGCCAGGTAAGCGGACCCTCTACCTCATCACTCATCGGAATTCCCGCCAATTCAGGACTAGTCGGACTCGACTTACGCACAGTTCAATTCGGGATCACCACGCCGCCATTGCGAGCAGACATGCTGGCCCCAACCGAATCGCTGGCCACCACGCGGACTACGTACGTCCCCGGTTTCACATCGAAATTCATTTTCACAGATACGCCAGTCTTGCGGATGCGCTCCAACGATTCGTCCAGCAACCTTAGCGTAAGGGTCCGCTTGTTGCCGGCGAGGAAGTTGCCATGATCGTCAAAAATCACCACTCCGATGGTAAGCTCGTCATAATTCCGCTCTGAAACTCTCTGGAAGTGCAGTCCTTTGATATCGATGTGTGTTATTACCGCGAGGCTCGCTTCGTTGGCATCCTTCACAAAGAAGTTCGAGTGAACATCAACGGGTATTTCGTTCATCTCATCCTGCGCAAAAAGCGCGTCATGGAAATCGGCCTCCGCCTGCTTTATTGGATCGGAAACCGGCTTGGCGGCGAAATATCCGGTCCGCGCCTGCACGATGTATTCTTTGGCCGCCGGAACCCCAATTTTCAATTTGTGGTATTTTCCGTCCAGGCTCTTGCTCTGAGGTGAAAATGAAAGCACATACGAAGTCTCGGGCGAACTGAGCGCATCATGTATCCCTTTATTCAGGTCGTTTCGGTTGTGGAACCATGTGCCACCCGTCCCCGCCGCCAGTCCTGACAGCACATCATTCATCGCCGACTGCTGGGCAAACAGGAATCGATCCCCGGCTTCGGGGCTGCACGCATGAGCGTTGTTGTCCCCTGGTTTTGGAGCCGGATTCATGCTTCCCGCCATGCACGGTCCTGGCATGCTGGCATCCAGGCTCGAGTCCGGAACATACAAACTGCGTGCATCAATCGTGTCTACCACAACGTTTGCACGAATCGCCCGGTCCACGATCGGGCTCAGTCTTCCAAACAGATCCAAGGACGCAAAACCTGGCGACACAAACACAATCTTGCGATCACCCGGCACCTCCGAGAGCGCACTCACCAGTTCATTGATTCTTCGCATCACCTGCTCGAGTTCCACGTCTCCTGAATCCAGAATGCCCTGTGCCGTTTGTGCCGCATCTCGTACTGCGAGGCCATAGCTCTGGTCGTTTTTCCCGTACTTGCACGACCAAAAATCTTCCACCGCTTTTTCGATCGCGTCAGGGTCCTTCAAATTCACCATCAACTGTGCTTGGAAATAAGTAATGTGTGGGCATGGGCCGTAACTGCTGCCGTCTAGCGGCGCAGGCATAAACCGCGAAACCATTTCGCTCAGCAAATTTCGATCTTTCGTAAAATCTTGGTGGATTCGTCCAGACGTCGAAAATACTGCCGCGAGGTCACTCGACTGCAATGACTGGATCGCTTCCATCGCTTGCGTGCGCACCGAAACGGCCCCGTCTGTTTGAATGTGTATATCGTCGAGCAGCAAGACCACGTATCGGTTTGGAACGGCAATGACCTCAGCCCCGGCTACAGCCTTGGTTTCTCCTTTCACCGTCGACACGTTTTCGTCTAAATTCCGCACCGTGCGCGATGCCGGATGCTCTATCGCAAACGTCGTTATTTCCTGCGGCTTATTGTTGTCCTGAATCTGAAAATCTTCTCGCTTCAGATTGCTTACCACATTCCCCGAAGCATCCTTCACCACCACGCGCACCACAACCACCGGCACGCGTACCCGGATTATGCTCTGACTCTCCGAGCTGGTAATTTCTGTGTTTCCTTGTGCCAGAGGTGTCTGCTTGCTGGCTTGCTCTTGGGTAGCTCGATTTTCTTGGGGTAACGGAGATGCTGCAAAATTAAGCGCGCAGAGCACCAACACCGCCCCCGCGCAAACGGGTCGAACCACTCTTGGCCATTTCTTCTGGCACCACCACATGGTCCACACTCTATCCCATGTGACGTAGCCATTCCTCACAAAGTTTCTTTAGATATCTGGCAACCCAGCATCGGCTCAGCTCCTATTTAGCTCGGAGGCGTTGGCAACACTGGTCAATTCAGTTAGCGAGGTTTTCCTTTAGTGACTGTCAGCAAAATATACTTCCGCCATTCACGATAAGGTTTCGACGCGCCACCAAGTAGGAATACAAATCCATTGGCAATCGTGGTCCATCCGGGTCTCTCGGCCCCGGCTCTGGCGGGAATTGCGGGTCAGGATCGGGCGGCGGCAGCTTCGGCTCGGGTGGATCACCCGGCCCAGGGGGCTCCGGAAATGGCGGATAGGGTCCTCGAGCAGACCGCGAAATGAAGCGTCTCAGCAGGGAAGTGGAAGTAAGTTTCATAGGTAGCGTCACCGTAGCTGCATACTGCTCCGCATCACCCACTCAACTCCATACGCCGTTTCCTTTATTCACATTTAAAAAAAGACCCCACGGTGCGAACCGTGGAGTCTTTGCCTATGTGTTCGATTGTGAGAAATACCGCCTGCTTCACATGCCCGCGCTGTTTTTCGATGACATCAGGTCTTTTTGTATCTTGCGAATCTGGTCGAGATGCTCTTGCACTGTAGGCAATGTTTGCGCCGCAAACTGTTTGATTGCCTCATCTTGCCCGTTCCGAGCTTCCTTCTGAAACTCCGAAACGTCCTTCTGGTGATCTTCCACCATCATTTTCGTGTACGCCCGGTCAAACTGGTCACCGGATAGCTTTGACAGCCGGTCATATTCTGCTTGTCCCATAGTGTCCAGGCCGCTGGGCAGACTCAGATTTTCCTGGGCAGCCACCTGCTTCAATTGATCGCCTGCTTTGCTATGGTCTTCTTCCATACGCTTCCCAAATTCCTTTACCGATTCGCTTTGCCCCTTCTGCTGAGCCAATTGGCCCAGTTTCACTTCCAGCATCCCGCCATGGGCAGCCTTCTTCGCAAACGTTGTGTCCCCCGATGATGCAGGAGCCCCTGCGCCGGAGATCGCCACGCCCAACACCGCAAATAGACCCAATTCCACCACAATGAATCCTGCCATTTGCTTGAAACCCAATTTTTGAGACCTCATCTGATCCTCCAGATCCGGAAATCGAAGCTACACTCCAAACTAGTCGCTGCCTCCCTCTCCAGCCATTCCGGAATCGATGCATTTTCCTATCAGAGAACGCCTGACTCGCCTCGCAGTGTCACGTACAGCTAATTCCCGACGAAATTCATTTGCCGGGACTATGCACTCTCTTCGTTTTCGTAGCGCTGGCTTTTATGCCAGCGCCGCGTGCCGCACCGGCTTGCCCTGAGTACCGAAGTCGAATGGTCGATCTTAAGGGTGCGGGTGTAGATCACACTTCACATCTAACCATCCCCATTAGGCGTAGAATTGACTCACCAGGCCAAACAAATTTGGATCAATCAAAAAGGGAACTGGATCGTGCGTGGCACACGCAAAAATTTGCCATTACGATCTGGAGTATCGTCGATGCACAATGCAGTTGCACCAGAAGCGGCCAAGCCTCTTCCTCCAACTGAGGATTCCCGCACAGAGCACTTTGACGTGCTCATCGTTGGCGCAGGTCTCTCCGGCATCGGCGCGGCTTATCACCTGCAAAAAGATTGCCCCACGAAAAGTTACGCAATTCTCGAAAGCCGCAACGCCATGGGCGGAACCTGGGACCTCTTCCGCTATCCCGGCGTCCGCTCTGACTCCGACATGTACACGCTGGGCTACCGCTTTCGTCCCTGGCGCGAAGCCAAGGCTATCGCCGATGGTCCCTCCATCCGCCAATACCTCTGCGACACCGCGAAGGAGTTCGGCATCGATCGCAAGATCCGCTACGGTCATCGCGCAACCGCAGCTTCCTGGTCATCCGCCGACGCGCTCTGGACCGTTGAACTCTCTGGCCCCTCCGGCGAGCGCCTCCGCATCACGTGTAACTTCCTCTACATGTGCAGCGGCTACTACGAATACGCCGAGGGCTACATGCCTGGCTGGCCCGGCATGGACCGTTTTACCGGGAAAATTGTTCATCCCCAGAAGTGGCCGGAGGATCTCGACTACAGAGAAAAGCGCGTCATCGTTATCGGCAGCGGTGCAACCGCCGTGACAATCGTGCCCGCGATGGCACAGACCGCCAGCCACGTAACCATGCTTCAGCGCTCGCCCACCTACATCCTCTCTCTGCCTTCCGAAGATTTCATCGCCAACTGGCTCCGCGGAAAAATTCCCGCCCGCTTAGCCTACATGCTGGTCCGTTGGAAAAATGTGCTGATCGGAATTTACTTGTACAACAGGGCGCGGCGAAAACCACAAAAAGTCAAAAAGTGGATCCTCGGTCTCGCGCAGAAAGCGCTGGGTCCCGATTACGATGTCGAAAAACATTTCTCGCCACGCTACAAGCCGTGGGACCAGCGCCTCTGTCTGATTCCCGATGGCGATCTCTTCCGCGTCATTCGTGGTGGCAAAGCCTCCGTGGTCACCGATGAGATCGAAACATTCACGGAAAAAGGTCTGCTCCTTCGTTCAGGTGCGGAGACTCGAAGCCGATATTATCGTCACCGCGACTGGCCTCAAGCTGCAATTGATGGGCGGGATGGAATGGCTCGTCGACGGCTCACCTGTCAACCTCTCCCAAACCTTGAGCTACAAGGGAATGATGTACAGCGATGTTCCCAATCTCGCATCGTCGTTCGGCTACACCAACGCTTCCTGGACACTGAAATCCGATTTGGTCGCGGGCTATGTGTGCCGCTTGCTCAATCACATGGATGCGGGCAAATTCGACGTCGCCACGCCTCGTCAGCGCGACGCCAAAATCGCCAAACAACCCGCGCTCGACTTTTGTCCCGGCTACATTCTCCGCGCCATGGACCAGATCCCCAAGCAAGGCTCAAAAGCTCCTTGGCGTCTCCATCAGAACTACGCCCTCGACCTCTTTCAATTCCGCTTCTCCCGAGTCGATGACGGCTCCATGGAGTTCTCCAAGGTGAAGCGCGCTCAGAAGCAGATCGGAAAGTCACACTCGCCTCTAAGCTTGCCGTTTTGAGTCTGAGTGATCTTCGACAAATAAGCTTCGTCTCTCACTTAGATTTTCATTTTAAGTTCCGCATGCTCATTTGATCTGATATCGACCAAGGTTAAATAACTCGTAACTGCCCAACGGTCCCCCTCACGAATCAAGTGGTACTTGCCAATCGCCATACAGAGGTTCCCACACAAGTAGCCACCCTCAACCTCAACTTCGTCTTTCGTAAGCCAGTGGATTGCTCCAACGTCAAAAATGACGGCTGGTTTGCCGGTCTTTTTGTCAACCACCTTCATGGAGACTTTTTGTTGAGTCTGTTTCAAACAATCAGATGCGCCTTTTACAGGCAACGGATTGAATCGTTCGAGAAAATCTTTTGCAGCATCGCTTCCTTTACAGAGACACAGTAGACGTTGGCAGCGAGGCTCCAAGTTTTGACCTGATACCGCACTACCGCCTCATAGACGTCAGTAGTTGCGGAGGGTTCCAGTTGTGGCTGCTGCGCCGTTGCGGAGTACTGCAAGGCCAGCACTAGCGGAACCGCAATAAAGAGTGCTTTTGTGTTCCTCTCCATAGCTATTTCCTGACCCTATGTATATCGTGCGAAATTTTTGCTGGCAAGGTCATGGTAAACGTGTCTAGCTTCGAAGTAGGTGCTATCCTCCATTTTGCCGACAGCCGGGTGCCGCACCCTTCGTCCTTGAGGGTGCGGGTTTAGCTCCCAACTAATCCCATACCTAAACCTCTACACCAGCGGCTCCTCCGGCCTGTAGTTGTGCCGCAACGTCAACGACCCATCCTCATTCACTTTTTGCCGGCACGCCCAACGCACCGGGTGCCGCATCCCCTTCACTTCCAGCTCCGCTTTCAGCCGCAGTCCTTCCCACTTCGCGCCCGCAGGCAGCATCAGCATCGCTTGATGAATCCCATGCGGCTTGGGATACCCCGCATCGACGCACCCCGACACATTGATCTTTTTATCTTCGCTGTACACTGTCAGCCGCAGCACTCCAGGCACCGCCGCGATTCCATCGTTCGCCAGTCCCACCACAATCCCCGGCACATCGTCGCGCCGGAACGTCCACAGAAATGACGGCCGAATCCGGTAGCCGATCTCCCGAGCGATCGCATCAATAGGCTCAGGATATTTTTCGTAGTAGCTCAAGATGCTGCGCGCCGATTGATTGTGCCAACTCCACAGCGAAAGATAATTCACGCCAACATCTTTCACGTGCGAAATAATCTGCTCATTGTAGGTAAGCCCGTCTTCATCGATGCGCAGTTCTTTCGGATCGCCGGTGGTGAATCCAACCTCGCAAATCGCCGCGGCCCACGCCGGACGATTGCTCAGCGCCTCAATCTGCGTGTTCTCGATGAAAATCGTATCGGTACGCAACCAGTTACACGTCCTCATCGTGCGATCCAGCAACTCCGCGTTGCCGACGTTGCTGAAATCCGGTTGCGTGTTTGTCGCCAGTGGAACTTTTGTCCAGTTCTCCAGCTGCACCTCGAACATGTTCATCCACGTCTGTTCCGCAACCAATTGGCTCGGAAACGGATTCCCCTCGTACGGCCAGGTGTGTCCCTCTCCCCAGAAGCCGTACATCATGGTGTCCATGAACTCCACTTGTGGATTGCCGTTGAGCTCTGCGGCCAGCAACTCATTCAATTCGCGAAACGCCGCTTGATACGCCGGAGTGTCATAACGCGGCACGCGGTTGTCTTTCTTGTAGCGCATTTCCGTGGGGTTGCCCTTCCACTCGCCCTTCAGCTTCACGTAGGGAACTTTGTCCATCAGAAAATCCGGCATCCCCGGTTCCGCAACGTCGGGATTCTCCAGCTGCACTCGGAATCCGATTTGCTTGTTGTACCGCCGGGCAAGTTCAAGCGTGATCTTCCACCACTCGGGAAAGTCCAGCCGCCCCGGCTTCTTCTGCACTTCTCGCCAGTTCGGCCGCAAATAAATCTTTTGTGCGACCGGAATCTTGATTAGATCCTCCAGAGTTTTTTCCGTGCTTTGACCCGGAATCTGCAGCGGACCAGTGTCGTCCGAAACATACACAATCAGACCCATCCCATAGTTGCTTATGATATCCTTCGACGGCGTCGTCACCATCGCCACATCGCTGTCCGGAACCACCGCGCAAGGTCCATACTGCGGAAACGGTCCTTGATACAGCCGCTCTGGCACCGCAGGCCCCGGCCCCCAATCGTATTTGTCCCAGTTGTGCTCTGGAATCGTGGCGTTGGCTCTCCCCTTCGCTAATCCGACCGTGATTCCTGTTGCGGCGGCGTACTTGAACAAGCTGCGGCGATCCATAGAAGCTCCTTCAACGCAAACTTTTGACAACTCCCGCTATCGTTCCACCGCAAATCATACCTCACAATCGAAACAAAACGAATGCAAAGGAAACAAATCGAAATTACCTGAAGTGCATCACTAAACTGCGACTATCCCCATCTCCACCCACGATTCGCATTTTGCAGCGTTGGCTTTCATGCCAGCGCCTTCCTCCGAATGTAGTGGCCGGTCTTTAGACCGGTTCCTTCACGAACCCTGCGCGAAATTGCAGGTGATCCTTCCGCATCCCCAAATCCAGAAATTTTCCTTCCTGCGTCAGTGCACATTTACCATGAACATAGCTTTCGCCGGATCAAACAACTATGACCACCGCAACTCTCCAAAAAGAGCCATTTACATGGCTGAGAATGATATGGCTGGGAGCGGCGGTGCTGGCTCTTCTCTTCGGTCTCTGCACTGTCTTCGCGGCTGTCGTGACTGTGGCGGAGGCTTGGCAGGAACACTTCCAGGCGCGATGGCCACAGGTCACGGCTACCGTAGAGAAATGTGCCATGACGCGGACGAGCACTGCTCAGCGGCAGAAGTTCTACATCCGTTGCCGCGTGAATTACGCGGTCGGTGATCATCAGTATGCAAGGAACCTCTATTCGCGCACGGTTCCCTCGCCCGAAGTCTGGCAATATCCCCCTAATCAGATTGCGCCGTTCGAACAGTGGGCAAATGATCATCCGCAAGGCACTCCGATCGTCGTGCGTTACGATCCCGCCGACCCCTCCAAAATCGTGCTGGTGGCGCCTTACATGCCTGGTGGTGGACCGCACACTCCTGACAATGTGAAGCTACTCGAATTTTTCGCGGCGGGATTTCTGCTCCTCTTCACGATTACGCGATTCACCCGGCCGCAATCCATTTCGCAAAGCTGAGCCAGATACTGTAGGGATGAATGCTCCTTCCCGCCCTTCGCGGCCATCAAGATCGACTCTCAAAATTTTCCTTTCTGATAGTCTCCACGCCATACCGTGGTGTATTGTAATTTCCGCAAAATGAATGCGACGCGAACTATAGCGATGCGCCCTCGAATATCAATCTCATAGGAGTGAACTCATGCAATCCAAATCTCTCCAACTGTTTTTCGCCTCTGTCGCGTTGGCGCTGCTGCTCGCCGCATCGATCGGAGTTGTCGCTCAATCGACCCCGAGTCGTTCCTTGCTGGCCCTTTCCAAACATGACCACACCCTCGCCATTGTGGACCCGCAAACTTTGAAGGTCATTGCCCGCGCTCCCGTCGGCGTTGATCCTCACGAAGTAATCGCCTCTTCCGACGGCAAGACCGCTTACGTCTCGATTTATGGTGGCGGCCGCTACCATTCGCTTTCAGTTATCGACCTTGTCTCGCAGAAAGCCTTGCCCGACATCGATACGGGCGCCTTGAATGGCCCGCACGGACTCACATTTGCCGCCGGAAAAGTCTGGTTCACCGCTGAAGCTGCCAAGGCCATCGCGAGCTACGATCCCGCTTCCGCCAAAATCGATTGGATTATGGGCACGGGCCAGAACCGCACGCACATGCTTTATGTAACTCCTGATGCGAAACAGATTTACACAACCAACGTCAGCTCCGCGACAGTCAGCATTCTTGAAAAAGTCACGCTTCCGCCGATGGGACCACCTCCGGGAGTGAAGCCGCCACAAGGCTCGCGCCTGCCTCCGCCTCCCCGGCGCAAATCAGCCCCGCACTGATTGGAACCAGACCATCATTCCGGTGGGCAAAGGCGATGAAGGCTTTGATGTATCGCCCGATGGCCGCGAGCTTTGGACCGCCAATGCCCAGGACGGCACGCTCTCCGTGATTGACCTCGGCACTCGCACCGTCACCGCTACCCTCGACGCAAAAACGTTCGGCGCAAACCGCCTGAAATTCTCTCCGGACGGCAAGCTCGTGCTGATTTCCATGTTGGGCCAGGGCGATCTGGTCATCTACGATGCAGCGTCGCGCAAGGAATTCAAGCGCGTGCCAATCGGCCACGGTGCCGCCGGCATTCTCGTCGACCCCGAAGGCAATCGTGCCTTCATCGCCTGTGGACCAGACAACTACGTCGCCGTTGTCGATCTGAGAACTTTCGCCGTAACGGGCCACATCGATGTTGGCGGCGAGCCCGATGGTTTAGCCTGGGCAATCCGTCCCTAACTCAACTCACAACATTGCATCAAGTGCAGACAGCTGGCGGCTCAGGCTTCCCCATTGCCCGATTATCCTGTAGCTGACGACCTTATCCACTCGTTCGGTGACTTCTCGAGTTATAATCTCGCCCTCTATGCCATTCGCTCCCGGCACAAAACTCGGCCCTTACGAAATTCTTGCGCCTCTCGGAGCAGGTGGCATGGGCGAAGTGTACCGTGCGCGCGATAATCGTTTAGACCGCATTGTGGCGATAAAAGTCCTACCCGAGCGCCTCTCCCAGAATTCCGATCTTCGACAGCGATTGGATCGCGAAGCTCGCGTCATCTCCAAGCTCTCACATCCCAATATCTGCACTCTTTACGATGTTGGTCACCAGGAAGGAACGGATTTTCTGGTCATGGAATTTGTGGAAGGGAAGACTCTGCGCGATCTTCTTGCATCCTCCACGCTCTCGATGCGCAGGCTCATTTCCATCGCCGTGCAGATTGCCGAAGGGCTTGCCAAGGCTCATGAATCCGGCATTATCCATCGCGATCTCAAGCCTGAAAACCTGATGATCTCTCCCGATGTGGTCAAGATTCTTGACTTTGGTTTGGCTAAGCTCGGGTCCGAGGAAGAAGAACTCGATGATGGGACCGCTACCACCAACCTTACCGGCCAGGGCGAGATCCTCGGCACATTTCGGTACATGTCGCCCGAGCAGGCTAGTGGTCGCACGCTCGATTTTCGCTCCGACCAGTTCTCCTTCGGTCTGGTCCTATATGAAATGGCCACCGGAAATCATCCCTTTCAACGAAAAACGCCTTCGCAAACATTAATCGCAATCATTACTGAGGAAGCTAAATCGATCAGTTCGTTAAACCCCGAAGTTCCTCCTCCGCTTTCTTGGGTTGTCGAACGCTGCCTGGCCAAAGAACCAGAAAAGCGCTATTTCTCCACCCTTGATCTGGTTCGCGACCTCACTGCCATCCGCGATCGCCTTTCCGACTTGCAATCCAGGCGTCCGGAAAGCCGCACTTATAATCTGCCAGTCTTGACCACCGCTTTTATTGGGCGCGAAAAGGAATTGGCCGCCGTTCGGCAATTGTTACTTCGAGACGACGTGCGCCTGGTTACGGTTACTGGTCCCGGTGGCATCGGTAAATCCCGTCTGGCCATCGAGGTCGCTCGCGATGTGGCAGACCACTTTTCATCCGGAGCGTGTTTGGTCCCCCTCGCTGCGGTTACAGATCCGCATTCGATCGCTCTGGTGATCGCTCAAACTCTCGGGCTTCGTGAAACCCCGGGCGTACCACCACTAGAGACGCTCACGGAATATTTTCGCAATCTACCCGAAAGTCCTTTTCTGCTTCTCATCGACAACTTCGAGCACGTTGTTTCGGCGGCCCCCACACTCGCCGAACTCCTGGCGCTGGCCCCCAATCTCAAAATCCTTGCCACCAGCCGGGCGCCTCTGCACGTTTATAATGAGCGTGAGTTTCCTTTGCCCCCTCTCGCGATGCCGGAGAGCCGCGTCCTCCCCCCTTTGGATGTTCTCTCCAAATTTCCCGCCATCTCGCTGTTTGTCCAACGAGCCGCCGCCATCAAGCCCGATTTTGAACTTGCCGAAGAAAATGCCGCTGCTGTAACCGAAATTTGCGTACGCCTGGATGGACTTCCTCTTGCCATCGAACTGGCAGCCGCACGCGTGAAACTTCTCTCTCCTGCGGCCATGTTGACGCGACTGGCCAGTCGCCTCCAGCTTTTGACTGGTGGCGCCCGTGACTTACCCGCCCGGCAACAGACCCTGCGCCAGGCCATCGATTGGAGTTATGACCTTCTCAACGAAGCCGAACAAAAGTTGTTTCGACGCCTGTCTGTCTTCGTTGGCGGCTGCACTTTGGAAGCCGTCGAATCTGTTTGCGACACCAAACAGGACCTCGGTCTCGACGTCCTCGACGGGATGTCTTCTATGGTCGATAAGAGCCTGATCAAACAAACCGAGCAAGCCGATGGAGAACCCCGCTTTGTCATGCTCGAGACCCTTCGCGAATACGGCCTCGATAAAATGGCTGCGTGCGGCGAAAAATCCCAGACCAAACGCGCACATGCGGCCTATTGCCTGGTTTTGGCCGAAGAAGCTGCTTCTGAAAATACCGACGCGGATCATACCCGATGGCTCGATCGCTTTGATATTGAACATGACAATTTTCGGGCCGCTCTAGACTGGCTCACCGAAAACGACCAGGCCGAATGGGGTTTGCGATTGGGCATCGCTCTTTTTCGCTTTTGGGAGATGCGCGAACACCTTACCGAAGGTCGTGAAGGACTGGGAAAGTTGCTCAAACTTCCGAGTGCGGAAGCTCATCCTAATTCACGCCTCCGAGCTCTATTCATCGCGGGTGTTCTTGCCGCGGAGCAGGGCGACTACGTTCCTTCCGATGCTCTCATTCGAGAAAGTCTGGATCTATCCCGCAGCATGGGTGACAAGCGCAGTATAGCTGTCTCTCTTAACGCTTTAGCCGTCAATGCCCGTGATCAAGGCGAACTCCTGGCTTCTCATGACCTGTTCAGTGAGAGTCTCGCCCTCTGGCGAGAATTAGGCGACGCACCTGCAGTGGCTCGAGCCCTCAGCAACCTCGCCAATGTCTCCAAATTGCGGGGCGAGTATGCCCAAGCCAGCGATCTCTATGAAGAATGCCTGTCGACCTTTCGGGCGCTGGGCGACAACTCCGGTCTGGCTTGGGCTCTCAACCATCAGGGCGATGTGGCCTCTGTTCGAGGTGACACGGCAGCTGCGCGTTCTCTCTACGAACGCAGTCTGGCCACTTTTTGGAAGATCAATGACCGCTGGGGCATTGCCGGCTCCCTCGCCGATTTGGGCAACTTGGCTAGAGATCAGGGTGATTACAGTACGGCTGATTCCCTGTACCGAGAGAGCCTCGGAGTTTTTCAGGAACTCGAACACAAGCGCGGTATAGCGCGTCTCCTCGAAGCCTTTGCCAGTTCCGCATCCGCACAGGCAGATCCGGAGCGGGCTCTGCGTCTGGCCGGCGCGGCCGCCGCACTTCGTCAAAGCATCGGCACTCCTCTGACTGCCGCCGAGCAAGCCAAACTTGAGCGTGCACTTGCCCCTGCTAGAAGTGCCTTGTCTACTTCCGCTGGCAGAACGGCCTGGCTGGAGGGTTGGGTTATGCCTGTCGAGAAAGCGGTCGAAGATGTTTTGAAGCGCCCGCATCCATCTGTTTCACGGGAGCAAGCGACTTAATCCCATGAGCAAGGCGCCGCCTATTTATCGGTGGGACCACCTCAGTCATTTTATTCACTATTTGTCTGTGCGCTTACTCTGCGGTTGTCGGGTCGATCAGTCTCCGCACTGCCGATATTCGATTCGCAGGAAGGCCTGCTTTCTTTGCATGTTCCTGAATCGTCGCCTCGTCCGGTGCCAGATACACGCAGTAGACTTTGTCGCCCGTTACGTAGCTCTGCAACCATTGTATTTCTGTTCCCATTCCCTTAAGAACCGCCACGGACTTTCGAGAGACTTCCTGAAGTTCAGCATCAGTCAGATTTCCGGCTCCCGGTATTTCTCGCTCGATCACGAACTTTGGCATCGGCTAGCCTCCCGGCCTCGAATGCTAACAAGCCCCTCGACTCGCTTCAAGGCTGGTTACTATCGTCTCACTAATGCATCTTTATTTGGTACTACTTGATTCGGAGGCACTATGGATCTTAAGTCGGTTCAAAAACCATTAAAGGACCAGTATCGCAACGACCCCTCGGCTTCGCGCATTACTCTTAAGGCCAAAGGCGGCCAGACCGAGACTCCGATCGCTTGCTCCGTGGCCATCGGCCGTGCCATCTACAACGCTCAAGCTCACACGGGCGTCGGCGGAGCAGGCACGGGCGCTTGTTCGGGCGACTTGCTCCTTGGCGCCCTCTCCGCCTGTGCCCAAATTACCTGCCAAATGGTTGCCGCCGCTATGGGCATCCCCGTCGAACGCATCGAGGTTACCGTCGAAGGCGACCTGGATCTTAGAGGTACACTCGGCATATCCAAGGACGTGCCCGTCGGCTTTGAACGCATCAATCTTATCTTCGACATTCATGCGCCCCTCGCCACCCCGGAGCAATTGCACGCTCTCCGCGAAAAGACCGAACAATATTGTGTTGTGATGCAAACACTGGTCCATCCACCCACTCTGCAATCCGAATGGCTCTCTTCCAAATAGTGGCCGAAACTCTGGCCGCTGGCGCACCCCTACCCTTGCGCGTTTGCTTTAGGCAAGCGTGCGTCATTCCTCTCCGGCGGCGTGTTTCCGTTTGACTCCGATTGCAGTGGTGGCACAATTAGATGAAAGGGCATTGTTACCACTTGACTCGTCTCGGTGGCAGAATCTGAGCGGTAGAAGTTCGCTGGGATTGGCGGTAATTAATTCTTTCTCGCGCTTCCATCCCCTTCGAGACGAGCTGCCGCCCGAAGTGATGCCCGCGAAAACGTTGACGATGGCTTCATGCGTCAGAAAAGCGGGGCAATCGTCCGTGCCCCGACTTCGGTTCACTGAAAGACTATGATCACTTTATTCACGACTGCAAAACCTTTCATCGGCCATAACGCAATAATCCAGAGAAATGCCCTCAAGAGTTGGACGCTGCTCCATCCTGACGTGGAGGTGATCCTCTTTGGAGATGAGCACGGCGTGCGTGAGGCTTGCGCGGATCTGGGAATTCGGCACGAACCTCACGTCCGGCTAAACGACCACGGCACCAAATATCTGAATTATATTTTTGACCGTGCCAACGAGATCTCCCGCCATAAAATTTTATGTTACGCGAACTGCGACATCATGCTTGGGGCGGACTTTCGCTCCGCTCTCGAGGTGACTACCCGGACTTACAGTCAGTTTCTTATGATTGGCCGTCGCTGGGATACGAATATCACGGAGCCATGGGACTTCGGGCAACCTGACTGGGATGCTCGATTACGATCCTTCGCTCTTCTCAATGGCAAACAGAATGGTCCGAGTTGGATTGATTATTTTTGTTTTTCTCGCGACCTCTACTACGGAAAAATGCCGGCTTTCTTAATTGGTCGTCACGGCTGGGATCCTTGGCTCATTTGGTTTGCTCGCGCCAGTAAGGCGCGTTTGATTGACGCCAGCCAGGATGTTGTAGCGGTGCATCAAAATCACGACTACGCGTACCTCCAACAGGGGACGGCGTCTACCCATTCCAAAGCGGAGGCGAACTACAATTGGAATCTGGGAAACGGAGCAACCTGGCACCATTACCGGGCTGATGCCGCGACCGACAGGCTTCAACAGGGCAGTCTCAGGAAAAATCAACTGGCATGGTTGGGTCCCATCAAGTCGCGATTCATTCGTGGCGCCTACTGGCTTTGGTTTTCGTTCCTGAACATAACTCGCCCGATTCGTCATCGATTCGGATTGAGACAAAAGCCCCATTCGAGCGCAACCTAGTCCCGCCTTTCCCCGGGTGCCGCACCCTGCGCTCTTCCAGGCTGCGGGTTTAGATTCCACTTCATCCCAAACCTTCCCGAATGCCCCATGTGGAGACGGCCGCCACACCAACGTCAGATTCTCTGTCACTTTGTTCGAGTTAATGACTCCCATCAGATATGCGAGATGATGCCGAGACACCTCATGCTCTTGTCTGTACCGAAGTTTGGGGCGGAAACCGAAAAATCATTCGGACAGTGCAGATGCCCAGCCTTCTCGCCTGGGTCGCCTCAGCCCCCATGCATGAAGGAGCTGGCGGCGGTGACCTTCATTACATGTCCGTTTGCGACGTCGATCTCATCTCCCGCATCGCTCTCGCCGACGTCAGTGGCCATGGCCGCGATGTTGATCGTGTCACGCAGAACTTGCGTAAGCTCATGCAGAAGAACATAAACGCCTGGGATCAGACCGATTTCATGCGTGGCCTCAATGATGCCTTCGGCGAAGGCGAAGACCGGAAATATGCCACTGCAATCATATTGAGCTTTCATCGAGTGCTGGGCCGCCTGGCGTTCAGTAACGCGGGTCATCTTCCTCCTCTTTGGTATCATGCAGCTCAAAAAGTTTGGGGCTGGCTCGAGGAAGGAAAAGAGGCTAGGAAAATTTCAGGGTTACCGGTCGGTTTGATTCCTGGCACCGAATACAGTCAGACCGTGGTCGCTCTGAAACCAGGCGATATTCTCGTCCTCTACACCGATGGAATCACCGAGGCGGGGAACGAAACGGGACAAGAACTGGGCCGTGACGGCTTTCTCGAATGGGCTCGCGAAGCCCCAATCGACTCTCCCTCCGCGCTAGGAAAAAATCTTCTTCACCGACTGGAGTCATTCCGGGGCAACTCCAAGAATGACGATGAAACGCTTCTGGTCCTCCAGCGCGAACAGGAGTCATTTCCACTCGTGCTGGCGGAGGTGGCCAGCAGCTATACCGTAGGCCGCCTGTGGCGAAACCTGAATAAGAAATGAGGAACTACGCCACGACATGAACCGAACGCGTGGTAGTTGGCTCTACTGCTGACGGCTTCGTATTTCGTCTAGTCGGATGGTCTCGTTGCGGTCTTCATCAAAGTGCTCCTGTAGCACCTTGTCGGCGTATTCCTCTTCGGCACGTGTCCACGTCACCGTGAATTGCTGCAATCTAGCGCCGTTGATGTACTGTTTCAGTGCGCGTCGAATCAGTTCGCTCACGCTGATCTTCTGGCGTCTTGCTTCCGTGCGAACAATCCCAAATAACTCTGCTGATAGACCAAAACGAACGAATTTGGTGATGATTGACATGCTGCCCCTTTTGTACACCCGTTGATGATTCTCAAGCAACGGTTTTCGGCCCGCGCCGCACCGACTCTCTTCCCTATCCCGTGCCCCCTGTCATTCCAAGTGGAGCGAGGAATCCCTCTGCCCGCGGCTGCCCACCCACTTGCCCTTAAGCACCGAACGCTTGCCCTAAGCAACAAAGGGCCTGCCCCGAAAGTAGTGGCCGGTCTTCAGACCGGTTCCTTTGCCTTTTCCGTACCGCTGGCTTTTTCGCACGTCCTTGCGTCCCGCGTCCTTTGCGGGAATGCCAGCGACATTTCCGGCGCGTGCCGCACCCACTCGCTGGCCTATCCCGTCCAACCAAGCTCCGTCATTCCGAGCGGAGCGAGGAATCCCTCTGCCCGGGTTGTCGCAAGCTCTTACACTCTTCCGCACACCTCACCCCAAGACCCAGGTATGCGAATTGAACCTGGGCCACCCTTCTTGATTTTGTGGTCCTGATTTTATTTGTGAAGTCTTGCTCGGTGGACTGTCTTACTGCGGCCCACCTGCGAGAGCGACTCTAGCGAAAGGTGAACGCCTTACTTGCTAAGTAGGGCTTGTAGTCGTTCAACCTGTTTCTTTAAATCCTCATAAAATGGGTGTAGTTTGGTTTCGTCGTGTTCGACCTCGAATATCGTCTCTGATCCCATCGCTTTGGCTAACCCTCTATTCCAAATTTCTACGTATTCAACAAAAATTGGATAAGACAATTGTGTGGACGGCTCTGCTAGCGCGATGTTCTTCGTCCATAAATCCAACATGGCACCATACAGAGGAACCAACTCCTGAGTGAGCTGTTCATTGTCATACTTCATCTGTGCTTCAAGACCCGAGGTATCCCGCTGCTTTCTTTCGATGTTTCGTAATTTTAGCCTCGTCTCACTTTTTGCCCGTATTTTCTGCTGCATCCCGAGCATCGCGCCATAGAAATCTAATTGCTCTTTGTGTCGGCGATTTAATCGCTCTTTCTTTGCATTCTGGCTAGTTATGAATCCACCCAAAAGAACGCCTAACAATCCCGTGATTGCAGGAAACATTATGTTGAACAAATGCAGAGAGTCTTGGGTACATCCGTCCATGTTGTAATTCCCCCAGGAAAATCCTACCGTCTTGGAGCCTGTCCTTTTCACGCGGAGGAAACTTACGCCGTACGTGATGCAGAAGTCAACAGTGTCCTCAATTACCGACAGCGAGAGGAAATCTAACAGCCGACAATCGAAAGTCATTGATTGAGATTGTTGATCGGTCCAACGATACGGCTGACGAAAAACCTCTCGAAATCCTCTCGTTCTTTTGGCAAATAGAATGTCGTAAATTTAACTTTTGCCTCTTCAATCGTTGAAAACTCTTCATCAGTTTTTATCAAGTTTGCAATCCACACAGGGCTGATTGGATGAGGGCGTCGGCTCCCAGCTCCGAGTAAACTTGGTTGCGCTAACGACCGAGGCTCGGAAGAAAGGAGCCGAGCGATGTTGATTATAGGATGTGATTTTCACACGCGCTACCAACAGATTGCCATGGCCAACGATGAGACCGGAGAACTAGTTCTCCAACGGCGGCTCGATCACCAGAGCGGAGAAGCCGAAGCGTTTTATCGGGATTTGCCCAAGCCGGTTCGCGTAGGGATCGAAGCCACCGGTCCGATTCACTGGTTCGTGCGCTTGCTTTCAGAACTCGGGGGAAATGGGAGGAAATGGGGACGGAAATGGGGACAGACGGGACGTTCCCTCTCGCCTTCTCGAGTTTCTTCCTTCGAATATATTTACCTATTGACAAACAGTACGTTTCAATATACAATGGTCCATGTATTGTCGAGAACTCTTCGAACGTTCCACGTTGCCCCGAATCCCACAGAGAGTTTTACGGGAACCTTCACTCCGCTCTCTCGCATCGGCGACTGACTTTTCCTCCCACTCTGCAACGCCCAATTTCACTCCCTCACATCTATATCATTCCAAACACTTTATAAACTCTTTCGTTTCACAGACATCCACACGCCTGCGCCCGCAAGCTCTTTCCTTTGATAGACATCCCTTTTTCGCAGGGGGGTGGGTGGGGTATCAACCTTGCCAACAGCGCCTCAACACTCCCGCATCAATCGTAGCGAACACCCTCAGCAGACCGGCCCTAAATTACAGCTTTACCGCAGCAGCCGGGGATTCCAACCGGCCAACGATCTCTTCGCTCAACCTTCAACTTTTAACTTTCAACTTTGAACCGTCGCACCCCGAACCCTTGAACTTCCCATTCCGCTCGGCATCGGCTGTCGAGTGTCCTCTGTCTTCTTTCTTTCCACCAGTCACCAGTCACTCCTCACGAGTCGCCGTTCCTCTAAGTCCTTTGGCTACGTCTCTTACGAACCACCCCTCCCGTAACCCCCTTTACTTGCCACTCTTACGTAAAAACGGGGGGGAGGGGTGAGTATCATAACAGTTAACACATCAGCGCAGCGTTTCGGGTTGCCCGAACTTACGGCGGAGGCGTTTCTTGGCGCGGCAGATGGTGGTCTTAACCGCGGGGATGCGGCGATTCAGTGCGCGGGCGATTTCGGAATAGCTCATCGACTGGTAGTAGCGGAGAACCAGCGGCACTTTGTAATACTCCGGCAGATCATCGAGATGCTTCTCCAACTCGCGCTTGGCTTCTGCGCGGAGAACCTGGGTGAGAGGCGAGGGCGTGGAAACGTCTGGAACGATGGTTACGTCCTGGCCCTCGATGGTGGAAGCCGTCTCGCGCTTGCGGCGGCGCAGCTTATCGATGCAGTGGCGTCCGGCAATCTGGCGCACCCACGGGCGGAAAGGATGGCGGTCATCCTTTTTGTCGAGCACCGTGTGCAGTTTCAGAAAAACTTCCGCCGCGGCATCTTCGGCGTCTTCGGGGCGCCGAAAGAATCGTCGGCAGACCTGCAGCACCTGCTGGTAATGCGTGGTGTAAAGCGAACTGATAACTTCAGGGCAAGTTTGCAGCGCCTGATTGAAGGCCGAGCCGAGACCGTTCTCATCGAAGAGCATCGAAGTGGACCGAGTCGCCATAACTTCTCCTTAACCAGAGATTTGGGCACACCAGTCGCGACGGATTCCAGCGCAGCAATTCCTGGACCCGGGTGTCACCCACAGCGCAACTATCTGGAGCTTTGGCCTCCGCGGCCGGAGTGCTTCGAGCGCGATTTTGCAGTCGAAGTGGTCCGGCGTTCCGGAGCCGAAAAATCTTTTGTGCGCCGACGCGATTGCTTCTTATTGAGTGCGTCGAGGCAACGTACAACCAACACGGTCAAGTCATCGTTGGGTGAGCAGGAGTCAGCGAAATCGAGAACCGTCCCAAGCAGCGAGAACAGAGCCTTGTTGGCGCTGATGCCAGAGACGGCTTTCGTTGCGGCGGTCAGCCGATCCATCTCGAATTCCTGGTCTTCGGCGTTGCGGCATTCCGTCACGCCGTCGGAGTACGCGACCAAAAGGTCGCCGGGGTTGAGAGTGACCCGGCCGGTTTGGAATGCGCCATTTTTCACGGCGCCGAGCATGGGTCCTCCCTCGTCGAGTCGTTCGAGGGACTTGTTGTCGCGCAGGAGAAGAGGAGCTGGCAAGCCAGCGTTGCAGTATACGAGTTCGTTGGTACGCGATTCGATGCGCGCGAAGAAGAGAGCGGTGAGTGGAGGAGCGCCTTCATCGCCGCATAGCTCACGATTGACCTCGGCAATGGCTTCGCCGGGATTGCTGTGGTGACGAGCCGAGCGCTGGATCAAGCCCATCAGGTGGGCTTGCCAGATCCCCGCGGTCATGCCTTTGCCTGCGATGTCGCCGAGTACAACGCCCAGAGCGGAGCCGAGTTCCATGACCTTGAAGAAATCGCCCGACAGATGGCGAACCGGGAAGATTTCGCCAGCGATTTCAAATTTGCCCCAACTCATTTCGCGCGGAGCGCAGAGCTTGCGCTGGATTTGGGCGGCTTCGTAAATGGCCTGGCTGAGTTTCGCGTGATCGCGGCGGATGGCGTCGAGTTCGTCGCGCAGGCGGAGCGCTTCCTGGGCCGCGTCGCTGGTGGCAACGGAAAAAGGTTGAGCTGCCGTTATGTCGGTTGCGCCAATGGCCGCCGAGGCGAAATGACTGGCGAGAGTGGAGCGTCGGATGTCGAGCCTTTTTTCAGTGAATACCATCATCGTCGTTTCACCCCACGAATTTGTATCCAACTCCATGCACGGTCAAAAAGTAACGAGGCTCATCGGGAACCGGTTCGAGTTTCTGGCGAATACGCACGATATGAGCATCGACAGTCCGTGTGGTTGGGAAATTCTCGTAGCCCCAGACCTCGTCAAGAAGACGGTCGCGGCTCAAAGTTTCCCCCGAATGACAGAGAAAATGTTTGAGCAACTCAAATTCTTTGCCAGAAAATTCCACCCGCTGGCCGCCTCGCATGACTTGATAGCTGCGGAGATTGACCTCGACATCACCGAAAGAATAGCTGTCCTGCTCCTTGGGGAGCGTGTGGGCGCGGCGCAGAACGGCTTTAACGCGAGCGAGAAGTTCGCGAATGGAAAAAGGCTTGGTGACGTAATCGTCGGCGCCCAACTCAAGACCAACGACCTTGTCGACTTCCTGGCCGCGCGCAGTAAGCATAATTATCGGAATGGAAGGGCGGCGCGCCTTGAGTTGCTTGCAGACATCCAGGCCGCTCATGCGCGGCATCATGACGTCGAGAACGACCAGGTCAGGAGAATCTTTCAGCGCGCGCTCGAGACCGTCGACGCCATCGAGTGCGGTGATGACCTGGAAGCCTTCGTACTCGAAATTATCGCGCAGACCTGCAACCATATTTGGCTCATCCTCGACGATCAAAATCTTGCTTGCGCCCATGACCTCTCCTTGTGGTCTTGCGGAACGTGGCACCACCGCGCTCCGAAGTCTTCATGCGATTGCCGCGCCTGTGCGAGCTGCTGGATCCAAGGGCAAGGCAATCGTAAATTTACTACCTTTCTCGGGGGCGCTTTCCACCTGTACGTCCCCGCCATGCGCACGAACGATATGCCGAACGAGCGAAAGGCCCAAGCCCGAACCCTTGATGTTGTGAACCAGAGGGTCGCCGCAACGATAGAACTTCTCGAAGATTTTTTCCTGCTCGCTCTTGGGAATCCCCATGCCGTGGTCGGCCACTTCCAGCTTCACGCAACTATCCGCGCGATAGAGGCTGACGCCGATGTACTTCTGGTCTTTGGAATATTTCAAAGCATTGTTGACCAGATTAAGAAGCGAACGCGCGATGGCTTCGCGGTCCACATTTACCGGAGGAATATCGCGGGCGATATTTTCCTCGAAGGAAAAACCATTTTGCTCGATTTGAAAACGGTAGGAGTCGAGAGTGGAGCGAACGAGTTCAGGAAGATTGGTTTCCTTAAACTCATACTCCTTGCGACCAGCCTCGATGCGGGAGAAGTCGAGGATATTGTTGATGAGGGCGGTCAAACGCTCGCTCTCTTCGCGGATGATGCGGAAATACTCCTGATATTTTTCCCTGGCGTTGAGGCGGCCAAGCTCCAGGGTCTCTGCGTAGAGGCGAATGAGAGCAAGCGGCGTGCGAAGTTCGTGGGAGACGTTGGCGACGAAATCGGATTTCAGGCGGGCGAGATTCATTTCGCGAGAAACGTTGCGATAGGTCATGAAAATTCCACCGATCATGAGCAGGGAGAGCGCCGCGAGAACCGCGTAGTTATAGCGGAGGAAGCGTGCGCCGATATCGGCGATGGTGGTTCCGGGATATTTGATGGCGAAAGTCATGCCCTGAAAAATATCGGCGAAGGGGCGTTCGACTTCGGGCTTGCCGCCATCCCAGTTGGCAGAGACGACCAAAGGATTCATATCTTTCGCGGCGTGAACCATCATCGCGGGCGGATTGGCATCGCCGCGGAGTACCTCATTCTTGCTAGTGAGTACGTCTTTCAGGACCGCGGGGAAGAAATGGTTCTGAAGATAATTCTGATCAAAAGAGGCAATGCCGAGGCTAACTCGATCGTCCGAGACACCCGGTGGAATAAAAAAAGCGCTGTTCCAATACACGTGCTGTTTGTTCTGCAACATCCAACCACCGTCGAAGGCGGGAGAACGATCACCCTTTTCAGACATCATGCGGAGATGGGTGGCCATTGAAGAGGCCTCAATGGGGACCCAGCTTTGAAGGCTATTAATGATGTCCTGACTAATGGCACACGATTGCTCATCGTGATCGGGGCCGGTCTGCATGCGGCTGACCCAAAGATTGTTTTTCTTGTCGTAGAGAATCACATAAGCAAACTCGGGGTGGTGAGCCAGGATGCGATCGAGTTGGTCTTTGATTTTGGGGCCGTCGTCCGGATTAGGAAATTCTTTGCGGACGGGGTCGAGGATATCGTTGGCTCGGATCCAACTCTTCTTCTCGGCGATTTTCAGCACGTAGGTGAAATCGCGCTGAATAGCAGCTTCGATGGCCTTGTCGCGCTGAATATGCTTCAAATTCCAGATGCTGAAGGCCATCAATGCTGCCGCAGGAAGGACGATGGCCAGCTCCAGAGTGAGAAGCGTTCTGGTCCGGTCCGTTATTCGCCACTTTTTAGACATTCTAAATATCTCCAACCGATCCGGCATGTTAACTAGCGAAACTATAAAGAACCGCTGACTGCAGTATGTCAAGACGTCGCAAATGATTGTAAAAAGTTGTAAAGGGGAAGGTAGTAAGGCTGGATGGAGAAAGCGGAGTGCTTGGAGAGGGGGGTGCTATAGATAAAGGCCGAGGATACAGGGATTTAGGATGCGCGTTAATTGAGATTATTCTTACGAACATCCCGGTTGATTGACTTGCCTCCAGCCCCAACCTAACATGTGCTACGCATGACCGGCACTGACGCGCTCATCGGCCAGATCATTTCGCATTACCGCATCGTCGAGAAAGTTGGCGGCGGTGGCATGGGTGTGGTCTACAAGGCGCAGGACACGGAGCTAGGGCGCTTCGTCGCACTGAAGTTTTTACCCGATGATCTTGAGGAAGATGCTCAAGCCTTGGAGCGCTTCCGACGCGAGGCTCGCGCCGCTTCCACCCTGAACCATCCCAACATCTGCACCATACATGAAATCGGCGAAGTAGACGGCAAACGCTTCATTGCCATGGAGTTTCTCGACGGTGTAACACTGAAACACCGCATCGGCGGAAGGCCGCTGGACACTGATGTTCTACTAGGATTGGGGATAGAGATCGCTGACGCACTGGACGCCGCGCACACCGATGGCATTGTTCATCGCGACATCAAGCCGGCCAACATCTTCGTTACCAAGCGCGGCCACGCCAAGATTCTGGACTTCGGTCTGGCGAAAGTGATTTTCACAGGAGTTGGCTCATCTCAAGCGACAGCTCAATCGGAGATGACTGAGGGCGTGAGTGCCGAGCAACTGACCAGTCCGGGTTCTACGCTAGGTACCGTTGCCTATATGTCACCCGAGCAAGTGAGGGCGAAAGAGCTGGATGTGAGGAGTGATCTGTTCTCCTTCGGCGCTGTGCTCTACGAGATGGCTACAGGCTCGTTACCCTTTCGCGGTGAAAGTTCGGGGGTGATCTTCGATGGGATCATGAACCGTGCTCCGGTGCCTGTCTTGAGGCTGAACCCCGACCTGCCGCCCGATCTGGAAAGGGTCATCAATCGTGCGATGGAGAAGGACCGTGAGTTGCGTTATCAGCACGCGTCAGAAATGCGTTCAGAACTGATGCGGCTGAAGCGGGATTCGGAATCGGGCCGGGTGATGACGGAGGGGGAATCCGGGAGTTCCTCAGCTAACTCTAAGCCACCGGTTTCATCCGCAAGACTGACGGATGCTGCGGCTTTGTCTGCTGAACCATCGTCCAGTTCTGTACTCATCGCGGAAGCCCGACGGCATAAGGGCATGCTGATGGTCGCGGCCGTGGTGGCTTTGGCGTTTGCAGTGGCGACTGCTTTTGGCCTGTACAAATTTTTTAGTCGGAACGCACCACCAATCGATACCCGCAACATCGGCATTCGACAGCTCACAGAGCACGGAGAGGCAGTAGGGTTGGTCGCCATTTCTTCGGACGGCAGATTGGTGGCCTATGACAGGCGAGAGGGAGAACGCAGTCTACGAGTGAAGCAAGTAGCTACGGGCAGTGAGGTTACGGTTGTTCCGCCGCAGCCAGGTCATTTTGGCTCTGGAGCTACGTTCACTCCCGACGGAGATTATCTGTTCTACACGCACACCGATCCGGCCAATCCAAGAAACGTCAATCTGTACAGCGTGCCTTCCCTAGGTGGGGTGTCGCGTCAGGTCGTGAGTGACGTAGCCAGCGCAGCAGCCTTTTCGCCCGATGGCAAACGAATCGTGTATCGGCGGCTAATCCGTGATAAAGGCGAGGATCAGCTTTTGATTGCGAATGCGGACGGCACGGGCGAGCAAGCCATCTTTCGACGCCGTGAGGAACAAGGTCAAGGTTTATTCACAGAACCTTCGTGGGCAGTTAGGAGCAATCTCATCGCGGTGGGCGCTTTTGACACGGGTCAAAACAAGATCACCTCTATTCTGGTATTTACACCGGAAGGCAAGCTGGTAAAGAGCTTTTCGCTTCCAACCCTGGTCACGGCGGTCGCCTGGCTGCCAGATGGTTCCGGGCTTTTTTTTGTTGCCGCTGAGAAGTCAACTGGCCTGCGGTGGCAGGTCTGGTTTCAACCCTTTCCCGCCGGGGATCCGTTCAAGGTCACGAACGACTTGAGCATGTACTTCTCGCTGAGTGTAACGGGGGAAGGAAAAGCGTTCGTTACCATTCAGGAAAGTCCGGTGGCGACGATCTGGGTGGGTGATTCGCCAGCCGCGCTGACTGACAAAATTAATTGGAAACTGACTAGCATATCGACCGAACGAGCGACCGGATACGATCTGTCGTGGACCGGCGCCGGGAAACTCCTGCAAAAGGATACGGCGTGGCACATATATGCGACTGTCGCCGATGGCAGTCAGCGGGTGCGCCTGCTGGAGAATGACAATGTAGTTTTTTCGGCTAGCGCCTGCGGCACAGGTGATATGGCCGTGGTCGGCAGAGTTCTTGAGGACAATTCGCCCAACCTCTGGCTTCTCAACGTCGCAACAGGTGAGTTAAAACAGCTAACGTTTGGGAACGACGTGGAGAAGGGTTCCTGTACGCCGGATGGCAAATGGGTGGTGTACACCGAAGCAAGAGCAACCGACACATCGGGGCAAGTTTTTAAGATTTCCGTTGATGGAGGTGCGCCGGTGGAATTGGCCCACGGGACCGATTTCTCTCCAGTGGTTTCCCCGGACGGAAAACTCATCGCCTACGGAAGGACCAGCGGGCAGGGTGCAAGTGCAACGTCGAAGATCGTGGTGCAGAGACTGGAGGACGGAGTAATTTCAAAGGAAATCGAACTGCCTGCGACGTACAACTGGCACGAACTAGGGTGGACGCCGGACGGGCGTGCCCTCGCTTACGTACACAATACGACGGGCGGTACCGAGAATGTCTACATGCAGCCTTTGGCAGGGGGCCCGCCCGTGCAGTTGACCCACTTCGACTCCGAGCCCGCTCTGGTGGCTGCCTATGCTTGGTCTCGATGATGGCAAGAAATTCGCCATCACGCGTGCTCGCTCAAACGATTCGGACGTCGTGATGTTTAGTGGTTTCAAGTAAGCCGTCTGTCGCATTCAAGCGGTCTGTTGAATTGTCGTTCCGTATCAGGGAGGAAGATTGGCATCTATGGCGGGCCGCTGGCATCGGAAGCATACCGACGATTATTTCTTCTTAGCTATGGCGCTGCTCATCCTTGCAGTCGTTTTTATCGGTTTCGCGCGTACCTATTATCTGGCGGGCGTAATTCATGCCAAACTTCCTAGCCCGCTCGTTCACCTCCATGGAGCACTGTTCTCCTGCTGGATACTCCTGCTTATTGCGCAAGTCACATTGGTGTCTGTCGGCCAGGTGCGCTGGCACATGCGGCTCGGAGTGTTAGGGATGGTTCTTGCGGGTTTGCTTGCGCTGGTTGGGTTTGCCACGTTAATTGCCGCGGTGCGCAGAGGTGCGGCCCCTGGTATGAGCACGGAGGCGCTGTTCGCGGTCGATGTTCTTCAGTTGTTGGTCTTTGCGGTGCTGATCGTTTGGGCCTTCATAGTCCGAAGCGACGGCTCCGCGCACAAGCGACTGATAATCATTGCGACCGTTGCGCTCCTTGGCCCAGCATTGAGCCGCTGGCCGTTCGCATTTGTCTTTTCCAGCGATCTGGTGTTCTTCGGCATCCTCGACTCTTTCCTGATTTTCATGATCGCATTTGATCTCTGGTCGCGCGGAAAAGTCCATCTTGCAACGATTTCGGGATCACTTCTAATCCTTGTTATGGACTTTGCGATGCGCCCGCTTGCTCACTCACCGTTATGGCGTGAATTCACGGCGTGGGTCCAGAGCCGCTGAAGTTTGAAGAGACAGGGATGCCGAATGACGCTGATCAAGTTGACTGTCAAAACAATTGAGTGTATTGACCCAAATCGCTCTCAGTGACGTACTCGGAAAAGTGGCGGTCACTGGCAAGAAATGGCGTGCGCGGGGCTGATTGAAAATACCACTTGGATGTATTAAAGGGGGCACAAATAATTGGGCCCCCACGACAAGAAAGAGAAGAGTAGGTTGACTACCTGCCCTTGATAGGGGCGCCCTTTTTGGAGATGAAGATGGTGCCCGGGGGAATAATTTTGTAGACGTTGGAGAAATTGCCCTGATTGACGGCGAGGCTGACGCGATCGCGCGAGTCGATGAAAAGAAGTGGTTCGCCGACAGGAACGGTCATGAAGGTTTTCTGATAAGGCAGAGTGAACGGCTTCTTGTTGAGCAGAACGGTGACCCGATCGCCGAAAGCGTAGCCAAGTTTTTCAAACTGATCCTTGGAAATATCGGTGATGAGCGAACCAAAGGGGTCGTCGAGAGCGATGATGTCGCCATCGACGCCCTTGTCGGTGACCGTGGAGACTTTGGGAGTGAGGCGAACGAGTTGGTCAACGACCGGGCCGACCATGGTGTAGTCCCAGCCCGCAGCGAGATGAGCGCCGACAGGTGAGAAGATGTCGCGGCCATGAAAGGTGGAAGAGATGGCCTGGCCGATCATCCAGTTGGTGTTGGTGATTTCGCGGGCCGAGTCGAGACCATCACGTTCGATGATGGGAGTGATTAGACCATTGTCGGGAACGACGAAGAATTGACCTTTCTTGGTTTTGACGACGACAGCTTTGCGAGAAGTGCCAACGCCGGGATCGATAACGCCAACGAAGACCGTACCGGCGGGATAGTAGGGAGTGACACCTTCCAAAATGCGAGCGCCCTCTTCGATGGAGAAGGGCGTTACTTGGTGGGTGATATCCATGATGCGTGCATCTGGAGCAATGCCATACATAACGGCGTGGCAGATAGCGACGGCGTCATTGGCGGTGCCGAAATCGGTGATGAAGACGATAGTCTGACGGGCAGTGGGCGCAGGAGCCGTGGTGCTGTTCGTCGCGACTTGCTGGGACGGCTTGCAACCAGCGAGAGTGAGAAGAGCGAGACTTAGAACAAGCTGAGACAGAATTCTGGAGCGAAGAATGAGCACTGCGTTCCCCCTATGGAAAAATGCTCTGGCGGAAGCCATAGCAGAGTACGCGCGGACAAGCCGGGCGAAATAGATTCAATAACCTAAAGAGTATAAAGGATAAGAAGCACGGGAATCCAACGAGAAGGGACAAGAAAGGCGAGAAATGGGAATTGCGGAGATAGAAGTAATTCATTAAACTTTTAAGCCACGGCTCGACAGAGCTTGATCTGGAAAGGCTTTTTGCCCGCCCACGCAAAATTCTAGATAAAAAATACAGCAGGGGTTTAGGAGGACGCAAATGCGTCGTGGATTTTTGGGATTATTATTGGTGGTATTGACGGCCAGTTTGGCCAGTGCCGATCAGGTCACACTGAAAAATGGAGACCGCTTCAGCGGCAAAATCATTAGCGGAGATGGGAAAACGCTGTTGCTGAAGACTGATTTTGCGGGAGACGTGACTATCCAATGGGATGCGATCACGGGAATGGAATCGACGGATGTGGTGTATCTGACGCTGAAAGACGGGTCGAAGCTGTCGGGTAAAGTGACCACGCAAGACGGAAAGTTTGTGGTGGCCAGCGCGGCCGGACCAGCGCCAAGTGCAGCGCCACCAGCGGCGAAGGAGACGATCGTGGCGGTGCGCGACGATGCCGAGCAGAAAGCGTACGACCTGGCGGCCGAGAGGATGGCGCATCCGAAGTTCACGTACTTCTGGAGCGGATTGTTCGATACCGGGCTAGCGCTGACACGAGGGAACTCTTCGACGGCGAGCTTTACGGTGGCGTCAAAGGCGGTTCGCGAGACACCAAGGGACAAGTTGACCCTGTATGGCAACTATGTTTACGGAAGCGACTCAACGACACCGCCGAGCCGCACTACGGCAAATGCGTTGAACGCGGGGGTACGGTTCGATTACAACGTAGCACCGAAGCTTTATGTATTCGGAATTGCCGATTATCAAACAAACGAACTGCAGAATTTGGATTTAAGGCAGACGTATGGCGGCGGCTTGGGTTACCACATCATCAAGAACCCGACTACGACGTTTGACGTGTTTGGGGGTATTACCTACGAGAGGGACGCGTTCGGATCGTATACGTTGGTGGGACCACCACCGGTGCTGATACCGTCTTCGACCACAAACAGCGCGGCAGCGGTAATTGGAGAAGAGTTTGATAAGAAGCTGAATAAGAGGACCACGGTTGCGGAACGGTTCAGCGTGTATCCGAACCTGACGAATACCGGAGATTTCCGGTCGCAGTTCGATGCGAGCCTGGTGACGCAGTTCAAGGCCTGGCTGAGCTGGCAAATCACGATCAGCGACAGCTACATCAACTTCCCGCCACCGGGATTAAAAGACAACGATCTACTGTTATCTACGGGCTTGCGCGTAACATGGGGTAAGGCCAAAATATAGCGGTTTACCGCCCTAAGTTCAGTTCCGGAAACGGAACCAAGGAGAAAACGAATGGGATTTCTCACGTGGATCGTCGTAGGGCTAATCGCAGGATGGTTAGCGGGCCAAGTGATGAAGGGTGGAGGCTACGGAGTAATCGTGGATATCATCCTGGGTCTCTTGGGGGGACTAGTAGGAGGATGGCTATTCAGCATGTTGGGAATCTGGCCGGGTGGAGGATTAATCGGATCGATCATTGTGGCTTTCATTGGCGCGGTGTTATTGGTCTGGATCAGCCGGCTACTGAAACGAGCGTAAAGAAGTTTTAAGAAAAGAAAACGCGCTGTGATGGAGATTGAAAGACCATCGCAGCGCGTTTTTTCTTGAGAGACCGGTTTAGCGAGTAATCAGTTGCGAACTCGTATTCGCGGTATGAGTGGCGATATACCACTGGACCGTTGGGGTGCGCAGATATTGCAATTGCTTCTGGGCGGTTTCGAGGGTTTTGCTGTCGCGGAGTTTTTCCTGCGCCTGGATGTAAGCGCAAACCACCAGAGGGGCGTGGAGGTCGGAAGAAAGCTGCTGCGAAGCTTTGGGGTAATCTCCGTTGCCCAGAGAGATGAAACCCTTGGCGGACTCGGAGATGTTTTCGACCAGGAGGTCGCGGGAATCATCGGCAAGTTGCTGTAACTTCTGGATGGCAGTGGCAGCGTCTTGCTGCTGATGAGCGAGCACGGCGATGCGAACCTGTTCGCGAAGGACAGCGGCCAGAGCAGCGTTGCGGTCGGCGGCTTGCATGCCGGGACGAACGTCAGCGAGGCTGGATTCGAGCGACTGCAAAAGTTGGCGCTGAGTGTCAAAGTCTGGAGCGGTTAGGGCGCGGGCGAAATTGACTTCAAAGAGCGAGGCCGCGTCGCCGTCTTTGGCGATTTTATCGGCAAGGTCGGCAAGGGCCTGGCGGCCGCCAGAAACGTCGCCGGTCCAGAAATTCAACATGGCGAGTTCAAATTGAATGTGCAGGGTGTCGCGGGAATTGGTGGAGAGTTTCAGAGCCTTCTCATATTCGGACTTGGCGTGAAAGAAATCGCCCATCAAGGCGTAGGTGTCGCCGCGACCATACTGGGAAGTGATCATATGAGGATCGATTTGCAAGGCTTCAGCATAGTGAGCGAGTGAGCCGGCGTCGTCGCCGGTCATGCGAAGCACTTCACCGAGAGAATCCTGAGGGTTGGCGTCCGTGGGAAGGACGGCGGCGTAGCGCTTGAGATATTCGATGGCCTGTTTCGGTTCAGGCTGGCCTCCTTCTACAGAGGCATAGCCAAGCATGTTGAGGGCGGGAGGGAAATCGGGATCGATCGCCAGTGATTTGACCCAGAGTTTCTTTGCACCATCGTAGTCCTGCTGAAAAAAGAGCCATTCGCCGGTTAGATATAGGACGTGCTTGTCTTTGGAGCGGTGAGCCAGAAGATCGTTCATAGCAGAGATAGCGGGAAGAACGTTGGCTTCCTGAGCGCCGACGAGGAAGGTAACCATGAGGCATTCGTCGCCGAAGCACTTTGAGGAAAGGGACTTGGCCTTTTTCAGAGCATCGGGATCGGGTTGGGAACGGCGCGCGGCAAAAGACCAAAGAGCGTAGCCGAGAGCGAAATTGGGATCCTTGTCGGTGGCCAGTTTGGCGTGAAGGACGGCTTCATCAAAACTGGCATTTTCGTATTGATCGAGAGCCATTTCGAGATTGGTGCGCGCGGCCAAGGATTTAGTGGAAAGCGGGAGAGTGCCGAACAGGAGTTGGGAGCCAACAGGAATCTTTACGGCCGGCTTAGCGGGAGTGGTGGAAGATTTGGCAGGCTGGAGATGCGCCGACTGCTGGGCGTAAAGAGCAGGGGCCAGGATAAATACAGAAGAGAAAAAGAGAAAGCGAAGATAGCTGGGTCGGATAGCCACTTAGATCCCCTAAACTGAAAATGAGAACTGGTACTGAGGAGATTCTGCAACCAATTGGGAAGTGGAGAAACTGTCCGGAAGGGCAGTTGTGCACACTTATTCAGCGGAATTGATGGATTGGGCACAATGAGGGAGGGTCGCTAGGTTAGGCACATTGCGTGAACTAGATACTTGTGCATTGAGAACCAATTCCAGAAAATGCAAGAACGGTGGGATAGGGGTTGCCGGCAATCATGAGAAACCATCCGCTACGACGGGCGTTCCAACTAACCATTATTGCGAGCGTATTGATGTGCTCGGCGGTGCCGCTGTTGGCGGCGATCAAGAATTGGGCGATGGTGGTTGCGCCGGGAAGCAAGCTGCAGGATGTGTCGCTGGCGGACCTGACGAAATTGTGCAAGGGGACGCAGAAAGCGTGGCCGGATGGGAAGAGTTTTACCTTGGTAGTCCGCAATCCGGACGCGCCCGAAATGCGTGGGGCGTTGCAGAAGATATTCGGGGTCAACGACTCGGATCTGAAGCCGGTGCTGGCCAAACTGAACGAATCGCACCCGGTAATGAAGGTTGTGGATAGCGATGAAGAGCTGATCCGAACGGTCGGATCAACGCCAGGGGCAGTGGGACTGCTGGACGTCTACTCGATCAATAGCGCAGTAAAGGTATTGCGGGTTGATGGTAAACTGCCGTTTGACGCGGGATACAGTCTGAAGGGCAATTAAGACGTAAACCTCACCTAAGAAATTCCAGTCAAGCTGAGTTGACGAATTGTAGTGTGTGCTCGAGGTGCCTTGGCTCTCTGCCAGTGACTTTCCCGTCCCAAAACCGGCCCTTTCCATGTAACAAAGGGTAACATTGAGTCAGGTTGAGGGAGCGAGGGGGAACTACCTGTCCCCTGTCCTAAAGGACAGGTTTTCCACAGGGCGTAGTACGAACAAAAAGCGGATAATTGTGCGCGATTTAGCTCATCTCGTAAAGTACTGTTAATAAACATGTTAATTGAAGAAAATGCGAGATTTTGGCGGTACTAGGCTATTAGTTTGAGGCCAAATTTGAGACCCCTGTACCATGGCCTTCTCCCCCCGAAACCTGTCTAATGGGACAGGTCAGATACACCGTCCAAAAGACCAGTGCAGAGCATCCAATGCAATGACTGGAAGCCGGGGACGGCCGGGAACCGGGGGAGAGAATAATGGGCGCAAGAAAGAGCAAAGACAACCTGAGAAAGTGGATGTGGCTGCTGTTGGGAGTCGTGGCGGCCCTTCAGTTGTACTTTGTGCGGGAGCTTCTGGCCGCCTTTGCGCTGTTCGTTCTGGTATTCGGAGCGATTGCCGGAGTGATCGTGTCGTTCTATATGCTGCAGAAGAGCTGGGAAGCCGGAGTCAGCGCGCTGTGGGCGAGCCGAAATTCATGGGTCTTGGCAATGCGCCGTGGTATAACTTTTGCGGAAGAATGGGCACGGCGACCGATTCGCCGGACTGGACCCGAAATGCCGAGCAATATATAGAATTGGGTCGAACGAGTTTGTTGAGTTTGTAGAGTATGTATGCCAGTGCACGCCAATTTGGGGTTTACGCTCGGAAGTAAGTGAATCCTGAAAAAGGTAGTGGGGGCCAGCCGTCCTGAGAGAGCGGCTGGCCTTTTTTTTGGGGTGTTGGTCGCGGTCAGTTAAGAACGAGGCTCACTAGACTGGTCACATCATGCCGATCGTCGACCGTAGAAAATGGTCCGTTAGGGTTCTGAGGAACAGGTTGGGTTGAAATCCCTTGTCGCTCTTGATCGGATCGCCTAAGGATGACAGTGTGGGAGTAATACGGGTTGCTTGCCGCGGCCAGCCGGTTAAAAGAAGACGGCGCCGCCGTCTACGTTGATGGATTGGCCGACCATGGCGCTGGACATATCGGAGCAGAGGAAGAGAGCGGCTTGAGCAATTTCGGCGGCGGTTTGACCGCGGCCCTGCAGTAGGGAACTGAGAAAACCTTTGAGCTGTTCTTCGGGACTGACACCCAGTTTTTGCGCGAGAGTGTTGCCCAATTCCTTGGACATGACGGTTTCGGTGACCGGGCCGGGACAGATGGCGTTGATGCGGACTCCCTGACGGGCGGCTTCAGCGGCCATCACGCGTGTGAGGCCGAGGATGCCGGCTTTCGCGGCGGCATAGGCAGAACCCCAGCCGTAGGCGGCTTTGGCGGAGATGCTGGAGATGTTGAGAATTATGCCGGACTTGCGCTCGTACATTTGCGGAACAACAAGCTTGCTGAGCAGGAAAGCAGCACGAAGGTGTACGGCGATGACGCGGTCGAATTCGGCGAGGGGATAGTCTTCGACGGGGACAACCGGGCCATAGTGGCCGGCGTTGTTGACGAGGATATCGATGCGGCCAAATTTCTTGAGAGCGGCGGCGACAACTTTCTCGCAGTCATTTTCGTTGGCGAGGTCGGCGGTGGTAAAGGCTGCTTGGCCGCCGGATGAGGCGATCTCTTTGGCTGTCGAGGCAAGTTCGGATTCGGTGCGTGCGGTCAGAAAAACCTGTGCGCCTTCTTTGGCGAAGAGTTGGGCAATGGCGCGTCCAATGCCGCGACCAGAACCGGTGATTAAGGCGACTTTATTTTTCAGGAGCATAGAGTGAAGACGATATCAGCAGTTGGAGTGGACTGCCAGTAATGCATTTGGGCGGAAACAAAATAGCGAACGATTTTTGGCTTCACGGGAGAAAATGCAGATCCCTCAGTGCGCTCAAAAGGCGAACGCACTGAGGGATGACAGATTATTAGCGATGGAGAAGTTGCTGGGCTGAGGTGGATGGGAGGGCGGAAGGTACTGATTGAACAAGCTTGGTGCGCTTAGGCTAGGAGTGGACGGCAACTGCTCGCAAACTGCAGATGATGGTTTGGAGGCTTCGCGATGGGACAAAGAAGCAGCTTCGCGCAGATGAAGGTCGAGCAGGAAAAGATAACGGAAAGCTGGAAGGCGGAAGGGCGCCTGAGCGAAGCATGGGTGGTGGCCGACCCGGAGATCGTGGAGATTTTTTCCGCGGGAGTCGCGTTTGGGCAGGTGGTAGGAAAGCGCGGCCGGAGCGAGCCAGGCTACTCACCAGATGAATGGCGGAAGGCGCTGAGAGAGGCGATTGCAAAGGCGGCGGAGATGGAGGACAAGCTGGAAAAAGCGCGCGAAGCGATGCAGAAGAAAGAGTAGGCGGAAACAGTCTTTTCGGGATGGCGGATACGTATCTGTGGCAGGGATGAAGGTCTTCAGGCGACAGGGAAATTTGTTATCCTCGGCCATCGGTTGAAATTCCATGATTCACAAGAAGAAAACCGCGGTTCATGCCAAAAAGCGTGCTGTCCGGCGATGCTCGTTCGTGGCCTCGGCGGAAGTGACGGAACTGAGCACAGGGACGCGGTTGTCTGCGAGAACCTCGGAGATAGGGATGGGTGGGTGTTACGTTGATGCGCTAAATCCATTTTCGCCGGGGACCCTGGTGGAGTTGCGGATTCTGCGGGATCAGGGCGTATTCGAGACCAAAGCGAAAGTGGTTTACAGCGACCCGAGCTTCGGGATGGGAATGGCGTTTGTGGAGATGGCGGCGAAACAGAAGGCAGTGCTGGAGGAGTGGCTGACGGAGATTGTCAGTCAGTTGAGAAGCAGCTCGTAAGTTCGAAAAGTCGAATTTTCGTTCAGGTGTAAGCTCGCTGGAGACGCGGGATGCGATCAGAAAGTGACTCGCAATCCCCGCATCTCAACCGGGCTATTTAGGTTTGAAGTCCTTGAGCAGGTGGTTGACGGCTTCTTCGGCCTGGTAGGGGGAGATGGTGCGCTTGTTGTTTAGCTCTTTGTGACTGATGGCGCGATAGGCGAGCTTGTTGGGGTTGCGAAGAGCGAGATCGAGAACAAAGGTGCCGACGTGCCAGCGAACGTTCTGGTAGGCAACTTCAGGAGGACCCCAGCCCCAACCACCCCAATAGCCGTAGGTGCCCCAGCAGCCGTAAGGACCACAGCCCGGATAAACGTTGGCGACGGTGGCGTTCTGCGTTTTGACGGCGACGTGGTAATCGACGAGGACGTCAGCGGTAGCGGGATTGGTGGTCTGGACGAGTCCCTTTTTTGCGAGGGCCTGCTCGATAGCCTTTTGAAGTTGGGTGCGATTCGCTTCGGTATTCCAATCGCGATTGCTTTCCAGTTTTTGGGTGGGTCCCGCGGCCGGGGTAGCGGGCTGAATTGTATCGCGCGAAGTGACGGCGCGGCCATCAGTTCCGCGCTTAACGGTCTCCGGCATGTTGACAGGCCGCCAAGCCCAGGTCATTCCCTTGGCAAGGTGAATTTCGGGGTCGCGAATAACCTCGACATTGTCGTCGCAGCCGGCCAGAAACAGGCCCCCCATCAAGACGGAAGAAAGCAGAATGGCACTCGAAAACGATCTTCTCAGTTGCACAAAAACGTACCTCCACAGTAAGTAGAACACCGCAGCTTCCAAAAAGTTTGATGATATTTCGTGGGAAGAGGTGGTGTCTAGAAGTGATTGAGAGAGCGCTAGTTCAGAGCGGGAACGCACCAATCGGCGGGAGGGAAGACGATGGGCCAGAAATTGGAGGCGGGGCGATCAAATTCGAAGGCGATATTGTAAAACTCCATGCCAGACTCTTCGATGCGGACGACGCGGCAGCTCATTTCCATGCCGTTTTTGGGATTGCTGAGGAGGAAAGACTGGCCGACATGAAGATGAGTTTTGAGCTGGAGGAGGCCACCGTGGGCATTGACGACCTGGGTGAAACCCTTCTCCTGGATCTGGTGCCGCTCTTCGTCTTCCGCGAGGACCGTGACGGACATACGAAGCATGACGCGTTCGCTTCTCCGCCGATTTTGACCGTCAGGCATAGAACAGAGTCCTTGTGGAATAGCTTACTCGAAAGGTGGGGCGTGTGAGCTGACCTAAAAGGCAGGTACGGGAGGATATTTGGGACAGGTGTGTGGGAAATGCACGGGATTACCAGGTTTGGTATGATAGAATTTTGCAAATTCAGCAGTTTAGGATAAAGATGGCAACTTCAACTGGGGCGAAGACATTATTGCGGGTAAGGCCACGCGGATTTTGTGCGGGGGTAGTGCGCGCAGTGGACATCGTGGAATTGGCGCTGGAGGCTTATGGCGCTCCGGTGTACGTGCATCATGAGATCGTTCATAACACATACGTAGTAGAGCAGTTGCGGCGGCGTGGAGCAATTTTTGTCGAGACGATCGAGGAAGTGCCGTCAGGGGCGGTGTTAGTGTTCAGCGCCCACGGAGTGCCTCCAACGGTGCGCGGGGAAGCAAAAGAGCGGCAATTGCGGGTAATTGATGCGACATGCCCGTTAGTCACAAAAGTACACCTGGAAGCACTCAAGTTTGCGCGCGAGAAGCGCACCATTATATTGATAGGTCACAAAGACCATCAGGAAATTGTGGGAACCTCAGGCGAAGCGCCCGACCGGACGATCGTGGTGGACTCTGTGGAAGCGGTAGACCGGCTGCAGGTGGAAGACCCGGAAAAGCTGGCGTTCCTGACACAAACTACGTTGAGCTTGTATGACACGCAGGAAATTGTTTCGCGGCTGAGGCAGAAATTTCCGAAGATTATCGGTCCAGCGAGTGACGATATTTGCTACGCAACACAAAATCGCCAGGAAGCGGTGGAGCAGGTGGCGAAGGATGTGGACCTGATCCTGGTGGTAGGGTCGCAGAACAGCTCGAATTCAAACCGGTTGGTGGAACTGGCGCAGCGGTTGAATGTGAAAGCGCAGTTGATCGATTCGGCAGAAGATATTAATCCGGCATGGCTGGAAGGCGTGAACCGCGTGGGACTGACGGCGGGAGCATCGGCACCGGAGGTATTGGTGGAACAGGTGAGTGAGAGACTGGCGAGCCACGGATTTACGGATCAGCGGGATCTGGACCTGATACGGGAAGACGTGCGATTTACATTGCCGCCGGAATTAGCGACGATTGCGCCAGCGCCACGTCGATAAGAGTTTAGAAGCAAGATAAGAGTGCGCTGCAAGAAGTAGAGTGCACTGATTTGTTTTTGGGCCGGACAGGGAAAACCGGCGCAACTGCTGGGGCTGGCCCGAATACTTCTATAAGAAAAGGAGCACACTTTGGCGGTCAAAATTGTCCGGCAGCCGAACAAGATTGCTCTGGTGGGTGCGCCGTCGAGCGCGGCAGCATTTATGCCGGGAAGCGAAAAAGCGCCCGCAGCGCTGCGTGCCGCCGGGCTAATCGAACGCTTACAATCCATCGGATATGAAGTAACTGATCTGGGAGATTGTCCGGCGCAATTATTCGCGGACGACGAAGAGCACAAGCGCGCGCGGAATCTGCCAGCGATCGTGAAGTCGTTGAATGAATTAAAGCCGCGAGCGGAAATGGCAGTAAAGTCCGGAGCGCTGGTGCTGGTGCTGGGAGGGGACTGCACGCAGGTAATTGGATTGCTGACTGGTGCGCGGCGCTATTACCGGCACGTGAATCTGTTGTGGTTCGACAGAGACGCCGATTTGAACACGCCGGCGAGCACGCCTTCGGGACGACTGGATGGGATGGCGCTGTCGACCATCATTGGAAAGGGATCGCCGGAGTTGGTGCGATTCTGGGGCGAGCCGCAGATCGTACGCGAGCCAGAAACGGTGTTGTTTGGAGTGGCTCGACTGGATCCTCCCGAGCAGGAGTTTCTGACGAAGTCGCCGGTCAGGCACATACTGGCGGCTGATATTCAGGCAAAGGGCGTGGAGAAATCCACGCAGCAGGCGATTGAGCAGTTGCATGCGGATACGCGGGAGTTTGTCTTGCACCTGGATGTGGACGTAATCGCGCAGGAAGAATTTCCCGCCGTGAACGTGCCGGGCAGCGGTGGGATGTCGCTTGCCGATGTACAGAGCGCGCTGACTGAATTTGCCAAGCAGAAAAATCTGCTGGGGCTGGACGTAGCGCAATATAATCCCGATAAAGATCCTGACGGAAGCGGGGCAAGCAAGCTGATCGAACTATTGGCGGAAGTGCTTGCGGCTAGATTGAAAGCGCTGGCGGCTCCTGCGGCGCCGGTTGCCGAAACGCCGGAAGAAACCTCCTCAGCGGCGAACTGATTTCCAGGATTTGGTTGGGCAATTGTGCCGGTTGGCAGCCGGGGAGTGGTGTTGCAACCGGATCGGGAATCCTCCCCAATGCGAGAGAATGGGCCTCAGATCTAGACGACTCCTCAAATTTTGCATGTATTCAATAGGATAATTTCGGGGTAAGGAATCCGCTCGAAACAAAGCGCAAGCCCTACACTAGAAGTGAGCGGCGATGGATGAAGCCGCAACCCAGGAAGTGTGTCGGAGAACGATGAAACGTCGGCTGCAGGTGATGAAATTTGGTGGAACGTCGGTGGGCGATGCGGGGTGCATCGCGCGAACGGCGAAGATAATTGCGCAAGGAGCCCGCGAGGGCGGATGCGTTGCGGTGGTCTCTGCAATGAGTGGAGTGACCAACAAGCTGATTGAAGCGGCCAACAAGGCGCAAGCAGGCAACGCGAGGGAAGCTACAGATGTGCTGGATGGCTTGCGCGAGCAACATGAAACGGCGCTTAAAGGATTGACGCAGAAAGAGCCGGAACGAGCAGCCCTGCGCGCCATGTGGGACCGGGTATTCACCGATGGCAAAAGGCTGTGCGAGGGCACCGCGCTGTTGAGGGAATTATCCGCGCGAACACTGGATGCAATTTCAAGTTTGGGCGAGCGGATGTCGGCGCCGCTGGTTTCTTTGGCCGTGCGCGAGCAGGGAGTGGCCAGCGAAGCGTTCGCGGCCACGGAACTGATCGTGACAGACGCGTACCATGGCGGAGCCGAGCCGATCATGGATTTAACGCGGGGAAAATCGCAGGCGCGATTGTTCCCTGTGTTGGATAAGGGAATCGTGCCCGTGGTGACAGGATTTCTCGGTGCGACGAGCACAGGAGAATTAACCACGCTGGGACGCGGCGGTTCGGACTACTCCGCGACGATTCTGGGCGCAGCGATGGATGCCGACGAAGTGATCATCTGGACGGATGTGGAAGGCGTGCTGACAGCGGACCCTCGACTCGTGGCAGAAGCAAAAACGATTCCGGAAATTTCCTATCGCGAGGCAGCGGAACTGGCGTATTTCGGAGCGAAGGTGCTACATCCAAAGACGCTCAATCCTGTGATGCAGGCATCGATCCCAGTGTGGATAAGGAATAGTTTTGAGCCGGAAAAGAAAGGAACGAAAATTACCCCCGAGGGGCGGAGCATCGGAGGAGGGGTGAAGGCGCTGACCGCGATTCGAGATGTAACGCTGATCAGCGTGGGCGGACCGGGAATTGTGGGATTGCCGGACGTGGTGGGAAGAACATTTTCGACGACGGCCGAGGTGCGTGCAAATGTGCTGCTGATCTCGCAGTCGTCCTCGCAGAATGACATTTGTTTCATTGTATCGACGGCTGATACGCAACGAACGGTGGAAGCACTCAGGAAAGAGTTTGTACAGGATCTGGCCCACCAAAAGGTAGAGCACATCAATGTAGATCCGAACATCGCGATTGTGGCGGTGGTTGGAGAAAATATGCGCGGAACACCGGGAGTGGCTGGGCGGACGTTCAATTCCATGGGACGCGATGAGATAAATATCATTGCGATTGCGCAGGGATCATCGGAAAGCAACATTTCGTTTGTGATTGAAGAAAAAGATGTGAAGAAGGCGCTGCTCGCCCTACACCGCGAGTTTGGGCTCAGCAACGGCGCCAACGGAAAGTAACGCGGGCGATTCTAAGATTATTCAGGTGCCGTGATCGAGTTTGTAGAGTTTCTCGCCGGCTGGAATCGCCACCTTCAGGCGATTGGCTGACAGAGGAATTGGGCAAGTCGTAAAGGGGTTGTAGGCGCAGGGCGGATTATAGGCTTCGTTAAAATCGAGCAGAACCGGACCGCTGTTGCCATCAATGGGTGTTGGAGCTTCGAGGAATCGGGAAGCGGGATAAGTCTCCTTGCCGCTGGTAAGATCGCGAAAAATAATGAAAAGGGACTTCTCTGAATTTGTGGAGCCTGCTTCCAAACGGTATTCCTGACCTTTCAAAGAAAACGTGACATAGCCCGTGATGGTGAGCTTGATGGCGTCGCCCAGAACATTTTGTGAGTCGAATACTCTCGGCGATTCGTAAGGGATGTAGTTTCCAGTTACGGCGTACGATTCATCGATGGGAAACCAATGGAGCCCACTGAAGTTTTTGCGAAGGACCGAATTGCGATCTTTTAGGCGGAGGGCGAGGCGATTTCCGCTGGCATGAACATATAGCGTGAGGTCCCCGAGGGTTAACTGATCTTCGCGAGCGTCCGGCCGGAGTTCGGCGGTCTGCACAGGTTTTCCGTCCAGAGTGACATCGAGCCCAGGGTTTATCCTCGCGGTGATTTTGCCTGAATGGAGGGTAAGAACGCCAACGGAAGAAGGAGCAGAAGCAGGAAGCACAATGTCGTTCGTGGAAGCAGAGCCGAAGCGGTTGTCACCCTCTTTCAACCAGAAGAGGCCCGACACGGTAAGCCATCCTGAATCCGAAATGAGAGTTGCATGGTACTCTTGCCGCCATTTTTCTACAGATTGGCGGTAGGCCGAGTCGGCGGCGAAAGAGCAGGCACTAATCAGGACAGCAAGAAATAAAAAAGTTACAGCCTTTCGCAAGGATTTGGTATCCATGCCTCTCGATACTCCCTTCACCATAATCACAAAGGCATTCCAGGCAAAACTCAAAAAAAACAAAAACCCGCAGACCGAAGAGTTCAGTTATGCGGGATATTGAAACTCGTACGTTATCGGCAGCTAGAACTTCAGAGCTTGCGAGGACGTCCCGCATAACTGGGAATCAGCCAGCAGGGACAACATAAAGTGGTTGCCAGAAGGTGCATGAAATTGACGATACAAGCGAATCCTGAGAGCGTCAACAACGATAGAGAACCGGAATAAATAAAAGCCAAAAACAGTTGAAGTAACTTACCGCGGAGAGACGGAAGCCTTCTTGCGGTGATACCGAGCAAGTCCCATCCACGAAAGTGGTAAATAACCGTTATAAAGATAGTGGTCGGCCTCTGAAGGGTCGAGCGCAGTAGTGGCTTCGCTGGAAACCTGGCGGACGAACTCTTGCATGGAATCAGAGTCGTCCTTGCCGCTAGCGAGAAGGCTGGCGACGGAGTCACTCCATCGATGCAGAGAGGAACGGTAAGTCGCCAAATGACGGGAGGGATCAGGTGAAAGACCGAAGTGAGTGAGGAAGAGTTGACGGGGTTGAAGCTGAGCAATGGAGTCGAGAGATTGATCCCATAAATCTACATTGATGTCGGGAGGAGGAGTGGCCGGAAGGATGAAGGGGTGGCCCTCGATACAAATGCCTGCAGTATCGCCAACAAAAGCAGTGCCGGTGGATGGATCGAAATAGCTGACGTGGTGCGAAGCGTGGCCAGGAGTATAGATGACCTGAAGAGTCTGGTCGCCGAGCGACAAAGTTTCTCCGCCGTGGAGGATGCGCAAGTTTTCTTCGGGCACGGGAAGAAAGTCGCCAAAGAGGGAAGCCATCTTGTCGCCGTAAAGTCGCTGTGCGCTGTTTAAAAGGATTTCCGGATCAGCCATATGGGCAGCGCCGCGGTGGTGAACAAACACCTGCAGCTGAGGATTCAGTTTGAGGAGGGAACCTGTAGCCCCGGCGTGATCGAGATGAATATGGGTAAGAAAAATGGAATGAAGATCAGAAACGGAGAGTCCAACAGAGTCGAGCTGCTTTAAAAGAGTAGGAAGAGAAACAGAAGGACCGGGATCAAGCAGCGCGTTGAAAGAGCCCGAGCGAAGGAGTGCAGAAGCAATCGAACGAGGGCGTCCGGTCCAAAGCAGATCGAGAGGTGTCAAAAGAAGCATGGCCCAGACAGTGTAAGGCATTAAATTATCGAAGAGTCAAGGTTGTGCAACCAAGAAAAGGTACCCCGGAAGAGGGACCGACTGCCCACAGGAAACGCTTGCAGAATGATTAACTTATGGAATATGCTTCTTGCGTTGTGAATTGTTTCGATCTGTACCCCACGGCTCGTGGGGTCAGCTGCAAAAAGGCCCGGAGGATTCGGGACAAATTTTGCGCTGAGGGGTGTCCTGCGTGCTTCGCCCAGCGCAGCAGGTAAGCGAACGAAGCATGAACGAAGAAGCTCATCAGCAAGTAGGTACGAATTTAGGGAGGAAAGTTATGCGGAAATGGTGTGTTACCTTGGCAATCGGCGCTCTACTCGCCCTGCCACTCTGTGCCCAGCAGAAGGATGCTGGCACGGCGAATAGTGGTAGTGACAGCACGAACAATGCGGTTGCAACAAACGTAGCAGGCGGGGAATTTGGAATCGCCCCGGCGTCAAGCAATCTGTTTGCGATGCCTGCATCGCCGGCGCCGAAACCGGATATTTTCAGCGATTGGGATAATAATTACTGGAACCGCCATGCATGGGGCAGACTGACTCCGAAATGGGAAGCCTCGGCGATGTTTCAGTACATCAACTTCTGCCCTTGCGCGTACCGGAATTTTAACAACCTGGGCGCGACGGCGAGTTTGACGTACAACTTCAATAGCTGGCTCGGTCTGAACGTGGAAATGGGCGGATACAATTATAACCGCCAAATCTATGCACTGAACGGCACGAACTATTCCCTCCAGACACTAACGGGCACGCAGACTTCTTACCTGTTTGGTCCGCGGATCAACTTCCGGCACTGGGACCACTTTGTGCCCTTCGGCGAATTGGAAGTTGGTAGTTCGCGCGCAGACACGCACTTGACCGGCAACCATTCGCAGAACGCGTTTGCCTTGCTGGCTGGCGGCGGCGTGGACGTAATTCTTCTCAAGAACGTCGCATGGCGCTTTTTCGAAGCGGACTACCTGATGACCAATTACACTGGCCCTCTGGTCAACGCCAATGGTCACCAGAATAACTTCCGCATCGGCACCGGCATTGTTTTCCGTTGGGGCTATCCTCCAGCACCGCCGAAGCCGAACCATCCGCCAGTGGCAGCCTGCTCAGCAGCGACGCCATCGGTTTATCAGGGTTCGAACGAAGCCATTGCGATTCACGTGAACGCGACGGATGCGGATAACGATCCGTTGACGTACGGTTACACAGCAACCGGCGGGACAGTGGATGGGACTGGCGCAGATGTTCGCTGGAGCTCCAGCGGATTGGCGATCGGCTCGTACACGGTGAATGCCAAGGTTGATGACGGCCGCGGCGGCTCAGCGACTTGCTCGGTGGACGTAGCCGTAGCGAAGCGCCCGAACCGCAACCCAGTTATTTCTTGCTCGGTTGAACGCACCCCGATTATTGCTGGAGAGCGCGTAACGATTCACTCGACGGCAAGCGATCCGGATGGCGACACTCTGACGTACAGCTACACTTCCACGGGCGGCCAGGTTTCTGGCAGCGGCGCGACCGCAACGTTCGATTCGACCGGATTGGCTCCAGGGAGCTACACGGTAAACGGCAAGGTAGACGACGGCAACGGCGGCAGCGCAACCTGCTCGGCGAACGTGGATGTGCAGGCTCCCGCGCCACCACCACAGGCAACCAAGGTTGGCACTTGCGGCTACCGTACAGCAGGTGCATCGCGAGTCGACAACGAATGCAAGCGCATTCTGGACGACGTAGCGCTGCGCTTGAAGAACGAACCGAATGCCAAGCTGGTTGTGGTTGGCTACGCGGACAAGAAGGAACCCAAGGCCGCGAAGCTGGCGCAGACTCGTGCGGATCTCGCGAGGAAGTATCTCGGCGAGAAGGGCATCGATGCCTCGCGCATTACCACCCGGACCGGCGAAGGCTCAGCCGAAAAGGGCATGGAGAAGGAAAACCGTCATATCGACGCCGTCTTCGTACCAGAAGGCGCAACCTACTAGACACTTCGGCTCGTCGAGAGCGAACAGCTCTTGATGAGACTTGAGAATGAAACAGACAGCCGGGCTCTCCGAGGCAAGTTTCGGGGAGCCCGGTTTCTTTTGCGCTGACAGAAGAAAAGCGGAAGAAGGGGAGTAGAAGAGTGCTGGTGCGATTTGTGCTTGGAATAGTGATGAGCGTGAGTCTCGGAATGGCCGCGAGAGCGCAGGAATGGCAGCGGATGGGGCCAGCCGGAGGAATGGTGATAAGCATGTCCACCGGGTCGCGCGGGACCACCTATCTGGGAACCGCGGACGGACACGTGTTCGCACGAGAGGGTGTAGGGAAGAATTGGGAGTTGCGGGGGCGAATAGGGCAAAGGACCGACGCGGTGGTATCGCGGCTGCTGGTTGATCCGCGGCAGGACGACAAAGTGTTCGCGGCGATCTGGTACCAGAAACCGGGAGCGGGCGGAGGAGTTTTTCGGAGTGAAGACGGAGGCAGGACCTGGAAGGCGTTGGGTCTGGAAAAAGAGGCGGTGCGAGCATTGGAATCTGCGCCGACGCAATCGAATTTAATCGTCGCGGGCACACGCAGTGGGGTATTCCGATCGGCGGATGCAGGAATGAACTGGGAGCGAATCTCTCCCGAAGGTGACGAGGAATTACGAAACCTGGATTCGCTGGCGATTGATCCGCGCGATGCAAACATAATTTATGCGGGAACCTATCACCTACCCTGGAAGACTACCGACGGGGGAAAAAATTGGAAGCCGGTCATCAATGGACTGATCGACGATTCAGACATCATGAGTTTGCGGATTGACGCGAGCAAACCGGACCGACTGTTCTTGAGCGCGTGTTCAGGAATATACCGCAGCGAGAATCAAGGTGAGTCCTGGACCAAGTTGCAGGGAATTCCATATGCCGCAAGAAGGACACAGGCCATCGTGCAAGATTTAGCGAGTCCGCAGACGCTGTACGCGGCGACGACGGAAGGATTGTGGGTGACACAAGATGCAGGAGAAAGTTGGAGCCGCACAACACCGCAGGACTGGGTGATCAATAGTGTGAGCGTGGTGGCAGGCGAGGGAAATACCAAAGTGCAAGTATTGATGGGGACGGAATCGCGCGGTGTGCTCTCCAGCGAAGATGCGGGAAGAAGTTTTGCGGGCGCGAATAACGGGTTTGCTCATCAAGTGGTGCGCCAATTGGTTGATGACCCGCGCGACGCGACGCACTTGGCGATGCTCATGGAACGAGAGGGAATGATTCTGTGGGAGAGCCACGATGCGGGTCAGAACTGGACAGCACTGCCTTTGGCCAGCGAGAAAAATAGCAAAGGGGGAATGTTTGTTGCAGAGCAAGTGGAGCGGTTTTTCGGGAGTCCATGGGGTTGGATTGCCCGGGCAAACAACGGACGGCTGTGGCAATTGGATGAGCGGGAAGCGAAGTGGAAGGAATGGAAGTTGAGGGTTAAGGTAGAGCACGCGAGCAAGGCAGTTGGTAGCAAGCAGGGCGGGACGAAGAAGGCGGTCAGTACGTGGGAGCCTGTTGCGCTTGCTGGAAATGTATTGGAATTTTCGAGGACGGATGCGTATGTGGGGGCGAGGCAGGGACTGCTGCGATGCGACTTCGACGGAAATTGTGTGGCATTGAAAGCGTTTGGGCATTCCGGCGTGCTGGGTGCTCTGCAAGTTTCGTCGGATGGCACAACTTTGCGCGCGATTGCTGATGAAAAGCTGGCAACATCGCGGGATGGCGGGCAAACCGCTGTGTGGGGAGATATCCCTGAAACCTCCAATTCAGTGCTATGGGTGAACTACGAAGATCGGGATGGGAAGTCCAGAATTTTCCTTGGCACCACCGAAGGATTGTTTGTATCTGACGATGGCGGTGCGAGTTGGAAGCGGCAAGAACAGGGATTGCCCGGAGGACAGGTGGAGCATTTCCTGAAAGGACGCAGCTTTCTGGCAGCCAGCCTGCGCGGGGGCGGCTTTTACGTCTCGCGAGATAGTGGAAAGACCTGGACGAGACAGGATCCGGATGAGGAAAGAAGCAGATTTACTGGGCTGGTAGAAACTGATGACGGGGTATTGCTCATTGGCTCGCAGAGCGAGGGAGTGCTGCGATGGCGTAGCCCGGAATAGGGCGATGAGCCAGCGAGCTTGCGCGAACGAGGAAGCAAAAGAGCGAAGTCGAGGACGCATTTGGAACATGACTAGGAGTCAGTTGTTCCAAAAGCACTGATCGTGATTCCCATTTGATACACATCTGCAGATTAACCACTAACGATAATTACTTGCTTGACAATATACGTACATTGAACTACAAGGGAACAGAGAATTCCCGTAATGGCATTTTGTCCCTCTTCCCGTCCGGGAATCGTCAGGCCGAAGTCGACTCGGGTCGCTCGGCGCGAGGCAAAAATGGTCAACAGTAATGGGCATCACGCTGTGAATGCGGGAGTTGCCACGGAGCGAGAGCTTTCAGCATACGTAGGGGCGCCAGTGACAGAGCGAAACGCGACGCCGCTGAACCTGCTGGTGGTGGACGACGACGAGCATATCCGCGAATTGTGCCGAGCTGTGGCTGAAGAGAGCGGAATGCGGGTCTTGGACGTAAGCACGGCAGAAGAAGCGTTGGAGATGTTAGAGCTGTCCTCGGTGGATATTGTGCTGACGGACTTGCGATTGCCGGGGACAAGCGGGTTGGAATTGCTGCGGCGAGTGGCACAGGTTTATCCGGACATAGCTGTGGTGATGCTAACGCAATACGGGACGATCGATTCGGCTGTAGAAGCCACCCGCATGGGCGCTGTGGATTACGTGACCAAACCGTTCCGAGTGGAAGAGTTGCGGGCGCGTCTGGAACAAGTTGTGCACGGCGTGGAATTGAAACGTGAGAACAGGTTATTGCGGGAACAGGTGCGGACCCGGCCGGGATTCGGCGGGTTGATTGGGATGTCAGCGCGGATGGAGCGGGTGTACAAGATGATCGAGAAGGTCAGCGTGCGCGATCATGCGGTGCTGATCCTGGGAGAAAGTGGAACAGGGAAAGAACTGGTGGCGCGCAGCATTCATTTCATGGGAGGGCGGAAGGATAAGCCCTTTGTCCCAGTGGACTGCTCGGCTCTGGTACCGACATTGATTGAGTCGGAGTTGTTCGGGTATGTGAAGGGCGCATTCACGGGAGCGATGCAAGCGAAGCAGGGACTAATGGAAGCGGCCAACGGTGGCACTCTGTTCCTGGACGAAATAGGGGACATGCCACTGGAGATGCAGGTGAAGCTATTGCGTGCATTGCAACAGCGCGAAGTGAAGCCAGTGGGCTCGACGGAACGGCGGCCGATTGACGTGCGGGTGGTGGCCGCGACGAATCGGGATTTAGACGCCGCGATCAAGAAAGGTGAATTCCGACAGGATCTTTATTTTCGACTGAATGTAGTGCAGATCAAGCTGCCGCCGCTACGGGAGCGCAAGAGCGATATCCCGCTGCTCGTGACGGCGTTCCTGGATAAATTCGGGGACCCCGATGGAGAGGCGCGTGAGATGACGGAAGACGCCACGAACCGGCTGATGGCCTATGACTGGCCGGGAAATGTGCGGGAGCTTGAGAATGCGATTGAACGAGCGATTGCGCTGGGTACTGGCCCCTACGTGAGCGTGACCGATTTGCCCAGCAATTTGCAGTATCCCAGCACGGAACGGGCGCCAGCGAAAGAAGAGATGATGCCGCTGGAAGAACTAGAGCGGAGGGCGATCCTAAGCACGTTGCATCAAACGGGTGGCGATAAACAAGCGACGGCCCGGATGCTGGGAATCGGCAAGACCACGCTGTATCGCAAGCTAAAGCAATATCAGATTGAACGAAACCCGATGTAAACGGAGCTGGGCCTAGTTCTGCAAGTTCTCATTTGAAAAAATCCGTTCTAGAGTCTCGCCTTGGGACTGGGGTATTTTTCTATCTCACACCTTTTCAAACACTTGAAAATATTTTGTTTTGGCGCTTTCAGTGCATGGATAAATCGCGAGTATTTGCGAGGACCCAAAGGTGTTTACACGAAACCCTGCGCTGAGAGAATACACAAAGTCCAAACGTGGATCGATTCTGTCGACCTGGCGGGCTGAGAGTGGGCGAGCGGCATGGGTGCCCGCAGCCATCGATGCGCTGAAAGAATTTGCGGGAGTGGATCGCGTAGGAGTTTGGCTGGAACCGGACGCACAGACGGAAGATCGCGTCAATCCCGTGGTATTTCGCGGAGAAGTTTGGGGAAGAGAAGATGAGAACTTGCCCGGGGAATGGGCACGGGCTTCCGTCGGAGGATTGTTGGCGGAGGAAATGCTGAACCGGGGCCAGCCGGTGGAATATCAAAATCGAGATGAACAGCCAGAGAGGCTGGTAGGTCCCTTGGTGGGCTTGCAATACGCGGTGTGGGTCCCGGTGAACGGGCAGAAACTTCTGCGAGGCCTGATCCTGGTAGGCACGAGGGAGAAACACGTCGAACTCCCAAAGGTGCAGGCAGAGTTTGTGGCTGCCGAGCTTGCTGTGCTGCTGGAGCTAGAAGAGCAAGCCCGGATTTCCAATCGGCGCCAGGGCGATCTAGGTCTGTGGCAGCATATTCAGTCGTCATTGGTGACGGATTCGGACATTCAGGTCCGACTTCAGGAGTTAGTAGAAAGCTGCACGGAGGATGAGAGTCGGGGTGGGGTAGGACTGATCTTTGCGTTGATCGGGGAACTGCAGACAGATTTGTCCGCCGAGCGAGAAGGAGCCATGGCAGGAGGCGAAGGACGTCTGGTGGTCCGGGCGCAAAGTGGGGATGCTGCCTGGGCGCATAGCGTGGAACAAGGACCGCTGGAATCACTGTGGGTGCAGGCGGTGGAATCGGGACGCATGATGTGTGCGGACGCCGACCGACTGCCCCTAGCCAAAGATATTTCGCGGATAGTTTCGATTCCGCTGCAATCGCGAGGGGAGACGGTAGGGATGCTGATGGCTGGGCTTCCCAAACGAAGCGATTCGCTGGAATTTCTCGACCGGCTGGAAATGCGTGCGACCCTAGCGAGGCAGTTGCTGGAGGTGCAACACCGGGCTGTCGAACAGCGGCGGCAAGAGTTGTGGCAGCAGGCGGTGTTGGATTCCAGTTCGGAAACTGTGTTGTTGATCGATGCACGCGGATTTGTTCGTGGCTTGAGTCAAGTTGCCAGGGAATTTCTACGGCAGCGGGGAATGCTCGAGCGGGAATTTGCGGTCAAGAACCGCTTTGCAGAACTATTTCGCCCACTTGATTGGGAAAAGGTGCATGGCTGGGTAATGAGTAGTTTTGCGAAAGTTAATGAAGAGTCGAAAGAAACGATGCAGGCGGAGTTACGTCCTGGGACTGTGGTGGAGCTGCACCGCGTGGCGCATTCCGAGCGCGAGTTTCTCGCCGTACGGATGGAAGCAGTTGAAGCGGTGCCGCATACACGGCGAATTGAGGATGTGGAGGCCGAGCTGTATCAAACGCTGGAGTGGTTGGAGGAGGGCGTGCTGATCGTAGATGAGTGCGGGGTGATCCGGTCGATGAATACGCGTTGCCAGCAGATGCTCGGACTCTCCTGCAAGCAGGTGGTTGGGCTGCGCAGCCTGGAGGAGCTGATCGCTGTCGCTTCGCAAAATGCCGTTAATCCAGAAGAGTTCGCTAAGAACTGGAGAATGCTGTCGGCCAAAAACGAAGTAGAAACACAGGAAGAACTGGCCATGGATTTACCCACGCCACAGGTGATTGAGCGCTGCACGCGACCGTTAGTGGATAAGCAGGGAAAAAATCGGGGTCGCGTAGAGGTGTATCAGGAAGTGACAGCGCGGCGAATGTTCCAGTCACGTATGCTGCAAGCGGAGAAGTTGGCGTCGCTGGGACAAAGAGCTCTCGGGATCGTGCATGAGTTGAGCAATCCGTTGACGACGATACTAGGGAATGCTCAGCAGTTGATGCTGCACAACTCGTCCACAAAAGAGAGCACGGAATTAGGGCGCATTCTGCAAGAGGCGGAGCGAGCGTCAAACATTTTGCGGCAGTTGCTGCATTTATCGCGCGAGAACTCGCCATTGCGCCGGCCGGTCCATCTGGATGAACTGGTAGAACGCACTGTGGAGCTGCAGAAGCAGTCGTTACGTGGAGAGCAAGATTAATTTGCGGGTGGAACTGGAGAAGACACTGCCCCCGATTGAAGGAGACTTCGCGCAGTTGCAACAGGTTCTCCTGAATTTACTGCAGAACGCGCAACAGGCAATTGAGCAAAGTGGAGTGGGCAGCACGATTGGGGTGCGCACGGCAGAAGCCGCTGAGGGCCGCGTGAGGCTGGAAGTATGGGATGACGGCCCAGGCGTCCCTGCCGCGATACAAAACCGCATCTACGATCCGTTCTTTACTACGAAACCGGAAGGAACTGGGACGGGGCTCGGACTATCGGTGGCGCTGGGATTCATACGGCAACATGGCGCGGTACTGACGCTGCTAAATCCTCCGCAGGGAGGAGCGGATTTTGTGATGGAATTTCCCGTGGCGAAAGAGATTCCACCGCGCGATCGACCTTGGAAAGCTCCTGCTGCAGTGGCAATTCGTTCGTGAAGTGGGTGTGGAACGGAGGTCAAATTCAACGGTGGAACAGGAAGGGCTGGGAATAAATCCGCCGCGCGGGTTCTAGTTGTTGAAGATGAGCCAACCGTTGCAGCACTGATTGCAGATGTGTTGCGGGAAGAAGGGTTTCAAGTGGACATTTTGTTGGACGGCATCTCCGCGCTGGAGAAAACAGAGCACGAGAGATTCGACCTGTTGATCTGCGACTTAAAAATGCCGGGCATGAATGGAGAGATGCTCTACCAGTCGCTACAGGAGCGCGGTGACCCGCTGCAGCAACGCGTTTTATTCGTGACGGGAGATATTCTGGCGGCGCATAGCCACGAATTCCTGGAGCGCCACCACTTGCCGCACCTGGCAAAACCATTTCGGATGGAAGAGTTGAGTCACGTAGTCCACGAACTGCTGCGGGCAAAGCGGTTGACGGGAGATCTCCGGGCGGAATTGACATCACGACATGTTTCAGGGAATGGATAGCCATGCAGGAAAAAGAAGAAAATTCAGGCGCTGCTGTCGTACTGGTGATTTCCCGCAATGCTCAATTCCTTGGACAGGTCCAGGAGGAGTTCGGTAGGCGGCGTAGGCAGCTTCGGATAGCCACGGTGAACAGCATAGAAGGAGCTCGGCGAGTGCTGGAAATACGTGCACCCGCGGTGATTCTTTTCGATGATGAGTGCCTGGAAAACGATATTGCCGAAAGCAGCGGGCGAGCACCCACGCTGTGGGCTGCGGTAACGTCGCTGGCGGAAAGCGCTCCTGTGGTGGTGATCGGCGGAGCGGAGCGGCAGGCGGAGTTGACGGCTTTGCTGGCGACGGGAGCGGCGGATTATGTGGCGCGCTCGGAAGGTTCGACCGGGGTGGCGGTGGGGGTGGTGGAACTGCGATTGCGGCAAGGGTTACTGCGTTCGAATGCGCGGCCATCGGCTTCGAGAGGCCGGGAAGAGAGAGGAGAATCTGTGAGTGAGCCAGTGGAGGCAAGGGATTTTGGAGAAGTGCTCCGGCATGAGCTAAACAATCCATTGACGGGGATTCTGGGGAATGCCGAGTTGTTGCTGGTGGAAGTGCACCGGCACAGGATTGAGCTTCCACCCAATGGAGAGACTCGATTGCAGACGATTGCAACTCTTGCGGTGCGGATGCGAGAAACGATACGCAAACTGAGCGAGGAATGGGAAACGAACGCGGAGAAAAAAGAGCAGGAGTTGGCGGAGCGGCCCGCTTGAATGGGTTGCGTGCTGGAATGGGGCTTTCGAGGCGTTCCATTTCGTAGGATACAGCAAGGATAGGAAACGATCAGCTCGGATAATAATGCAGACGTTTACTTGGCGTAGAGAGCCCCCATTGGGGATCTGCTCGTGGTCGAAACGCAAAGAGGAGAAACACAAGCTACTGGATGGAGGAAGGGATCGCGAAGAAACTCAAGACGCGGCGCTGGAACTCGTCCGGTTGATAGCCGTAGGCTCCTGTATGAAACGCGCCAGGCACAACCCACAAGGATTTGGGGCCATGTGCTGCAGCATAGATTTGGCGCGAGTGCCGGCAAGGAAGAGTGGTGTCGGCAGTATCGCAGATGAGCAAGACAGGAAATGCGCGGGAAGCCACGGCCCGTGCGGGAGAAACCTGGGCAGCAGGAAAGCCAGCCAAGGATTGGCCGCGATAAAGCATCATCCAGGCCCCGGGTGCAAAAACAGTTTTGCCCAATCAGCGGATATTGTTGCAAGCCAGCATAGTCGTACGAAGCTTCGCGAAGACTAGCGAAGGAAGCTTCCGCGACGACAGCTTCGATGCGAGGATCCGCGGCCGCAGATTGCAACGCGATGCCCGCGCCCATCGATTCGCCGAGCGCATAGATGTGCAGGGGATGTTCGGTGGAGACAAGAGAATCGAGGATGGCGCGGGTATCATTGCGTTCGAGCCAGCCATAGGTGGCGATGGGACCTTCGCTCTCGCCGTGGGCGCGAGAATCCATCATCACCACGTTGTAACCAGCACGCAATAAAAGCTCCGATTGACTGAGGATGCCAACGCGATTGTCAGCAACACCATGAAAGGCGAGAACCCAGGAGCCATTCGGTTGGGCAGCACGGACTTTCCAGCCGCGAAGCAGTACGCCGTCTGATGCGTGAACGTCAAAATCTTCACGATGGGCACCGACATGAACAAAGCTGGCATCGGCTTCGCGAATCAAGTCAGGCGTGAGAGGGCGGCGGACAGGATGAAGAAAAGCCGGCGCGGCCAGCCATCCACCCACCAGGGCAAGAAGAGGCGGGAAGAGCAGGAGCAGGAGAAGGACCCGGTAGAATCGCCTCATATATAGGTATAGACGCAAAAACAAGGAATTTGTTCAGGCAAAGCCAGTGCGATTGCGCAGCGATTCAAGATAAGTCCGGAACGCGATTGATGTTTAAGAGCGGAAGAGGACGTCTTCGCGCTGGAACATTTTGACGGCGATAAACATCGCCGCCGCAGCATAAACGCAAGTGGATAAAAAGATGATGGCAATATAATTCCAATGATAGGTGTTCACCACAAGTTCCTTGCAGAGGAGGCTGGCATTCAGGATGGGGACGAGGGCAAGTTTGGCGTTCAGATCGATCGGAAGCATGGCGCAGACCGCAGGAATAATCACGATGAACATAAGTGGACTGACGTAGCTTTGCGCTTCCTTATAGCTTTTGGCGAAGAGCGCAACGGTCATTACGCCAGCGGAGAAGAGTACGGCAAGCGGCAGAACCATGATGAAGATGGAGAGAACCTGTTTGAGGCCAATGCTTAACTGCAGTTGGGCGGCTTCGTTTCCGGCTTTATCGAATGCATGCAAGGCCTCGAGCACCCGGAAGGAAACGCCCATAGAGGTGACGGAAAGAGCGGCTGTGACCAGGGAGGTGGTGAGTACGAGAAGGAATTTGCCGATGACCAGATGAGTGCGGGAGATGGGACTGGAGAGAATGGTCTCCATAGTGCCGCGTTCTTTTTCGCCGGCGGTCAGATCCATGGCCGGATACATGCAGCCGGTCAGGCACAAGAGAATGACCATGTAGCCGATGACGCCGCCGAAAGCTGCCCCGCCGACTTTCTCGGGTGGGGCCACGTTTTCTTCCTTTACTTCAAATGGCTTCAGAACGGACTCAGGAAGATCTTTCGCGGAAAGACTCTCTTTCACAATTGTGCCGCGATAGTTTTCCAGATCTTTTTGGATCTCGTCGGTAGCGAGAGAGGATTTTAAGTCGCCATTGTAATTATAGATTTTTACGGTGACGGGCTTTTGCTGGGCGAGGTCACTTTGGAAGCCTGAAGGAATTTCGACGGCGGCCCGTATGTCTTTGTTAATGATCTGATCTTTCCAGTTCGCGGCCAGAGGAATGATCTCGATTTTCTTCAGCTTTTGCAGATCGCCGAGGATCTGAGGAGAGTCGTCTCCGCCAAGAATCATGACTTTAGGAATTTCCTCCTTCGCTTTACCCAGCAGGACGGAAATAGCGGCGCCAAGTCCCGCGGTCAAAAGAGGAAACAGAAGAAGCGGGACAAGAAGAGAGGAGATGAGGGTGCGCCGGTCGCGGAGTGCTTCACGAAGTTCTTTGCGGTAGACGATGCCGATGTTTTGCAGGGACATGTCAGGCGGCCTCCCCGGTGGTGTAGAGGGGCGCAACGATTTTGACGAAGATTTCTTCCAGGTCGTTTTCGTGATAACGGTCGCGGAGTTCGGCGAGTGAGCCTTCGGCCAGGAGTTTGCCGGATTGAATGATGCCAATGGTATCGCAAAGTTTTTCGACTTCGCTCATCACATGGGTGGAGAAAATGACAGTTTTGCCGCGCTGACGGCACTCGCGAATGAAATCGATGATGGTGCGAGCGGTCATGATATCCAGGCCCAAGGTAGGTTCATCGAAGATCATGACCTGGGGATCATGGATTAAAGTGCGGGCGATGGAGGTTTTCTGCTTCATTCCGGTGGAGAGTTTGTCACAGCGGCGATCGCGGAAAGAGTTCATGTCGAGGCGGGCGAAAATGTCGTCGACACGTTTTTTTAAAGTGGCTTCATCGAGGCCATTCAGACGGCCAAAGTACTCAACCATTTCCTGGGAGGTGAGGCGAGGGTAAAGAGCAGTAGCGGCTGAAAGAAAGCCCACGCAGGCACGAACTTTCTGAGGGGATTCGATGACATCGTTACCGCAAACGACAGCGGTGCCATCGCTGGGCTCGAGAATGGTGGCCAGCATACGCAGAGTAGTGGTTTTACCGGCGCCATTGGCACCCAACAAGCCATAAATTTGGCCGGGCTTGCAGACGAAACTGACGTTATCGACGGCGCGGATTTCGCCGCGTTTTTTGTCCTTGAAGAGCTTGGTCAAACCACGACTTTCGATCACGGGAAAGACCTCTCAGTTGTCGATTCAATGCGGGCAGACCGGTTCATGGAATAGTACGCAGGGAAAAGAAAAAAGTAACGTTTAGATTGCGGGTGAAAACGCGGGCTGGGAGTGCATCACAGGGCAGCCAAAGCGATCATCCTTTGTGACAGTTCGGGCACTGTTTAGCATCAAATTTATCGGGGGGCACGCGAAAAACTCCGTTGCATTGAATACAGACCCGATGAATCCAGTCAGCTTTTGAGACAGGCGAAACAGGGGGCAGTGGTGGCTTGCCAGGAATTGGTTCAGTGGAGTTACTCATAATGAGAGCTTACCACGGGACCGCGGGTGAAGAAGCAGGCTACATCTCAAGAGGTTGGCAGGGCATCTTAACGGGGTAAGTGCCGCTAGAAGTTCACTGGAGAAATGGGCTAACCTCCTGATAGACTTTATGTTAGGAAGAGCTATCCCCGACGTAACAGGCTCGCAATTCATGAAGTTAATCGAAACAAAAGGTCATTCAGGGCCAATCTTGTGTGCTGCTTATCGACTGACTGAAAAAGATTAGAAAATATTATGGACAAGAAGCTTCGAAACCGGACGCTGCTGTTTCTGCTGATCGCCGCGGTACTTGCATTTGTGCTGATCCGGGTGAGCGGACGTCAGCCGGTGGCCAAGATCAGCGCAATGCAGCCGGTCCGGGAAAATATTATTGCTTCCATAAGCAGCAACGGAAAAGTTGAGCCCATCTCGCCTTATGTGATTCGCGCACAATTGGACACCTTCGTGGAGCGGTTAAACGTTTCGGAGGGTCAGAATGTAAAGAAGGGGCAACTGCTGCTGGAATTGGACGTGAAGGAAGCGGGATCGCAACTGGCACAAGCGAAGGCGAGGTTGTTGCGCGCGGAAGATGATCTGCAGGCAGCGAGAACGGGTGGGCACGCTGACGAAGCGGCGCGTGTTGCGGGAGACTTGGCAAAAGCAACTGCAGACCGCGACCGGCTGCAGCATAATCACGATTCGCTGGAACGGCTGCTGGCTCAGGGTGCAGCAACCAAAGATGAACTGGCGACCAATGATCTGGCGCTGGTAAAGAGCCAATCGGAAGTGAGCCGGCTGACCGCGGCAAAAAAAGAATTTGAGCGCCAGACTGGCTTAGACAGTTCGCGCGGCGCGTTGACCGTTGAACAAGCAAGAAGCGAAGTGGCGGCGCTGGAAGACAAAGTACGCCAAGGCCGAATTTATGCGCTGTCGGATGGAACGGTATTTTCGATGCCCATAAAGGCGGGTGATTTTGTGAAGACTGGAGACTTGCTGCTGGAGATGGCGGACCTGCACCAAGTTCGCGTGAGAGCGTTTATCGACGAACCAGAGATGGGCGGACTGGAAATAGGCCTACCGGTGAAGATCACGTGGGATGCGCTGCCTAACCGTGTGTGGTCAGGAAAAACGGAGATGCTTCCAAAGCAAGTGGTGGCGCGGGGTTCGCGAAGTGTTGGTGAAATGCTGTGCTCGGTGCAAAACGAAAAATTGGAACTGCTGCCGAATACCAACGTAAATGTGCGCATCAATTCAAAAGAGAGAACGAATGTGGTGGCGGTGCCGCGCGGAGCAGTGGAGTCCGAATCGGGACAAAAGTTTGTATTTCTGGTGAGGGAAGGCGTGGGTAAAAGCACACTGGAAAAGCGGCTAATCCAGGTGGGGATTGCTGACGCGACGAATTATGAAGTGGTGAGCGGATTAAAAGAGGGAGACGTTGTTGCGCTGCCGGGTGACATTGACTTTAAAGACGGCATGAGCGTGCGAGTCATAAACATGGAAAACACCAATCCGAAGGGTAGCTAGATGGGTTCCCACAGACGTTTTGTCACCAGTCTATTCCTAGTCACAACGCTATTTCTGGGTTGTACTTTGTTCGTATGGCATGCCGCCGCGCAGAATACACCGTTGGATGCCGCGAAAAGCGCCTTTGAAAAGGGCGAGTACAGCAAAGCGGTGAGTATTCTGGAGCCAGCCGCGGAAAAAGATCCAAATAATGGGGAGATACAGCTTCTGCTGACGAAGTCTTACCTGGAAACGCATCAGGAAGATGAAGCGATTCGCAGTGCGGAAAAAGCGGTTTCGATCGACCCAAAGAACTCGGTTTACCACGACTGGCTGGGGCAGGCCTATGGCGATAAGGCATCCCATGCATCGATGTTCAGTGCGTATCCGCTGGCCCGCAAGACCCAAAAAGAATTCGACACGGCGGTCAGCCTGGACGCGCACAATTTTGAGGCCATGCAACACCTGATTGATTACGATTGCTCGGCTCCCTCGATGGTTGGTGGAGGTGAAGACAAGGCTCAGCCACTGATCCAGAAATTAACGAGCATGGACGCGGCCGAGGGTTTCTATGCGGCGGGAAATTGCCGGGTCGACAAGAAGGATAATGATGGGGCGGTTGCGGATTTTCTGAAATCACTCGAAAACAAGCCAAAATCGATGGAGCTAATCGGTGAAATGGCGGCGTTTTTTGCCAATCGAGGAGATGGAGATCATGTGCTAGCCGCAGCGAGTGCCGGGGAGGCGGTGGCGCCGCTGGACCCGAGGGTAAAGTTTTATCGCGCGGTGGGATGGATATTGAAGAGCGAAAAGCAAAAGGAAGCGGAGAGTATTCTGCGCGATTATTTGCAAGCCGCTTCACCTCGTTCCGATTATCCAAGCCTTGCTTCCGCCCACTACTGGATTGGAAAGTCGTATGAGAGCCAGAAAAATGTTTCCGGCGCGCGTGCGGAATACCAAGCGGCGCTAAAGTTAAATCCAAAATCCAAGAATGCCCAAGAAGCACTGAAGCGGCTGGGAAGCAATTAAAGCGGCGACGGCAGTCGGCGCTAAAACGGCAAGGGAAGAAGCTAAATCGAGCATGCAAGTTAAAGAAACCTTTGGGGTGGCGGTAGATGCGCTCCGCTCAAACAAAGTACGGGCCATTCTGACCTGCATAGGAGTGATTATTGGTAGCGCGTCGATCGTACTGGTGGTGTCGGTGGCGCTGACCAGCAAGAAATACGTGATATCGCAAATTGAAGCGGTAGGGTCAAACCTTGTGTCAGTGGATGTGGTTCAAACTCCTGACAAATCTCAACCGCTAAGCCACTCGTTGACGCTTGCCGATTTGGAAGCGGTTAGAGCGGAGGTACCGAGCATTACGGTGGCAGCAGCGATGACTGATATAGGAATGACGACGATCGTAAACGGCCACGAGCGCCCGGTCCGCTTGATTGGGGTGACTGACGGTTACCAGGCGATTCGCCGGCTGGTGATCGTACGCGGAAGATATTTCGACCAGGGTGACATGGAGAATCGCAGCAAGGTCTGCCTGATCACGAAGGAGCTGGCGGTATTGGTGTTTGGACTGGAAAATCCGGTGGGTCAGACGTTGCGCCTGGGGGAGATGACGTACACGATTATCGGGGTTTTCCGCGAGCGTGCTTCCACGTATGGATTATCGGAAATTCAAAAAGAATCAGTGATCATTCCGTTTTCGCTGATGAAGTATTATTCGGGGGGGAGACAGTCAACACGTTATATGCACAGGCGTCGAGCCCTGACACCGTGGGGGCAGTCGAAAGGGAACTCCTGCAAGTGCTGAAAAGCCGTCATCCTCCCGAAACCGAGTTCAACATACAGACGCTCACGGCGATTCTTGGCGCAGCGCGAACAATCTCTCTGGCGTTGACCATAGTGTTGATTGTGATTGCGTTTATAGCATTGCTGATCAGTGGAATTGGAATCATGAACATCATGCTGGTTACAGTGAAGGAACGGACGCGAGAGATTGGAATCCGCAAAGCAATTGGAGCCGGGCGAAAAGAGATTCTTGGGCAGTTTCTGATCGAGGCGTTTCTTGATCAGCGCAGGTGGAGCGGTAATCGGAATTCTGATCGGGATTGCAATCCCGGTGCTGGTGCAGCAGGCGTTGCCGGGGAATTTACGAGTGCCGATTTCGCCGGCCAGCGTGATCGTGGCGTTTCTGGTCTCTTGCTCAACAGGAATCTTTTTTGGGTGGCTTCCGGCTAGCCAGGCAGCGCGGATGCAGCCAATTGAATCTCTACGGTATGAATAGACGGCTCTGTTGAAGCAGTGAACGGGCGCGAGCGGTGCAGGAGCGAAAAATGAATTTCAAGCGATGGATGGCGGCTGGGGCAATGTGCTTGACGGCGAGTGTTCAGATTGTGCAGGCGCAAGACGCGCCGCAACCTGTTGCGCCAAGTGCTGCTCCTGTCGTTCTTACGCTGAAGCGAGCGATCGAGCTGGCGCTGCAGAACAGCAAAGACATCCAGTTGGCGAAGATCCAGATGCGCGTTGCTGATGATACAGCCAGTGTGACCAATTCCGAATTTCGCCCCAATCTGTATGCGGGATCCGGAGCGGGGTATACGTACGGATTACCCGAAACTCCCGGCGGTCGCCCTCCCTCCATTTTCAGCCTGACGTATACCCAGAGCCTCCTAAATGGGCCATTACGTGGAGTGTTGAAGGAGCAACAGGAGCAGGCGCGGGCGCAGCGGCTGCAGTTGGAGGATACCAGGAATTTGGTGATGGTCCGGGTGGCCAGCGGTTATCTGGAATTGGTGAAGGTGCGGCACTCACTGGATTTGTTGCGCAAAGAAAAAGAAAGCGCTGAAAAGATCGTGGCAGTAACGCAAGAGCGGCAGGGAGAAGGATTCGAGTTGCCCGTTGAGGTAACCAAGTCGCAACTCACGCGAGCACAAGTGATCCAGCGAATCTTACAGCTGGAAGGCAGGCAGGATGAGTTGGAAGTATTTCTACGCGACCAGTTGGGGCTGGTCGCGGAGCAGCCTCTGGATGTCACCGCAGAAGATTTGCCGGGCGCGGCAGAACAGGAAGGGGCCAACCTGATTGCGATGGCGTCTCAGAATAATCCGAGCATCGCGTTTGCGGAATCGGATGTAAAAGCCAAGGAATTTCGACTGGTCGGAGAGAAGCGCGGCTACTGGCCGACTTTGGAATTGGTCTCCGTGTACAGCGTGCTAGCCAAATACAATTTCAATAATTATTCGAGCATTTATACGCATTTTCAATACAACAATTTGAACGCGGGAGTAAATGTGCAGGTGCCTCTGTTCAGCTCGCGGACACGGGCACGGGTTGAGCTGGCGCAGGCTGACCTGGAAGCCGCCAAGATCAATCTCAACAGCAAACGAAATCAGGTGAGCGCGGAAGTGCGGCAGAAATCGAGGCGGGTGCAGGAAGCAGACGCCAGCAAAGAAGTCTCGCGGCTGGAATTACAACTGGCCCAACAAAATGTGGCGGTGCTTCAAGCCCAGTTTGGCGAGGGGAAAGCGAATTTGCGCGAGGTCGAAAAAGCGCGACTGGACGAAAGTGAGAAGTGGATGATGTTTCTCGACGCAACATTCCAGCGGCAGCAAGCCCAGCTTGAGCTTTTGCGAACAGCAGGACAGCTCGACAAAGTGCTGGAGTAGCCGCGAAGCTTCCATGTTTGAAAAGGACACGCTGAGAATTCTGATGCAGGCAGTGGAAAGGCTCGAGGAGGGCTTTTCCGCTCTGCCTGAGATTTCTGCAACACCCGCGAACACAGACAAGATTGCGGAAGTGTTGTTGAGTACCGCCGAGCGACTACAAGACAACTATCCCTACTCTCATCCGCTATACGCGGGGCAGATGTTGAAACCGCCTCACCCGGTAGCGCGTCTGGCGTATGCGCTGGCGCAGTGGATCAATCCGAATAATCACGCGTTGGATGGCGGACGCGCGTCCTCTGCGATGGAGAAAGAGGCGGTTGCTGAGATTGCGCAAATGTTTGGATGGAAAGAACATCTGGGGCATTTGACCGGCGGCGGCACCATGGCAAATCTTGAGGCGCTTTGGGTTGCGGGACAGCTTTCTCCGGACAAAGTTATTGTGGCCAGCGAGCAGGCGCACTACACGCACCATCGGATTAGCGGAGTGCTGAAGCTGCCGTTCGAGTCGATCGCTTGCGACGATCGTGGACGCATGGACGTGGGTGCATTAAGCGAACTCGTGGCCAAAGGCGATGTGGGAACAGTGGTGGCGACGATGGGAACGACGGCGACGGGTTCGGTGGATCCCCTGGCCGAGATACTGGAGTTGCAGCAAAAATTTGGATTTCGGGTGCATGCGGATGCGGCGTACGGCGGTTATTTTTCGCTAGCAACAAACCTGGAAGCGGAGGGGCGCCGCGCATTTGATCAGATTGGCAAAGTGGATTCGATCGTGATCGATCCACACAAGCATGGGCTGCAACCATATGGGTGCGGGTGCGTATTGTTTCGCGACACAAAGGTTGGCCGCCTGTACAAACACGATTCCCCGTATACGTACTTCAGCTCGAAGGAACTACATCTGGGCGAAATCAGCCTCGAGTGTTCAAGGCCGGGCGCTTCGGCGGTAGCGTTATGGGCCACGCAGCGGCTGCTTCCTCTGCAAAAGGGTGGCGAGTTCGCCGCCGGGCTGGAGCAGAGCAGGGAAGCCGCTAAGGAGTTTCACAGACTCCTGCTGGAGGATAGACGATTCGTTGCGGGGTTCGCCCCGCAATTAGATATCGTCATTTTCCTGCCACGCAGCCCAAGTATCAGTGAATCTTCGGCACTTTCACGAAGGATATTCGACCTCGCAGCCGCTAAGAACCTGCACCTAGCTGTGGCCGAGCTCCCTGCGCCGTTCTTCAGCGCCGACTTGGGAGCGATGAAAGTCGACCGCCCTACGGCGACGTGCTTGCGGTCGGTGTTGATGAAGCCCGAGCACCGGGAGTGGCTGCCCAGCATATGGGGCATCCTGGAAGAGGCTACGAATGGGGCGCTGGAAAGTCCCGCAAGTACCACTTAATGCGGTATTTAGCAGTTGGATGAGTCTTACGCGCCATTAGCAGAAAGGCGTGTGACGAAGTAACCAAGTCAGTTAAACTATTATCTACAGTACTGAGGGCGCTTAAGGCGCCGCAAGCGCATCTATATGTGTGTGCGTAAGCAGGGTCGTTGTTAGTCGCAAATTTGTTAAGAGCTGAGGGTGAAGAATGCCAGATGTAATGAAGACATTGCTGTTGAATCCGCCAAGCTTCGAGAACTTCGACGGCGGTGCCAGTTCACGCTGGCCAGCGACGCGCGAAATTGAATCTTATTGGTATCCCGTATGGCTCAGCTATCCTGCCGGATTGATTCCTGGCAGCCGGCTGTTGGACGCTTCACCGCACAAAATTAATTGGCAGCAGACCGTGCAGATCTGCAAAGACTACGAATTCCTGGTGCTGTTCACCTCAACGGTTGGGTTCGAGAGCGACATCAAGTTGCTGCGGAAGATCAAAGAAGCCAACCCCTCGATGAAGGTGGCGTTTGTTGGCCCGCACGGACACATTAAGCCGGATGAAACGCTGAATAGCAGCGAAGACATCGATTTCATCGTACGCGGCGAGTTCGACCATGCCGTTTCGCAATATGCTCACGGGAAACCACTGGAGCAGATCTTAGGCGCGAGTTACCGCAAGAACGGGAAGATCGTTCACAATGCGATGCCCGGGCAGTTGCACACGGAAGAGCTGGATGCGTTGCCTTTCGCGTCGCAGGTGTATAAGCGCGATTTGCAGATCGAGCGATATAACGTGCCGTTCCTGCTTAATCCGTTCATATCGTTCTACACGTCTCGTGGATGTCCGGCGCAGTGCACGTTCTGCATGTGGCCGCAGACGATGTCTGGCCACGCCTGGCGGACGAGGTCGGTCGACAACGTTGTGAATGAAGTGAAATACGCGTTGGACGCATTTCCGCAATTGAAGGAAATTTTCTTCGATGACGATACGTTCAACATTCGCAAGGATCGCGCGATTGAATTAGGGCAGAAGTTCAAGCCACTGAAATTCCAGTGGTCCTGCACGGCGCGCGTGCATAGCGATTATGAAACGCTAAAGGCGATGGCGGATGGCGGAGCACGGTTGTTCATCGTTGGCTTTGAATCCGGCGACCCGCAGATTCTGAAGAACATCAAAAAGGGCGCGACCGTGGAAATGGCCCGAAACTTCATGAAGAACTGCCGCAAGGTAGGGATCAAGGTTCACGGCGATTTCATCATCGGATTGCCGGGTGAAACGAAGGAGACCATCTCCAAGACCATCGATTTCGCGAAGGAACTGGATTGCGAGACCATTCAAGTTTCATTGGCCCACGCAATGCCTGGGACGGAATTGCACGACACGATGAGCCAACAAGGGTTCCTGCGCGTGGAAGCGCTGGCCGATGCGGGCGGTCACCAGTTGCCGCATATCGAATATCCGCATCTGTCTAAGGCCGATATGATGTCTGGCGTGAACCGTTTCTACGACGAGTATTATTTCCGTCCGAAGGTTGTCTGGCGCATTGTGAAAGAAGCTCTGTGGGATGGCCACGAGCGGAAGCGCCTGTACGCTGAAGCGACGGAATTCCTGAAGCTCCGAGCCGAGCGCCTGAAGTGGGCGCGCGAAGGCGGAGATGCCAGCAAGCCGATGGTTTCCGTATCTCCAGCCAGCGGCAACGACTAATCACTCCAAATGAGTAAAGATCGCAAGGTCCGTATCAAGACCCTTCTTGTGGCCTTGGTCATGGTGACGTGCGCGAATACAGGCGATTTACTGCTAAAGCGAGGGATGTCTCGCATTGGGGCGGTAGAGATATCCGTAGCGGGCCTTTCGCAGGCACTTCGGATGGCGATGCTGAACCCCGTTATCTGGCTAGGAATACTGTTTCTGACGGGGTACATGGCCAGCCTGATGACGGTGATGAGCTGGGCGGACTATAGCTACGTGATGCCCGTTGGCGCATTTGGATATGCGGTGAACGCGATGCTGGCGGTGGTCTTTCTGCACGAGACCGTGTCGATTCATCGCTGGACGGGCGTGTTTGTCATTTGCGTGGGAGTCCTTCTGGTTGGGCAGACCAAGCCAACCACCGTGAGTAATCCACCTGTATGATTCGCAACTTGCTGATGTTCGTAATTCTGATTTGCGGCGGGACGGGTGGAGAGATCCTGATCAGCATCGGGATGAAGGCCACCGGTGAGCCGGAGAATTTTCATCCGGTTACGCTACTGCGTTTTCTAATGAAGGCGATACGCAGCGGATGGTTCTGGCTGGGGATCCCGATGATGGCTGCGTCGTTTTATGCATTGTTGATTTTGTTGTCGTGGAATCCAATCAGCCTGGTGATACCGATATCCGCAATGAATTATGTGGTGGGAGCGCTGGGCGCAAAGTACATCTTGAAAGAGGATGTATCGGCGCTGCGATGGGCGGGAGTGCTACTGGTATGTGTGGGAGTTTTTATCGTGGTTACCGGCTGAGTGAGAAGAGCTAGGGTGCCGGGCTCGTTGGAGTGGGGGACGGAATCCTGCAGACACGCAAGCTAGCGTTCTTATAGGGGCAATCCAAGCCCAAATCGCCCTTCTGATCCAGAACAACCCAGTTCACGCCATACTGTTGGCGCAGGCGTTCTAAATCAGCTAATTGGAAATTGTCCCATCCACGCTGCGCATTCACTTGTTCCTGCCAATGTTCAGCAATCGGAAGGTCTGGAAACATTGTAACGGCGCCCGAATCTTTCACCGCATCGGCGAGCATGCTGCGTTCGGCCAGCGCGCGAAAACCCTGATTATCTTCGCCTGGCAAACTCATATGTTCAGGATTTAAGACGAAAATGGCATCGATGGGCGTATTGGTTTTAATCCACGCAAAAGTTTGCAACCAGTCGTTCTTTGGCGTGACACCGGGCCATTCGATCTGGGGAGTGGCAGGGAAGAGTTGCCTGCTGGCGTAGAACATCGCTCCACACAATGGAGCCATTAAAACGACCCCTAGCCATGCACGGCCCTTCAACAACCATTTTCCGAGGAAGCCGCCGGAGATGAGGATGAGCAGGACGTAAACGATCTGCAAGCTGCGTAATGGCTGGTAACGGGCGAGCGCGATGAGGCGGTCGGGAATCGTGAGAATCGCCGCGAGAACCAAGTAGAAGAGGCCGAAAAGAATCGCAGCACGGCAGACGCTTTCGAGCTTTGAAAGTCCCTGTTTCCGAGCCAGGCGCGAGAGGCCGTAGAGGATGGCCAGCGGGCCGAAAATACCCAGCCACTCATACCATTCCCACTGCAACAGGAAAAAGTACGGGCGCGTTTGCACGACTTCCCGATAGGCAGCGGACGGATATTTGATGGAGATGCCGAGCGGAAGAAGAGCTAGGGCCGTAACAGGTTGAGGCTCGAAATGCTGCACAAGGACGAGGAAGAAAAGCCAAGACGCGGCAAAGACCGACATAAGCGGATGAACCGCAGCAGCGAATAGAATCCAGAGGGCGACCTGGAGGTACTTTTTTTTGAGAATGGCGGTAGTGGCGAAGATAGAGGCGACCAGGGCGAGGGCCCTGGGATTGAGATATTGATCGACGATAAATAGATAGGTTCCGGCGACAGAAAGAGTCAGGAGGGCCGCAAGCATGGTCACGCCTGCCCAATGGGCACGTTCTTCCTTAAAGAGGACGCGGCTTAATTGCAGGCTAGCGAGGAGAAGCAAGAATATAGAAAGTACATGCCAGAAGAAAACCACCAGGTCGAAGGGCAAGTGCGAGTAGCGAACAGAAGCGGCAATCAGATTCGGGAAAAGGGTCAAACGGGCATGCGATTGAAAAAATTCGCGTCCAAAAGGGTAGAGAGATGGATTGAGAAGGATTTTTATCCCAGGTACGTAGATTTCGGAGTCTTCCGCGCCGGGGTGATAGCCGTGAACAAAAAGAGAGGCAAGAGTCAGCAGTGAAAGATAAAAAAAATCTTTTGCCTTCAAACTACTGTTCCCCTTTGGCAGGCGCGGGAAGGTGCAAAAACTCGTCATCTGTTTGGATGCTGCTTTCGCTCTCATCCAGGAGGAGGTCGTCTTTCCCGGTAGGATCGAGCTTGCGGCCTTTGGGATCGAGAAATGGGAAATGTGCCAAGCCGAGTTTTTGTAGAAGGAATTGTAAACTAGTCTGGAGAACTCCAAGGCCATAGGTCACGCTGCGCTTGAAGTTGATGGAAGAAGCTTCCTCAAAATAAAGAGTGGGGCAAGAGATTTCGCCGATAGGAAACTTGAGAAAAACGCTCTGGACCAGCATCTGGTTGTCAAAAACAAAATCGTCAGAATTTTCGAGGAGAGGAAGCGTTTCCAGAACCTTGCGGCTGAACCCGCGAAAACCGGTGTGATATTCAGATAATTTTGCGCCGATGCAAAGATTTTGAAATGCGGTGAGCAGGCGGTTACTGATGTATTTGTAGAGAGGCATACCGCCGCGCAGGGTGTTTCCCCCAAGAATGCGAGAACCGAGGACAACATCGTAGACACCGGAGGCGATCATGCTGGCCATGGCGGTGACCAGGGTGGGTTTGTACTGATAATCCGGATGGACCATGACAATGATATCGGCGCCGCTGGCCAGTCCGGCGCGATAGCAGGTCTTCTGATTCCGGCCGTAACCGTAATTTGCGTCATGCTGCAGAACGGTTAATCCTAACTTGTGGGCGACCTGAACGGTATTATCCGAGCTAAAGTCATCGACTAAAATAATCTCGTCGACGATGGCGGGCACTTCGCGCACAGTGGTTTCGAGCGTTTTGGCCGCGTTGAATGCGGGCATAACGACGGTAATTTTCTTGCCTTCAATCATGCGCTGATCATTCCCATTTGCTCGCGAGCGGCAGAATTGTTCCAGTGACTAACCAATCGCGAGCTGGCTGACTGTTTCCCAGAGAAGGTAAATAAACGTGCCGGAAGGGCCCAAATAACAACCTAAGTAAAATTTTAACACAATCCCCATTTGCGCTGTTCATTGGCGCAAGGGGATTTTTTCTTAGTAGCTATCGGTGAGCGAACCCCCAAGCTCTAATGCTGAATTTGATGCGGCGAAGCCGTCGATTGGTTGGTAAAGACATACTTGCCCCCCGCATGAGCAAGCTCAAAAACCGGGCCGATCTTTTCAAGATAGTCGCGGCGTTGATCGCCGGGGGTGACCAGGTAGACGCGTTTTGTGCCATTCCAAAGAGAGGCGAACTGTTGATCATCGAGAAAAATGGGAGGCGAGTCAGGAAAGAGCGAACCATACCAAAGACCGTTAATACGACCATTCAGTATTAGTTCCTGCACACCGGTGTAAAAATTGATGGAAGTAGTGCGGGTATATTCGCCATCGGAAACGATTAGCTCGCCTGGTTGATATTCGTGCTGAATGGCAGTGACCAAAGGGTAGGAGCCAAGGACCGGGGAGAACACGATCAAGGCTGTATGTGCGCATTCGATGAAGACAATCATCATGGCGACCAGAGCACCGTTGGCCAGTTGCGTTTTGCCTCGACGCCGAAAATACCAGTTGAGGCCGGTGCCGAAGAGAAAGGCCAGGGCTGTGCCGATCAGTGGCCCTCGGAAAAGACTCATGGCGCTGCCGGTAAGATCCAGAAAGTGTCCGAGAGAGAGCATGTACACGTCTGGATTTTTATTAAGGAGGTCAGCCAGTTCCATGCCGGGCTCAGGTGCATGAGAGATAATCGCTAGCGTTCCGGTGATTGCGGCAATCAGAAGACCAACGATCAACAATACGAGCGAAGAAATACGGCCTGCGCGGGCAATGGGCGAACCAATTTGTGCTTGTGATTCCAAATCCAGCCAATAGCCGAGAAGCAGTGCCAACGCCGGCAGGGCTGGCGCAAGGTAATATTCCTGGCGAGTAGAAAAGCTGAAAAATAACAGAATGAAAGCGGCCCAGCAAAATAGCAAAAGCAAAACGGCGTCGGGTGAGCGGCGGACGCCCTGCACACGAGGGAGACGCAGCCGGATTTTCAGGAGAGCCTGAGGTAGGAAAGCGCTCCAGGGAAGGAACCACACCAAAAGCAACCCGTGAAAGATGAGGAAGGGAACCGTGCCGTAATCGACGGGATACCGCTTGCCCAGGTATCTCAGGAACTGTTCGTTTACGAAATAAAACCACAAAAAGCCTTTCGACTGCCCGGCGGGGGGATTTCGCAGCGCGGCAAGAATGTGCCATGGCGCAGCAATAAAAAGAAGACGAGGGTGCTGGAAATGAGGCGCATCTTGAGGAGGTGGCGTAAATCACCAACAAGCAAAAGAAAAACAAAAATGATGCCGAGCGGAAAGACAACACCAATCAAGCTCTTGGTCAAAACATTGAGAGCAATCACTGCAGCGGCGGCCCAACACGACCAAAGAGTGGGATTGCCGGTCTGCCATCCATCCAGAAACAGATAGAGCGCAATGCCAATCCACAGTCCGACGGTGACGTCGGGGATCAAAATGCGGGTGAACATGTAGGGGCCGCAGGAACTGAGCAAAATAACGGCGGACCAGAAGCCCGCTTGCGGAGTGAAAAAGCGGCGGCCAAATTGATAAGCAAAAATGGCCAGCAGCAATACGCTGAGATGCAAGGAAAGCCTGGCGGCCCAGGTCCTAACGCCAAAGAGTTTGAAACTGAGGGCCATTGCCCAGTAGGGGAGCGGAGCCTTTTCCAGATAGCGAATGCCATTTTCGTGGAGAGTAACCCAATCGTGGCGAAGGAGAATCTCCTTGCCTGCCTCGGCATGGGCGGCATCGGCGTCGTCAAAGAGAGGGGGATGAAAGAGTCCGGGACCAAAAACGGCTAGCCAAAGCAAGGTGAGAATCGTGAGGGACGGCAGCAGCCGTTGTCCCAGCAGGTTGTTCATGAGCGAGAAGATCCTCACAAAGAGCAGAGAAATGTGAAAAATGGGTTTTGTGTCACTTAAAATTGTATCATGCCAGTTTCGAATGCGGAGCGAGGGACGCCGTGATTCAGGCGAAAAAAGCGGCAGAGTGGGAGGATGGAGCAGGAAGCGATAAACTCTAACCAACCATGCATCTTTCCATTTCTCCGTATCGCCTGCTGATTTTGTTGATGGCTGTTGCACCACTCGGGTATTACGTAGCGGGAATTCTCGCGGCTGTACGCTTTTTCAGGCGGGAGCGTGCCAAGAAATTGCCAGAGTTTACGCCGCCGGTCAGCATCCTAAAACCCGTGCGCGGCATTGATTTCGGGTCGCATGAGAATTTCGCCAGCTTTTGCCAGCAGGACTACCCGGATTATGAAGTGTTGTTCTGCGTGAACGACTTAGGGGACCCGGCTGTCCCACTAATTCAGAGGATTATTGAGGAATATCCCAAGAGGCGCATTCGTCTGCTTTCAGGCGCAGAGCAGACTGGATCGAACCGAAAGGTGAACAACCTGGTGTTGCTGACTCGCGAGGCGCAAAACGAGATTGTTGTGCAAAGCGACGGAGACGTGAGAGTTGGCCCGAATTATTTGCGCGAGGTTGTCGCGGCATTTGTGGATCCAGCAGTTGGGGCGACGAGTTGTTTCTACCGGGCGATCGCCGAGCCTAATCTCGGCGCAGAGTTGGAAGCTGTCGGCGCGGCAAGTGATTTTTTCGCAGGTGCACTTATTGCGGACTGGAAAGAAGGCGTTACGTTCGCGCTGGGTGCGTCTGTAACTACAACGAAGAGCTGGTTAAAAACGATCGGCGGCTATGAATCGCTTGTCAATCTGCTGGCGGACGACTACGAATTGGGCAACCGAGTACACAAAGCCGGGGGCCATGTAATGCTTTGCCGCGAGCCGGTCTGGACGATGTACCCTGCACAAACAGCGAAGGGATTCTGGGAGCATCAGGTGCGCTGGGCGAGAACAGTGAGACTTTGCCGGCCGATTTCGTTTCTGGGATTGTTGTTCACACACGGATTGCCATGGGTGTTGCTAGCCGCACTGGTTGCGCCTAGTCTCGGGGTCGCGATGGGGTATTTGCTGGCTTATGTTTGTTTACGGTTCCTGATGGCTTGGGTAGTGGGAGTCTGGGGTATTGGCGACCCCGTGTTGAAGAGGAAGATGTGGCTAATTCCGCTGCGCGACGCGCTGAATTTCGGAGTGTGGTTGGCGAGCTTCGCGTCGAACCGAGTGACGTGGGGCGATTCGGAATTCATCCTGAGGGATGGCCAGATGATCAGGATTGATTCGCGCGTCGGTTCCTAAGCGGTTCCAGGTCAGGGCTTGTTTGTCCCGGTCTTCGCCGGAGCGGGGCCAGTCGCCGGAGCAGAAGCGCCTGAAGGATTACCCCAATCCGCGTCGCTTAATTTCCAGCCACCACCCAGAGAGCGATAGACATTTACCAGAGAGGTCTTGCGCGCCAATTCCAATGCCACGCGTGTGGTTTCTGCGGGGTAAAGCTGCAACTGTGCGTCAAGGATTTCAAAGTAACTGGCGAAGCCGCTATCATATCGAATCGTGGAGAGTCGTACCGATTCTCGATAGGCATTCACCGAGCGAGTTTCTTCCTTCAACGATTCGGCATATTTTTGGTGAGCGTTCAGCGCTGTCGAAACTTCCCCAAACGCAGAAGTCAGGGTCTGTTGCCAAATCAATTCGGCTTGATCGCGAGCAGCGTAGGCGGCGCGAACCTGGGCCTTCAGGCGTCCTCCCGTGTAGATTGGGCCGCTGGCGACACCTCCGAGCATCCAAATGACGCCTGAGGAAGCGAGTTGAGCCAGGTCGATGCTCGAGCCGCCAAAGTTGCCGCTCAAGCCGATGGTGGGGAAATAATTGGCGCGCTGGACGCCGATTTCCGCGTTGGCTGCGACCATTTGAGCCTCGGCCTGGCGAACATCGGGGCGCCGCTCCAGAAGAGTGGAAGGCAATCCGGCGGGAATTTCATCCATGTCGTTCTGATCGGTGAGGACCGCGCCTCTTGGAATAGGGCCGGGATTGCGGCCGAGTAAAAGAGAAATCTGGTTTTCCTTGGCGACAATCTGGCGATCAATATCAGGGATTTGCGCGGCGACGTTGGCCAGAGCGCCTTCAGCGCGCGACGTGTCGAGAGCCGAAGCAGCTCCCCCCTCGAATTTTTTGTTGAACAAATCGTAGGTTGCGGCAAAACTCTTGGTGGTGTTTTGAGCGATGATCCGCTGTTCATCGAGTGCGCGAAGTTCAAAATAAGCCTGAGCAACATCGGTAACCAGGCCCAGATAGACCACTCTTCGGCCTTCTTCGGAAGCGAGAAGCAGTGCCCGCTGCTCTTCGTTGATTCTGCGAATCTTTCCCCAGAAGTCAATTTCCCAGCTGACGGGGAAGTTATAGCCATAGTAGGTGCCCGTCTCGAAGCCTGGCTGGCGTTGACCGGTGATGTTAGCGCCGTAGCTCAACTGAGGATAGAAAAGGGAATGAGCGATGGCGGCTTGCTGGCGCGCCTGCTCGATACGCGATGCGGCGATCCTGACATCGTAGTTATTCTTGAGGGCTTCCTGGATTAAGGCCTGGAGTTGGGGATCCTTGAACACTTCCCACCAAGACAAATCCGCGATGGAGGCGGCATTGGAAGCTGATTCCGTATAGAAATTGTCCGGAGGGGTAGCCGCAGGGCGTTTGTAGTTTGGACCAACAAGGCAGCCCGAACAAAGAGAGCAGACCGTTAGCAAGGCAATGAACCGCTTCATCAATGCGTACCTTTCTCGATAGCAGGGGTTGCGCCGCTCGCGGGCGGAGCGCCATGTTTCTTGTTTGCACCACTCAGGCGCTCTACTACGACGTAAAGAACAGGCACAAGGAATACACCTAAAATTGTACCAGTGCTCATGCCCACGATCACGGCGGTGCCAAGAACTTTTCTTCCGAGCGCACCCGCGCCGCTGGCGGCCCACAGCGGGACGCAGCCCAGAATGAAGGCAAAAGAGGTCATGAGGATGGGACGCAGGCGCAAGCGCGCACCTTCGAGGGCCGCTTCCACCAGGGGCTTTCCCTTCTGCTCAAACTCCATTTTAGCGAATTCGACGATCAAGATGGCGTTTTTTGCGATCAGGCCGATGAGCATGATCAGGCCGATCTGGGCAAACACGTCATTATCGTATTTTCGCAGGAGCAAACCCGCAAACGCACCAAGGACGGCAACGGGCGTTGACAACAATACGCTGAAAGGCAACGACCAACTTTCATAGAGCGCCGCCAGAATCAGGAAGACGAACAGTAGAGACATGCCAAATACCAGGCCCTGCTTGCCGGTGGCTTTCTTCTCCTGGTAAGACAAGTCGCTCCAGGCATAGCCCATCTCCGGGGGTAGAACTTCCTTCGCTACTTCCTCCATGGCCGCGAGTGCCTGGCCGGAGCTGTAACCTGGCGCAGCTTCACCCGTGACGAATGCCGAACGGTACAAATTGAACCGATTGGTATATTCCGGCCCGAAGATTCGCTGCACGTTCACAAGCGCGCCCAGCGGAGTCATTTCTCCTTGGGCGTTGCGCACGTAGAATTTGCCGATGTCATTGGGATTGACGCGATATTGCGGTTCGGCCTGGAGAAAAACTTTCCATTGGCGGCCGAAGCGGTTGAATTGATTGACGTAGGCGCCACCCAGAAACGCCTGCAATGACTGATAGACACTAGCGATGGGAATGCCCTGCTTCAGCACTTTGTCCTGATCCACGTCGACATACAATTGCGGAACAAAGGGGCGGAACGGAGAATTCAGTTTGGTGAGTTCAGGGCGCTTTCGTGCGGCAGCCATGAGCTTGTCCAGATTATCGGAAAGGAGTTTGACGTCTCCCCCGGAGCGATCCTGAAGCATGAAACTGAAACCGCCGCCAGTTCCTAGTCCAGGAATTGGAGAAGGGCCGAAGGCGAAGGCCTGCGCTTCCGGGATCGTCATTACCAGTTGCCCCGTCAGTTTTTTGGCCAGAGCATCGGCGGAAAGTTCAGGAGACTTGCGCTCTTCCCAAGGGTTGAGAGAGACAAAGTAAAACGCGGTGTAGGGCGCGGAGGTGCTGGAAAGAAGGCTGTATCCCGCAACGGTATTGAAACTGGCGATGCCTTCGGTGTGCTTCAAAATCTCGTCAATTCTGCGGCAGACGGCGTCGGTCCTTTGGAGCGAACTGGCGTCTGGCAATTGGACGTTTATGAAAAGATAGCCCTGATCTTCGGCAGGAACAAAGCTGCTTGGCAATTTCTTGCCCAACATGCCGCTGACCACCACGACGCCGACCAGTGCAAGCAACGCGAAAAAGAAACGGCGGACTAAGAATGCGCTGCCGGCTACATAACCGTTGGTGGCCTTGGTGAATACTTTGTTGAACCATCGAAAGAAAATAGCGAGAGGTCCGCGGCCCTCTTTTCTCGGGCGCAGGAGAAGAGCTGAAAGAGCGGGCGAGAGGGTCAAGGCATTGAAAGCGGAAATAAGGACCGAGATGGCGATGGTGATGGCGAACTGCTGGTTGAGGCGGCCCTGGATTCCACCCATGAAGGCCATAGGAATGAAGACAGCAGAGAGGATTAAGGCGATGCCGATCACCGGACCGGTCACTTCCTTCATTGCCAATTGGGTGGCTTCCTTGGGAGACAAACCGTGCTCGATGTGATGCTCCACCGCCTCGACGACAACGATGGCATCGTCAACGACTAATCCGATGGCCAGAATCAACCCAAAGAGCGAGAGGGTGTTAATGGAAAACCCGAGGATGGGGAAGATGGCAAATGTACCGATCAGCGAAACTGGCACGGCGATCATGGGGATCAGCGTGGCGCGCCAGTTCTGCAGGAACAGAAACACAACCAGGATGACCAACACCACGGCCTCGAGCAGTGTCTTGACGATTTCGTGCATGCCCTCGGTGATAGGAAGAGTAGTGTCGAGAGAAACGGCATAATCCAAATCGTTGGGGAATCGTTGTTTGGCTTCCTCGAGAGCTTTCAACGCCGCGGCTTTTACCTGCAGGGCGTTGGAACCAGGAGTCTGGTAGAGCGCGATGATGCAGGAGGGCTTGCCGTTGTACCGGCCGACTTGGGTATAGGTGAGAGAGCCGAGTTCGATTCGCGAAACGTTTTTCAGACGGACCATCGAACCATCGGGATTGGCACGGACGACGATTTCGCCGAATTGTTCAGCAGTGATCAAGCGACCTGGCGCACGGACGGTGTAGGCAAATTCCTGGCCCTGAGGAGCCGGCTCACCGCCAACTTGCCCCGCGGGATTGACGTTGCTTTGGGCCTGTACAGCGTTGATGAGATCGGTAACGGTTAATTTCAATTTAGCGAGTTGATCGGGCTTAACCCAGATGCGCATGGCGTAATCGGCGGCGCCAAAATTGGCCAATTGCCCGATGCCGGGAACGCGGAGGAGGGCGTCATTGATGTTGATGGTGGCGTAGTTGCCCAGGAATCGAGCGTCGTAGGTGCCGTTGGGCGAATACAAGGAAATCAACAGCATGGGATTCGAGGTGGATTTCTTGGTGGTCAATCCATACTGCGTGACGGCGGGCGGGAAGGTTGGGTTGGGCCTGGGCCACGCGGTTCTGGGTATTGACCTGGGCGATGTCGGTGTCGGTTCCGATGTCGAAGGTGACGCGTAAAGTCATGGTGCCGTCGTTGGCGTTGGTGGACTGCATGTAAATCATGTTGTCCACGCCGTTCATCTGCTGCTCGATGGGAGTAGCGACAGACTGTTCAATGGTGAGAGCGTCTGCCCCGGTGTAAACAGTACTCACTTGAATCTGAGGAGGGACAATTTCGGGGAATTGGGCAATTGGCAGACCTGCCATCGCGATTACGCCAGCGATTACGGTCAGAATGGCAATGACCATCGCGACGATGGGTCGGTTGATAAAAAAGTCAGCCATGGTTCAGTCCCCGGACGTCGGGTTTCCCCCTGTAGCGAGGTCTTTGGCCGGAACTGTCTTGACCACGACGCCGTCACGGACTTTTTGAATACCCTCGACGATGACTTTGTCTCCTGCGCTAATGCCGCTATCAATCACCCAGGAAGAGCCAATCTGAGGACCGACTTTGACGGGTCGAATGGCCACTTTGCCATCGGCACCGACGACAGCAACCTGGAAACTGCCTTGCAGGTCAGAGACAGCGCGCTGAGGGATGAGCAAAGCATCTTTGCGGATCTCGGTAATGGCGCGAACGAGCGCGTACTGACCCGGCCTGAGGAAATTATTGGGATTCTTGAATTCGCCACGCACCGCCAGAGTTCCGGTGCTGGGATCCACAGCCCTGTTCAATAGGAGAGCCTTTCCACGGATCGGATAAATCGAGCCGTCGGCGAGAATTAGTTCCAGGTCGTCGTCCTTGACTTTGCGACGTAACAGGCCTGAGCGGACATATTTCAGATACTCCTGCTCGGTGATGTTGAAGTCGACAAAGACAGGATTAAGGGTGGAGACAGTTGCAAGAATGGTGGCTGGGGTGACGAGGTCGCCGACGGCGACTTTGGAAATGCCGATAATTCCAGAGATGGGGGATCTCACAGTGGACCAATTTCGATTGAGCTTGGCGTTATCCAAGGCTGCCTGAGAAGCATCTACCGAGGCGCGCGCGGCCTGTTCACCGGAAATGGCGTTGTCTAATTCCTGCTGGCTGATGGCGCGTTGGGCAACGAGCGGCTTATAACGGGCAACGTCCTGCTGCCATTTCTGCAGGGTGGCTTGAGAATGAGCGAGATTGGCTTCGGCCTGCTCAAGAGAGGCTTGGGTTTGTCGCGGGTCCAATGTAAAAAGAGTCTGGCCCTTCTGAACTAGACTTCCGTCGGTATATATCTGATTCAGCAGGTAACCTTCTACTTTTGGCTTGATGTCTGCGTTGACCGAACCGTTGATTTGCCCGATCCATTCGGAGTAGATAGGCACGTCCTTTTGGACGACACTGGCGACTTCCACGGTCATCGGCGGAGGCGGGGTGTTCTTCGCGTCTTTGTCTTCCGCGCAGCCTACGAGCAACACACCGGCCAACAGCAAATACGGTGTGCGATAAAAGCAGATTCGGTTTCTCATGATTACCTCGTACCCGGTCGATTCAAGGGAGCAAGCGTGTGGAACTTTCGCTTTGCAGAGCAAGCGGCGGTAGAGCGGGTGCGATTTCCACTCTGCTTCTCTGAACAAAACAAAGCCGGGATGCCAACAGATCGCAACCCCTGGCACTCTCTAGCAATACGTCCCCGTCAAGAATTGTTGCGACAAAGCATACAACATCACGCATTGTTTTTAAACGCTTTGGGGGCTTGGTGCGTTAAGCACGATGCTTGAATTGCGATGTCCTCGATGTCATGATTTCGGACGAGACCGGACAATTCCCCGCCGCGGTCGTCGCTCCACTAAGGATCACTCACATGGTTCTGGATACCAAGAAAAGTAAACTTTCCAATATTCACAAATTCATCAAGCCGTATATGGTTCGAGATGGCAGAGATTTTCGATTGAAAGATTATGATCCGTGTGACACACACCACCTGAACTCCAAAGACAAGCCGGAGGCCAAGCGCATGCTCGAGGAGGGAGTGAATGTTCTCAGCGAGCTTCAGGACACGCTCTATGCGCAAGGCGAATGGGGGCTTTTGCTGATCTTTCAGGCGATGGATGCGGCGGGAAAAGACGGGACGATTAAACACGTGATGTCCGGAGTGAACCCGCAGGGCGTAGATGTTTACTCCTTCAAAGCGCCTTCGAGTGAAGATCTGTCGCACGATTACATGTGGCGAAATATGCGCTGCGTGCCGGCTCGCGGGAAGATTGGGATTTTCAACCGGTCGTATTACGAAGAAGTCCTTGTGGTGCGAGTGCATCCCGAGCTGCTCGATAAGCAGAGAATTCCCGACGAATTCCGTAAAGAACATTTCTGGCGGCACCGCTATGAAGATATCAACGGATTTGAGCGGTACTTGACGCGTAATGGCATTGCCATCCGGAAGTTCTTCCTAAACCTTTCACGCAAAGAACAAAAGAAGCGGTTCATGGAGCGACTTACCAATCCAGATAAGAACTGGAAGTTCTCGTCGTCGGATGTTAAGGAGCGGAAGTGCTGGGATGCGTATCAGGAAGCCTACGAAAAAATGATTCGCAATACCGCTTCGGAACAGGCTCCCTGGATCATTGTGCCCGCGGATAATAAGTGGTTCAGCAGGCTACTGGTGGTCGCTTCCGTTGTTGATGCACTGAACAGCATGAAATTGAAATACCCGGTTTTATCGGACGAGCAGCTTGCCGAACTAAAAGAAGCTCGCAGGCAATTGGAAAAAGAAAAGTAGCCGGATTTACTTCGAGGGAAAGCCCATTACTGGACAGGGCCGGGATCGGGTATTACTTTCAAGCTCTTCAATCCCAAACTCTTGAAAAGCGTCGGCCAGTATTCCTTGAAGAAGTTGCCAGCGATATGCCAACCGATATCCGAACCAAAGCGTTCGAGAGTTTTCGCGCCAGTCTGTTCGGAGCGTGGGAGATAGGTGTTGGCAAGAGTCTCACCGCCCAGCACCCCCACTAAGTAAGAAGAGTTGAACGTGTAATTACCCGAGTCCGTTCGAGTGACGACGATGCGCGTGGTGGCATGCTTCACGGTGCCCCAGAAAGTGGGATGGCTATGGGGGAAATAGCGCGGATCCTGGTGCAACACAGAGGCGAGAATGTAAGTACCGAAAAAACTGTTGGAAGCGCCGCGAGCCATGGAAGCGCCGAAGCGGTCAAAATAACCGCTGGCTCCCTGACCGTAGGCCGCTGGGGAGTTCCGCGCCTGACCGAAGCCAGCACTGATCGAGGAGGTCAAAATGGAAGAAGGAGCAATGCTTTCGTTCAAAAACAGTTCGAATTTTTGACCCGAGGAAATCGGGCCGGGACTGGTGGCGATATCCGGGAAGAAGAAGGAACGGTTAGTCATGTAGCCGACGAATGTGGAGGTGGTACCCACCACGCCGCCTGGAGACTGCTTTTCCTGGGGCTGGGGCGAATCTGGCAGTTGGGTGGTGGAGTTTGTGCCAGCGCCGGCGGGTTGTTGGGCTCTGATCAAACTGAAAGGAAACGTCATCAGAAGTGCGAGTGCGAAAAGGAATTTCCAGAGGAGTGAAGAAGTTCGACGGATGTTAGTCTCTTGTCTCGTTTGCATAGGAACAGGCAAACTCTAGTCAAATTCTGCGGAAGCGTCGTCCACAGTGAGGGTGGAAAATATCACAGCCGCCCTTTGATAGGCAATACACCAATCCATATAAGAGAGCGGGTTGACGTGCTGGCAAGAGACGTTTTACTCTAGAAAGGTTGGTGTGCGGCCCTGGAGAAGTCTGGACCGCCGTGATTCCTCCCTCGGCTGGGAGATCGTCCAACGGTAGGACACCAGCCTCTGGAGCTGGTTATCTTGGTTCGAATCCAAGTCTCCCAGCCAAAATTCTGCTTAAGTAGACCTGCCTAAGTAAACGAAATCCAAAGAATTAGGAAGAAACTAAAGAACGAGATTTGGCGAGTGTATTTGGCTGTATTTAGCCTGACGCGTAAGGGTGAACTACTTCTTGTGCGACCAGTGGTAGACGAGCCCGGCTCCGATTAACAGATTGTTCTGATGATCGTTGGTAGCATTCGCAAAGGTAGTGAGGTAGTAATCGATTTGAATGACGCGCACCGCGAAATGCTCGCTTACCGGTACGTCGATCCCACCGCCGATGCGGGTGGCAAAACGATTGGTGCCATCGGCCACACCCGCTTCACCGCCTCCGGCATGAGCGCCGCCGATGAGGATCTGAGCGAATGGCTGGGGTTTATGATTTCCGTCCAACCAAGGCTGGTGAATTTTGTATCGCGCGCCGGCTAAGTAGGAAAAAAGGGTAAGTGAGTTGCCCAGCGGAGGCGCGTTGCCGGTAGTTTCCGCGCTGAAATCGGTAACGATAGACCAAGGCCCTTTAATGTTCCATGAGCCGGAAATTCCTCCACCATTGGTGCCAAAACAGCCGCATTGGCCAGGCCCCGCATTGGTACGGACCCAGTGGTACGCGGCGGCAGCATCACCACTGTAGGAGTCTTGGGCAAAGGCAGCGGAAGCGCCTGAGAGAATAAGGAAGGTTGAGATAAGGAATAAGCGCATTGCGAATTCTCCTCGAGCGAGTCGCATTAGTTAGAAGGCACCGAGACGGTGGCTGACACGTTGCTGATGATGGTGTCTTCGTAAGAGCCGCCAGTGGAAGCGGTAATGAAAAGATAAGCAACAGGAGGCGGAGTGATGGTGCCCGAGAAGACCTGGACGCCATCCATAGTTGTGGTCATCTGACCCTGCACGATGGTCACAGTGTAGTCATGAGAAATCGCGTTGGAACTAGAGACTACCGCGGGAATGTTGGTGTTGACGTTAAACCAGGGTTTGCCGAACAGAGCAGTTTCGCCACGTCCCATGGCCACGTAAGGAACATGAGGATCGCCGGCATTGTGGTAGGTATCCAAGGCGAACATCACGCCGGGAATGCCCTCTGCGCCCAAGCCCATCCCGATCGCGCCCAGACTAGTGGGAGTTGCGCCAAGCGAAGGGTCAGCCAAGAGCACAGTGAAACCATCGGCGGGGAGTGCGCTGGGATTGCTGAGCGTAACGGTAAAACTGATCTGAATGTTTCCCGTGGAGATGAGGGATGGCCAGACAATCTCTCCATGTTGGTTATTCGTAGCGGCGGTCAATTGGAAACTGCACGAAGGTTGAGAGTTGGCGTTGCCGAGGGCGGACCAATTGGTGTCGCAAAGATTAGGAACACTGGCCAGAGGACCAACGAACAATCCGGCAGAACTGCTGGTGACAGATGTGGTGACGCCATTGCTGACAATGACGTAATACACGGAACCGGTTTCGGCGGTGGTGGCTGAATCCACGGTGTAGCTGGAACTTGTCGCTCCGGCAATTGGTGTGAATGTGGAACTGCCGGGAGCAGCTACGTACCATTGGTAGGTGAGAGGCAGGGAAGAGACTGCGGTGACCTCATAGGTTGCAGAAGCACCGACATCGACATATTGGGTGACGGGTTGACCTGTAATTTGCAGCAAGATTCCTTGACCGACAGCGAGGGTTGCGGGCTGAGAGGTTGCCTGACCGTAGGCATTGGTGACGACAACGTAGTAAGAATCTTGATCGTTGGTGGCTAGTGTTGCGGTCGCGGGAACAGTATAAGTGGCGCTGGTGGCACCGGCGACGGCAGTGCCAGTCGTATGCCCCGCGGGGATTTCGTACCACTGATAAGAAAGAGCTGGAGTACCGGAAGCAACGACCGTGAACGAAGTTGTGCCTCCTACAGGGACTGTCTGACCGACCGGTTGAGTGACGATAGTGGGCGGGACATTGCCAGCAGCGACGCTGAGAGTTGCGTCGGTGCTGGTGAGCGTGCCGCAGGAGTCGGTGACCGTCGCATAATATTGGCTGCCATCGTAGGTCAGGTCCACAGCAGGGGTGAGGTAGTTGCTGGAACTGCCGTTGACCAGAGGCACGCCCGTGCTGCCACCTGAAGGGATCTGATACCACTGATAAGCAAGAGAGCCGACACCTTGCGCGGAAATAGAAAATAAGCCGGTTTGCGTGGGACTCAGAGAGAGATTGCTGGGATTGGAAGTAATTGAGGAACCCACGGCAATGATCGCGACAGTCGAAGTGACACTGCCTAGTCCGTTGGTTACCGTGACCGTGTAATTGCCAGCATTTGCGGAGGCCGCAGTGGTGACTGTGTAGCTGGCGTTGGTGGCCCCGGTAATTGGTGTTCCATTCAAATTCCACTGATAGGTGGAAGCGTAATTGGCAGTCACGCTGAGAAGAAGACCTGACCCGGTGCAAATGTGCTGACTGGTGGGTTGGGTCATGATGACGGGTGCGCTCAAGGTGATTGTTGTGGTGACGGAGACAGAAGGTTCATCCACGCTGGTCGCCGTAATGGTGTAGTTGCCGGCGACGTTTGGAGAAGTCCAAACATTGCCAGTGAAGGTGCCGGAACTTGCTAGTCCAGGTGAGGTTATTTGTTGCGCCCCCACTCGCGATAGCACTGAAAGGAATTTGGCCGGGAGCGAGAGTTTGGTTCGCTGGCGAAATCGGGGTGATCGTAACTTGAGTTGGCGTGACCAGACAGGTGGTGGAAACCACATTGCCCTTCGAGTCGGTAACGGTGAGAGTGAAGGTCGTGGGAGAGGTTAACGGTCCCGTGGGATAGGAGCCGCCACTTACGGCGGAGGTGGTGATGTCGGAACTACCAACGCCAGTAGAACCGATAACTGCTGTGCCCCCACTAAAAGTGGGGAGCAACATAACCGAAGAGTTGTAAGGAGGCGTTGCAGAACTGGGAACCAGGCTTTTCGCCAGCGGCGGAGGAAGTTGTACGGTGAGGGTTGCCGGGCCGCTCGTTACCGAGCCAGCAGAGTTGGAAACGACGACGGTGAAGACTGCGCCGCTATCGCCCGCCACGGTCGGTGGCGTCGTGTAGGTGTTGGAATTGGCTCCCGTAATCGGCGCGCCGTTCTTGTACCACTGATAGGTCAAGGTGCCGGTGCCCGTGGCGGTAACGCTGAAAGTGGCGGTCTGGCCGAGAGGGACGGTAACACTGGCCGGTTGTGAAACTGTGGGAGCTACCGGTCTATAACCTTGGAATCCGCCCGCACAGCCGGTGAGAAATGCAAAACCCAAAGTTAGTGCGAGTATGGTGGCCACGTTGAAAAGTGGCCAATGCTGCGGTCCGCGAGGACGGACGGGCAAAGGGCTCGAAGAGCGCGAGGATACGCGTGCCATAGCGAAAGAACTCCTATATTGACTATATCGAGGTCAGCCGGTGTGGCTAGAACAACCAAGCAGGGGGTTGCGCAAAGGACTGATAATACTTAGGCGTCCTAAGGTGGTGGGTCTAAATGAAGTGAGGGAAAGGCCGTACTGACATTGTAACTAAATGAAAATATAGGAGTTGGAGGCGCGAGGCGGAATCGAACCGCCGATAAAGGTTTTGCAGACCTTTGCCTTACCACTTGGCGACCGCGCCATACCTTGGACATCAATCCGAAAAGCTCTACTCCAAATAAAAAACCCACCGGCCAGTCTTCCTGGTGGTGGGGTCGGGAACTTAATTCCGCTTGGAGTCGCTAAGCTAGAGACTCGGACCGCCCTCACCAGAAACTACGAAGCCGCTGAGAAGACAGCAACAACAAAGCGGTCCGGCGCTAGGTGAGAGCAATTTCATACAGGCAGGTTAGCGGGGCGCAGTCTCGATGACAAACGCAATTTTCTAATTCATTTCATTCGTTTCTTTGGGAGAGGCCTTACAAGCGGGCAAGGAGAGACGCGGTCATTAGAGCTTTTCGGCAATTGCAGGAATAATCGCACGCAACAATCCCATGAAATGGTCCTTCACTCTTTCCGCAGTGGCCAGAACATCGAGGTGATTCAGGGGCTGGTCAAGTACACCGGCGGCGGCGTTGGTGACGCATGAAATGCCGAGGACACGAATACCACTATGGCGGGCGGCGATAACTTCTGGGACTGTGGACATTCCGACCAGATCGGCGCCAATAGTTCGCAGGTAACGAATCTCTGCGGGCGTTTCGTAACTTGGTCCCGCCAAAGCGGCGTAAACGCCTTCGCCCAGATCAATTCCAAGACGTTTAGCATGAGAGAGGGCAATCTGCCGAAAGTCTTTGTCATATGCCGTGGTCATGTCGGGAAATCGCGGGCCAAACTTTTCTTCATTCGCTCCAATTAGAGGATTGTGGCCCTGCAGGTTAATGTGATCAGTGATGGCCACCAAGCGTCCTTGGGTGAATTCCTTCCGGATGCCACCGGCAGCGTTGGTAAGAATGACGGCCTTTATACCCATCCGCGAGAAAACTCGAACGGGGAAGGCTACCTCTTTTGCTGAATAGCCTTCATAGAGATGCACACGACCTTGCATGCCAACGACATCAATGCCATCTACTTTTCCAAGAACTAACTGTCCGGCGTGGCCGATGGCTGTGGACTGGGGGAAGTGCGGGATTTTTGCGTACGGAATGCGCACCGCAGCGGAAAACTCATCGGCGAAAGCTCCAAGTCCCGAGCCGAGGACAAGAGCAATTTGTGGGCGAAGTCTTGTTTTATTGGTAATGAAGCGTGCGGCGGCCTCTGCCCGTGCAAATTCGCCGGTGGGCGGGGTAATTTTCGTTGTCGCCTGGTCTTTGTTCGGGCTCATGTCAGAAGTCCCACGATACAGGCGGACATCAGATTGGCCATCGTTCCTGCAAGCATGGCGCGAATACCGAGTTTGGCCAGGTTGCCTCGCTGATCAGGGGCCAGAGCGCCAATGCCTCCAATCTGAATTCCGATGGAGCTGAAATTGGCGAAGCCGCACAGGGCGAAGGTGGCAATCGTAAAGGAGCGAGGATCAAGCGTGCCTTTCATAGGACCGAGTTTGGTGAAGGCTACAACTTCGTTCAGGGCCATGCGGGTGCCCAGCAAGTTGCCGACGATGCCGGCATCTTTCCATGGGATTCCGATGAGCCAGGCGATAGGAGCGAATATCCAACCAAAAAATTGCTCCAGGCTATTGGGGAACCAAGGAAAATGGTGTAACGCCAGCCAATTATGCGTACCACCGAAAAGGTAGTCCACTAGAGCGAGCATGGCGACAAAGGAAATAAGCATAGCGCCGACGTTGATGGCGAGTTGCAATCCATCCGAAGTGCCCTTCGATAGGGCGCCAAGAAAATTGGCTTCCTTCTGCATCTCAGGCATTTGCACGTGGCCGCCAGAAAGCGGCGTTTCCGTCTCTGGTACAAGCATCTTGGCAATGAGCAGAGTTCCTGGGGCGGTCATGATCACGGCAGCCAGCAAGTGCTTGGCTTCCACTCCGGTCATAATGTAGGCGGTCATGATGGCGCCGGATACGTGCGCCATGCCGCAGGTCATCACGCACATCAACTCTGATTTCGTGAGGCTGTTCAGGAACGGCCGAATGGTCAGCGGCGCTTCGGTCTGTCCCATGAAAATACTGGCGGCGATGTCCAACGATTCCGCACCACTGGCGCCCATTACGCGGGTCATGAGCCAGGCGAAGGCTCGGATAAAGACCTGCATCACGCCGAGGTGATAGAGGAGGGCAAACAGTGCGGCGATAAAGATAATGGTCGGCAAAACCTGGAAAGCGAACACGAACCCGAAGGAAGAGCCGCGCTTGCCCATTTCTCCAAAGACAAACTCCGAGCCTGCGAAGGCGAAATTGAGAAGCTTATTGACGGCGTCGCCAGCGATCTGAAATAGCCTGCGGCCCGGCTCGAATTTCAAGACGAATACTCCGAAGGCCATCTGCAGGCCGAGTCCCCACAGAACTGTTTTTTTCTGGATTGCTTTGCGATTGGTGGAGAAGAGATACGCCAAGCCGAGCAAAACGGCCATGCCCAGCACTCCTACGAATCTTCCCATTCGCACTCCTTCGTGTTTGTGTAAATATCCAGAACAGTTCGATCGAGTGGAACAATCGCGGTTCAAGGAATGGCGAGCCTAACACTCGCTTTTCAAAGCGTCAACGCAGACATGCCAGTCGATTGATGAGTTCTCCGGTCGCAAGTGAGTTACAAAAAGAAAAAGGGGATGACGGTAGCCATCCCCTTTTTATTAAACTGCCGGAAGCCGTTTCAGACTGCCGGGCTGAAGCTAGCTTTGCCGCCTCGTTATCAAGGTGCGTTGCTGAAGACAATCGTGAGCGAGTCTGGCTCGGGCTGACTCCCGGTACCGGATCCAACGGTTGGTGGAGTTTTTGGGCTAAGTCCTCCTGTAGCCGCACTCGCCGAAAAGAGCGAGATCGCACTGGCAGTGGGACTGAAGCTGTTAGTCACGGCAACGAGAGTGCCGCTCGGATCGATAGCGAGTGCATAGGGGCTCAGACCAGCCGTGACCAGAGCTCCGGTTGTTGTCGCGCTACCAATGCTGCCATCGGCATTGAGCTGGAAGGCATAGACATTTCCCGGATTTTTTCCGTCGCCAGCATCCAAAACGTAGAGATACTTTCCATTTGGACTAACGGCCACGGCACTCAAAGAAATAGCGCCGGTAATTGTTGTAGGCGTAGTGCCAACCTGTGTCAGCGTTCCGCCTGCGAAAGTAAAGACAGTGACGGTTTGGTCGCCGAAATTGGGTACGTATAAGTATGTGTTGGTGGGATCAATAGCTGACGTGATGGGGTTATTTACGGTGCTTGCGGCTGAAACGCTGGCGGTTTGGAATGAACCATCGGGCTGAATGGCATAAGCACTAACCGAGCTAGTAGTGCCAGCGTTCATTACAAAAGCGTATGCGCCAGTCTGGTCTATCACGATCGCTGTGGGTGCGTTGAGGTTGGTCGTGTAGTCTACGAGCGCCGTGATGGGAGTAAGATGGCCTGTCGTCTGATCGATGGTGAAACCATCAATGGTTCCCAGGGTGCTGGGTGGGGCTGAGCCGTCATCTGTGACATACAAGTAGCGTCCTGTGGGGTCGATTACTATTGCATTGGCACCGTTATGACCAGCGATTACCTCTCCGGTGGTGTCTTCAGTCAACGCCCCAGACGCAACAGTGTAGAGATGTACGCCGCTTCCAGAGTCGACTGCGTAAACGAACTTTCCGCTAGGATGTACCACTGCTCCCGCTGGTGCGTATAAGGACACAGTGGGATTAGGAGATAGAGGTACAAGTGGAGTTGCCGACGAAGCAGTCACCGAGTATTGGCTGATGCTCGAGTCCTGGTTATTAGCGACATAAGCGAAGTGGGCGCTTCCGGTAACCACGGTGATAGTGCTGGTCTGAGTGAAAGTACCCTCCGTGGCGGTTACGGTGCAAGGAGTGGTTGTTGCTGTAACACCGACAACGATTTGCAGACCATTGACGCCATTGTCAGCGATTGTTGCCGCTCCTGTTGGTGCGCAGTTGGAGATGGCCCAAGTAACCGGATTGGAGACGGGTTGTGTCGTGTTGTTGCTCAGAACTTCCAGCACAGTCAGCGCTACGGTGTTCCCGACGGCGATAGTATCTGCTGCTGGAGTAACCTGGATGCCAGTGACTGCAAGTGTGCCCAAGGTGAGGATTGCCGTGTTGCTGGTAACCCCATCGAAGGTGGCAGTAATGTTGGTGAAGCCCGTGCCGGTCGTCGGCGCAGTGGCCAAGCCGCCACCGGTGCCAGAGGTGATCGGAATGTTCGCATTGGTTGAATTCCAAGTGGCTAACTGCGAGAGGTCTTGGGTCGTGGTGCTTCCGTTCTGGTTCAGGAAAGTTCCAATGGCTTGATATTGCTGAGAACCGCCCAGCGGCACTGTTACGTTGGCGGGGCTAATCGCAATGGATTGCAGAGTACGAGACACGGTCAGGGTGGCTGTTGCCTGAGCCCCGACGGCGCTAGCGGTAATCGTAGTCGTACCATTTACCAGGCCTGTGGCAAGACCACCGGGGGTGATTGTGGCGACGGTGGGGCTGGAAGAACTCCATCCAACCACGCTGGTCTGATCTTGTTGAGTGCCGTCGCTGTAGTACGCAGTAGCTGCGAACTGTTGAGTAGCACCGGCATCGATGGTCGCGGTTGCTGGAGTAATGGTGAGATATCGCAAAATAGGTGTGCTATTGCTGCAGCAAGCTGTCAGTACGAAAATACACACAATCGACATTGCCAGTAATGTGAAGCGTCCGGGCATACTTCTCATGTAGCCTCCTCAGGAAAAACTCATACGGAAATTTTTTTGGGCAATTTCAAGCTTGTGTCCTCGCACCCGGGGGCGTAATAAGAAATTTCGGAAGGCTAAGGCACTTCCGACCGAGTCGCTTCGAAAACAATATGCCCCTTGATGGAAGATAAGATACCTAATTTGTGCTGCTTTGGGAAATCTTATTTCATTTCGGGTCAGTGGGAGGGTATCTACTCCTTATGGATTAGCTTTCGGAGCCCCCACTAGCCCCTGTGCTACCGATGCGCCCGCTCAAGATACCGCATTCCCCCTTTACTCCAGGACCGCGGCCATGGGAACCTACTCTCCCACGAGGTTTCGCGGACATGCCCCGACTTTTGAGCATTGAAGACCACCGTCTGGAAGAATCAAAACTACGCAAGAAACATTGGAAGCGCTGGGGCCCTTATCTTTCCGAACGGCAATGGGGAACAGTCCGCGAGGATTACAGTGCCAACGGAACAGCATGGGAGTTCTTTCCATTCGAACACGCGCACGCGCGCACTTATCGCTGGGGCGAGGATGGGATCGGGGGGATATGCGACCGTCATCAAATGATCTGCTTTGGTCTGGCTCTTTGGAACGGCCGGGATCCCATCCTCAAAGAGAGGCTTTACGGTCTCACCGGTAATCAAGGCAATCACGGCGAAGACGTCAAGGAACAGTATTTCTACCTGGACTCCACACCGACGCACAGCTACATGCGGATGTTATACAAATACCCGCAAGCGGAATTTCCCTACAAATGGCTTCTGGATGAAAATCGGCGGCGCGATCGCGCTGATCCTGAGTTTGAGTTGTTGGACACGGGAGTGTTCAGCGAAAAGAAATATTTTGATGTTTTCGTGGAATACGCGAAATGCGGCGTAGAAGATATTCTGATTCAAATCACGGTTTTCAATCGAGGGCCGGAAGCGGCTCCGCTGCATTTGCTTCCGTCGTTGTGGTTCCGCAACACCTGGTCATGGGGCAAGGATCTTCGGCGGCCTATCATCCGAAAAGCACCGGACACCCCTGGTTCTGTTTGCGCAGAACTGGAGCATTGGGAGTATGGCAAGCGGTGGTTACTGTCGTCTGGCCAACCTCAACTTCTTTTCACTGAAAACGAGACGAATTTCCAATCGTTATTCAATGGGCGCAATCGCACACCCTATGTGAAGGACGGCTTCCACCAATACCTGATTCATGGGAACAAAGCGGCCGTGAACCCGGGCATGAGCGGGACAAAAATGGCCGCACTGTATTCGATTCAACTGGATCCGGGCGCATGCCGCGACGTTCAAGTTGCGGCTCACCGATATGGACCCGCTCGGCGGCATGGATTTTGATTCCCCGATGGTCGGATCGAGCGGTTCGCCGGGTGCAACAGATCCTGGACAAGGAGTTCCCGGCACGAACGACTTCGCGGCGGGGTTTGACGCGGTTTTCGCGCAACGGAAGAAAGAAGCGGACGAGTTTTACGACACTCGCATTCCGAGAGATCTTTCGGAAGATGCCCGCGCTGTCTCTCGGCAAGCCTATTCCGGCATGCTGTGGTCAAAGCAGTTTTATCACTACGATGTGCGCACATGGCTGGAGGGAGATCCGGCCGGCCCCGTGCCACCGAAGGAGAGATGGGAGGGACGCAACAAGGATTGGACACATCTTTATAACGATGACGTAATTTCCATGCCGGACAAATGGGAATATCCGTGGTATGCCGCGTGGGATCTGGCGTTTCATTGTGTACCGCTGGCCATCGTAGACCCCGATTACGCCAAGGACCAACTCATCCTGTTGCTACGCGAATGGTACATGCATCCCAACGGTCAGTTGCCGGCGTATGAATGGGCGTTTGGCGACGTCAACCCACCAGTGCACGCGTGGGCTGCCTGGCGTGTGTACAAAATAGAGCGGCGCATACGTGGAGTTGCCGATCGGGCTTTTCTTGAGCGAGTTTTTCACAAACTTCTTCTGAATTTTACCTGGTGGGTCAATCGCAAAGATCCCGATGGCCGCAACATATTTCAAGGTGGCTTCCTTGGGCTGGACAACATCGGAGTCTTCGACCGGTCCGCCCCATTACCCACTGGCGGCCATCTGGAACAGTCCGATGGCACCAGTTGGATGGGAATGTACTGCCTCAACATGTTGGCCATGGCTCTGGAGTTAGCGAAAGAGGATCAGGCCTACGAAGACGTAGCCAGCAAATTCTTCGAGCATTTTGTGAACATTGCGCACGCTATGAATGATATTGGCACCAATGCGCAATCCTTATGGGATTCTGAAGACGGTTTTTATTACGATTCGTTGCATCTTCCAAATGGTGAGGAACACTTCCTGAAAATCCGTTCGATGGTGGGCCTCATACCGCTTTTCGCGGTGGAGACCCTGGAACCGGAAGTAATTGAAAGATTGCCCGGGTTTCAGCGTAGGATGCAGTGGTTCATGGACAATCATCCGGACGTGCCGGAACACATCGAAATGACGCAGCGTTCGGCCCGCGGGGTTCGCCGGTTGCTTTCACTGGCTAATCGGCGTCAGCTCAGGCGCATATTGTCTCGCATGTTGGATGAAACGGAATTTCTCTCTGAGCATGGCGTGCGCGCGCTGTCTCGATACCACCTTGAACATCCATACGAAGTGGAAGTGAATGGCCACGTCAGCCGGGTTGATTACGAACCCGCCGAGTCCACTACTGGCGTTTTTGGCGGAAATTCCAATTGGCGTGGGCCGATATGGTTTCCCGTCAACTACCTTTTGATCGAATCGCTACAGAAATATCACCACTATTACGGAGAGGACTTCAAAATCGAATTTCCTACCCATTCCAAGAATGATATGGATCTGTGGCAGATTGCGGCGGAGATTTCCAAGCGGCTCACACGGATCTTCCTTCGCGATAAAGAGGGTAAACGCCCATTTGCGGGCGGGGAAGACATATTCAACAAAGATCCGTACTGGCGTGATTACACTCTCTTTTATGAGTATTTTCACGGCGATAATGCGGCCGGCCTGGGGGCCAGCCACCAAACGGGGTGGACCGGCTTGGTCGCCAAACTTCTGGAACAAAGCGGAGAATAGCTCTTGTCTCTCCTTGCGGAAATTCAATTTGGCAGGGAAGTGTGCGGGGATTTGGACGCAGCGGAAGCTCGCGAATGGCTGGTGACCAACGGAATTGGCGGGTTTGCTTCCGGCACAGTAGCGGGGACAGCCACGCGGCGGTACCACGGTTTGCTGGTGGCCGCGCTGCAGCCGCCAGTTGCGCGTACCGTACTGGTTTCAGGACTCGACGAAAGCGTCCGCTACCTTGATGCATCGTATTCGTTGGGGACAAATCGTTGGGCCAGCGGATTCATTTCGCCAACTGGCTACCTGCAGCTGGAAAGCTTTCACCTAGAAGGTACCAAGCCAGTCTGGCGTTACGCTCTGGCCGATGCCATTCTCGAAAAGCGTGTGTGGATGCAGCAGGGCGAGAACACTACGTATGTTCAATACTCGTATGTTCGCGGCAGCGGTGGGATCGAACTCGACGGAAAAGCCCTGATCACTTACCGCGACTTCCATAACACAACCCACGCGAGCAATGGGCAAATGAAAGCCCAGACTATCGAAAATGGCCTGCGTTTCGACGCTTTTGAGGGTGCTGTGCCCTTCGTGATTAAAAGTGCTGGCGCCACTTTCCAGACGCACCACGAGTGGTATCGCGATTACTTTCTGCCCGCTGAGCATGAGCGCGGACTAGATGATACGGAAGACCGATTGTACGGTGGGCAATTCCACGCGAATCTGGAAGTGGGGCAGACGCTTGACCCTGGTTCTCTCCACGAATCTGGAAGCATCTCTCGATGGCGAACAGGCTCGCACTGCGCAATCCAATCACGAGTGGTCTCTTTTTCAACTCTGGCAAAAGCAATATTCCAACAACACAAAACTGCTCGCCGCGGATGAACCCGGATGGCTGTGGCAACTCGTCCTCGCCGCCGATCAGTTCATTGTCAAACGAGCTCTGGCGGGAAACGTGGAAGGCCGGAGCATTATCGCGGGCTATCACTGGTTTGGAGACTGGGGCCGGGACACGATGATAGCGCTGCCGGGCCTGACGCTTTCCGCCGGCCGGCCAGAGATTGCGCGGGATATCCTCAGGTCGTACGCTGCCTTTGTCGATGCAGGCATGCTTCCGAATAATTTCCCCGATGGAAGTGGAACGCCTGGATATAACACGGTGGATGCCACGTTGTGGTATTTCGAAGCCATACGGCAATATTTTGAGGCGACCCATGATTTGATCTTGCTGAACGAGTTGTTTCCGGTACTGGCGGGAATTATCGATGCACATGTGCGTGGCACGCGCTACAACATCAAAGTCGATCCTGCCGATGGTCTGCTTTTCGCTGGGTCGCCCGAGGTGCAACTGACATGGATGGACGCGAAAATTGGGGATTGGGTGGTGACGCCACGCACTGGCAAGGCCGTAGAAATCAACGCGCTTTGGATCAATGCGCTGGCCTCCATGGCGGGATTTGCGAAGTTGCTGGTTCGCCCGTTCGACGGTTACGAAAAGTTGGCAGCCAAAGCCACGCCGGAATTTCGAGAAATTCTGGAATGCAGATCGCAATTGCTGCTTTGACGTCATCGACGTACCCAACTCCACCAATGATCCCGCTATTCGCCCGAATCAGATTTTTGCTGTTGCTTTGGCAGTGAGTCCACTGACGCTACGCCAACAAAAGGCTGTGGTGGATATCTGCGCGAAGCAACTTCTCACTTCGCACGGATTGCGCTCGCTGGCGCCTTCTGATCCAGCCTACAAAGGACATTGCACCGGTGGAGTTCGAGAGCGCGATTCCGCCTATCATCAGGGAACGGTCTGGGCCTGGTTACTTGGGGCCTTTGCGCTTGCTCACTTTCGCGTGTATCGAGACCGCGGAGCCGCGCAATCGTTCCTGGAACCGCTGGGCAGGACTATCTACTCTGCGGGCCTGGGCACGATAGGGGAGGTGTTCGATGGTGACGCGCCGTTCCATCCCTCCGGATGCATCGCGCAAGCCTGGAGCGTGGCCGAAGTCTTGCGCGCCTGGCAGGTACTTGCTGCCGCCCCTATAAAGTAGCTTTCACTTTCTTGGGTCCGGCTAGTACCGAGATACCCATGGTAAGCAAAAGGATTCCGGCCACGACTGCCAGAGAGAATCCCACGGAAGCATGCCACCACGGCTCGGCGACCATCTTGGCACCAATGAAAATCAACACCAATGCCAGCCCAATTCCCAAGTAACGGAAGTAATCCAGAATATCGGCAAGCAAGAAATAGAGAGCACGCAATCCCAGAATCGCAAACACATTTGAGGAATACACGATGAAGGCGTCGCGGGTGATACCGAAAATGGCGGGGATGGAATCCACGGCAAAAGTTACGTCAGTAATTTCGACGATAAGGAGTACAAGAAGCAGGGGAGTGGCAAATAACTGCCCCGCGCGGCGAACAAAGAAGCATGAGCCGTCGTATTCAGAGGTGACTCGGAGGTGGGTGTTGGCAAAGCGGAAAATGGGGTTGCGCTCATAGTGCACTTCCTTGTCGCGCTTCCAGATCATGTGGATGCCGGTATAGACCAGGAACATGCCAAAGACAGGCAGGATCCAGTGAAAACGCGCCACCAGCACAGCGCCTGTGGCGATCATGATCCCGCGCATAATCAGCGCGCCGATAATTCCCCACATTAAAACTTTGTGCTGGACGCGTTCATCGACCTTGAACGCACGGAAGATCACCAGAAACACGAATAGATTGTCGATGCTGAGGGCTTTTTCGATCAGATAGCCGGTGTAGTACTCCAGGCCGCGCTGCGGTCCGTACCAATGCCACACAAAGTAGCCGAAGCTCAGAGCTAGCCCGATCCAGATGGCGCTCCAAAGCAGAGCTTCGCGAATTTCTACTTTATGTGCCTTGCGATGAAAAAGGCCCAGGTCAAGGGCCACGGCGATGAGAACGAATGAGTTGAACGCGATCCACAGGAGCGGTGTGCCCATGTTTCAAAGATAACTCAACTGGTGGAAACTAAAAATCAGTGCGAGACGCCGTACGCATCGGTTCCATTTACATTGCTGAGTGCGACCCTGGTGGTCTGCCCCGCTTGAATACTCGTCTTCACATCCCAATGCAAGTGGCGATCTCCAGAAGCGGCATCGATGCCCACGGAACTCAGCCAATATTCTCCCGGTTTCAAGGCAGGGAATGTAGCATGGCCATATAAGTCGGTGTCCGCTTTACCTGCCAGATACTTGGATTGCGCGGTGTCCGGGGCCAACTGCTCCACTCTACGTTTGTGGTCCACTTGAAGTTTGTCCCAAGCCATTTTTGGACTCACCGCGCCGAGTTCCAATTCGATACCGTTTACGGTTGCCGGGTGGCCCTGAATGAATTTCTTCAGGCTGGTGGCGTACTCTTCTTTCATTTTTTCGTACTTGTCGGGATTCGCGGTTTTGTCCACTTCGTGAAATTTCGGGGTCGGCAAGCCATTGGTGACTCCGCCGCTATTGGAGCGCTGATAGGCGGCCAGGAATTCCGGGACGCTCATCACATCGTCAGCCGTGATCATTTTGTCCAAATCGAGCTGAGTTAAATCCAGTACATCGTGCTTCTTCATCCAATCCTTGAGTTGTTGGGAAACCTTCAGATCATCGATGAACTTTTCTTTTGTGGGCAGGGGATCGGTTGTTTCGACTTCTTTCTTGATTTCCTCATAGCTCTTCGTCAGCACGCACAGTGGAAAGTCCCGCACCGGCTCTGGTCTACCGCCGGTCGGCGTAATTTGGGCTGATACATCGAGGGTTCCCGTTTGTGCCGTCACCGGCTTCGCCCATATCAAGAATGTCGCAATGGCTAATGTCAAAAATATGTTTCTCATGTCCCAAATCGTAGCAGATGGCGCTCTCGTAAAACTCGCTATCCCGTGCAGGTTGTCCAATGCGACTAGAGCGGTTGTGCTGACCAAGAGAGCGTGCGGGGATATCCCGTACCTGGTATTGCACGACGTTTTAGGGTTGGGTTCACCTGGAATTTTGACTGAACAGTGATTCATCGGTTTCAAAAGCAAAAATCCCTCGGAGCATTAACCCCGAGGGATCGATCAAAACCGTATTGAGAATTTTTCAGTACAAGCGGAAGTTCACTTCAAATTGAACCCGCGTCGGGACCGGGCGTCCGCTGGGGCCGAGAGCGGCCTTGCAACGCCAGGTCTTCATAGTGGTGACTGTGGTGTCATCCAAGCCCAAGCCGGGACTCTTGATGACGCGAGGTTCGGTCACCCGTCCATCGACGGTAACCACTGCATCCACAAGTACCACGCCGGAATACTTCGCCTTGCGAGCTTCCTCGGAATACGGAGGGTTCGGCATGTAGAAGCAACTGGGTGAGCCAACTCCATTAACACCGGCGCGGAATGCGCCGCCGCCGGTACCGCCACCCTCACCCGGGTCCAAGTCCACCACCGCTGCCGCTACCAATTCCGCCGCCTTCGCCACTGCCGATTCCGCCACCACCGCCGGGTCCGTTCGACATATTGACCGAGGCAGCCATCGGGTCACCGAAATTCTGCAGACGCGGGATTCGCGACCTTCAATTCCGGTGGACCCAAAAGCGTTGGTTCCATCGGCAATTTCGGATCAGGATTCTTGATCGTTGCTGATGGAGGAGTGAACTGTGTCATGGCAAAGCGAGGAGCCTTACCCTTGGTTGCAGGCAGGGGAGAACGATCGCCACCACCACCACCGCCACCGGCTTTGTCGTTCCCAGCAGGCAATTTACCGAGAGTAGGGAGAAATATCGATGGGACCATTCAGTTCGATTTTGTTTTTGGCACTGACCTTTGGATTGAGGAAATGCAGGGAACCGAACAGCAGCAAGGCAATCAGTGATCCATGGAATGTAAATGAAATTATCTGCGTCCAGCCGAAGTTCTCGTCCTTCGACCAGATGTCTTTTACTTTGACGGCCTGAATGCCGGGCGGCAGAGGAGCCGGTTTGCTGGGCGAAATAAATTCAGCCAGGCGCTCGCGAAAACTGCCGAAATTCCCGCCCCAGTTCACTTCATAACGAGTATCGATGGGGCGATTAGCAACTTTGGGAGCAGAGAAGAAGTATTTGAAGTTGTCGCGGATGCCGGTGCCGCCAAACGTGCTGCGGGTAAAGGGAGCGTCTTTGCGCTCAATGATCTTGACAGGTCGTTCGAAGAGGAACTGCTTCAAGTTGGACCAGAAGTCATCCGGCATGAGCACGTCTGGAGTGCCAAAGTCGGGCAACGCTTCGCGGGGTACCGGAACGACTTCCTCCGGTCCGACGCGCTTGGGCCTGCTTATTTCATCTGGGAGAAGATTGATGAGATCTGCCACGTAATCCCCTCGACTAGACTAGACGCAAATATGCGATAAAAGGTTCGCCAACCCTTAGGATTCACGCAGCCAGATAAAGGTTGCGCCATCCCCCCGCGGCTGACAGACACTAACTTTCATTGTAACATACGTACTTACATCGGTTTCCGATGTTTTCCGCCCTACAACACTTGTTGTAGACCTTTCCGGCGCTCTCGGAATGGCTGGCGTAGAAGGGACTATCAAAACTGCCTCATGTCTGAACCGCTGGAACTGAAGAAGACTCTCAATCTGCCCAAAACTGAATTTCCCATGAAGGCGAGCCTCCCGCTGAACGAACCCAAGCAGCTTGCAGCATGGCAGGAGTCCCATCTTTATCAACGCATTCTGGATGCGCGGGAAGGGAAGCCACTTTTCGTGCTGCACGATGGACCACCATATCCCACGGGGACCATCCATCTGGGCACTGGTCTGAACAAGATTCTAAAAGACCTCATCGTCAAGTCCAAGAGCATGGCAGGGCATTACGCGCCGTACGTGCCCGGCTGGGATTGCCATGGTCTGCCCATCGAGACGCAGGTGGAAAAAGAATTGGGGGGTAAAGGGAAGGTCTCGCCCTCTGAATTTCGTCAACGTTGCCGCGACTATGCCACTCGTTACGTTGAGCAGCACAAGCGCGACTTTCAGCGACTAGGGGTTTTCGGCCGCTGGAATGATCCGTACCTGACGATGAGCCACGCATACGAAACCATCATCGCTGGCAATTTGCTGGACTTCATGGAAAAGGGCTACGTGTATCGCGGACGCAAGCCGGTGTACTGGTGTTTGTTCGACAACACCGCATTGGCTGAAGCTGAAGTGGAGTACGAAGATCACGTCAGCCCATCGGTATGGGTAACCTTTAAAGTTGCTGGCGGAGGAACTGGCGACGCTTCCAAAATCGCGACGGATGTTTCCGCGGTCATCTGGACCACCACCCCCTGGACGCTTCCCCACAATCGCGCATTGGCGTTTCATCCGGACTTCGAATACGTCGTGGTGCAGACCGAAAAAGGGAAGCTGCTCTTGGCGGCCGATCGCCTTGCTGCGCTGCAGGCCGATTGCGACATCAAGCAAGCCACGGTCATTGGTACCTACAAGGGCCGGCAATTTGAAGGCATGAAATTCCAGCACCCATTTTTGCCGATTCAGGTGCCGGGTGTGCTGGCGGACTACGTGACGCTCGATCAGGGTAGCGGCATCGTACATACCGCTCCCGGCCACGGAGCCGACGACTTTGTCACTGGACAAAAATACGGGCTGGAAGTCTATGCACCACTGGATGACAAGGGTGTGTACCTGGAAGGCTTGCCGGAATACAAAGGGAAAGACGTCTTCACCGCAAATCCCATCATAGTGAAGTTGCTCGGCGATCGAGGCGCGCTGCTCGGTCATCACGAGTACAAGCACACTTATCCGCATTGCTGGCGTTGCCATAACCCGGTCATCTTCCGAGCCACGGAGCAGTGGTTCATCAAGATGGATCAGGCCGCGCATGGAGCAGGCAAAACGCTGCGCCAGGAAACGCTGGAAAAAATTCCCACCGTGAAGTGGATTCCCGGATGGGGCGAAGATCGCATGTACGAAATGATCGAGAAGCGCCCGGACTGGTGCGTTTCTCGGCAGCGTTTCTGGGGCGTACCCATCATTGTTTTCTTCTGCGAGGGCTGCGGCAAACAGCTTGACGATTTCACTGCGCTGCGCGGAGTGTTGCGTTGGTTCGCCGAAGAGGGCGCCGACGCCTGGTATAAGCACTCGGCCGAAGAACTGCTTCCGAGCGGCACAAAATGCTCCTGCGGAGCTGCGAAGTGGCGCAAGGAGCACGACATTCTGGACGTCTGGTTTGATGCCGGCTCATCCAGCTTTGCGGTTCTTCATGGAGACGAGTGGCCCGCTGACGTTTATCTGGAAGGGCCGGACCAATATCGGGGATGGTTCCACAGTTCGCTGCTGATCGGCATCGGATTGAAGAACAAGCCACCGTATCGCGGCGTGGTCACACATGGATGGACGCTCGACGAGCAAGGGCGCCCTATGTCCAAGTCACTGGGCAACATCGTTTTGCCGAGCGAAATCTGCGAGAAGTGGGGCGCGGATTTGCTGCGTTTGTGGGTAGCATCGCAGGAATATCAGGCCGACGTGAAGATGAGCGATCGGGTGATGACGCAACTCAGCGAAGCCTACCGAAAAATTCGCAACACGTTCCGCTTCGCGCTGGGCAACCTGAATGAATTCGATCCTGCCAAGCACGCGCTACCGAATGACCAGCTAGAAGAAATGGATCGATGGATGCTGGAGCGTACCGCGGATTTGGTGAAGCGCTGCCGGGAGTGGTATGGCGCGTACGAATTCCATCGCATCTACCATGCGATACACGATTACTGCGTGGTGGATCTCAGCGCGTTCTACTATGACGTGCTGAAGGATCGCCTTTATACCAAAGCGCCGCAGAGCAAGTCGCGGCGTTCTGCGCAGACGGCGGTCTGGAAGATCACCAGCGCGTTGATCCGATTGATGACGCCGATCCTGGTGTTCACGGCAGAAGAACTGTGGAAGTTTTTGCCAAAAGCAACAGGTGAGCCAGACAGCGTTCACATTGCATTTTTCCCAACAGAGGAAGAATTGCGCACCGAACTGCCTGCCGACAAAGTTGCAGTTTGGGAGTTGCTCGGGAAAGTGCGCGGAGAAGTTTTGAAAGCATTGGAGGTTGCGCGGAACGAGAAGAAGCTAGTCAACTCTGGGTTGGAAGCAAAGATTCTGCTGAACGCGGACCTCGACCTCAAGTCCAAGTTGAAACACTATTTGCCGCTGCTGCCGGGCCTGTTCATCGTTTCGCAGGTTGAGCTTTTCAGCGCGGGCAAAGGTGAATTCAGTTCCGATGTGGTGCTGTCACTGGAAGTCACCGTGCAACGCGCGGATGGCAAGAAGTGCGACCGCTGCTGGAATTTCTCTATCCATGTGGGCGAAAACGCTCGCTACCCGTCCATTTGCGAGCGCTGCTCCGAAGCCATAGCCGAAATCGAAGGCAGCGCCGCGCCAGCTACAGCAAGCTAAATCTATGCCCTGTCGCCCAATTTATTTTGTGCATAGTGAAGTTCAACCATGAAATTTCCCGACACAACTTCGCTGGTTGTGGCTTTCGCTCGCCGTGGTTTTTCTCGATCGACTGACGAAGGGCTGGATCGAATCGCAAACCACGGAATCGTGGCGGCACGAAGTAGTGCGCAATTTCATTTATCTGGTCCACAGCCGCAATCCGGGAATTGCTTTCAGCATGTTTGCCAATTCATCTTCACCCGCGTTGCGAATTATTTTGATCGTAGGAGCGCTTATCATCATTGCGGTTATAGCGTGGCTACTGGTGGCTAGCTCACACCTCAGCGCGCTTAACGCTGCTGGACTGGCGCTACTTCTCGGAGGAGCCACCGGCAACCTCACCGACCGTGTACTTCACGGCGGAGTAACGGATTTTCTGGAAGTGTTCCTTGGCTCCTACCGATGGCCGGCGTTTAATGTTGCCGATTCCGCCATCACGATTGGTGCCATTCTGCTAATTTTTGATGTACTATTCTCCAAGCAGCACCGGCCCTCATCTCAATAAAATATCGATTATCTAATTTCATCGCTAAGGAGCCCTTCCATGGTCTCTCGTCTTCCGCTGGGAATTTCACGTCGTGAATTTATGGGCGGCATGATTGGCGCCGTCGTGCTCTCTTCTCTTCCGGGTTCGACTCGCGGTCTTGGCCTGCCCGCTGAAACTGCTACTCCTTTCGCTCCGTTTCAATTTCCCAAGGATTTTCTCTGGGGCGCTGCCACCGCTTCGTATCAAATCGAAGGCGCCTGGAAGGAAGACGGCAAAGGCGAATCCATCTGGGACCGCTTCTCGCATACGACTGGCCTGGTGAAAGGGGCAGACACCGGGGATGTGGCCTGCGATTCCTACCACCGCTACAAAGAGGACGTGGCAATCGCCAAGAAACTCAATATGAAGAGTTACCGTTTTTCGGTTTCCTGGCCGCGCATTCAGGCTGACGGTACCGGGAAGCCGAACGAAAAAGGGCTCGACTATTACAAGCGGCTCGCGGATGAACTCCATCACGCTGGCATTCGCCCGTTGGCAACGCTATTCCACTGGGATCTGCCGCAGGCGCTGCAGGATAAAGGTGGCTGGCCCAATCGCGATATGGTTGGAAGATTCACGGACTACGCAGAGATCGTGACTCGCTCTCTGGGTGATCGAGTCGATCACTGGGCTATCTTCAATGAACCATGGGTATTCACCATGCTTGGTTATGCCTGGGGAGCACACGCGCCCGGCCACAAGGATGTCGGAGAGTTTCTGCGTGCCAGCCACGTGGTGAATCTGTGCCAGGGCCAGGCTTTCCGTGCTATCAAGGCCGTCAATCCCAAATTCCAGGTGGGCACCGCCTTCAGTATGACGCACTGTCAGCCCGCTACGGATTCCGCCGAGGATCGCGCTGCTGCAGAGCGTGCTCACGCGCTGGCCAATACATGGTTCCTCGACACCGCGTTGAAAGGTACTTACCCTGCCGCGTTTCCTAATGGCAATCCGTTGGAAGCCATGGGCGTGAAACCCGGCGACATGGAACTGGTTAAGGCACCGCTGGATTTTCTGGGAGTGAATTATTACCGGCGGACCATCGTTGCCAGCGCTCCAGTTACGGCGGACCCTTCCAACACCAGTGGGTACCTTGGGGTTAAAGAACATGATGGAGGTACTGACGGGGTTAAGACGGACATGGGATGGGAAGTATGGCCTGACGGTTTTTACGCACTGCTTATGCGGGTGACGCGTGATTACAACAAGCCCGTTATCGAGATCACGGAGAACGGTTCGTCCTATCTTGATGCTCCCGATGTCCATGGGGAGGTCCCCGACCATCGTAAAGTTGAATTTCTCCGCGGATATTTGAGCGCGATGGGACGTTCCATGAAAGATGGCGCCAACATCCGCGCCTATCATTGCTGGAGCCTGCTGGATAATTTCGAGTGGGCCGAAGGTTACACACAACGTTTCGGCATTGTGTACGTGGACTTCCGCGACCAACGCCGAATCATCAAGGAATCCGGTCACTGGTACGGCAAACTGGCCGCCAGCGGCAACCTGACCTGAAGTATCTTTGACGAGGCTTTTCGACTGTTGCCAAATGGCATGATTTATTTGCCAAAATGGCAGAAACCCGCTAAACTACAAACATGAGTCAAACGCTGATCAGGAAGCAGAGGAGCAGTGCTGGACGTGATTCCGCAAACGGCCGCACGGCCCGAGCCACGAGCGGTGAGAGCCTCGGCTTGTCTGTCGTGCACAACCACGACTTGATCCAGAAAGTACAGAAGGGGCTTCTGTTTAACGCTCTCGAGTCACTGGCGCGCAAAAGCGGCATTCCCGCAACGGAACTGTCCAATATCATGGCGATTCCGGAGCGCACTTTTGCGCGACGCAAATCCACGGGCCGGTTTACACCGGAAGAATCCGAGCGCTTGCTACGCATAGCAAGAATTTTCGAGCAAGCAGTCGAGCTCTTTAACGGAGAAATACCTGAAGCTGTCAGATGGCTGCAGACTCCGCGCAAGGCGCTCGGCAGCCACTCGCCCCTGGAATATTCGGCTACGGAGTTGGGTGCGCGCGAGGTTGAAAACCTGATCGGTCAACTCGTCCACGGCGTTTTCCCGTGAGTTTGGTGGTCTGGCGAATCGTGCAACGGCGACTGGCCAAACATGCATTTAGTGGTGAGGGGGCACGGCGTTACGGAGGCCGGTGGAATTCTCCGGGACTAACGGTAATCTACATGGCGCAATCGCAATCTCTGGCAGCACTGGAAATTCTTGTGCACGTCGATTCTGAAAACCTTTTATTTAACTACGTCGCAATACCCGTCCGCATCGAAGAAAACCTGATCATACAGATAGGCTCTTCCAAGCTCCCCAGGAATTGGCGAGCTTATCCGGCTACGAAGGCGACGCGCTCTCTTGGCGATATGTGGCTTATCGATCAAGAATCTGTTGTCTTGCAAGTTCCCAGCGCGATTATCCCGACGGAATACAACTTCCTTCTCAATCCCGTGCACCCAGACTTTCGCCATCTCGTCCCTGGAAAACCGGTCCCCTTTGAATTCGATTCGCGACTGACGAAGGAGCTTACGTAGGGGCGGTTTTTCGCAGTCATATTGTGGAGAAGGGACTGTGCTCGTGCGTTTGTCTTTCGCGCTACACTCTCAAGGTGTCTGAACTTCAACCCATTCACTTGACGATTGCCGATGCGGACGCAGGCCTGCGCCTCGATCGCGTTGTCACGGCACACTGCGCAGAGCTGTCGCGTACCCGTGTGCAAGAGTTAATCGAACTTGGCCTGGTCCTACTAAACGGCAAGCCTGCGAAGGATTCGCAAAAAGTTCGTGCCGGAGATGTCATTGATATTGATCCGCAACCGCGGCCTCCCTTGCAGGCGGAGCCCGAGTCCATTCCACTGAATGTTCTCTATGAGGACGACGATGTGATCGGTATCAATAAGCCTGCGGGCATGACGGTTCATGCTGGGGCAGGGAATTCGCACGGCACGCTAGTTAATGCGCTGCTGGGTAGGGGGCTTGATCTCTCCAAGTCCGACGACCCGCTGCGCCCTGGTATCGTTCACCGCCTCGACAAAGAAACTTCGGGTGTCCTCCTGGTGGCGAAAAACGATTTCGCGCACGCACGGCTGGCCGACAGCTTCCGCGACCGTACGATTCAGAAGACTTACATTGCGCTGGTGCAGGGATTGCTGGGCGATGATCGGGGGCGAATCGAGCTTCCCATTGCGCGTCATCCGAATCACCGGACTCGCATGACTGCTGACCGGGCTGGTCTGCTTCCTAACTCTCGTCCAGCGCGGACGGATTGGAAAGTGCGCGCCCGGATCGATTCCACGACGTTGGTAGAGATTCAGCTGCACACCGGACGAACGCATCAAATCCGCGTTCACTTCTCGGCATTGCGACACCCGGTAGTGGGGGACACGCTGTACGGCGCCGATGACCAGCTTCAGGTTGGGCACACGACTTTGCCATCCCTTGAGCGCAATTTTCTGCATGCCGCCAAAATTGTTTTCACTCAACCGCGCTCTGGCAAGCCCATCACGCTGACCGCGCCGGTGCCACAAGAACTCCGCGAGTTTCTGGGCAACCTGGCAACTGCGGCGGATGACAAATCCTTCCGAATTGACGACGCCCTCGCAGGCTTCCTATAATCATCCAACATGCGATACCGCTCCATTTCTTTCCTTTGTCTGATTACGCTTCTGGGAACCATTTTACTTTCCGCTCAGCAACCGCAAACACCGGCACAGAATCCGGCTCCTCCCGCCCCCACGCAAACTCCGCCTTCAGGGCAAGACACTGCACAGCAGGGACCAACCTTTCGCACAACGGTAAATCTAGTTGACGTTCTTTTTACAGTCCTGAACCGCCGCAACAAGCTTGTTCCGGACCTGGACAAACAGGACTTCAAGATATTTGACGACAATGTCCCTCAGGAAATTCGCTACTTCAGTAAGCAGACCGATCTTCCTCTGCGCATTGGGATGTTGCTGGACACTTCGAACAGCATTCGTGACCGCCTGAAATTCGAGCAAGACGCCGCCAACAATTTCCTTTTTAGCGTCATTCGTCACGGCAAAGACGAAGCGTTCCTGATGACTTTTGACGACGAACCCCAGATCATTCAGGGATTCACTCCGGATACCGGGAAGCTTCGTGACCAGATATTGCGCACGCGCGCTGGAGGCGGCACGGCGGTTTATGACGCGATCTTTTCAGCGTGCGAACAGGAATTGAGCCACCCTCCGCGGCCTCCCGGCGATCAACCTGACGTTGTGCGTCGCGTGATGATTTTGATCAGCGATGGCGAAGACAATCTTTCGACGCATACGCGTGCCGAGGCCATTGAAATGGCGCAACGCACCAGTGTGGTCATCTACACCATCAGTACAAGCACGCAGTGGATTACCATCGAGGATCCAACCAAGGAAAAAGCGGGCAACCGCAAATATCACCTCACCGAGGGCGACAAAATCCTTCAGGATCTGGCCGAAGAGACCGGTGGCCGCGCGTTCTATCCGTATCACGTCGATGATTTGGACCAGTCGTTCCAGGACATCGGTGATGAGCTGCGAAATCAATATTCCATAGCGTACAACCCCAACAATCACGCTTACGATAGCCGGTACCACAAAATCCGGATCGAGATGCCAGACCACAAGGGCTATCAGGCCCGCGCCAGACTTGGTTATTTCGCGCGCACGCCGGCGGAAGGCGGGAATAATTCCAAGGCTCCATCGCCTTCAAACTGACAAATTTGGCTTTGGTTTTCTGGGCTCTCGCAATCCAGAATTGGGTGGCAGGAGCTTAATCTTCTCTTCGAAATAATTCCTACTCACTAGTATCGTGCAGCAGCACCGCATCCGATTCAGCGACGCCCCGTTCAATAGCGATCTGCTTGCCGTCCATCGAATAGGCCGCCTGACGAATCTGATCCTTCGTAAAGTGGGTCAACTGCTTGAACGGTCCTCCGTCCAAGGGCTGTATCCAAAGGTTATCGACGCCTTTTTCTCGCACTCGGTAGACGATTGACTTGCCATCCGGCGTATACAGCAAGCCACCGGAGAGCGCACGCTGGTCTATGTCGTGATAGGTCATCTTTTGCGTTTCGGTGGAGTCGCGCCTCAAAATCACTTTGTGATCCAACTCTTGCAGGTCAAGCGAAGCGATTTCTTTTCCGTCCGGCGACAAAGCAAAAGCACCGATGGCGGCCTTCACCACAGTCTCGGGTTTGCCGCCCTCAATCGAAACCCGTTTTATATTGCGATTGTCGGCGTTATCGATGTAATAGACCCATTGGCCTTCTCTGGTGCATCTGGGCTGCAGTTCGTTCACGCCCATCGTCAATTGCTTTTGATTGCTTCCATCCAGGTTTGCACGCCACAAATTAGCCGAAGCTATGCTGGAGCGACCGATCTGCCGGAATACGAAGTATTTTCCGCTGCCGCAAACTGTAACCTGGTCCGCAATGTGCTTGAGATCAGAAAGGACAGTTGTCTCTCCACCATTCGTTCCCACGATTTTAATGGTTCCCGATTGCGGGACCAGCAACCTTCCATCTGGCAACCAGTTCCACCTCCAAACAACCAATTGAGACTCCAGCGGAACGGGTTGTAAATGATCAGGATCCGCAGCGGGAGCTACTCCTATTTCGAATCGATCGCGGTATTGAACCGCCGCTAAGGTCTTCCCGTCCTTAGCTATCGTTGGGCCGTCGTAATTGTTTGTATCGGAAGTAAGTGCGCGATATTCGCCCTTAGGATAACTAAAATAGCCCAGCTGGGTTTGCAGCTGCCCGGTATCCACTTGTGCTGAACTTACGATGAATCCATCGCCGTCCGGCATCCACGTGGTCGCATGGAAGATTTTGTCGGGCGTCACAGCGGAGATTTGATCTTTTCCGGTGGCCACATCCACGGACATCAAGCCACCGATCGCATCCTTTGTCGGCTGCACAATGGGAATGGTGATGGTTTTTCCATCCGGCGACCATGAAGGGACAAAACTGTCGCTTGAAACTGTTTTATTGCTGAATATAGAGCGCTCGATGGTTCCATCAGGTTTTGACTCGATGAGATCCCAAGTAGGTGCGTCATGCAACTGCCTCAGGAAAGCGAAATGTTGTCCATCGGGGGAGAAGGTGATGGGGCTGTCAACGTCTTTAATTACGATTTGCGGAGTGCCGCCGAGCACAGGAGCGCTGTAGAGCAGGGAATAGGCTTCCTCTTTTTCTTCGCGGCGCACAAAGTAAATGTAATTTCCGTCCGGTGAGAAAGTCAGTCCCTGATAGCTAGCGGCAGCGGGCTCCACAACTTCTTTATTGGCACCGGTGGGAATGTGGTGCAGCCACAAAGACTGCATTCCCCTTTTCCTCCAACGCTTCCAGCAAGTATTTTCCGTCCGGCGAGATGGCGACCTGTGGGACGTGACCATTGTTTGAGACGTTTTGAATCGTAAATTTCTCGAACGGTAGTGCCTTTGGTTTATGTAACAAGGTGTAGGCGCCATATCCTGCGGCGACGAGCACCGCGAGCGCGCCAGCCAGGAGAAATCCAGTGCCCACTTTGTTTTTTTGCGCCGCTTCCACAAGGACAGTGCCGCTAGAAGCCTTGGCAATGGCCGCCGCCGAGCCCGATGCAGCTCGCACAGCCGCAGTGGTTTCACGGCTGGCCAGAACTTTGGAATCAGAGCTTGGCCGTCCGGGCTCCATCTCTCGATGAAGTCGTTTTAGGTCGCCACGCAATTCGGCGGACACCTGGTAGCGGAAATCCCGGTCTTTCTCGAGCAATTTGTTGAGAATTCTTTCCAGTTCCGCGGGCACGCCGTTGTTTAAGGAGATGGGGGAAACCGGGGCGCTATGAAGGATATTTCCGAAAATGACGGCGCTGGTTGAACCAGGAAAAGGATGAGTTCCCGTGACCGCCTGGTACAGAACCGAGCCCAGAGAGAAAAGGTCGCTGCGCGAATCGAGAACTTCTCCGCGGGCTTGTTCTGGCGACATGTAGGCGATCGTTCCGACGGCCATGCCTGGGCTAGTTACGAAGGCTGTTTCCATACTACCGATGGTTTGGCCATCGCCGGCTGCGTCTTCCTCGACAAGTTTGGCAAGACCAAAATCCAGGAGCTTGGTTGTTCCGCGTTGTGTCAAAAAAATGTTTGCCGGCTTGATGTCGCGATGAATGATGTTCTTCTTATGGGCGGCATCCAGAGCATCGGCCACTTCGATGCCAATTTCAACGGATCGCGATATGGTCAGGGAACCTCGCGCGAGCGTCTTATCAATCGATTCGCCTTCCAATAGCTCCATCGCGATATAAGTGCGCCCTTCATGCTCTTCAATCCCATAGATGGTGCAGATGCCCGGGTGGTTCAGAGCCGAAGCCGAGCGCGCTTCACGCAAGAATCGTTCCATCGCGGAAGGGTCTGTGCGACCACTTTCGAGTAAAAATTTCAGCGCGACGTGGCGTCCCAGCTTCACGTCTTCCGCTTCATACACCACGCCCATCCCACCACTCCCAGTTGGCGGATAACGCGATAGTGTCCAATTGTTTCGTTGATCATCGGGCCTGTGTGCGTTCTTTTGTGAACCGCATTGCGATACTAGCCAAGCCTCTGCGCCCGGTCAATCCGTCTTTGCTCGTCGAATCAGTCTTCGGTCTCGGTAAGTGCGCGAGGGGCTGGGGTTGCGGTCTGGAATTCGTTCAAATATTGCTGTTGATTCCAGAAACACCGGCTAACTTCTCGGCGCGTAATATCCTTTTCTGGCCAATACCTTCAAATCCTTGTTCGACATTTCGACTTTGATCTTCCGGAACTTTCCATCCCTCGACGTATTCGTCGGGTAGTAGCCGAGCGTGTACTGGCTCCGCAGTTCTTCGGAAATCTGGTCAAACGCATCTTCCATATTTTTGTCGGACTTAACGATGATCAGTCGCCCGCCTGTATCTTCCGTCAACCGATGCGCGACGCCGACGTTTCCGCCGTAGCGCGGATCGTAAACAAGAAGTATGTGGATGACGGTATCGGTTCGTTGCGCTGCTTCCACGGCTTCTTCCAGTCGTACCTTGCTGCCTTCATCCTGGGCGTCGGTTACGATGATGATGGCTTTGCGTCCCGCCTCACCATTTAGCTTTTCCGCGCAAGCCAGATAGATAGCGTCATACAGAGCTGTGCCCGTCTGATTTCCGGCAACCGGCCCGGGATTTCCCGCGAGCCTTCCGCCTCCGGGAATATTTACGCGCGCCTTGTTGATGGCGCGGTCCAAAATCGACTTGTCATCCGTGAAATCTGAGAGCAGGTCTACGTCCGAGTCGAAGGAGATGACCATTGCCTCATCGCCCTTCTTCAAAACGCGGTGCATAAAACGCCCGCCGGCATCCTGAATGGCACCCAGCATGAACTGTTCGCTTCCCGAGGTGTCCAGCAGAAGTCCTAGAGTGATGGGCAAGGCCATTTCTTTGGAGAAGAAGGCAATCTTCTCGTCGTGTCCGTCTTCCTGGACGTGGAAATCTTCCTGCTTCAGATCGGTGACGACGCGATGATTCTTGTCGCGCACGGTGGCGAACAAGTTGACCAAGGTAACTTCGGATTTGATCACCGGCCCCTGGCCCTGCGAAGGTTCCTGAGACTGTCCGGTGGACTGAGGCAGTGCCGGAATCGCCAAAAGCAATGCCGCGCGCCCAGGTCAAAACCTGTATTAGCTTTCTTTTCGCCATACCCATCTTCTCTTTTCCGAATTTCACGATTTCTCGGTATCCTTAATAGGCAATTACTTGGTGGGCGCTCTTCGGACCACAATTTGGCTGAACGCTTCGTACGGCCACAAGCTGCTGACCGTTCGATGCAACCAGCCACCTGACGGGATGCGTCCTAAGAACACGCCAAGATAAGCTCAGTCATTCTATCGAATTTTGGAAAGTATGGCCTCATGACCTTTAAATGTCCCCGCATGGTAGCGATTCTTGCCGTTGCGCAATGTTTGTCACTCTTGACGGCCATCTCGGTTGCGCAGGAGCCGAATACGCCGTTGCCTCAGACACCGGCCCCGACGCAGCCGCCCGTTCCAAAGCTCGCGCCTCCTCCAACGCAGATACCTCAAGCGCCGCCGAGACCGAAACCCGCATGCTTCGCGGCAGACGGACGCACCTACTGTAATTCGATTGAACCCCACGCTGGTCGTTCTGCCGGTCACCGTCAAAGACCGCAGCGGAACTCTTGTTCCCGATATTCGGAAGGATGAATTCCGCGTATTTGAAGACAATGTCGAGCAGCAGATCACTTTCTTTACGATTGAGGCGTTTCCGCTGTCCCTGGTCGTGCTTATAGACAATGACCTCAGCACCAAAGATGCGGACCAGGTTGAGCCTAGTCTCCGCGCCATTGTTGGGGGCCTGAGCGCGTACGATGAAGCATTCATCTGCCGATTCGATCAATTCTTTTATCCAGGCAAAGGATTTACTACCGATCAGGAAAAGCTCGTAACCGAGCTGAGGCGTACTGAAATTGCTTCGCACACCTCAATCCCACCACCGGGTGGCCCCTTTAATGGCCCGACGATAAACAACATTCCGGCGCCAGGCGCGCCCCGACAATAGCGGGAGCCTGCGAGCGATCAAGGGCCAATCCACCAAGGCTTTGATGATGCCGTCTATGATGCAGCGGAACTGCTGAAGGACCGTCCGCGCGATCGCCGAAAAGTGATTTTGCTGATCAGCGACGGCAAGAACGGCGCGAAATTCAATACCCACAGTTACGACGAAACCCTGGCGGAACTACTTCGCCACAACATCTCTGTCTATTCCGTTGCTACCGGCTCGAGCTATTTCGACCGCAAGTTCACGCGGCTGGTCAACTATTCCAAGGACACCGGGGGAGACATTTATTACGGCGTGCGAAGCAATGCGTTTGAAGAATTCTACTCGCGAATCGCGGAACAAGCGCGCAATCAATACACGCTGGCTTTTGCTCCGAAAGGCGAGCGCAAGGTCGATTACCACACGCTGGAAGTCCGAGTACGGCGCGAAGGTCATGACCATTCTCACCCGACAAGGCTATTACGGCGGCACATTCGCTACGGAAGCTCCGAAGTAATTTTCTTGGCTCATCGGATTGTCGCGAATAAGTCTTGACTCTTGCTCTCTTCACTCGTATACGGGATGCAGGGGAAAGATCGCTCTTACCCGGCAATTTCCGCCCGAAGCTACATGGAGCAATCAGTTAAAGGAGATCGATCGATGGCAAAGAAAGCAAAGAAGCCCGCAAAGAAAGCAAAAAAGAAGTAATTCTGGAACTTGCAGAGATTTGTTTGGAAGCGCCCCAGTATTCTGGGGCGTTTTCTTTTACTGCTGATGGCGCTTCCTTTGAGCTATTCCTTTTCGCGCGTAGCGCCGAGCGCTACTTCGTATTCCGGGCAAATTAACTTATAGGCGCATCTCCGGCACGCGAATCCCGATTTCACGGGGAATGCGCCTGCCCGAATATTGGCCGCCGCTTCCTGCACGATCTTCTCGGCCTCGGCAAGTTGCTTCGCATCCCGCGTGGTTTCCTGCCGCTGATTGTTTTGCAGGTAATGGAAGACCAGCCGAACCGGATTCCACTCAAAAATCTCTTTCGCCGCCAGCGCGTATATGCTCAACTGCAAATCTTTTCGCGCATCCACGTCCTTCTTGGGTTTGCCGGTCTTGTAATCGACGATCTCCACGTCATTTCGGCCCAGGCTGTTTACCTGATCCATCCGCCCGGTCAAAATCACATCATTCGCCAGCGGCAGTTCGAACGGTTTCTCCTGCTCCAGGATTTTCGGTGCTTCCTGGAGCATGGCAGCATGAAACACTTTCAGTTGTTCCAGGCCGTCTTTCTTATATTCCTGCTCCTGATATTCATCTTCGTATCCCGCAGTGGCTCCATTCCGTTTCGTAAATGCGTTGAACTTCCTCGAACGGCAGCTTTACGCCCTTTTTCAATTGATCCATGAAGCGCTTGATCGTCGTGTGCACCACGCTGCCAAAACTCAGCATCGCCCGCGGGCCTTCTTTCAGCGACCACAGGTAGCTGAAGGCGTACTGTTGCGGACATTTGCGGTAATTCTCCACCGCCGAAGAACTCAGCTTCAGCGGTTCTGCCAGTGGGGGATGGTACTGCTCCGCCCATTTAGCAATCCGTGAGAATATTTTTGGGGGCTCATCCTTGGCAGGGAACAGTTCCGCTTCTTTGGCTTGCACTTCTGCACTATTTCGGGCACTTACCGGTTTTTTCTTCGGAGCAGTCTGCGAAACATCGCGCTTCTTGATTCCCGGATCCATCACGATGTCTTCGATGAATACTGGGAACTTTGCCCTTTTTCTCCGTCACGGTTGTGATCGTCAGGCGTTCTTGCGCCCGCGTCACGGCGACGTAGAATAAACGGCGCTCTTCCTGGATGTGAAAATCGCCCTCCGGCAACTCCTCTTTCATTAGTCGGTCGGGAAATTCAAATAGAGGTGAGCGATTACGCGCCGGGAATGCTCCTGAATTTACGCGCAACAAAAATACATGCGGAAATTCCAGTCCCTTTGCGCCGTGCACGGTCATCAATTGGACCGCGTCGCCCGGGGCATCGTCTTCCAGGCTTAAGGTGCCGCCGGCCTGTTCGAAATAATCCAGGTACTCCAAAAATTCCGGCAGGCCGCGCGTTTCGCTCTTGGGCTCCCAGTCCTTCATGAATTGCACGAGTTGGTTGATGTACTTGCGCTCGTGGGTCCCGGTGCGTTGGGGGACTTCCAGCCATTCCGTCAGCTCGCCGAGAATTTCGCGGGCCGTTCGCCGCTTCAAGGTTTTGCGCTGCTCTCTCAGAAATTCAAGCAATGTTCCCAGGGCCGCGTGCGAAGCGTCAAAAGGCAACTCAGATTGCGGTGCTTGCAATACATCGTAGAGCGCTGTTCCACGCTTCTTTTTGGCGCGTTCGGTCAGGCGCACCAGGTCCTCTGGAGAAAGATGCCACGCAGGAGCGGCGAGCACGCGCGCGCAGGCAATGTCTTCATAGGGCGACGCGATGAGCTGCAGATACGCCAGCACGTCGCGCACCAGCGGATGCTCCAGGATCGACAGCTTGGTGATCACGAACGGAATTTTGCGCTGCGACAGCTCTTCCACCAGATGATCGCGATGGGCATGTTGGCGGTAGAGCACTGCAAAATCCTTCCACCGGCGGCCAGCATCGTGCAGTCGCTCGCAGCTCTTCGCCGACCCATGCGGCTTCCTCTTCAGGAGTATCCACTTCCACAATGCGGATTTTTTCGCCGTCGCCGCGGCTGGGCTGCAAGACTCTTCTTCGGGAATTCTGGGCTGACCTCGTTCTGGCCGATCACCTGCGTAGCTACACGCAAGATATTCGGAGTCGAACGATAATTCTCCGTCAGTGAAACGCGAAACGGCGCTGAGTCCTGTCCTTCTTTCCATCCGGCAAAGTTCGTTAGGAAAAGTTTGAAGCTGCCAAAGGACGCGCCACGAAAGCGGTAGATCGCTTGATCGTTGTCGCCGACGACCACAATGTTGCGCGTATTGCCGGTGAGGAGCCGCAGCAATTCCAGTTGGGCAATGTTGGTATCCTGAAATTCGTCCACCAGGATGTGTTTGTATCGCTCCTGAAGCTGCTTTCGCCGGGTGGTATCGCTCTTCAGCAGCGCGACCGTTTCGCTGATTAGTCCGTTCAGCGCTACCGCACGTTTCTCGCGCAGGATCTCTTCGCTGGCCCGGTAGGCGCGTGCGATTTCCCGCTGCAGCGCTACCTGCTCTAGATCGTTCCTTGTAGGTATCCTCGTCGAGGCCATGCTTTTCGGCTTCCAGTTCTCCGGCCAGAATCTCCGCAAACCTGTCGTACTCCTCGCTGGACACCAGTTCGTCCTGGCAGCGCGAGAAAAACGAGGTGAAATCGCTCAAGAATTGTCCTGGCTCCGCCAAGCGGCGAAATTTCTCCAGCTTCAAGCGCCCCAGATTTCGTCGCAGCAGAATCCAGTGATCCACGCCCTCCAGCGCCAGACGGTTAGGGTCTACTTCCTTTAGGATCGTTTCGCAAAACGAGTGGAACGTGGCCAGCATCACGTCTTTTCCGCGTTCGCCAGTGGCTTTCACTACTCGCGCCTTCATCTCGCCCGCGGCTTTCTTGGTGAACGTCAGGCCCAGAATGTTTTGTCCCAGCAGGGAAGAATCGGATTCCAGCAGATGACGGATCCGCTCGGTGATCACTCGCGTCTTACCTGTTCCCGCGCCCGCAATCACCAACAAAGGTCCATCGCCGTGCGTAATCGCGCGTCGCTGCGCATCATTCAGTTTCAGCCCCGATCCTTCGGGACGAACGGGTTCCATATCAAACAAAGTAGCCATAATCCAAAAGGGTAGCGCGTTTCAGGGCGAAGAGGAAGCGAAGAAGAATCAGCTAGCATCAAGCTTAGATTGATGCGCTTGCCTGATCAAAGACAATCAGCCGGTTTCGGAACAAAAATATCCTGCCACTTCGGGTTGCGCTGCTAATCGTTCCAGTCGGATGATTCAGGCATCGGAAACGCCATCCTCATGAAAATTTCTAGAAGAGCGACTCCAAAATCTTTTCTCGCGGAACTTCCTTATGTGCGGATACGACGCGAAGAATGCTGCTCAAGGTCCCCAGCTTCAAAACTTTGTGGGCCGGAATCGCGATCCTCTGATGGCTCGGTATCTCAGTTTCAAGGACGATGTGACTTCCTACTTGATGGACAAGTTTATAACCCCATTTGCGGCAAAGAGCTGCTGCCAGCTGTTCTCCACCCAAATCGCGCGGAATTTTCATCCCATTGTCAGAACTTCGTTTCGTACCAGATGAAGCCGGATGAATTTCGGTCTGGCACTATCAAAAAAGAATGCCTCCGTCGCTTCTTTCGCGTTGGCGCGCAGTTTATCCCAGGTATCGCCTTGAGTGAAAATATTCTCTGTCAGGCATTCGGCCGAGTATCCTCCATCGGCTTCCTGCGTGACCTCAAAAATCAACTCATCATTGTTCTTGATACTCATCCGTTCTTCCTCATAACGAAAAATAACATTCGAAGAGGTTCGGCGCAATGCCTCATCGATTCCCTCATCGCTACCATAAGCTGTCTTATTTCTTTACCTGAATGGGCTTTTGGCCTGCTGGCTTGGGAACAAAAATATCCTGCCACTTCAGGTCGCACTGCTTGACCATTTCGATGGGATATTCCAGACGGCCGAGATTCGCGTCAGCATTGTTGGTGCCGAAGGAGAATTTCGCGCCGCCCGCTTTGGCCAGCTTGATGAAGGTGGCGCTGGGAATCTTGTAACGATTGTTGATTTCGATGGCCACATCGTTCTTTACGGCGGCATCAATCACTTTTTGCATGCGTTCCGGCGTCCAAAGTGCGTCGTACTCTGGAGCTAGCTGATCCGGCAAGAACGTCGCGTTGGCATAAATGTCGATGGGTTCGTGCATCACTCCCTGGATGCGCTTCACGAGCATGTCCATGAAGGCCTGCTTGTCTGGAATTACCCCGACTTCCTCGTTGATCCATAGCTTCATCCGCTTGCCGTTGTCGTCTGTGAACGTCATGGCGTCGGTGAAGCAATAGTCAAACTGCGCGATGGATTCCGGTGAAGCCAGAGTCATCCATTCGCGTCCCTCGCCCTGCAGCGCAACGTAACAAGGCTGGTCTTTCATCGATTTCAGGTAGTCGCGCACGCTGTCGTCGCTGTGCACCGGAAAGCCCAGGCCGCAGTTGATTGCCACGCCGTAGAAGATGCCGGTGCGGCGCGAATTTGCCAGGGCCTGATCGATGGTCAGCCCGCCTTTCAGGTGCACGTGATAATCCACCATGGGAATGTTCTCGGTACCCAGGCGGATGATGTCGCGATAAACCTCGTCCACGACCGGTTGTTCCGTGGAGAGTTGAGAAATGTTGTCGGGCAGAGGACGCACTTTGATGTTCTTGAAGAAGGTGGTGCTGCCGGGGTCGTGCCCCTGCAGCGCAAATGTGCCGTGGTTGATCACGCGGCCGAAATTCTGATCTGCACGAAATGGCGGCTGCGGCTCGACGTAATCCACCACCAACATGTCGTTCAGCCGAATCTGAATTTCCTTCCCGCGAACCAGGATATTCATGCGGAACCATTCGTTGTCATTGACGATCTGCTTGTAAACATTGCGCACAGCGTAGAGCGAACCGGTCTTCTTGTTTTCCTTGTAACCCTTCTCGCCTTCGTGGGTATTGGCCACCTGCACTTCAAACCCAGCCGAGGGCCAGCCCGACGGCTGGTACGCCGTGTGAATGTAGATCCCCGAATTGGCTTTGGGGCGAGTCATGATTTCGGCGCTCAGTTCGAAGTTCTTGAAGTCGGCGTTGTGAACCGGGCCAACATAGAACAGATGAGTCCGTAGGCCATTCACTTTAATTTTTCCATCTACCACGCTGAATGTTTCGGGATGTTCATTGGCCTTCCAACCATCCAGAGTTTTGCCGTCGAATAGCGGGATCCATTCGGGAGAGTCTTCGTTAAAAGCGTAAGCTGCGGCTGGCGCCGCCAGCAACATTGCAATCAGATCCCGCCGTGAAAGTTCACTCATGAGGCCTCCAGGCAAACTCGGTACGCAGCTCGAACCAGCCAGTATACGCTCGGCAGGCACTAATTTCTGGGTCATCAGGAATTCGTTAGTCGAAAGAAAAGTGCGGGATCCATTCGGGAGAGTCTTCGTTAAAAGCGTAAGCTGCGGCTGGCGCCGCCAGCAACATTGCAATCAGATCCCGCCGTGAAAGTTCACTCATGAGGCCTCCAGGCAAACTCGGTACGCAGCTCGAACCAGCCAGTATACGCTCGGCAGGCGCTAATTTCTGGGTCATCAGGAATTCGTTAGTCGAAAGAAAAGTCCGGATACAATGGCGAGCAAAAAACAAAGTGCGCTGAGCCAGATCAGTCGATCCACTCGTCCAAACAAGTCACCATCAGGAAAGAGTCGCCGATACTCTCGCCTGAGTCCCCAAAAACGAAGGTTGCCAAATAAAATGGGAAAATGCTCTTTTGGAGATAGGCGCGAGTTAACTTTATCGGTCATTTCCATCGTCAGGGCAGAAGCCCATAGTCCGCAAACACCAGCGCCGCCTATCAATACTGTGCAGATAATCCATCCGAATAGAGTCATCCAAAATCCGTTCTACCGTTGAGATTTCTTGCCTGATGAAACGTCGGAGTTGAACTGAGCAGACTGTTTCCGTGGGATCGTCAGGGCCGTCCACCTGCCTTCGGCTGCGGCAAAATGTTTCGCCAGCAAGGTGATCTGCCCGACGTGGTAGGAATAGTGCCCCAACTGGCGGTTGATGGCCTGCATCACGGAATGGGCTTCTCCGCGAATGGTAATGGTTCGCCCCATGTCTTCATCCTTCAACCCCGCCAGAGCATCGAAAACGCATTTCCATCCCTCTTCCCACAGTGCGAGCAACTCCGCGCGAGACTTGGGTGGTTCCTCAAACTCGCTATCGCGATTGCGGTTGGGCTTCTCGCCATCGCTGGTCAGAAAATCAGTCCAGCGAGATTTTGCATTCCCCGCTATATGCTTCACGATAATCGCAATGGAGTTGGATTCTGTGTCCAGCATCGCAAATAATTTGTCATCGGGACATTGATCCATCGCGCGCTCCGCCAATTTCTTGTAGTAGCCGAAGACGTCGGTTGAGTCTTTCAGGTAGGAAGTCGTGAATTGAAGAGCCATTTGGAGATTCTCTCTCCGCCATTTTTCTAACGCAACATTCCTATTTTCGTAGTAAGCTACTCTCCCCGTATCGCTCCTCTACGAATTCCGCTTGGAGGCTCCACCAATGTCAATCAGTCAGATGCTCTTGCCCGAATTCGATCACGAAACCGCAAACACCCGAAAAACACTCGAACGAATTCCCGACGATAAGTGGGATTGGAAGCCACACGCCAAATCCGGCACGCTGGGCTGGCTTGCGAGCCACGTCGCCACCTTGCCCGATTGGACGCGCGTCACCATACAGTCCGATCAACTCGATTTTGCTCCGGTGAACGGGCCGCGTTACGAACCTCCCAAAACTCGCAACCGGAAGGAACTCCTCGAAGTATTCGACAAACTCACCGCTGAAGCTCGTGCCGCCCTCGTTGGACTGAAGGATGAGGACGTCATGAAGCCTTGGAAACTGCTGATGGGTGGCAAGGAGATTTTCACGATGCCGAAGGGCGCTTGTCTTCGCGGCTTCTGCTTCAATCATCTGATCCATCATCGAGGCCAGCTCACCATGTATCTCCGCACCCTCGATATTCCTGTGCCTGCGCTCTACGGTCCCAGCGCCGACGAACAAGGGTGAGCATTTCGCAATTTGCTACAACATTTGAATTGAGTTCAGTGCTTCGTGGGGGTGCGGTTATGCCGTACCCCTCGAAATTTCCTCTCGCGCCCCCTCTCGTTATAATAATGACTTCTACTCTGGAGGCAGTCCGTGGAAACTCCTGTCATTCTCTCTGCTGTGCGTACACCCATCGGTAAATTCCAAGGGGGACTCTCCAGCTTCACCGCTCCCGAGCTTGGCGGCAAAGTTGTCGCGGAATCTGTGCGCCGCGCCGGTCTAGAGGCCAAGCAAGTTGACGAAGTCATTCTTGGCAACGTGCTGCAAGCTGGGCTCGGCCAAAATCCAGCGCGGCAGGCCGCGCTAAAAGGTGGCTGCGACCCCCGCGTCGCGGCCATGACGATCAACAAAGTTTGCGGCTCTGGCCTGAAGGCTGTCGCGCTGGCCGCGCAAGGCGTTCAGCTTGGCGAGAGCGATATTGTTGTTGCCGGCGGAATGGAATCGATGAGCAACGCACCCTATCTTTTACCCAACGCTCGTACCGGCTACCGCCTCGGCGATCAAAAAGTGGTGGACGCGATGATCTGGGATGGCTTGTGGGACGCTTACGAAAACTTTCACATGGGCAACACAGGCGAGCTGGTTGCAGAAAAATATCACATCACGCGGGAAGAGCAGGATACGTTCGCTTACGAATCCCACCAGAGAGCCATTCGCGCCCGCAAGTCGTGTTTCTTCGAGTCGCAGATCCTGCCAATTGAAGTACTGCAAAAAAAGGGCGATCCGGTGGTCATTAAATACGATGAATCGCCGCGCGAAGATACTACGCTGGAAGCGCTGGCAAAACTGAAACCCGCGTTCAAAAAGGATGGCACGGTCACGGCCGGCAATGCGCCCGGAACAAACGATGGAGCTGCCGCCGTGGTGGTAACCAGCGAGCGCAACGCCGCGCGACTTGGCAAACAACCTATCGCGCGCATCGTGGCTCAGGCGGTCAGTGGCGTCGAGCCTAAGTGGGTCATGATGGCCCCTGTGGATGCGGTCGAGAAGCTGTTAGCCAAAACTGGTTGGGACCGCGATAAAGATGTCGATCTGGTCGAACTCAACGAAGCATTTGCCGTTGCGGCCATTGCGGTGACCCGCCAACTCCGGCTCAACCCCGAAAAAGTAAATGTGAATGGCGGAGCGGTGGCGCTCGGTCATCCTATCGGCGCATCTGGCGCGCGGATCCTGGTCACGCTTCTCTACGAACTGCAGCGCCGCAATCTCAAAAAAGGAATTGCTGCCCTGTGCCTGGGCGGTGGCAACGCGGTGGCGCTCGCGGTCGAGCGTTTTTAAGTCAAAGGAATCCGGGCCTCTGCTACACTGCTTTTCCCAACCTCCGCCTATGACACAAATCTAGCTGGAGAACTTATGCGAAATAACCTTTTGCTTACAGCATGTGCCGTCGCAACCGTTTGTTTTCTATTGATTATTCCAGCGCAAATGCAAAATACATCTGCCACGGCTGTCCACAAGGAGAACTCCATGTCCACCGCACATGCTACCGGCACATTTGACGTAAAGGTCCAGCCGCAGACCGCCTCGGAGTTTGAGACGGCCAATACGCTCGCGCGCTACTCTCTGGACAAGGAAATTCACGGCGAGATGGAAGGCACCAGCAAGGGGGAGATGCTGAGCACGTCGGAAGCCAGCGGCGTGGCGGCTTACGTTGCGCTTGAGCGCGTGACCGCCACGCTTAACGGTCGGTCGGGAACCTTCCTTCTGCAGCACAATGCTTCCATGACCAAGACATCTCAGCAGATGCAGATCACTGTGGTGCCCGATTCGGGCACTGGCCAGCTAATCGGCATTACCGGAACGTTCACCATCAAGATCGTTGAGAAAAAGCACTTCTACGATTTTGCTTATAGCTTGCCTGCAGAGAATTAGACCTTCCTCGGTGAGCCCGAGTTTACCGTTGATTCCCTATAGGAGATATCAGCGGAAAGAGGCAAGATGGCATAAGCTGGAGGGGCTTCGTGTTGACCGCCCTTCACGATATTGCCCTTGCAGGAGCGCTTGTATGAGAGAAAAACCGATCACAGTATGTCTCGCATTATTGTCCGCCATACTTTTGCCATTGCTTGCTCTTTCACAAGCAGCGCCGCAGAACCTGACATTGGATATGAACGGCCAGCAAACCCAACTCCCCGTAAAACAGCTGAATGGAAGGAACTACGTGGAAGTCGAAGCCTTGGCGCGTGCGGCGAACGGCTCAGTTTCTTTTCAGGGAAATGCGATGCGGCTCACGCTTCCCGGTTCGGGGGGAAGTTCAGCAGCGCCCTCTACCCAGCAAGCCCCGCCGCCAGCGAATCCCGGATTCTCGAAAGAGTTTAGTCGAGCTGGCATCGAAGCCATGGCTGCGATTCGTGAATGGCGCAGTGTACTGACCAACGGAGTGCAGAATGGTTACCCGATTCAGAGCCTCGGCCTAAGCTATTACGAGACGCAAGCACAACAAGCGTTGCGGCTGGCCTCCGTTGCTGCGAACACCGATTCTGATCGCAATGCGTATCAATTGGGCGCCAGCGAATTCGCCAACATGAAAAAATTGAGCGACAAATACATCGCCACTGCTCAAAGTCTGACTTACATCGCGCCCGATTCCCTGAGCAGCGATCCGTTGGATCAAAAGGTCATCGCTTGCGCACGTTCACTGGCGGCGATGGCGTCCAGCGGTCAATTCACCGACGACGGATCCTGCCACTAAAAACAACGCACTTTTCTGGTGTGTCTCCAGCAGCAGGCTGATGGTCAGCGCGCTGAACAGACTGAATAGATTCTTCTAGTACGGCGTCACCTTAAACACGAAGTCCAACGCTTTGTTATCTCCATCACCCACGGTGATCTCTTTGGACTGAGTCCCATAGAGTTCATGCCACGCGGTAATGGTGTATTTTCCGGGCGGCAAATCGGGCAGGGAAAAAGTGCCATTGCTGTCTGTAACCGAATAGTGCGAATTCTTGAAGACGGCGACGACACCTCGCATCCAGGGGTGCAGCTCGCATTTCACGCGGATGAATTCCGGCTGTGAATAACGAATGACGACGGGCGGTGTGCCAGGAGGCTGCGAACGATTCCATTCCGGGTTCAGGTGGGCCATAGGATGAACGGAGTGGGCCACGGGGTCGTCGTTTTGCACCCACACCTCTTGATTGGTCATCACGGTAACGACGTGAGGAGCATAGCGGCAACCCCGTTGGTTCAAACGAACCACCTGGCCGGTGAAGTTCTCATCGGGTGCTCCGGCGGAAATGTAGACGATGACGTTTTGCAAGCCGTTTTGCGGCCCGGTGAGACTGAGTTCCGGCAGCGGGGCGGAAGTGTAGAACTTCGCGCAGTTGGGCTCGGGCGACATGTCAATGGGTTTGTACTTCTTGGGCGTGCCGTCAAAGGTCACTCGGCCTTTGACGACTCCTCCAGCCTCAGGGCTGACGGGCGCTGTTACGGTCAGCTCTGGAACATGATTGTGCGCGGAAAGCGGCAAGGTGGAGGCGGGGTCTGAACTGGTGGCGCTGAACGTGATCGCACAATAAAAAAAAGCGGCCAGACAAAAAATCAAAATGGCTTGCATCTTCGAGCTTGAGCGCTCTGGCATTGCTCTTTGTGTCGGTGGCTGTGTTGTCGTTGTGAATGTACTCACGGAATCCTCCTGTGAATCGATTTGTTTTTTTCGCCCCGCACGTCAGAAGAGCGAAGCACGCGTGGAAGAAGAGCCTGATGGTTTACTTCCTAGCACCGCGAGTAGTGCGGCGCATGCGGCAGAGTCAGTGTAGGAAACAAAAATGAAAAAAAACGGATGCGGGGAAAGTGTTGACAAAGATTTACAAGCTGAAAAGGCCGCGCAAAAATGGAGACATTTGCGCTTTGAAATTTACACCGCGGTCAGGCTTAGGAATCTGCGGACGAATACCACCCACATCATAGACAATCACCCCAAGTGGCTCAGGTGAATGCGCCAGGATTGTTGTTGAGAGTTTTCGGAACGGGCTACTCGGGAGTTTTCATCTTTACAGCAACGCGATATCTACGATAGTCCGTGTAGTGATGCTCATTCTGGTAAGCAACTTTAACGACTGTCCCACGATCGGGATCATAGATTGTGTATTTCACGGATACCGACACATCGCCCGGCAACCATAGGGGGCCTTGGGCATCCCGAAGTTGAACTTTGCTGAACGTCACGACGGTTGAGTTAGATTCCAGTCCAATTTCTGGGCGAGCAGCAAGAAGATCAGTGCGCAAACGAATAATCTGGAAATTACTCTTGTCCACCCACGCTATGCCCTGGATCAACGCATGGACAGTTGTGGAGCGTTGCGCGGTTCCCGTGGTAGTCGTTACATAAAGGCTGGTGTGTCCGGGATTCTGGGCGAAGGAGAGGACATAGGTATCGCGGGAACCTACCATTTGATCCCCAAGATAGCGAAAGGTCGACTCCTGTTGCAGCGCTGATGAGAAATAAACGCAGCTAAGAGCGAAACCCTTGCTCAGGAGAAAGCCCTTTTCAAGGCCCGGTTGCTCCAGAGCATTTCCTGCGGAATCCATTCTAATTTCCTTCAATTGGTACTTGAGCGTTTCTCCTTCGCGAAGAATTAGATAGCTGTCAGTCAAGTGTTCTGTCGCGGCGATTACTCCTTTGCTGTCTAGGCGCACCTGCTTGATTTTTTCTTGTGCAATGAGATCGACCACCTGGCTGAAAAAATCGTCGACGTTATCTGCTGTCCTCTGCAGGATGACAGATAGCTGTTCCAGATCGGCAGGCGGCCGAATGTTTTTGAGTTCGGGGATATCATGCACAAGGGTAATTAGTTCTTTTTCGAAGTAAGGATGAACACCGGCGTAGTAAAGGACCTCGCTATTGTCCTCGAACTTTATGTGAGGGGGAGGGGCCGTAGGCGCAGAGGCGGAAGTAGGAAGCTGCCGAAGGTGATGGAGTGGCCTGTTCTGTTACTTCCGGAACAACCTTGGCAGGCGCGCGATAGCTTCTGTAATCCGAATAGTGGTGCTCATTGCGAAAATTCAGTTGGCTGAAGACTAGGCGCTGATTCGGAAGCGTGAAGCTGGCACTCACAGTGGCCTCGCTCGGCAGCCACAATGGGGTTGCAACCTCAGGCAGATGAACTTCACTGAAAGCGACGAAGGTCGTAAGCGAATCGAGGCGAATTTCTGCGCGCGGTGCGAGAATATCGGTGCGCATACGCAGAATGCGGAAAGTGTTTTTGTCGACCCAAGCGATTCCTTGCATCAACATATTGACTTGAAAATTCACGCCCGGGCCTTGACTGCACCTCGAGCCCAACGGTGGTGACTGCGTTTCCGGGTGTCTGGGCGAACGCGACGACGTAAGCGCTCTGGGCGCCGACCGATTGTTCTCCCAAGAGTCGGAATTTGGACTGAGACTGATGCGCTGTTGAGAAGTACGCCAAGGTCAATACGGAATTCGCGGTGAGGAAATGACCGTTGTTGAGGCCAGTCAGTTCGTCAGGAGTACCATCGCCGTCGACTCTGTATTCGATGAGATCTTCCAATCGTTCGGGGCTGCGACGGATGATGTGATAGCTGTCTTCCAGTTCCATGCGAGAAGTAACCTGGCCTTGTGAACCTATTTTCTGTTCTGAGATCAGTTCCCGGGCGGAGAGATCAACAAAATTATGGAAGAAGTCGTCTACCTGCTCTCCCGTCTGCTGAAGGATTGCAGCAAGCGGCGCCTGGTCTGGCGCAGGTTGCAGGTTCTTGAGCTCGGGGACGCGAGTGATGAGTTGCTGTGGAGTTAATTCCAGATAAGGATGCGCGTTGGCGTAGTATCTTTGGTCCTCAGAATCTGACTTTTGGGCGCTTTGGGCTCGCGTCTCCCCTTGACCTGGTAAAGCATCCATACTCGTCATTAACGTTAAGCTGAAAATCAGGGCTGAAAGGACCAAACGGACGAAACCGCAACAGCGGGAACGGGGAGCAGAAGCTGAGGCTCTCATGTCAAAGGTCACCGGGAATCGCCAACACTGCGACTATCCGTCACTAAGCAGCAGACGTAGCCGCAGGATAACATTGGGGGAATGAACTGGCACACTTAACCAGGAAATTCCGTAAAAACTGGCGGCTTGGGAATTCAAGGAACGCGAGATTTTATTCGATGACTGACCACGAATCGTCAGGATCGAATGCAGTAGTTGATTTGGCGATGTCGGCGGTCTCTGGTCCCAAATCTTTTTCGTAGATGTCACCATCCTGATTGATGATGAACGTCATCACGCCGCTGGTACGATAGTCGGCCGGATACGCGAGGAAAGCGAAGCCGCCGGTCATATTTCCTTTGACGATATATTTCTTGGCGCCGCGATAGGCATTGGGGCCTTGTTCCGTGAGAATACGGAAGAAATAGCCGTGAAACGGGGCAGGAGCGTCGGCTGTTCCCGATTTGTAGCCTTCCGCGCTGGCGCGGGCGGCGAGTGGCCCCAGCGGGCTTTCCGGTTCACCTTCCGCGGCTTTCCAATAAAGTCCGTCGTGCTTGCCTTCGCTGCTGGTGAATTTCTGCGCGTATTGCTTTACCTTGGAGCCTAGTTGCGGTTGAGAGAAATATTCTGACTGCGCGTCGGCCATGGCGTTCAAAATGTCCACCACGGTCAATTCGTTGTCGCCAATCTGGCGCGCCAGAAATTCTTTCTTCGCGGCAGTGGTGTCGAAATACCATTGGCCGCTGGAATTTTTCAACAGCGGGAACGGAAACGGATAACTTTCCACGCCGACGTCCAATACTTCTCCGTCATTTTCGACTTTGCTCCAGCGATGCATCTTGTCGTAATCGGCGACGAAAGCGCTGAGCGCTGTCTTGTCCTGCTCGGCGTCGTTATAGAGCAGGAAATCTTTGGCATCGGGAGAAAAAATAGCCAAGACTGAATTGGAATCGCCGGATTTCGCGGCATCATAGAGAGCTTTTGCGGCGGCTTCCGGCGTAGCGAAGGTCTTCGGACCAGCCGGAGCGACGGATTGCTCTGTCTTCTGACAACCTGCGGAGAACGCCAGCAAGCTCAGCAGAATCACCGAGGCGCACGCACGCATCGCTCGCGATCCAAAAGTGGCGTTAGAGTTCTGCTGCTTCATGATTTTCTCCTTCGATTGATGACTGGCGCTCGATACATTCCACTTTTTTGTTAGCGCTTGCGCGGCGCTGATGATGCTCTGGGCGCGGGGGCCGGCCGTGACGCTGGCTTCGGCGTTGCCGCAGGTTTTGGTGCCGGCGTCGATTTCAAACTGTTATTGCCGCGCGCGCTTTGCGGACGGCCGCCAGCCGAACCGGAAAATGCATTCGGCTTTGTCGACGGCGCGGGCTTAGCTGATGGTGCGGAAGGATAACCGCGCAGATCTTTGCCCGTGGGACGCGTTGACGGAGAAACCGGAGCCGGACGTGTTGTCGGCGTAGGAGCAGGCAGCGTCGATGGCTTGCCAGGTGTTGGCCTCGGCTGTGGCGTACCTGGCGCTGGCTTCGTTCCAGGCGTGCCGGGATTGGATGGTAGGGGCCGGGCTATTGGATTGCCAGGACTCGGGCGCGGAGGTGGCGGCGTTCCGGGGCCGGGTTTTCCTGGAGCAGGTGGACGTCCTCCTGGAGGTGGATTAGTTCCTGGCGGACGAGTGCCCGGGGGCCTTCCTCCAACGGGAGGTTTACCACCAGGTGGTCGTACGTTCGGCGGTCCTCCCGGTTGACCGGGGTAGGGCGGACGTCCGTGACCTGGCGGCCGTGGAGGCCGAGGCGGTGGATAGTAAGGCGGACGATAGCCTGGACGATAACCGGGATGATAGCCGCCCCACCAGTAGGGATTGCCATAATATCGATACCCGCCGCATGAGATGGTGCGCACTCCCCAGCTCATGCCCCATCCCCAGTAACCATAGCCGCAAGAGTTGTTGCTGATGGCCATGCCGACGGCGATGCCAACTCCAAAAGAAATAACGGAAGCAGCAACTACGGTGCTGGTGCTGTAGCCGGGCGTAACAACAGTAGTCCCGTAAACAACAGTGGGATTGTAAGTGGGAACGTAGACAATTTGTGGATTGGCAGGCTCGATGACGATGATCTGCGGACTTTGCTGGACGACTTTGATCTCAGTGCCGGATTTCAGATTGCCCGCGGCATACGCCTGCGCTCGCATCCGCTGCACCGCCGCAAGCGTGTCTTCCTGCTGTGTTGCGGAAGCATCACCCAACGCCGAAGTCCACGAAATATTCTTGGCGAGATTGTCCAGCACTGTGGGAAATTGCGTCAGCGCCTGGACGGCGGGATCCCAGTCCTGTTGCTCGGCCGCGTCTTGCAGGGCTTGGCCAGTCAGATTTGGATTGGATTTCAGAAAATTATCCGCGTCCACAACTTGATCGGGAAACGTGGCGGCGCCAAGCACTTGTGCGACCAGCGCGTCCGGATACAGCGCGATGGGCGCAACCAGTGCATCCAGTTCGCTGTCCGATAAATCGGCGTAGTCCTCTTGCATTGAGCTGAGAGTGGTAGCGTTTGCTTCCTGCGGGTAGTTCAGAAGCACCAGAGAGAAACTGAGTGCAATGGCCAAATATTGTTTGAAGAAAGTCATGCTTGTGTTCCTCTGAATGGGCGGGGCGGAGCGCCAGCAGCATAGCACCGCAACCCGGAAAACGGATAGTTGGAAATGACTTGAAGCGGATTGGCACGCTAACGAAGGGTTCAATCAAGTAGGGCAACAACATCTTAGCCGTACATTCTCCTCAAGCGCCCGCCAGTCTCGAATGCATGCACACGGATTCGAGCTATACTTTCGAAACCCGGCCAATGGAGATCCTAAGTTTTCTGGAGGCAGACCATGGCTAAACAAGAGAAACGGGTAGAGTTAAAGGGAAGCGCGCGAGCCGCTTTGCCGGGCGGCCGGGACGTTGCACCCGCGGACCCCAAGCAAAAGATAGAAGTCAGCGTGTACCTGCGCCGCGGCTCCAAGCCGGGACAGTTTGCATCGGCCGAGAAGATGGGCACACAGCTGCCAAGTAAACGGAAATATCTGACCCGCCAGCAATTCGCAAAGCTGCATGGAGCTTCCGCTGCGGACATCAAGAAAGTTCGCGCTTTTGCCGCGCGTTATAAATTGAAAGTGGTTGAAGCGAATCGTGCCACTCGCACCGTAAAACTTGGCGGCACAGTAGCTGCGTTTAACAAAGCATTCGAAGTGGATTTGCGGAAATACGAGCACCGTTCTGGAACACTTCGCTGCCGCACGGGCGGGATCTCGATTCCTGCGGAACTCGAATCGGTCGTGCAAGGTGTCTTCGGTCTCGACAATCGCCCCCAAGCTAAAGCACATTTTCGCGTTCGCAAGGAAAAGGTCGGGGCAGCCGCGCAAGCTGCAGCCGTTTCGTACTCGCCGCTGCAGGTCGCCAAAGCATATGCATTTCCTTCGGGATCAACCGGAACTGGGCAGTGCATCGGAATTATCGAATTGGGTGGCGGGTACCAGACCAGTGACCTGAAGACCTTTTTTGGCAATCTCGGCATTACCACTCCAAGCGTTACGGCCGTATCCGTGGACGGTGCGGCCAACGTTCCGGGCGGCGATCCCAGCGGAGCGGATGGTGAAGTGGAGTTGGATATCGAAGTAGCTGGTGCGATCGCTTCGGGAGCAAAACTTGGAGTTTATTTCGCGCCAAACACCGATCAGGGATTTATCGATGCGGTGACTACTGCGGTGAATGACGCGAAATTAAAGCCGTCGATCATTTCGATCAGTTGGGGTGGTCCGGAAACATCATGGACGGCACAGGCCCGCAACGCGCTGAATTCCGCGTGCGAGGATGCATCGTCCATGGGCGTGACGGTACTGGCTGCGGCTGGAGATGATGGCGCCACAGACGGAAACACCAACAGCGCGTTGACTGTCGACTTTCCCGCTGCCAGTCCATTCGTTTTAGGATGCGGCGGCACAAAATTGAATATCAACGGTACTACGATTGGAAGTGAAGTTACCTGGAACGAGCTTGCAGGCAATGAGGGAGCGACCGGTGGTGGAGTGAGCGAAGTGTTTGCGCTGCCGAGTTTTCAGCAAGGTGCGAACGTTCCGAAAGGTCCCAATGGTTTTGTGGGAAGGGGCGTGCCGGATGTCGCCGGTGATGCGGACCCCGAATCCGGATACAACGTCGTTGTGGACGGGCAAGCAACGGTCATCGGCGGAACAAGCGCCGTGGCACCATTGTGGGCGGGACTGCTGGCCTTGATTAACGAATCGCTGGGGAAAAATGTGGGTTACATCCATCCGCTGTTGTATGCGGCGAAGGAACAGGGCACGTTCCGCGACATTATTTCCGGAAACAATGGCGGCTATTCCGCTGGACCGGGTTGGGATCCCTGCACCGGAATGGGTAGCCCGAACGGAGCGGCACTGCTGAGCGCTCTAAAGGGATAGAGCGGCAACACGCTTACCCAACAGCGAGGTATAGGGACAAAGCGGAAATCGTAAACTTGTAACTCTTTGCGGCGAAGTGACTCCAACATAGTGGGCTATTCCACGCCCGTTGCGAAATTTCTAAAACGCAAGGGATCGTTATGCTCTCATTAACACAAAAAGAAGAAGATGCCCCGAATCCGACGACGAGGCGATCGTTCCTGGTGGCGGCCGGGGTGGGAGCAATTGGATTAGTGTGGGCGTATGTTCAGAAGCGCGAGCCGGTGCATGCCGAAATGCGGACCCGAGCGCTGCCGAAGTCAGTCAAGATTGTGGAATTTACGGACTCTGGCGAACGAAAATCGATCATCACAGTTGCGCCCATCAGCAAATCTGAGGAAGAGTGGAGCAAGCAGCTTTCGGCTGATTCGTTCGAAGTTACACGGCACGCGGGAACGGAACGCCCTTATACGAATGAGAATCCCAACGAGCATGCAAAAGGAGTGTTTCGTTGCATTTGTTGTGGCACGGCTCTTTTTGATGCAAGAACGAAATTTGACTCTGGCACGGGCTGGCCGAGCTTCTGGGAGCCGATTGCCGAGGAAAACATACTGGAAGAGACGGATGAAAGTCTGGGATTAATACGTGTTGCGGTGTCCTGCAGGCTATGTGACGCACATTTGGGACACGTTTTTCCAGATGGGCCGCCACCAACGGGTTTGCGTTATTGCATGAATTCGGTAGCGATGAAATTTGCGAAATCCGCATAAGAAATAGTTCAGAGCAAACATCGATTGAACCGCCGTAGTTGATGATCAGGGGATGAATCAATGAACCGCTTGGGATTGTTGTTGGTGGGGTTGTTCGTGGTTGGAGTTCTTGTGAATGGAGCGATACGCACACGTGGCGTAAATGTGGTAACGAAGCTCCCTGATCCAACTCTTGACGAAGCTCGGATGCACACGGGCACGAGCCGTCAGGAATCCATCGTGCTTGCCGGTGGCTGCTTTTGGGGATTGCAGTCTGTGTATCGGCACATCAATGGAGTGACGCAGGTGACTGCGGGCTATTCCGGCGGAACTGTGAAAGATCCCAATTATGAAGAGGTAAGCAGTGGGAGCACCGGGCACGCGGAATCGGTGGAGATCATTTATGATCCTTCTAAGGTCACTCTCGGGCAGCTCCTCAAGGTATTTTTCTCCGTGGCGCATAATCCAACGCAAATGAATCGGCAGGGTCCGGACAGTGGGACACAGTATCGGTCAGCAATATTTACGGGCAATCCGGAACAACACAGAATTGCGCAGGCTTATGTTGATCAACTGAATGCGTCAAGGGTGTTTTCAGGGCCGATTGTGACGCAAATTGCTCCATTGAGGGCGTTTTACACGGCTGAAGAGTACCATCAGAATTATGCTGAGCAACATCCTGACGAAACCTACATTCAGTGCTTCGACCTGCCAAAAGTGAAACATCTGAAGGAACAATTCCCGGAGCTGTACCACTAGGAAGCAAATTGGAGTCAAGTGGCGGGAAGACGTAGGAACTGGCGGGTTCGCGCGAGAAACTACGACTCTCCTCTTGCATGTCTTCGGTCTTGCCTATCACAAATAAAAAGGGCGGCGTAAAGCCGCCCTACGGTGGGGGGTGGACCAGTCCGAAATCTAAAGTGGAGCTGTTGGAGCATGGGGTGTTGCGGGTGGTCAACGCCTGTTGAGAAAGGTCGTTGCCGCAATACGGGCAGAATTTGTCGGTGTCGGCAACTTCGTGCTGGCAATGGGAGCAGGCTGGTTGAAGATTGGTTTTGCAATTAGGACAGAAATTGAAGCGGGCGTTGACGCTCGCCGCGCACTGCGGGCAAGTGTAGGGAAGCGGATCGCGGATAAGCAGATAGATGATAAAGCCAATGAAGAAATATCCACCAGAAAGCAGCAGGACAAGCAGAGTCCACAATCCGGGATTCATGCCACGGCGCTTGGCGTCGCGGTAGACGTAGCCCAGTGAGAAAAACAAAATGGAGAGAGCGCTGGCCCCGACCGTGATTATACCGCCCAGCTCGAACTGGGACAGAGGCTCATCGTTCCGAAGAGAATTGTCGGGGAAAATATCGCCGCCCGTTTGAAAGCCGTGATGATTGACGGAGAGGCCGATGATAATGCCGGCAATGTAGAGCAAGAGGCACATTACGACGAGCCATTTGGGAATGATGCGGAGTTCGTCGCGAAAGCGGCTGTGTTCGCGCTTGCGGCGAAAGCGTATAAGGCGAAGGCGTTCATTGAATGCGTCTGACATGTTGGTATCCTCTTTTACTGGTACTGCTAAATTCGGTCACTGCGCAATTCCTGGTTCTTCAAGTCTGCACTTTTCCTACTTCTTTCACTTCTTTGCATGCCGGCGCCTACACGGAGTGGCCACCTGAAGGTGGCCGCTACAAATGCTCATCCTTGGGAGCGGCGTGATACCGTCCTTCTGACAGATTCGGCGTCGAGCGGGGGCTCATTTTTTGTTGCTCCATTCCGCAGCTAGAGCTTTCTGATGGAGGATTACCCCTGCTGCTAGCAGCGGAGGCACCGTCCACCAGAGAACAAATCCGATTTCCATCAGTAGCTTTGGCAGGCTGAGTTCCGCACCGACCCAAGCAAAGGCCCGCCAGACGAGTGGTGCGCTGAAGATGCCGAGCAGCCAGCTCATGGCAGTGATTAACCATAGCAACATACTGCTGTGCGAAGTCTGCGCGGATTCCTGGGCGCGGAGCCGGACACGGAGTTGCGTGCGCGCGGCGAGATCGCGGGGCATGACGATGGGTACACGACGCAGCGCTCCAAGCAGTTCTTGCGTGTGAAGAATTTCGCGCGCGCAATCGGGACAAGAGCGGAGATGCTGATCGAGCCACGTGCGGTCAGCGGGCGAGAGTGCTTCCGACCAGCGATTGTGCGAAAAGTTGTTGTGCGCGGGAGTGGAGAGTTTCGGTCATGAGATCCTCCTTTGCTCGGCGAAGGGCAGCGCGGATTTCAGGGCGGTCAGGCCGCGATAGAGACGCGACTTTACCGTGGAAACTGGCGTGGCGAGAATTTGGGCGATTTCATCGAGGTTGAGGTCCTCGTGAAAACGAAGCACCAGAACTTCCCGATAGTAGGGCGCGATTTTCAGTAGCGAGAGCTGGACGGCCTGCTCGTTTTCGCGCGTGACCAGCATTTGCAGCGCGGAGGTGGACTGCTCGTCCGGCGGATCGTAGGGCTGATTGGATTCGGGATCGCCCAGATCTTCGAGGCTGGGCATTTTCTTGCGGCGCGAAACGTCGATAACCAGATTGCGGGCGATCGCGAACAGCCAGGACTCGAACTTGGATTTAGCGTTGTACTGATGACCGCGTTCGAGCACCCGGATCCAGGTTTCCTGGAACAGATCTTCGGCAAGAGCGGGATTGCCGGTCAAGAAAAGTAGATAGCGAAACAGGCGCTGCTGGTAAAGCTCGATCAGATGATCGAGAAGGTCGGGGTCGCGGTGAGTGAGGCCGTGCGCGATGGATTTGGCGTCGTCGGTCATGAGACCGGTAAAAAGGACCGGAGACCTCTGTGCGGTTAACGTGAATGCGTGTGCGCTCATACTACCTTGTATACGGGCAAGAGAGGGAAAAAGACGCAGGAGACACAATGGCCCGTAACCTGCGAATAGTCAGAGGGTTAGGGTGAATGATGTGCCGGACGGTTCGTGAACGGCCAAGTTGGTGTAGACTGCGGGCGAGATGATTTGTCCTGAATGCAAAGCGGAGTATAGGGAAGGGTTCACGCGATGCGCGGACTGCGACGTCGAGTTGGTGCGGGAGCTGCCTAAAGACGCGATTGAGATGCGGAAGATTGGAGAGGATGGACCGTTCCGGGTAGCGGGGAATCCCGGTGATCCAAATGAGGATCCGTTCTGTTCGTTCTGGAAAGGCAATGATGCGCGGGTGCATGTGGAATTATGTGGCGTACTGGATGACGCTGGGATTGCGCACAACACAGTATTCCGGCGAGACCACCTTTTTAATTTGAGCAATTATGCCGCCTACGAGGTGGGCGTGCCGTTTTCCATGTACGAACAGGCCGAGAAAGTGGTCAAGGAAGCGTATGGCACAGAGGATGTCGCGGATGTGGGGGCGCAAGAAGTGCATTTACTGACGGACAGGTCGGCGCGAGGGATGCGAAAGCTGCCGGAAACGCTGACACCGAGCGCAGAAGAAGACATTCCTGGGCCACCGAATGCAGCGGAAGAGGGCGACTGGTTCCCCGAGGATGCGACAATCCGGGTTTGGTCCACGGATCAGGAGGAATCGCCGGATTTTCTGGTAGCGGCGCTTCACGAGAATAAGATACGTTGCCGCGTCGCAAAAAACGGTCGTCGAGCGGAATTGTACGTACTACCCGAGGATGAGAAGCGCGCGAAGGAGTTGGTGCGGGAAGTTGTGGAGGGTCAGCCGCCCGAGTAAAGAAGCAGGTTTTGCCTGAATTAGCCGGCGCGCAATTCGATTCAGAGTTTCCTTCTGTTCCTCTACCGCGGAGGCACTCATGAAAGAAGCAGCGGTGGGTTTTCGTGTGCACTCGGGATGGAGTGCGCTGGTGGCGATGTGCGTGGAGAAGGGATGAGCCGGTGGTGTTACACCGGTCGCGCCTGCACCTGGTAGAGACTTTTACGTACACATTTCGGCAGCCGTATCATACGGCGAAGGAAATGGAGCCGGAGGAGGCTCCCGCGTTCATTGCGCAGGTGCGGGCAAAGGCCCGAGAACTTGCTCGTGATGCGATGCGCAAATTGCGCACGACTCTGAAACAGGGCGGCTACGAACTGAAACATGGCGCGTTGCTGCTGGCCTCGGGGAGGCCCCTGCCGGAGTTGGAGAAGATTCTGGGGTCGCATGCTCTGATCCATACAGCGGATGGGGAATTGTTTCGCGAGAGTGTGATAGATGCTTGTGAGCGGGGCGGCGTCGCGATGACGCGAATCAAGGAGCGCGAGCTTGTAGATACGGCAGCAAAATCTTTGTGCGTGGCTCCGCCAGTGTTGTTGCGACGGATTACTGAACTTGGCAAAGCTATGGGTTCGCCTTGGACGCAAGACGAGAAATTTGCGACGCTGGGTGCGTGGCTCGCTCTGCGTGGACGTGGCAAAGGCGGAAAGCAAAAGAAATAACCCAGCGATCACAGAGACGTAGAGTTCGCGGAATGCTATGAGGAAGGCGGAGGATGGGATGACGGTGGAAGAGATTAAGACGGTAGGAGTGTTGGGCGCAGGAACGATGGGGAATGGCATCGCTCATGTCGTTTGCGCGGGCAGGGTATAACGTGATTCTGCGCGACGTGGAGCAGCGATTTCTGAATCGGGCAATGGAGACGATTGGGAAGAATCTCGACCGCGAAGTGAAGAAAGGGAAGTTGACGGAGGCGGAAAAGCCCGTGGTGCTGGCGACGGCTGAAGACCGTAACGGATTTTGCTGCGCTTGCCGGCGGCAGATTTTGTGGTCGAGGCAGTGCCGGAAAAATTGGAGATCAAACGGGCGGTGCTGACGGAAGCGGACCGCGTGCTTCGACCCGAAGTGATCTTGACCAGCAATACATCTTCGATTTCAGTGACGACCTTGGCGGCGATGACGAAACGGCCCGAGCGATTTGTGGGCATGCACTTCATGAACCCGGTGCCGGTGATGGTGCTGGTGGAAGTGATTCAGGGCATTGCAGACCAGCGATGAGGCGTTTAACACGACGATGGAGTTGGCGAAGAAATTAGGAAAAACGCCGGTGGCAGTGAACGATGCGCCAGGATTTGTATCGAATCGAGTGCTGATGCCGCTGATCAATGAGGCGGCTTATGCAGTGATGGAAGGCGTGGCGACACCGGAAGCCGTAGACGCGGTGATGAAGTTGGGGATGAATCATCCGATGGGGCCGCTGGAACTGGCTGATTTCATCGGCCTGGATGTCTGCGTGGATATCATGGCGGTGCTGCTGGAGGGACTGGGCGATCCGAAGTATCGCGCGTGCCCCCTGTTGAAGAAGTATGTCGCGGCGGGGTGGCTGGGTCGGAAAAGCGGCCGAGGATTTTACAGTTATAGCTGAGTATAATCTCCCCAACTGGCTTTTCCAGCAGAGTTCTGCATACAGGAAGATGGAAAAATGATGAATTGGAAAGTAATTTGTCTGGCAATTACGTGTATTTGTGCGTCTGGATGTTCCAGAAAAGCTTCCCCGGAAAATGTTGCCGACCTCGTTGTTCGTCACGCAAACATTCATACGATGGATGAGAAATTGCCGAGAGCCACAGCACTGGCTATTAAGGGCGACAAGATCATTATGGGTGGGAGAGGACGCAGAAGCGTCAGGCTATATTGGTGACAAGACGCGCGTGGTCGATGCTGGCGGACGATTGCTATTGCCGGGATTCATCGACAGCCATTTTCATGTCGCGCTCGGCAACGACCCCAACGTGGAGCGAATCAACGCGAATTCGTTGAAAGAAATTCAAGAACAAGTGAAAGCTTTTGCCGAAAAACGGCCGGACTTGAAATGGATTGAGATGGATGGCTGGAACTACTCAAATTTCCCGGACGGATCACTGCCGACTGCAAAGGATCTTGAAGGGCTAACGGGAGGACGCCCGGCCTTTCTCGTGGCTTACGACTACCACACCATCTGGATGAATAAGGAAGCGCTCAAAATATTTGGCATCAACAAAGCGACAAAATCGGTCAGCTTTGCCGAAGATGTGCAGCATGACAAAAAGACGGGCGAGCCGACGGGAATTCTCATCGGATTCGGCAGCACCGGATTGTCGGAGAAGGCCGAGGCCGAGTTGAGCAAGATTCTGCCCTCGCACTCCGCCGGCAAATATCCCGGGAAACATTGAGCATCTGCTGCAGCAAGCGGCGAAGGCCGGTATCACTACTGTCGTTGACCCGCAGTCGTACCTCGAGAGCATTCCAATTTATGTGCAATTGAAGAAAGAAGGCAAACTGCCGCAGCGCTTGCAGGTGGCGCTGTTTCACCGGCGGGGAACCACCGACGCGGAGATCGATAAAATTGTCGAGGCGGTGAAGCTGTATAACGATGACACATTTCGCGTTTCGGCCGTAAAGCTCTACATCGACGACGTGATTGAACCACACACCGCGGCGATGTTGGCGCCTTATGCCGACCGCCCGGACACCAGTGGCGTGCTGGATTATCCTGCAGAGGAATTTAAACAAGTAGTCGCCAAGCTGGACAAACGAGGGCTTCAGATCTTTACCCACGCCACCGGCGACCGCGGAATTCGCACCGCTTTGGACGCTTACGAATATGCGCAGAAAGTGAACGGAGTGCGGGATTCGCGACACGAGATCGTACATGACGAATGCTTGTCTGCTCAGGACATCCCTCGCTACAAGGCCTTGGGCGTGACGGCGTGCATGCAGCCTCGCCACTGTGCTCCGGATATCACCGGACAATGGGCCAAGGCCACTGGGCCGCAACGCTGGAAATATGCATGGCCTTTTCGCAGTTTGCGAGACAGCGGAGCGACGCTGGCGTTTTCCAGTGATTGGAACGTAGCGGAAATGGAGCCGGAGATTGGGATCTACACGGCGCTGACACGCAAAGGGTTGGATGGTAAGCCGGAGGGCGGATGGATTCCCGAGCAGACCATCGATATTGATACTGCGGTGAAGGGGTACACGATTACGGGAGCGTACGCGAATTTTCTGGAAGGGAACCGAGGTTCCCTGGTGCCTGGGAAGTATGCAGATCTCGTCCTGTTGTCTGCGGATATCTTTGCCATCCCTCCGGATCAAATCAAGGACACAAGTGTGGTCTGGACTGTGGTAGGCGGCAAGGAAGTGTACATTGGATTTAAGCCGGAGAAGGCCAAGGATAGGTGAGGCGAGCGCCGCGTTTGGGTATAGGCCGAAGCTAGCGGCGAAACAATAGCGAAAATAGTGTTTGCTTTTTGTTCGCCTTTTGGGTAGGGTAGGCCTAGAAGTTTTCAACAGGTGCCCCATGCCCAAGACGCTGAGCAGTGTTCTAAGCTGCATCGAACATGAGAGACTCGAATTTGAGTTGATCGAGGTTCGCACGCGCGGGCAATACCTGACGCGGTTGCGGTCCTCAGCCGGTATGAACAGGCGGAGTGGGACCGGCGAGAGCGTGAGGCGCTGGCCAGTCTGGTAGATCACGAACTGGAGCATGGCTGCAACGGGTGAAGGCTTCTTGCTAAGAGGCGACAGGGAGCAGTTAAAGATAGCGCAGTTTAGTACGAAGTGGTAATATGCAGCTATCGTAACGTATCTGGAGGAGTGACGGCGCTGTCCCGGCGCGGCACTTTGAATGATGATCCCCGTAGCCTCATGAGCAGAATTCCCAATTTCCTCGACCGAGGTGAGAAATGACAGATGAACGCGCAAAGCTATTAGAAGCAGCGATATCGCAGATCGAAAAGTCGTATGGCAAAGGCTCGATCATGCGCTTGGGCAATAAAGATGTGTTGGTGCCGGTGAACGTGATTCCATCGGGGTGTTTGTCGCTGGATGCGGCGCTGGGCGTTGGCGGTTTTCCCCGCGGACGCGTCATTGAGATTTACGGGCCTGAGTCGGGCGGTAAGACGACGATGACGCTGCACATCATCGCGGAAGCGCAGAAACTGGGCGGACAGGCGGCGTTCATTGACGCGGAGCATGCGCTGGATCCGTTCTACGCGCGGAAACTGGGCGTGGATGTGGACAATTTGCTGGTGTCGCAGCCGGACCACGGAGAACAGGCGCTGGAAATCGCGGAAACACTGATTCGTTCGGGTGGCGTGGATGTGGTGGTTGTGGACTCCGTGGCGGCGTTGGTGCCGAAGGCGGAGTTGGAAGGCGAAATGGGCGACCCGCAGATGGGATTGCAAGCGCGACTGATGTCGCAGGCGCTGCGGAAATTGACGGCGATTGTATCGAAGTCGAAGACCTGCCTGATCTTCATCAACCAGATCCGCGAAAAGATTGGCGTGATGTTCGGCAACCCGGAAACGACGACGGGCGGGCGCGCGCTGAAGTTCTATGCCTCGATGCGCGTGGATATTCGCCGGATTCAGGCGATTAAGGAAGGCGATAGAGTGGTGGGTTCCCGGACGCGCGCGAAAGTTGTAAAGAACAAAGTGGCGGCGCCGTTCCGTGAGGCGGAGTTTGACATTTTGTACGGAGAGGGAATTTCGCGCGAAGGTGATTTGATCGATCTGGGCGTCGATAAAGGCGTCATCGAAAAGTCCGGAACGTGGATGAGCTACGGCAGCGAGCGAATGGGCCAAGGGCGCGAGAATGTGCGCGTGTTCCTGAAGGAGAATAAAGACATTCGCGAAAAACTGGAAAATGCACTGCGAAAGAAGATGGAGATCCCTTTCCCGGGACAGACCGCAGTGACACCTTCGACGGGCGCTAATGGCCACGCAACAAGCGGCGCGGATAAGACGCCGGCTCCTCCCGTGAAAGCGGCGGCAGCGGCTGCAGCGACGGCGGATGCAAAGCGTCCAACCAGGTAATTAGCAACAAAAGGTGTAAAGAGAGATGAACCGGGCGGGGGGGGGGGCGAACGCAAACCCCGCCCGGTTTATATTTTGGGGTAAGAATTCACGGCCGAATGCTGGTCAGGCCGCCAGTGAGCGGGAAAACAGCATCTAACGGGGGACAGGCGGGTAGTACAGGTACTGACCTGCCGGTCAGGCGTTCAAAATAAAGCACATAGTTCGTACTGGGCCCAGTTGGCTATTGCTGGGTCAGGTCGGAGATGGGACACTTTGAATGCAGTTCGTGAGAGTTGTTTGGCTCGCGGGCGTAAGTCAGTGAAGAGAGCGTAAGTGATTGCCGGAAGGGGAGACGGAAGCTGGTTCGGTGAAACCAATTCGAACTAAGTTGACCGTCGGGCGGGGTTCGGATAAATTTCGTCACATGCGAACCTGCCGTAAGAGACCGACACGCGCTCCTGGGATCAAGGGCTGAATGAAACTCAAGAATTCGGGAAAAATAATTACGGCGTCGTGGCTGATTGCGGCGATAAGTGTGCCGTTGCCAAGCGCCGAAACGGCGGCGAAAGCAGCCGACAGCTCTTCTTCCACGGCAAAGACAAAGTCGAGTGCAAAGACGAAATCCAGTTCTAAACTTCATCGGATTTTTTCGAGATATCGCGGTGTGCCGACGTATGCGGATTCGTTTAGCACTGATGACCCGACGTTCGATGATCCGATCGTGCGGCAAGCAGCAGTCGAGGGTCTGGGACGGTTCAACGGTTCGGTAGTCGCAGTGGATCCGAACAGCGGACGGATTCTGGCGGTCGTGAATCAGAAGATTGCGTTTGGTGATGGATACATTCCCTGCTCGACAATCAAGCCAACGATTGCGATTGCGGCGCTTTCTGAAAATGTCATCACGCGCGACACGATGTTGAAGGTAGGACGCCGGAAGTACATGAATTTGACCGAAGCGCTGGCCCACTCGAATAACGTATTTTTTGAAGAATTGGGCCGACGGATGGGATTTGATACCGTCTCGAAGTACGGACGTTTGCTCGGGCTGGGCGAACTAGCCGGATACAATCTGACGGACGAGCATCCGGGAAGTTTCCCGACACAGCCTCCGGCTTTTGGCGGAGTGGCGCGGATGTCCAGTTTTGGCGAAGGAATTCAGATGACACCGCTGCAATTGGTAGCGTTGGCAGCGGCTTTTGCGAATGGCGGAACACTTTATTATCTGCAGTATCCCCACTCCGCGGAAGAAGTCGCAGGACTTCCAGCCGAAGGTAAAACGCGATCTGAATATCGCCAACGTGCTGCCAGAAGTTCGTGAAGGCATGCTAGCAGCGGTGCTTTATGGCACGGGTCGGTTGAGCTACGACGCAGGCGGAGACGAAACCCCGCTCGGGAAAACCGGAACCTGTGACGACCACACCAATCCATCGAGGATTGGCTGGTTTGTGACCTACGCCGATGAGGCGCATCCCAAAATCGCCTTGGCGGTATTGCTTCGTGGCAACACGCGAGCGGTCAAGGGACCAATGGCGGCGGAAGTTGCGGGACGAATCTATCGCAGGCTGCGCGAGCAGAATTATTTTGCTGATCCAGCGAGAATCACCACAGTTCAGCCGATCGCCTCTGGCAAGTAAGGCAGAACTTCGACGTATCCCCATTTAAAAAGATATGATGATAGGCAGCTAAAGCAGAAGTGTGCATTCGCGCGTCCCGCGGTGAACTAGCGCGCGCCAGCGCGGTGTGCGCGCACTTTGACGTGAACGCTGAGAATGGGTTCACGGAGATGACGAAGATTATCGAAACAATGATCGCAGAGCTCCAGGCTAAGTTGGTCCTCGCACTTGGCGTGAAAGCTGCGGTGACATTCATAACAAGTAGAGAATTCCGGGCGTTCGTGCAATTCCGTAACGTGGATTTCGGGATGGACTTCGAGCGTGATCATGAAAAACTCCCCCAGAAAGGGAGGTAGCACGCAATGTGCCACCCTTCGCAGCCTGAATGGATTGAATACAAAAGACTTGGAAATCGATGGGGGCGGGTCGGTGGGTGATTTGCCCCAGAAATTCGTGAAAGCCCACTGGCCCCGTAGAAAATTGGTCGCAGCATAAAAGAGAAATGATTGACGTGCAACGCGGATTGGGTAAAAAGGGATGCGTGGGTTATTCTGTGAACGAACGGAAAATTTGTTAGCAGCGAGTGGAAAGCAAAGCGGGACCGGGGGAATAGTGAATCTACGTTTTCTGATCGGGACTGGAGTTTTGTTGGCGGGTGGATCGGCCCTGGTTGGTTACACCCTGCATCGCCGTACGGTGACGGCCAGGGAATTAGCCCAGCAGGTGGAATTGGCTAGAGCTGACGCAAAGCGATATCGCGAACAAGTAGTCGTACCGACGGCACAAAAGATGCTGTCCGGTGAGAACTTTGCTGGGGCGCTGCAGAAGCTCGGACTTTCCACGGAACAAGTGAACGAGGCGACAGTCGCCGCAGGGCATGCGTTTAATTTGAGGCAACTCCGCGCGGGAAATACGCTAACCGTGGGGCGATCGCTGGAAGGCAATCTGCGGGAAATTGACTACAAGATTGATTCGGAGCGAATGCTGCGTCTAGTGCCGCAGTCACCGGGTTTTTCGGCAGAGGTGAAAGAAATTCCGGTCCGTGCGGAAGTGGTTGTGGTCAGTGGAAGACTGGACGATTCGTTGTTTAATGCCATAGAAGAAGCTGGGGAGAGTGCGGAAGTGGCGATGAGAATGGCGCAGATCTTCGGCTACGACCTGGATTTTTATACTGACCCGCGTAAGGGCGATACCTTTCGCTTGGTTCTGGAGAAGAAGAAATACTCGACGGGGGAAACCGCAGGGTACGGAAAGATCTTTGCCGCCGAATATGACAACGGCGGAAAGAAATACCAGGCATTGCTGTTCCATGACCCGGAAGGGCATCCGGCTTATTACACGGCCGACGGAAAGTCACTGCAGAAAGCGTTTCTGCGTTCGCCACTGAAATTTGGCGCTCCGGTCACTTCACATTTCAGCAAGGCGCGGTTTCATCCGATATTGAAAGTGTACCGGCCGCATCTGGGCACGGATTACGGAGCGCCCGTGGGGACACCGGTGCAGACCATCGGCAGCGGCAAAGTAGTGTTTGCGGGACGCAAGGGCGGCGATGGAAATATGGTGCATGTTGTTCATTCCAATGGCTACGAAACGATGTACCTCCACTTGTCCAAGATGTTTGTGCATGCGGGAGAGCACGTGGAGATCGGCAAGACGATTGGCCTGGTGGGCATGACTGGATTAGCAACTGGGCCGCATCTGGATTTCCGGATCATGCAGAAGGGGCAATTCAAGAACTTTGAGACGTTGGGATTGCCGCCGTCAGATCCAGTGGCGAAGAAAGATTGGGCGGAATTTGCGGCCGTGCGGGAACAATGGATGCCCATGATGGAGAAACCTGCAGGTGCGGAAGGTTTGACGGCCCAGGCGACGAATTAGAGAGTTCGCCATGCCTTCTGCGAATTTTGCTTCTTATGGGAATCCTGACTCGCCCAAAAAATAAGAAAATCTCTTGGACCTCGCAAACCTGGAGTGGGCCCGGACAATAAAACGGCAGGCCAATCTAGAGACCGGCCATTCTATTTTGCGGGTCGCCGTACAGCTGATTCGAGTGTACCTGAGGGATGATCGAACTCATGAACCGTAGACTGTTCCTCAACATTGCCGCGGGAGCTACAGCATTTTCTGCAGCACCGCGAGTTATGGTCTCTGACGTTGCGCCCGAAATTGCATTCACATTTGATGATCCCACCACCGAAGGTGGAGCGGGAATGGTGTGGACAGAATTGAACGAAAGAATTCTGAAGGCGCTGGCAAAACACAGGGTTAAGGCCGTCTTGTTTGTTTGTGGGAAGCGGGTCGACACTACGGCGGGAGCTGATCTGATTGCGAGTTGGGATCGCGCTGGACACGGAATAGGCAATCATTCGTATTCGCATCTCTATTTCAATGAAAGCAATGGCAGCGACCCTGACGGATTTCCGAAAGTCACACTAACCGAATTTGAGAAGGATGCCTTAAAGAATGAACCACTGATACGCGAGTATGCGCATTTTGTGCGGCTGTTCCGCTACCCATTTTTCAAAGAGGGAGACACGACCGAGAAACGTGATGGAATGAGGGCTTTTCTGCAGGGGCATGGCTACCGAATTGGACGAGCGACGATTGACGCGTCGGACTGGGCGATCGATGGGCGCCTTAGAGCGCGAGTAAAGGTGGATCCAACAGCCGATCTTACGAGGTATCGCGATTTTTATTTGCAGCACATTTGGGAGCGGGCGGTGTACTACGACTCGTTGAGTCTGCGAGTTCTCGGGCGGCCGGTTCGGCACACCGTTTTGCTGCATCATAATGCCCTGAATGCTCTGTATTTCGACGACCTCGCCAATATGTTCTCGACGCGTGGATGGAAGTTAATCGATGCCGAGTGGGCATTTGCCGATCCGGTGTATGACCGTCAGCCGAAGATTCTCCCGGCGGGCGAAAGTCTGATCTGGGCGTTGGCGAAAGAGACTGGGAAATACGAGGCGGAACTGCGCTATCCGGGGGAAGACGAAGTCTACGAGAATCCCAAGATGGACGCGCTTAGGCTTTAGATCTCTTCGCGAGCAAAGAAAGTTCAAAGAATGAACTGATGTGTGGGGGGAGCGGAATGGGTGTGATCCGATTCAGGTACGAAGTGCCACTGGCAGAGACGATGGAGTTTGAGGCCGTGTATCCGGAACCACTGCAGTTTGATCTGGCGGAGAAGGAGGAAGTGTGGAAAGTGCCGGGAACGATCTTTGTGTGGTTGTTCGTGGATGGGGCGATTGCCGGAGAATCGTATGGAATTCCGCTCGCCACTGACGATTGGGAATTCGAAGGGCTAAGCGAATTGACCGACGCGGAGAAGGAAAGTGCAATTTATTGCCATTCGAATACGATCCTTCCGCCATTTCAGGGCCGGGGATTGGGAACGGTGTTGAAGGCACATTGGCTAGGTCTGGTAGCGAGAGCAGGGTTTGATTTTGTGTACGGGCATGCAAGGCCCGGGGCCAGTCAGGCCTTAAATGCAAAGTTCGGAGCGGAGTTCATGGCAGAGTTCGACGATTGGTACGGGACAGTTGAAGCCTACAAGTTATACCGGTTACGGATTGGCTGAGGCACAAGGCAAAGCAAAACTACGCAATTATTTCCAGAGGCCAAAACGCAGTCGAGAGTTCAGCGGCTATCATGAAAGCGGACTTTGCTATCAGTAGATGATGGGAAGTTTGGAATAATCGGCGGCGATGTCATCGGTGACGCGGAGAATTAGCAGCGTGCGGTCGTCGTGGGGAGGCAGACCGATGCCAGTGTGCTCGTCGGTAGCTTTAACGATGCGCTGGGCGATTGTGTAACCGGGGTCGAGCGGCAAAACCTGGGCGAGTAGCGCTTTTAAGCGGTCGCTGCCGAATTCTTCTAAATCTTTGTTTGTCGATTCATGAATGCCGTCAGAGGCGAGCACAATGACGTCGCCGGACAGCAGAGAAATGGTGATCTCCTCGTATTCAATTTCCGGGAGCAGTCCCAGGGGAACTCCGCTCACATTGATTTCGGTGACCTGACGATTACGAATGAGGAGTGGCAGCGTACCGCCCGCATTGGAGATGCTAAGTTCACGCAAGGCGGCGTCGTAAACGGCGAAGTGCATGGCGATGAAACGGGCATCCAGCCGGGCAGCGAGCAGACGGCTATTGAGGATTGCGAGCATTTCTGAAGGCGAACCCTGACGCTCATTGACAACCTCGCGTAATACCCCGATAGCCAGAGAGCCGTAGAGTGCGGCGGCAGTGCCCTTTCCAGAAACATCGCCCATGGCTATGCCAAGACGGCCCACACCATAAGGAAGCAAATCGTAAAAATCGCCGCCAAGTTCGCGCGCTGGAATATAAGCGGTAGCCAGGTCGAGACCAGGGATTTCCTTTGCCCCTGTCGGCAAAAGTTGGCGTTGGATTTCGCGCGCGGTTTCCAGGTCGTTCTGAAGGCGCACCTGGGTTTCGCGGCTTTCCTCGAAGAGACGGGAGTTTTCCAGGGCAACCGCGACAAAAGAGCTGAGAATATTTAGCAAGTGCTCATGGTCGGCCGTGAACGCGCGCGGTTTGCTGCTTTCCAGGTCGAGCACACCGACAAGGCGATCGATGCGAAGCAGCGGCACGACGAGCTCGGAACGGACTTCCATGCCGGCTTCCAGATCACAGGCCAGGTAGCGGGAATCCTCGCGAACGTCATCGACGCGGATGGTACGTTTCTCTGCAGCGGCAGCTCCAGTAATGCCCTGGTTGAGCGGCATGCTTAGCCGCGAGGGGAGATCATCTTCGTAGCGCATGGAAAATACGCTCTCGAGAACCTGGGCAGATTCGTTCCAGAGCATAACGGTAAAGACATCATAGTTAACGAATTTTTTGACGCGCTGCGCAATCAGGCGCAACAGTTCGGCACGATCGAGAGTGGAAGTAAGCTCGTGGCTGACCTCATAAAGCAAGGTAAGGGCGCGGGCCTGTTCAGGCTCCGAGACAAAGAAAGAAGGCGGAACCCTCTCCGGATCACCGACGAGTGAAAAAGGAATCAAGTTTTTGGGCGCTTCCATAGCTAGAGATTTTAACTTCTCTTGGTTAGATGTAGGTAACCGAAGTTGGTTTCAGGGTTACCAAAAATTTAGCTAGGGGGTGGGATGCGGGGGGATAGAGGTCTGGGCGACCACCCAAAATGTAGGAAAAACCATAATTTAATTGAATTTTCTTGGACGACTAAGTGCAGCGGCGATCGGTCTACAGGAAACTGTAAAGAGAAAGGGCGAAACGAGAACGTTTCGCCCTTGATAAGAGTGCTAAATCTCGAGCTATTTCACTTCCCAGATATCGCCGGCTCTCAGAAGCGCGGTTAAGTCACCTGGACCCTTTTTGGCGATGACCTCTCGCACCTGTTCGTTGATAACGTCTTCGTAGCGAGGCAAATCGTCCCAAGCACGGAATACCCCAATGGGCGTTGGGAAGCCGGGACGATGCTCCATGTGCGAGAGCAGAAAAGCGTACGAGGGGCGCGGGTGATGCGCATCGTGGATGATCAGGTCGGCTTCGGTGATACCGTTGCCAAGCTCGACGACTTCAATGTCGCCATCGGACTTGCGGCGAATACCCTTGTCTTTGTTCTTGCCAAAGACGAGAGGTTTGCCGTGCTCGAGCTGGATAACGCGTTCGCTCCGAGCATCTTTCTCGGTGATCGTGTCCCAGGCGCCGTCATTGAAGATATTGCAGTTCTGGAGGATTTCGACAAAAGCCGATCCTTTGTGGACTGCAGCAGCGCGAAGAACGTCCTTCAGATGCGATTGGAAGACATCCACGGAGCGTGCAACGAATGTGGCTTCCGCACCGATTGCTAACGAGACGGGATTGAACGGGCGGTCAGGCGAGCCAAACGGTGTGGACTTGGTGACCTTATGAAATTCGGACGTTGGCGAGTATTGGCCCTTGGTCAGGCCGTAAATGCGGTTGTTGAACAGCAAGACCTTGATGCCTACGTTGCGGCGAAGCATGTGGATGGTGTGATTGCCGCCGATGGCCAGGGCGTCGCCGTCTCCGGTAGCCACCCAGACTTCCAGTTCGGGATGCGCGATTTTGATTCCGGAGGCTACGGCAGGCGCGCGGCCATGAATGGTGTGGAAGCCGTAGGTGTTCATGTAATAAGGGAAACGGCTAGAGCAGCCGATGCCAGAGACGACGACAAAATTTTCGCGGCGGATTCCAAGTTCCGGGAAAACGGACTGAACGGCCGCGAGAATAGCGTAGTCACCGCAGCCGGGACACCAGCGGACTTCCTGATCAGTTTGAAAATCCTTCTTCGTTAGCGGCGGAAAGGCAGCAGTAGTCATGGTCGCGTCTCCCTAGAGTCCCAAAACTTCTTCGATCTTCTGATCGAGTTCATTCTGTTTGAACGGCCGGCCTTGAATTTTGTTCAGGCCGATAGCATCGACAAGATACTTCGCGCGCAACATCCAGGAAAGCTGGCCCATATTGAGTTCAGGAACAAGAACTTTTTTGTAGCGCTTCAGTACTTCACCGAGGTTTTCGGGGAAAGGATTCAGGAAGCGAAGATGCAAGTGGCCAATCTTGTGGCCCTTGCCGCGCTGCGTTTTAACGGATTGTGTGATGGAGCCGAACGTCGAGCCCCAGGATACGATGAGCAGGTCGCCTTCCTGATCGCCAGCGGGAACGGCGGGCGGCACGTCCTGCGTGATGGCTTGGATCTTTGCGGCGCGAATACGAACCATGTTCTCGTGGTTCAATGGCTCGTAATTGATGTTGCCGGTGACGTCCTGTTTCTCCAGACCACCAATGCGATGTTCGAGGCCGGGAGTTCCGGGAATGGCCCAGGGACGCGCAAGGGTATCCGGGTCGCGCTTGTAAGGAAGATAGGTCGCAGGATCGGTTGCATATTTCACCGGAATTCCGGGGATATCGTCGATATTGGGAATCTGCCAGGGTTCGGCCCCGTTGGCCAGATAACCGTCGGAGAGAATGATGACAGGAACCATGTATTTTAGGGCAATACGGCAGGCTTCTACCGCGACCCAGAAGCAGTCGCCGGGAGTGGCTGCGGCCAAAACGGGAATTGGCGCTTCGGAATTGCGGCCGAACATGGCTTGCAGTAGATCAGCTTGCTCCGTCTTGGTGGGTAAACCGGTAGAAGGACCGCCGCGCTGAATGTCGCAGATCACCAGAGGGAGTTCAGTCATGACCGCCAGGCCAAGAGCCTCGGTTTTTAGAGCCATGCCAGGGCCGGAAGTTGTGGTGATCGCCAAGGCACCAGCAAAGGCCGCGCCGATGGACGAGGTGATTGCAGCGATTTCGTCTTCCGCCTGGAAGGTCAACACTCCGAAGTCTTTGTAATGAGAAAGTTCATGCAAGATGTCGGATGCGGGAGTGATTGGATAGCTTCCCAGGAACAACTTTATGCCCGCTTTACTTGCCGCGGTGACAAAACCGAGCGCCACAGCCTGATTGCCACTGATGTTGCGATAGAGGCCCGGATGTCAATTGCGCGGGAGGGATTTCGTAGCTGATCTGAAAGGCTTCGGTGGCTTCGCAGTAGGAATAGCCCGCTTTTAATGCCAGAGCATTCGCTTCAGCGAGAAGCGGCTTTTTCTTGAATTTGCCTTCGATCCAGCGGACGGTCGGCTCCATCGAGCGGTTGTAGAGCCAGTAGCACATGCCGAGAGCGAAGAAGTTCTTGCAACGGTCCATGGCCTTGGCGTCGATGCCAAGATGTTGCAGAGCCGCACGGGTAAGGCGCTCAAGTTCAACGGGGAATACGCGGAACTTGTCGAGGGAATGATCTTCAAGCGGGTTAGTGGTAAGTCGGGCCTTGCGAAGATCCCCTTCCGGAATGCGTCTGAATTGACGATCAAGATCCCGTTTGGCTTAAGGTCGGAACGTTTACCTTGAGGGCTGCGGGATTCATGGCAATCAAAACGTCAATGGAGTCGCCCGGGGTATGGACTTCCGTGGACGAAAAATTGATCTGGTAGCCGCTGACTCCGGGTTCCGTGCCAGCCGGGGCGCGGATTTCCGCGGGATAGTCCGGAAACGTGGCCATATCGTTGCCGTAGAGAGCGACGGTATTGGTGAACTGGCTGCCCGTAATTTGCATGCCATCGCCGGAATCGCCGGCGAAGCGGATCACCGCTTGTTCGATAACTTCGCGCTTGGTTTTGCCTGTGGGAACATCCGTAAGCGTGGACATCGTGGTGCCTGACCCCCCGTAATGAACAATCAAAATTGAAGGTACGTCGGCCTGAAGTGAGAAGCGGCTCGGAGTACGACGAACGGGAGCGATCGCCGGGCCGCCGCATAATCGGCTATCCAAGAATAGCACAGGCGTAAAAAACAAGTGTGACGCGGAGTCAAGCATCGTTGTGCATCACGTTATGGTGTTTGATGCAATTGTTCCGCGGGATTCAGGTTGATGAGCTTGTCGGCGCTGAGGCAGCCCAAAAGCGTTTGCGGTAATAGAGAAGAACACACACGATAATAATGGTGGGAATAAGCGAGAACAGCGCAAACACCGGGTTGCTCATGAATTGCAGAGGCACCGCCGAAGACTCCGGCATATGCATTTCGGAAAAGCTCTCTTGCAGGATTTGTTTGTAATTCGGGCTGAAGGACGTGACTAAGCCGCTGAGTGCCCAGAAGCCATAGAGACCGAGCGAAAGGGGATAGCTCCAACGTTTCAGTCGCAGCAAACCAATCGCCGAGGCCAGATAAAGAACCGTGGTGAAAGCGAATAGGAAGTTGCCAAACTCGCCGCGCATGCGATGCCCGAACAGGATCATAAAAACCGGCATATGCAGTAAGGGCATGGCGAACATCCCTAAAACGGAAAACAACATGAATCCGGCAATGATGGCTACCGGAAGGGGGCAGCGACGCAGTTGGGGGGACGGAACCGAAGCTGGCGCTAAACTCCCAGTGAACTGCGATTTCGTTGATGGCCGATTAAATAGAATGAGCCACCAAACGCCGATGAGGATAGGGAACACGTAGATTAGCGCCATAATTCCCTTGACCACATGCATGTTGACGCCCTGTGCATTGGGCACCACAGGAAAGGGAATCAGTAGAACGCCAACGAGCGCAATGAAGCAGAAAAAAACGGTAAAACCAGCCCAAATCATTGCAGAGATACGCGCCCAATTTCTCAGGCGAAGCAAGCCAACACCCGTGAACATTCCCCAGATAGCCATGCCGAAGCCGAAGAAGAATATTATCGGCAGGATCGAATAAGTAAGCTCCGGAACACCTTTTTGCGCGGGCGTGAGGTAAAGCCCCATGAGGGCGATCAGTATGCCGAGCATGCTGAAAAGACTGCCGACAATTGCAAGTATTGCGGCGGCGATAACGGAGCCAGAGGCTTTAGGTGAACTCATAGGTAGCTGTATATCACTCCAGGCGAAAGAGAGCCAGGTATGCCGCGGCATCTGCTGAGGTCAGCAGAAGGAAAGCTTAACCCTGGGAGGATTCCGACACACCCACGCTATTGGGTTCGGAAAACTGGGCGATGACGCGTTTTCGCGTGAAATAGAGCAGGCACCAGGCGGCAACCGGAAACGTGAAGATCACGAAAGAAACCGCAAGCAGTTGTTTGAAGGAAACTTCCGAGGAGACGAATTCATCCCGGATGACGAAGGTCTCGTAGGGATGGAAAGCGATGACGAAAGAGGAAAATAACAGGGCGAGCGCGGCCCATAGCAAAGCTCCACGGCGCGCCCAGGGACGAAGCTGAAACAAACCCATGCTGGTGCGAATTCCCAAAGCGATAAGCAGCGGAGGAACCAGGGCAATCGCGAAAAATGAAACTGGATGTGCTTGGTAGGCGTGCTTTCCGTTGCTGTCGAGCGGCAAGCTGAGCATTGAGCGGAAGAACCATCCCCAGGCAAATAGCGCCGAGAGGCTGCCGAGGACACCAAGAGTCGCGGCCGCGGTGACCCCTGCGGATGGGTTTCTGTAGTTGCGGTCTTCGATAAGAGCTTCCGTCATAGTTGGCCTTCTGTGGCTACTTGATGAGAGCACAGGGGAAAGGTGTTGAGTAGAGTACCGACGGAATGCGCGTATCGAAAACAGCACTTGACGTTCGCTTTCTTTTCGCCTAGAGTTTTCCACAGACACCGCTAGCGGAGGATTTTATGGCGCTTACAAAACGGCAAAAAGAAGTTTTGGATTACCTGGTTTCCTTCGAAACCCGGCACGGCTACGCGCCCAGCTTTGAAGAGATTGGCAAGGGAATGAAGCTGACGTCACTGGCGACGGTGCACAAGCACATCAGCACGCTGGAAAAGAAGGGATTCATACGCCGTGGCTACAACCAGAGCCGATCAATCGAAATTGTGCAATTACCCAAGTCTGTCAAAGAGCAGGTGATTGAGCGTCGTGTACAGGAGTTGCCGCTGGTGGGCAGAATTGCGGCCGGCCGTCCTTTGGAAGCGGTTGAAGAGCGCGAGACGATCTCGCTGGGAGATTTCGCGCGGGGCGGGAATTCATTTGTACTGCAGGTGAAGGGCAGCTCGATGATTGAAGATCACATCATGGATGGAGATTTCGTGGTGTGCGAACAGACCCAGGTTGCCAATGCGGGAGATATCGTTGTGGCTCTGCTGGCAGGCGAGGAAGCGACACTGAAGCGCTTCTATCGCGAAGGTGCAGGAAAAATCCGGTTGCAGCCCGCCAATTCAGAAATGGCGCCCATCATGGTGCCTGCAAGTGATGTGAAAATCCAGGGCCGGGTGATCGGCGTCTTGCGAAAATATTAGAGATCTTCCTACCGATTCAAAATCAAGAAACGTACTATGTTTGACCTTCCGCGGCAAATCTCTGGTTGACGCAGTATCTGACGACTGACTTTGTATACGGTCCTATAGAATGTTGACGGCTCTCGCCGCCAATAGGACGACTATCGTCAATGAAATCAGCGATTGCAGCATCATGCCCAGCTTGGCCCAGCGAGAAAGCGCGGCCGTATCTGTCGGAGAGAAGGCCGTGCTTGTATTGAAGGCGAGGAAGAGATAGTCGACGAACTGGGGTGTCCAGTGAGGGTCTCCTTCGTTTTGGCTCAGCATTTGAGGAAATAGAAACGAGCTGTTTAGGCCGTCGGCACGATTGTCCCGGCCCAAGGGGCCACCGGCGTCCAACTTCCAGTACCACAGAGCAAAAACCAATACATTGGAGAACCACAGGGCGGTGGCGGAACGGAGCAGGTCCTTTGGCGCTTCATTGTGCAAAGTAATTCCGTGAATCAGGATTGCCAGAGAGGTAATCATCGCCAGTGTGATCACGCCATTGGCCGTGAAGGTGAGTATCCGGAGCACTTTTATATGGCCCGCCCGGTGCGAGATCCCGATGGGGATTAGCAAGAGAACAATGATGCCCAGAAGACCCCAACTGGGGCCGACTGACAGGGGCTCGGGAAGCGCTAAATAAACTCCCGAAGCGGCTAACATGGCGATGAACGCTGGCCAACGCGGTTCTGGATCTATTTTCTTAGTCATGGCATCCCTGGTTAGATAAGAATCTAAAGCCGCGCGTGAATTCTAATACACTTTCTCCGGCAAGACACTTATTTGGAAACCTGATGAATTGCGATGCCAAAATATCGCCTGTATTTCTCATTCGCGCGTGAAACAATGTAATATTTCGCATCCATATACGGAGCGCACCGTCGCCTGACTTATGAAGAAGAATCGACCAATCCGGAAACTGTTGGCTGCTAACCGCAGCGAAATCGCCATACGCATATTTCGGGCCGCGAATGAGCTGGGCTTGCGCACGGTAGCGATTTATTCGCAGGAAGACCGGTTGGCACTGCATCGGTTCAAGGCAGATGAAGCGTACCAGGTGGGCGTAGGCAAGGGGCCGGTGGAAGCCTACCTCGATATCGCCGGGATCATTGCGGTCGCCAAAAAGCATGACGTTGATGCGATTCATCCAGGCTATGGATTCTTGTCGGAGAATCCCGCCTTTGCCCGCGCTTGCGCCAAAGCTGGATTAAAGTTTGTCGGTCCAACCCCCGAACTTTTGGAGTTGCTAGGCGACAAGACGGCAGCGCGGCGACTGGCGATTCAGGCTGGTGTACCCGTTCTGCCAGGAACCGAGAAGGCGCGTTGGTTCGCCAGAAGAAGCGCAGCGGATTGCCGAACAGATCGGTTATCCCGTTATCGTTAAGGCCTCGATGGGCGGCGGCGGGAGAGGCATGCGTGTAGTCCACGACGCGGAACAGCTGGCGGCGAGATTGGAAGAAGCACAAGGAGAAGCGAAATCGGCGTTTGGGGACGCCTCCGTATTCCTGGAAAAATATTTGCCGCGTGCTCGGCACATCGAAGTGCAGATTATCGGTGACGAGCATGGGAATCTGCTGCACCTGTATGAACGGGATTGCTCAGTCCAGCGGCGTCATCAGAAAGTCGTGGAGGTTGCACCGGCATTTAATTTGCCCGCAAAAGTTCGCGTCGGAACTCTGTGATGCCGCTGTGCAGATTGCCCGAAAGGCGCGCTATCGCAACGCAGGGACCGTTGAGTTTCTGTACGACGTGGACTCCACCAAATGGTATTTCATCGAAGTGAATCCGCGCATTCAGGTGGAGCACACCGTGACCGAAATGGTTACGGGACTGGATCTGGTCCGGGCCCAAATCCTGATTGCGCAGGGTGAAAAGCTGCACAAGGAAGCCGGTGGGATTTCCAGAGCAGGACAAAGTGCCTCTGTATGGATGCAGCGCTGCAATGCCGCGTTACCACGGAAGATCCAGAAAAGCATTTTGCGCCGGACTACGGAAAGATTTCGACCTACCGATCACCTGCGGGATTCGGGATTCGCCTGGACGGTGGAACAGCCTACTCGGGGGCGGTGCTGGCGGCTTATTACGATTCGTTGCTGGTGAAAGTGACCGCGTGGGGACGTGACCTCAACGAAGCGTGCCAGCGGATGGACCGTTCGTTGCGCGAGTTTCGCATTCGCGGAGTGAAAACCAATATTCCGTTCCTTGAAAATGTGGTCAATCACCCGCGATTTCGCGCAGGCGAAGTCACCACCTCCTTTCTCGACGATTCGCCGGAACTGTTTCGCTTTACAAGCCGGGCGGATCGCGCGACGAAATTGCTCTCGTATGTTGGCGATGTAATCCTGAACGGCAATCCGGAAGTAAAGGGCAAACAAACTCCCAGAAGGACTCGAGAGAGCGGTGCTGCCGAAAATACCGGGGATAGAACCGCCAGCCGGTACGCGGCAGTTGTTACAGAAACTTGGCGCGAAAAAATTTGCCGCCTGGGCGCGCAAAGAAAAACGCCTGCTGCTGACCGATACAACGTTTCGCGATGCCCATCAGTCGCTGATGGCTACGCGTGTCCGCACCCATGACTTGCTGGCGACGGCCGATGCCGTGGCGCAGCGTTTGCCGAATCTGTTCAGCCTTGAAATGTGGGGCGGAGCTACTTTCGACACTGCATTACGCTTTTTGCACGAAGATCCCTGGCATACGGTTGCGCGAATTGCGCAGTTCGTATTCCGAATATCTGCTTCCAGATGCTGTTTGCGCGGCGCCAACGCCGTAGGCTACACGTCCTATCCCGACAACGTGATTTTTGATTTTGTGCGCGAGTCGTATGAGCAGGGAATCGACATATTCCGCATTTTCGATTCCCTGAACTCCATCGAAAATATGCGCGTTTCCATTGACGCGGTCCTGGAGACCGGCGCGGTGTGCGAGCCGGCGATCTGTTATACCGGCGATATTTTGGATAAAGGCCGCCCAAAGTATTCGCTGAAGTATTACGTGCAAATGGCCAAGCAGTTGGAAAAGCTTGGCGCGCATTTCCTGGCCATAAAGGATATGGCAGGACTTTGCAAACCCTACGCCGCCTTCACGCTGGTAAAAGCACTGCGCGAGGAAGTCGGCATTCCGATTCACTTTCACACACACGATACCAGCGGGATTAATACAGCCTCTCTGCTGAAAGCCGCGGAGGCAGGCGTGGATGTTGCGGATGCGGCCATCGCTTCCATGAGCGGAGGGACCAGTCAGCCCAATCTGAATTCGGCGGTCGAAGCGCTTCGCCATACCCCGCGCGATGCGAACCTGAATATGGAAGCGCTGAACGAATGTTCAGATTACTGGGAAACCGTTCGCAGCTACTACCTGCCGTTTGATTCCGGACCGAAAGCCGGTTCCGCGCGTTTGTATGAGCATGAAATCCCCGGCGGTCAATTTACCAACCTGCGCGAGCAGGCGGCGGCGATGGGGCTCGGGCATCGCTGGCGCGAGGTGGAGAAGACCTACGCTGAGGTGAACCAGTTATTCGGGGACATCGTGAAGGTTACGCCCTCCAGCAAAGTCGTTGGCGACATGACCCTGTTTCTGTTGGCAAACGAGATGAAGCCGGATGATTTGTTGCAACTGGACGAGCATCACGATATTTCGTTGCCGAATTCCGTGGTCGAAATGTTCTCCGGTGCTCTCGGTGTTCCCCCGGGTGGCTGGCCTAAGAAACTACAGAAGATTATCTTGCGCGGGCAGGCGCCGCTGAAAGGCCGTCCCAGTGCCAACCTGGCTCCCATCGATTGGGACAAGGAGCGCGTGGAGCTGGAGAAGAAACTTGGCCACCCGGTGCGGCGCGATGCAATGCTGAGTTACCTTCTCTATCCTGACGTTTTCCTGAAATATGATAAATTCCGCCAGACCTATTCAGACGTCAGCGTTTTGCCGACTCCGACATTCTTCTACGGATTGAAGCCGACCGAAGAGATCACCGTCGAGATCGAGTCGGGCAAAACGATGATTGTGAAGTTCCTGACGATCGGCGAAGCACATCCGGACGGCACGAGGACCCTGTTCTTTGAGCTGAACGGACAGCCGCGCGAAGTGACGGTGCGGGATCGGGCGTTGCGAGTAATGGAGCGCAGCCACCCGAAGGTGGATCCCGAGGATCCCGGCCATGTTGGTGCGCCGACGGCCGGGCTGGTCAGCAGCATCGCGGTGCAGGTAAATCATCCCGTGGAGCGAGGGGCTAAGCTCCTGACGCTGGAAGCAATGAAAATGCAATCCAACATCTATGCGCCGATCACCGGGCGGGTAACTAAGCTGCTCGTTACGCCGGGACAACACGTGGAAGCGAAAGACTTGCTGGTGACGATCGTTCCGTGAGCGGCCCACACCTGATCAAACACCAGCTTATTTCCCTCGCGGTTCTTGCGAAATCAACGCGACCTTATCATCTACCTGCCACCGGGCTACCACTCTCAACCCCACCGGCAATTTCCGGTATTGTTCCTGCACGACGGACAAAATTTATTTGACGGAGCCACCTCGTTTATTCCCGGCATGGATTGGCACGTGGGACAGACCGCGGACCATTTCATTTCTGAGGGTCGCGTAGAACCGCTGATTATTGTCGGAATTTACAACGCTGGAAAGCAGCGACTGCAGGAGTACACGCCCACGAAGATGCCCAGGCTTGGCGGAGGAAGAGCGAGCCGCTACGCGCGATTTCTGACGGAAGAAGTTCGGCCATTTGTAGAATACAACTACCGGATTCTGGGTGGTGCGGGGAATACCGGCATTGGTGGCTCCTCCCTTGGTGGACTTGTCTCCTTATTTCTCGGACTGCGCATGCCGCACATTTTTGGAAAAATCGCGGCGTTGTCGCCCTCGGTGTGGTGGAACCAGCGAGTCATCTTACGGTTTGCGCAAACCGCGCAAGTGGATCAGCGTCCCCGGGTGTGGCTGGACATCGGCACGTGCGAAGGAGGCCGGATCGTGGAAGACGTCGAGCGCTTCCGCGATGTTTTGCTCACCAAAGGTTGGCGCTGGGAGCAGGACTTGCACTATGAACGCGTCGAAGGTGCCGAACACAATGAAGCGGCTTGGGCGCAGCGCGTCGGACCCTTCTTGCAATTTCTTTTTCCGGGTGGCGGAAGCCGAGTATAATTCGCGCAGTTCGCCTAGCCGAAAGACGAGCAGTACACCGGCACACTTGGGGATAGCGGATGTCTGCGAGCAGGCCCATCACTATCCTTTGCGTAAGCTCCTATGAAAAGGGGCAGGAATTCCTGCGGACCTGCAAGAGCCTTGGGTGCACCGTCTTGTTCTGACGGTGGAAAAACTGCGCAATGCCGACTGGCCCCGCGAAGCCGATCGATGAAATGTTCTTCATGCCGGATAGAGTTACCCCTCGCCGAATTGATACCTGCGGTGAGCTATGCAGCCCGTTCCCGGCACATTGATCGCATCGTCGCGCTGGACGAATTTGACTTGGAAAATGTCGCAGCTTTGCGAGAGCATTTGCGCCTGCCCGGCATGGGACAAACCACCATGCGCTATTTCCGCGACAAATTGGCTATGCGTGCGCAAGCACGTGAAGACCGGCATGCTGGTGCCGGAGTTCGTCCATGTTTTGAATCACGAAGATCTCAATGAATTCATGGCCAGCGTGCCGGCCCGTGGCTGCTGAAGCCGCGCTCGCAGGCTTCTGGAATCGGCATGAAGAAGATTAATGCCGCGAAGAACTGTGGCCATGGCTCGAGAATTGGGTGATGAACAATCCCATTATCTGCTGGAGCAGTTTATTCCCGGGCAGGTCTATCACGTTGACGGAATCGTTTCCGAGAGCCAAGTACTTTTCGCTGAAGCGCATGCGTATGGAGCGCCGCCGCTGAATGTTTCGCACGATGGCGGTGTTTTTACGACGCGCACGACTGGACAGGAAGTCAGCCGAAGCGCAGGTGCTGAAAGATATTCATCAGAAATTGGTGAGCGGGTTACGCCTTGGTCCGCGGTGTGACTCATGCTGAATTTCTGAAAGCTCACTCCGACAACCGTTTTTATTTTATTGAGATCGCCGCCCGTGTTGGTGGCGCATATATTTCAGAACGCAGTGGAAGCTTCAACCGGCGTGAACTTGTGGCGGGAATGGGCGCATCTGGAAGTGGGAGCAGGGAAGCAGCCGTACCAGTTGCCGCAAGTGCGCGACGATTACTCAGGAGTGATTTGTCGCTCGCACGACAGGAACAGCCGGACACTTCCTCCTACACCGACCGGAGATCGTTTATCGGATCAACAAATTTCACCACGCCGGATTTGTTCTGAAATGCCTCCACTCCCGCACGCATTGAAGAGTTGCTGCCTCTTACGAGAAGCGATTTGGGGTACGATTTTTTAGCGCGCGCACCCGTTCCGGACCGGCCCACTTCCTAACATTTGAAACCGTGCCGGCATTTTCCGCGTTTTCCACAGCCTGAGACCTTTAGGACAGTGCATCACCTGTTCCTCGGTCTAGTTACTTTCTAGGCACTCACTTCAGATACTGTGTTTGCGACACGCTTCCCGGCGGACTATCTTTTCCTTACCCCGGGCCGGAAATCTGCGTGGGGTGGGCTGTCCCTTGGGAGGTCCGATGTGGGGTAACAAGAAGCCGGAAACGCCACAACCTGCGCAACCGGAAGTAAAATGAAGCCGAAGATAAAAAATTTCTCGATCGAATAATCCGCCGCCGAAACCTTCTGCGGCTACCTGGGAGGGAACAACCGCAATGAGTACTGATGCGATGAGACCGTTAGGGGCGACCGCGGACCGCGCGACAGCGCGGCTGGGGCCGAGCCTGCATGTGAAAGGCGAAATCTCCGGTAACGAAGACCTGCTGATCGAGGGATCGGTCGAGGGTCTTGTCCAACTGGACGAGCGCAAGCTGACCGTTGGCGCAACTGCCAAACTGACGGCAGACATTATTGCTCGTGAAGTGGTGGTCTATGGCACCGTGAAGGGAAATCTTCGGGCCAAGGATCGCATAGAGATTAAGAAGGATGGATCGGTGAATGGTGATTTGACGACGGCGCGCATCATGATCGAAGACGGCGCTTACTTCAAGGGCTCCATTGAAATCGACAAGTCTGCCGAAAAGGAATCGGGAGCGTCGGCGTTTTCGCGGACGGCTTCGGCGCCTGCAGGAGCAGGCGTGGGACCGAAGACAATCTAAGGTTTTTCCAAGACGCAAGATTCGAGAACGGCGCGGGGCAATCCGGCCTGCGCCGTTTTTCTTTGCCATAGCTTGATAAGCTCTATTTAATAACTTGACAAGTCTATAATGTATAGCTACTGTGGCGTCAGCTTCACTCTTTGACGGTGACCGAAAATGGTTGGCACCCGCCCTGCCAACCAGAATCTGGCCTTATTTACGCGCGTAGGAGTCAGGTCATGTGGGGTGGCACGTGCCGCCTATTTTTGGTTTCGATCGCACTAACAATTTCTTTCGCCGGATGCGGTGGAGGAAGTGGGGGTGGGGGCGGAGGTGGGGTCCAGCCCCCTCCCCCAATAGCAGACTTCTCGCTTAGCGTTTCGCCTGCCTCAGTAACTGTCGCACAAAGCAGTACTACTGCGGTTTCCGTATCGGTGACGCCGGAAAGTGGTTTTACGGGAACGGTGACCGTGAATCTGTCTGGCGTCCCTGCCGGAATCACCACAAATCCCGCAAACTCATTTTCGGTAACGAGCGGCCAAAGCGTCTCTGTGGTTCTTGGCGCCTCCGCGAGCGCTGCGACCGGAAACTTTTCGATCTCAACACAGGGAGTCAGTGGGAGCTTGACACACAGCTGTCCTCTGGCCCTGACCGTTCAGGCTGGAGTGGTGCAGAACCTTTCTCAGACTACCTATCTGAAGACGGATTCCATCGCTGCTCTGGACAGCCCCGCTGGCGAGCCGCATCGTCGCCACATCCTCTACGACGCCGCAGGCCAGAGGTTTTTTGTAGCCAATCAGGCGATGAATCAAGTGGATGTGATCTCCGGAAGTGGTGACGCGCTGCTGGCCTCCATTGACGCCCCGGGAGCTACGAGTCTCGACTTGTCGGCCGACGGGGCAACGCTCTGGGTGGCTACCTCGTTGGAGCAGATACTCGCTGTTGATACGCGATCCTTGCAGGTGAAACAGAGGTACCCGGTCACGGGCGTGACCCCCATTCCTAGCATCGTTTTCAATCGGCCGACTGAATTGCTGGCGACGCCGAGCGGGAAATTGCTGGTCCGCTTGCGGCAGCCCAGTGTCGCGCAATCGTTGTTGGCTTTGTGGGACCCAGGATCGAATAATTTCACCAACCTGACATCCGCTGCCCCTGCGGTTTTTCAGAATGGACTCGGAGTTATGGTGCGTTCCGGCGATTACACCCGTTTTCTTGCCGCAGCAAACGACAGTAGCGGGGAAACAGCGGTCTTTGACTCCAATGGAAATGTGTTGGCGGGTCCGAAAACTCTCACATCCGGAAACATTCTCTTTGCGGCGATAAGTGGTGATGGCAGCCACGTAGGTATGCTTGAAGGTGCGGCAGGAAATCCACAGGTCCTGCTGTTCGACTCGCAACTGAATGCGTTGGGGAGCTATTCGGCAAGTAACGCGTCAGGACTGGTTTTCTCACGCGATGGGCAAACCTTATATGTGGCCGAGGCATTAGGCAATGGGCGAGTCGTCACGGCACTTTCGGTGGCCGGTTTGCAGGTGATTGGACAGGTGCCGGATGTCGCAATCGGCAGTGTTCCATCCCTCATCGAGGATGTAGGCGCGTCGCAATTGCTTTGTGGGCTTTCTAACCGGGGAGTCAGCTTCCTCGATGCTTCTCAACTTGTGGCGCTAAGTGCGCCTGCTCCCGCCTTTACAGCCGCTCCGGTGGCGCAGCCAGCCGAAGGTGCGAACGCGGGAGGAACCGCGATCACGTTGGCTGGTGCCAACTTTGGGGGCGAAGCATCGATACGATTCGGCTCACAAGGTGCCATTGATGCCAGCGTGACCAGCGACACGCAATTACAAGCGACCATCTCCCGCCAACTCGGCAACTGGCCCTGTGAACTTGAGTGTCTACTTTTCGAATAATTGGATTGCCCTAGCTCCTTCCTCTTTCAGTTTTGCGCCCAGCGTTGCCAAAATTCTGCCGAATGCTTCGCGGAGTGCGGGGGGCGATACGGTCGAAATCTATGGATACGGATTTGGCAGCGATCCGGGGAAAATTTCCGTAACAATCGGTGGGCAAACGGCTACTGTAAAGTCCGTTGCCACTATGCCGGGGTTGGCAAATTCCCTCGACCTCGATTCGACTTTCCCTTTTTCTCTTGAACAGATCACGGTGACCACCCCGCAGGGCGCTGCAGGCAAAGTGGATGTGGTAATAAATGCGCCAGCGGGTTCAACGACCATTGCGAAAGGCTTTCAGTTCCTTGCCGGCAGTCGTACCTACGCCAATCCGAGTCTGTACAAATTTATTCTCTACGATTCAGGGCGGCAAAAAGTGTACTTGAGCGCCACAGATCACGTGGACAGTTTCGATCTGGCAGCGCAGGTCTTTCTAACCCCACTTGAGCCCCCGCCCAACGGGCCTCCTCCTGACGCTGGACTTCGAGGCCTCGCCCTCACACCCGATGGCTCACAACTTGTGATTGCGGATTTCGGCGCGCAGAGCGTGTACCTCATCAATCCTAACGGTGTTGCCAACAATGGCACGAAGGTCCCGGTTGGCGGAGTGGCGGGCTACTTGAACTCTGGTCCCGCACGAGTGGCGGCCACCAGCGCGGAGACTGTTTTCGTTGGAATGAGCGGCGAGGGGAGCTCGAACAGTGGATGCAACGGATGCCTGGGTCAGATGAATTTGACTGCCAGTCCTCCGACCTTCCAGCCAGCCCCACAACCCGAAGTCACTTCGATTACGGGTGCGCCCTTGCTGCAATCGGATTTTGCCGGCGACATGGTTTATTTGGCATTTCACAGTTCGCCGGGAGGGCCTGTGGCGGCTTGGTCCGCAGCATCCCCAGATACGTTTCAGATTTCCTCTGCGAAAGATAGTTCAACAGACCTATCGGCGGCGTCGGATGGCACGTACTTTGCCCTGCGTTCGAATTCCAAGACGGAAATCCGTGATGCGAATCTTGCGTTGATCGGTACCCCCGCGTCCGCCGAACTGGAAAATATTCCGCAGCGAGTCGCGGTGCCTGGGATTGCAATGCATTCGTCAGGTGCGCTGGTGTATGAGCCTTACCTGGACGGACCTGCGCCTGCAGCGCCGTCTGCTAACGGTATCCACGGAGGCATCGATATTCGTGATGCACATAATGGAAAGCTACGGCTACGGATTCAGTTGCCGGAGCCCTTGGCCATGCTGTCCACCGATGTCGACGGTATGCACGGAAGTTTTTTAACTACCGACGAGTACGGCCAGCGATTGTTTGCGATCACAACTTCAGGGCTGACGGTTATACAACTTGCCAGCGTGCCGCTGGGCATCGGGACACTTGTTCCTGCGGTTGGAAGCGCGTCTGGTGGAACGGCTGTCACACTTCGCGGGAGCGGATTTCAATCGGGCACCAAGGCCACGTTGGGGGGAAAAGCGGCTACCGTTGCGTTCAAAGACATGAACACACTCAATCTGATTACGCCTGCCCTCACCGTTGGCCCTCAGCAACTGGTGTTAACCAATCCCGATGGAGAAACGGTTTCGCTCGATGCCACCTTCTACGCGCAATAGATCTCTACTTAACCTTCCCCGCCGCTGTTTCATCCAAGAAATGACATTTGCTTGCCAGTGATCTCGATTAGAATGAGCATGCGGTTGACCTTTGAACGAGGAAATTATGAACACGCGGAAGCTTGGCAACTCTGACCTGCATATTACGCCAGTTGGAGTCGGCGCTTGGGCGATTGGCGGCGGCGGTTGGGCATATTCCTGGGGCGAGCAAAATGATCTCGACTCCATCGCCGCAATCCATCGGGCTCTGGAACTGGGCGTGAACTGGATCGATACGGCAGCAATCTATGGATTAGGCCATTCTGAAAAAGTAGTGGCTCGGGCATTGAAAGAATGGCGAGGCGCGCGGCCACACGTTTTCACCAAGTGTATTTTGACTTGGAATGATAAAGGAGAGATTTCACCGGTCTTCTCTGCCACTTCCATTCGGAAAGAGTGCGAGGAAAGTTTGAAGCGGCTGGAAGTTTCCACAATCGACTTGTATCAGGCTCATTGGCCGCCACAGGATAACGGTCCCGGCCTGGAAGAGGCATGGCAAACTCTCGCGGCACTGCAAAAAGAGGGGAAAGTAAGGTGGATCGGCGTTTCCAATTTTGACGCTGCGCAAATTAAACGCGCACAAAAAATCGCTCCCGTAACTTCGCTGCAACCCCCCTACTCCATCCTTCGCCGGCAGATTGAGCACGAAACTTTGCCCTATTGTGAGCAGCAGGGCATCGGCGTAATTGTGTACGCCCCCATGTTTTCGGGAATGCTGACGGGAGCCATGACCCGTGAACGTGCAGCCGCCCTTCCCGCCAATGATTTTCGCAGCCGGAATCCGGAGTACAAAGAGCCGAAGCTATCGCAAAATCTTGCGCTGGTTGAAATACTGAAACAAATTGGCGCACGCCATGGTCGAAGCGCCGGCGAAGTAGCCATCGCCTGGACGTTGCGTAATCCAGCTGTTACCGGGGCGATTGTAGGTTCGCGCAGTGCCAAGCAGGCCGAAGGAGTGATGGGTGCGGCCGATTTCAGGCTCAGCGAATCGGAGATCGCCGAAATCGAGAAAGCGTCATCGGGTATTGCCAAGACCCACGTAGCATCTTGAGCGGCCCGTTTCCCCTGGCTGGCTTGTAATTAATCGGATTGCGCCAAACTACGCGCGCAGGTGATCGGCGCGCCAATTCTGTATTAATTGCTTCACGCCTTTGCGATCTTCGATTTTGTCAGTCAATACCTTGCGGGCAAGAGTTGGCAACTCCCCGTCACTGGCAAAACGCAAACCCACAAGTTGCTCTCGGGTGAATTCGCTCAGCCGCGGCTTCAAGTCGTCAGGCAGGAGTTTCTCCAGGCGCAAACGCTCTTCCAGGCGAATCACTCGATCCTGCACCGTCAGGGCAAATATTCGAGCGTAAAACATAAGCAAAACCAAAGCCGCCGCGGTCAAGATGTTGATGAATCCATCGACTTGAAATCCGCGATGAATGAACTGATAAATTGACCAGATGAAATTGAGCGTTAACGCTGGTAAGACAAATCCGTGAAAACCTGCAACCCACTTTGTGTGATGTGCAAAACTCTGCTGATCCGCCATTGTCTTTCCTCCGTCGCTTCCACTTCTGCTTGCTTGACCTGCCCTATAGTACAGTAACTACCTCGTCGCCCGCCCTGCATTGGCTATTCCCGTCACTGAAAAGCAGCGCAAGATTACGGAATGGCCGTTGTGCTCGTTACAACTGTCCCGGGAGAGTTCGATGTCTAACCTAAGCCTCGCCAGAATCATGTACGGTAGCAATGAAGATCCTGGGATATCTGCTGGTATGCGCCCTATTTCGCTCCGGCCACAATTCTCATACCCATCTCAGCTAGCGAGTGCCGCGGCCGGATCCTGGATGAACAAGATTCTATCCGTTCTGCTGCCCAAATCATCCAGACAACTCCGGTAATTCCCTCAAAAACTACTTGGTGAGAAAATCGCGATTGCGTCGAAGAGTGAGAATTAATTTGTCTTCGCGCACTACGCTATTGTTTTCTGTCCTCGTTCTTAATAACACTGCCGTCTTTCATCACAAATGTTACGTGCTCGAATTCGCGAATGTCTTTCAGGGGGTCACCGCGCACCGCAATAATGTCTGCGTAGGCGCCCGGAGCTAACACACCAAGCTCGCCTTTACTGTCGAGCATTTCTGCCGCCCGGGAAGTCGCCGAATGAATCGCGTCCATCGGTGTCATACCCAAGGTGACCATTCGCGTGAATTCTTGCGCCTCGGGTTCCTGCCAAGGGATGCCGCCCATGTCCGTGCCGTAGACGATTTTCAGGTGTGCGTTTAATGCCTTTTTGAATGTCGTTTCGTGCAGGGAAGCCCGGGCGCGATCGCGTATTCCAGCGGGAGTGTCTGCGGGCGCCCAGTCCCCGTAATAGGCTGCCAGTGTCGGGCAATACCATGTTCCCTGGCGGGCCATCTGCTCAATTTGTGCATCTGTCATTTCCAATCCATGTTCAATCGAATCGCATCCGCCATCAAGACCGCGTTGTAGGCCCACGCCATTGTAGGCGTGGCATGCCACTTTCTTGCCCCAGCCATGTGCCTCGTCAACAATGGCTTTCAATTCTTCGACCGTCAAAGTCGGTTGCGAAAAAAGCTTGCCTTCTTTATCTATCCAGGAACGATGAGTCATGTACACCTTGATCCAGTCCGCACCGTGGTCGAGCTGTTCCCGAGTGGCCTTACGAGCTTCGATCGGACCATCAATAATTTGCACGCCCTTGGGCATGACAAGTTCCGGCGCGTAGCCATCCAGGCTGTAGCCTCCCGTGGAAGAGATTGCGCGCGTTGCGCCGAAGATGCGCGGTCCAGGAATGGTGCCTTCTTCAACCGCTTGCTTGATTTCGATATCGCCATATCCGGCACCCTCCGTCTCTAAATCGCGGATTGTGGTGAATCCCTGTTCCAACGCGCGCTTCGCAGCGTAAGTTGCGCGAGCGGCCCGCAGCGCGATTCCAGCTCGCAGAATATTGGCATCATAGCCGCCTTTAGCTGGGTCTTCACCCCAAAGAAATAGGTGGGTGTGCGCGTCGATCAGGCCGGGCAGAACGGTAGCGTTCGAGAGATCGACGAGCTTGGCGTCCGGTGGGATCGTTGCTGATGCGTCGGTGATTTTCTCGATACGCTCGCCACGCACAAAAATCAATTGATTCGTCTTCGTTGTGTCGCTCTGCCCATCAATCATCGTTCCCGCACGAATCACGGTCAGCGGAGCAGACGGAGCGGTTTGTGCTTCGACGCCACACGCGCCAATCGAAAGTGAAACCAATACGCTGAAAATTGTTCGCAATTGCATTTCGTGTCCTCCATCTGCAATGGCCGTTGTTGAGTCTAACTGAATTGTTCTGGAACAGCGCCAGTTTCAAGTTCCAAGAAGATTGGATTGAATCCGGCGTAAGCCCTGCTCACTAGCCCAAAGCCCGAGAGGTACCGCCGACAAGTCGTCCACCAGCGGCACAGCATTGCCATCTTTGGTCAGGTCGATGGTGCGCAAATATCGTTTGCACGTCTGGCAGGATTCCACGCGTATATGAGGTAATTGCTCCGAAACAAAAACGGGTAAATGATCTTCGCGCTCTTCGCCGCAGAAGGCGCACAGGATGCGCCGGAATTCCCATTCTTGAGAGCACAGCGCGCATTGCAGGAAGCGCTTTCCGCCGTCACCTTCAGGACGCAGCACTCCCAGTAAAGGCAGGGAATTGCATCGAGGACAGCGGCAGACAGTCATCGGCAGGTTGGGCGGAAGCATCGCAGGAAACGATGAATTCGGCGTAAGGTTGCAAGTAAGCGCGAGCGAGAAACTCGTGTATCGGGTTCACGACAGGTTCCGACAGTCCTTCATTTTCTTTTGGAGCTTCAAACAGTCCCGCTTTCCAAAAGTCTTGAAGGTTCTTCACCCACACTGACTTTCCTTGAGAAAGCAACTTGGTTGCCTCAGTGGCAAGGGGAGAGGGAGCGGAAGTTCGAACGAGCGATAGGAAGTCTCCGAAACTATTGGCCATCGGTAGGAAATCCACTTCAGAGTGCAATTGATTCGCGGCTGGACCGGCTGTCCGTTTGCTCAAGAGTTTGGGGAGATTCCCGTAGAACTCTTTTTGAAACGACGCCACTTTCAGATAAAAAGTTAAAATTTCCGCAGCGAAGGGCAATCGTGAGGATAGTAATTCTGCGCGGGCAATTCTGGCGGAGTAACTGACCCTACTCGACGCGAGGAAGGTCATGACGGGCGGCGGATTCTTCGACGATTTCTTTGTACCAACCAGGGTGATACCGCTTGGCAAATGCCAGCGAAACGTCGCCACGGATTACGGAGCCGAATGCGCCACGTTCTGCGAAAACCCCCATGTATACGTGAATCATAAAATTGCCAATGGTGAACAACGCCGTGGCGGCATGAAGTAGGACCGCGGCGTACCGAATCCAACGCAAGCTCCAAGGAAGCGATTCGGTAAACCAAAGAGCCAGTCCAGACAGGAGCAAAAGCAATCCCCCGAAGAAGAAACTCCAGAAGAGCGCCTTTTGTCCCGCGTTGTAACGGCCCGGCGGGCGGCATCTTGTCGTCCTGATTGGTGATGTAATAGTGTAAGCGACTTCCACCATTCCTTATCCACTTCCGTGAAACGCATTTGCGGTGCCCACATGCCAAACATGTAGCATACGGCGGCAACGAAAACTAATCCCATCCACGGATGCAGCATCCTGGAAATCTGCCCGCCGCCAAATACAGCCGCCAGCCAGAACAACCAAGGAGACCAGAACGCCAAGCCCGTTCCCAGCAAGTAAATATACGAACCCGCCGCGATCCAATGAATCAGGCGCTCATTAAATCTGTAGCGCAACACATGATTGTGGGGAATTAACTGTTCCTGGTGCGCTCACGGCTGTTCCCCCTCATGAGGGATCAAGTCCTCTTCTTCACGCGCCTTCGGGCCGAAACGCAAATAATGAATGAACAATCCCGCCAATCCGCCGACAATGGCCAGATTGCCGAGCCACTTCAGTGGATGCTTCCAAAGTTTTACAGCCAGCGGAATGCTGCGGATCTGCTCGGCAGGTCCCCATACAATTCCGGATTTCGTGCATCATGCAAAACATAAATCACGTTCGTGCCGCCGACACCGGGTGGATCATACACACCTGCATTCGCAAAGTCCGAGATATCGCGCAACTGTTGCGCACGGGTGCTCGGCTAGATCTTTCATGTCCTCTTTGGTGCCAAAATGCAGGCAGCCGGTCGGACAGGACTTGATGCAGGCCGGCTCCAGCCCTTCGCTGACGCGATCCGCGCACAGTGTGCATTTATAGACCCGCTTGGTTTCCGTATTGAATTTCGGAATATTGAATGGGCAGCCTGTAATGCAATACCCGCAGCCAATACAATTGGCCTGCTGAAAGTCCACGATGCCGTTGGAATATTGCACGATGGCACCATCGGCGGGGCAAGCTTCCAGGCAGCCGGGCTCAGCGCAATGCATGCACTGATGTTTTCTCATCAGCCACTGCAGACTGTTGTCTTCGCGCTCGTGCTCGTTAAACAGAATCAAGTTCCAGTAATTCCACCGCGTATCCGGCATGGTCTGGTAAGTATTGTCAAATACGGTCGGAGAAAAAGGCATGCTGTTCCATTCTACGCATGCCACCTCGCATGCCTTACACCCAATACAGGTCGTGGTGTCAACCAGTTTGCATACCTGAAGGTCCCGCTGGGTGTCCCTTCCGGCGATGGACCCGGCATGAGCTGAGATCTTTTGTACCCGTAGTGTTGCTTGGCTCATGCGGATCCCCTACGCCTTCTCAACCTTCACGAGGAATCCCTTGAATTCCGGCGTGAATGCATTCGGATCGATAACGGTGGGCGAAAGTAAGTTCGCAAGCGTCTTGGCCGTTTTCCCCTCATCTTCGGCAATTCCGCGATAACCCCAGTGAATGGGAATTCCAATCTGATAGGTTTTCTTGCCGTCGATCATCATCGGCTTGATTCGCTTGGTAACCATGGCTTTCGCGATGTAACTGCCACGCGCGCTGGAAACCTTCAGTGTTTCACCGCCTCGCAATCCCATCTCATCGGCCATTTCCGCCGATACTTCGATGAAGGGTTCAGGAACGAGTTGCACGTTCATCGGATTATTTTTTGTCCAATAGTGATAATGCTCGGTTAAGCGAAAAGTCGTGCAGACAACGTTGAAGCCCTCGCTAACAGTTCCATATTTGTCGTCAGGAGTGCTGTAGCGCTTAACGACTGGGTTATGGGTATGCTTGGGATGAAAGAGATTATCGATCGGGCTTTCCATCGGTTCGTAAAATTCCGGGAACGGGCCGTCCGCGAAAGCCGCGAGCGGCGCGAACAAACGTCCCACGCCTTCGTTATTCATGATGAAGGGGCCCATATGCTCAGAAGGCTTCGAATCCACCTTGAAGTCCGGAACGTCGTTGCCCACCCACTTTTGCGCGGCCTCGCTCCACCAGACTTGTTTCCGCGTGGGATCCCATGGCTTACCCTCGTTGTCGCACGACGCCCGGTTATACAGCACGCGCCGGTTTGCGGGCCAGGAGAATCCCCAATTTTGATGGACTCCCATGCCGGAAGGATCGCTCGAATCCCGACGCGCGGTCATATTGCCTGCTTCCGTAAATGCCCCGGAGTAAATCCAATTGCCGCAGGAAGTGGTGCCGTCATCCTTCAACCAGGAAAATCCAGGAAGCTGTTGATTGGCTTTCAATTGCTGCTTGGAAACCGGGTCCTCCGCATCGACAAGCGTTTTGCCGTTGATTTCCTTCAGCACTTCGGCAAGTGAAGGATTCAGTGGATCAGTGTAATTCCAGGTTGCTTTCAGGATGGGATCAGGGAATTTTCCACCATCTTTCTGATACAACTCGCGCACTTTCAAGAAAATCTGGGCCACGATTCCGTGATCGAGCCGGCATCCCGCAGGCATAGGCAGGGCCGCATTTTTCCATTGCAACCAACGCGCTGAATTTGTGAACGTGCCATCTTTTTCGGCAAACCCTGCGCACGGCAGTCGGTATACCGTGGTCTTGATAGTTTTCATCTCGTCGGTCGTTATACCCGGCGATTTCCAGAACTCACTGGTTTCATCTTCATAGATCTCGCCAACCACCAGCCAGTCTGCTTTTTTCAACGCATCAATATTCTTTTTCGAGTCGGGACCGATCGCCACGCCATTCATGCCGAAGGCAAATAGCCCCTTCAACGATTCCCGTGTACATGTGATCCCACAGGTTTACCCACGAGTAATTCTTGTCCACCTTTGGCAAGAAATCATAAGCCCAGCCATTTTCCTTCTTGGCGGCGTCCCCGTAAAAAGCTTTCATCATGCTAACGGCAAATTTGGGAGTGTTGCTGTAATAGTTGAACGACTCCCAACCCGGGCCGTGCGAAGTTTGCGGCGTAATGCGAGCCATCCATCCCTCGAAAGAAGCATCCACCGGCGTGGGAACTTTCAAATAGCCCGGCAGAGTGTCGAACACTCCGGCCATATCGGTGGCGCCTTGGATATTTGAGTGCCCGCGCAGAGCGTTAACTCCACCGCCAGCTCGACCCACGTTGCCCATAAGCAATTGCAACATTGCGGCCGTCCGGATAATTTGCGTACCAAAACTGTGATGTGTCCACCCGACGGCGTAGATTATGGTGGCAACCTTCTTTATATCGCCATCCTTGCGGATGGATGTGAAGAAGTCAGCCGCTTTCAGGTACTGCTCCTTAGGAATTCCGGTGATCCGCTCGACCATTTCGGGCGTGTACCGCGAATAGTGTTTCCGTAGTAGTTGAAAGACGCAGCGGGGATTCTGCAGAGTCAGGTCAGAATCAATGCTTTCGGGCATCGGAGGCAGTGGCGCTGGCGCGGACGTCTGGCCAATCTGCATTCCGCCAATGTTGGGGGATTTACCCCCGGTCCCGGAATAATTCCAGGTAGAGCGGTCATAACTCTGCTTCGCCTCGTCGAATCCAGAAAAAACACCATCCTCCTCTGGCAACTTAAATCCTTCTTGGACCAGAAACGCGGCGTTGGTGTAGTTCAGCAGGTAATCCTTGGCTATGCGGTTGTTCTCAATGGCGTAGCGGATGAATACCACCCAGGAATGCAATGTCCGTCCCCGCGCGGATTTGCAGAAACAGGTCGGATACAGAGGCGGTACGGGTGTACCGCGGATCCACAACGATAAGCTTTGCGTTGCGATTGCGTTTTGCCTCAACGGCCCACTTGAAGCCGCATGGATGGTTTTCTGCTGGATTCCCACCCATGACCAACATCATGTCGGTGTTCTTGATATCGACCCAGCCATTGGTCATCGCGCCCCGGCCGAATGTTGGTCCCAAACTTGAGACCGTAGGGCCGTGTCAAACTCTGGCCTGGTTTTCCAGATGCACTACCCCCAGGGAGCGCATCGACTTTACGACCAGATAGTTAAATTCGTTGGTGTCCGTACAGCCGCCAGTCCAGGCTATGGATTCGCAGCGGTTTACGCGGTGTCCGGCGGAATCGACTTCAATAAAAGTGTCATCGCGAGTCTGTTTCACTTTTTGCGCGATTTCCGCGATGGCCTGATCCCAACTGATATCTTCCCAGTCGGTTCCACCGGGGCGCCGCACCTGTGGTTTCACGATGCGGCGTTCATTCATAATGTCCTGCTCAAGGGAAGAGCCCTTGGGGCATAGGGTACCGCGATTGATAGGATGGTCAGGATCGCCTTCGACGTGGACAACCTGAGAGGTAACGTTTTTCGCGCGATCCCCAATCGAGTAAATGATTATTCCGCAACTCACCGAACAGTATGGACATGTCGATCGCGTTTCAGTTGGCCCTGGCGATTTTCAGATTGCTAAGTTGCGCGTAGGCGGGTTGCAGGTCAAATCCAAAGACCGCGGCAGCCGTTCCCCCGATCGTGGCGAGCTTAAGAAAATCTCGGCGTGAAGCTTCCATGGCATCCCCCATGAAACGACTTTCCAACTCGCGCGGAATATTCTGTTTAATCCTATTGACCTAGGAAGTCAATAGGGACCTCTGTTGGCCCGCGCGTCAACACACTTCCACCATCGGTCGCACCGATATGGATGCAATGAGGGGTAGGTATGGGTACTATTAAATTTAGGAAAATTTAAACAAGCACAATTGATTTGGCGTGCTTCAGCAGTTCATCCCGAAAACTGGGATGAGCGATACTAATCAGTGCCAAGGCCCGTTCCCGTGTCGATTTCCCCCGCAGGTTTACGCAGCCGTATTCCGTGACGATGTATTCCACGTCCATGCGCGTATCCGTGGCCATCTGCACCTTTGGCACGATCGACGAGATGGTGCCATTTTTGGCCGAGGATTTCAGCCCGATAAACGACTTTCCGCCCTTGGAAAAGGAAGCGCCCTTCACAAAATCGAACTGGCCGCCGGAGCCGCTATATTGGGTGCCATTAAGATATTCGCCGTTCACCTGCCCATAAAGGTCAATCTCGATTGCGGTGTTCACGCTGATCAGATTGTCGTGCTGTGCGATCACGTGAATATCATTCACGTAACTGGAAGCGTAGCTTTCCATGGACGGATTGTCGTTGATGAACTGATAGACCTCGTCATCGCCCATTGCAAAAGTAAAAACGTGCTTCCGAGGATGAATCGTCTTTTTCCTGCCGTTGGCTACACCACTGCGGACTAGCTGGACAAACGCATGGCTGAAAAGTTCCGAATGAATGCCCAGATCGTTGCGATTCGCTAAATGCAGGGCAACCGCATTCGGCAGATTGCCGATTCCCAGTTGGAGCGTTGCGCCATCGGAAATATGATCCGCGATGAATTTGCCAATCGTCATAGCGTCTTCATCTGGCGTCTTATAGGGAATTTGGACCAGTGGGACGTTGTTCTCCACGACGGCCTGAACCTCGGAGACGTGAACCAGTGAATCTCCAAACACTCGTGGCATGTTCTTGTTCACTTCGACGATTACCCGGTCGCAGTGCCGGAGCACGGTGGAGGCATAGTCATTGTTCGTGCCCAGGCTGAAATGCCCGGATGCATCCATCGGAGACACGGTGACGACAAATGTATTTACGTGAATGTGTTCCGTCAGCGCGCGAGGAATGTTCGAGAAGTTGATTGGCACATAACTGAGGTACTTCCGCCCTTCGGCTCTTTGTTGCTTCACGATCTTGCGGTCCGGTTCGCCCATAAAGAAACAACGCGCGTCCACCTTGGCGAGTACTTCGGGCCGGATCAGAGTCTCTTCGCTATATTTCATGGAGTGCTGGTAATAAAGGTTCAGATCCTTCAGGTTGTCCGGCCAAAATGCGATCCGCGATCGCTCGGGCCAGACCTCCCGGCATCCCCACGGCCAGAGCTAAAACCAGAGTGCTGCCATTCTCCATGTCCTTCACGGCATTGGCGGGAGTGGTGAGTTTTGCTGCGTATTCCTGTTGTGGTGTTTGGTATCCCATGGTTCCCCATTCGAACACTAAAAGAGTGATGGAATTTGCGGGGAGCGAGGCCGCTTCGATGCGCTCTTAGGGTCCCTTACAATCGGTTTAGTTTGCAAGGGCGGGCGACACGGAACATTGCTCAGTGATAAGTAGATCAAAGACTAACCCAGTACGAAGGTCAGGTGTAATGTTGACCGCACAAGTGGAATAAATCCCAGCTCAGACGCGGATTTCTACTCAAAATAGGACAAGGAAGAGCACCAGGGGCGGGTGTCTCTGTCCGACTGTTTTTCGGTCTCCACAATGAAGGGTGTTCAGGTCATTTCCGAGTGCAGAGCACAATGAGCGCTGGCCAAAATCTCGCCGCGGAGAGTTCAGTCGGCTCCGGTTCCAATTTTCGAGCGCTGCGGAACCCGTTCCTATTCTGCGCGGCTGTTACCATCATTTCCCTCGGTGCTGCTCTTTTACTGCCGAAGAGCTACCCGCTTGCTTTTCTCAGCGACATCTTGCAGATGGGCCTCGTGGCCGCCGCTGCCTGCCTTTCCTGGCAGAACGCTGCGCGCAGCCATTCCAATGTGCGCGCCTTCTGGCTTTTGATTTTCCTGGGCACGGCTATGTGGCTCGCCAGTCTCTTGATCTGGTCGAACTTCGAGTTGGTATTGCGTCGCGAAGTTCCCGATATCCCTTTCGGTGACATTCTGCTTTTCGTCAAGCTAGTGCCCTTGAGCGCGGCAATCGCTCTGCAACCGCACAAGTCTTATGATTCGCGATTTAGAGCTTTTGGACTTCTCGACGTCTCCATTTTGATCGTTTATTCCCTCTATCTATACGCATTCTGGGTATTCGCGTATCGATTGGTTCCTGGCGCCGGGCACATATACGATTTTCACTTTAATATTGCCGACGCGATTGGCAACCAGATATTCGCTCTGGTCGCCGGCATTGCTCTTGTTCGAGTGCGCGGCGCCTGGCGGGGTTTGTATTTCACCTATTTTTTTGCGGCGGCTACTTATTGCCTGGCCTCAGATCTTGGAAATGCCGCGATCGATCTCGGTCGGTATTACAGTGGCAGTATCTTCGATGTCCCGCTGTCGCTTTCCCTGGCTGCGTTGGTGGCGTTCACATGGGAAGGCCGCCGTTTGCGATGGCGCCTCACGTGAACCCGTGACGAGTCCTCCGACAAGTGGACCCGCTTCTCATCTGAATTTTTTGTCATCCTACTTTGCGATGATCGTGACCCTTTCAACTCCCGTGCTGGGCCTTTGGCTCCTCACTCGTGATTCTTCGGCACCCGAGACATTTTCCTTTCGCCTTGCCATCACGTTGCTGAACATTTTCTTGTTAACGCTGCTTCTTTCTATCAAACAACATGTTCTGACGATGAGTTTAATCGGTTCGTTGAAAAGTCTTTCCAATACGTATGCCAGCATCACTCGTTTCAAAGACCAGTTGACGCAGAACGAAAAGCTGGCATCGCTTGGCGAATCTGTCGCTCAGGTGGCAAACCAGATCAAGAAGGCCATGGCCATTATCCGAGAGCGCTCCCTGTTGCTTACGGCACGACCGGATTCAGAGTCACGCATCCAGACTATGGCGGGGAAAATCGGTCAATACGCGCACCGCACCGATGCCCTGGTGGAAAACATGCTCCGTTTTGCGCAGGAAACACCCTTAGAGCTGACGCCTGTAGAGATTAAGCCGCTCATCGAGAGTGCGTTGCAGCTTGGCCGCACCTCCAAACTCGGCAACATTCAAGTGACAGTGACGCAGTCCAACGAAGTTCCAAAGGTTTTGGGCGATTCCAGTCAATTGCTCCATGTTTTCCTGCAAATTATTTCCAATGCCGTGGATGCCCTCGAAGAGAAAACGGGTGGCGTGCTGGCCATTTCCATCGATTCCCCTGGCTCGCATGTACGGATTGAATTTTCCGACACGGGAAACGGGATCAAAGAGCCGGAACATGTCTTCGAACCGTTTTACACCACTAAACCCGTCGGAAAGGGAACCGGTCTGGGATTAAGCACCTGCTATGGAATTATTCAGAAGCACCAGGGTGAGATTTCCTGTCATAACCGACCGGAAGGCGGGGCAGTCTTCACGGTGCTCATTCCGGCGGATGCACAAATGAAAATGGCCTCGCTACAACTTGTGTCCGCGATCGAGGACTTGCGATGAAAGTGGATCCTCGCCAGAAACTATATCTGGCAATCGCCCTTGGCATTTTCGCTTTGCACATTGTCGTAGCAATTGTCGCCAAGCCATCATTTGCGCTCACGATGTTTGGTGACGCTATGCCTTGCGCGTTGCTCATCGTTGCCATCCTCAGCTTCGTGCACAATTTCAAGATAAAACGTGGCATTCTTCCGCTGTTTTGGAAATTGTCGGCCGCTGGACTGCTGACGATGATGCTCTCCCAGACGTATTGGTTTTACTTCGACTCGCTGAAACGGTTCAGCGCTCCCAGTCCGGTCATCGGCGATAGCCTTTTTTTGTTGGCGCATGTATTTTTCTTGTTTGCTCTGGCCATCAGGCCGCATTTCATTTCTGCCGCCCGCGATTTGCGTATCCGCCGTCTCGATTTCGCCCTACTAACGCTTTGGTGGTTCGCCCTGTACGGCTACTTTGCCCTTCCGTGGCAGGTCCTGGTTCAGGATTTTTCTCGATATAATCCCGCCTACTACACCTTGGCCTTTGTTCAGCATCTTGTGCTCATTGTGGCGCTGGTCATTTTGTTGATTCGAGACAGTGGTACTTGGCGAATTTTCTACGCTCAATTGCTTTTTGCATTCGTGCTCATCGCGGGCGGAAATTTGATGTTGAATATTTTCATCGACCGGGGGATTTACTACGCAGGCGGCTTTTGTGACACGCCTTTCTTTCTCTCCCTGGTCTGGTTCACGATTGCGGGCTGTTACGGAGGTTCGTTGAAACCCTCAGACGAACTGGCACCAGATCGCGAGCTTCGCCAAAGCATCTGGACAGCTCGCGTTGCCATGGTGGCCATCCTTTCCCTTCCACTCGTGGCGTTACTTGGCTATTACCAGTCGCCCTTCACCTCTCCAGTGGTCATTTTCCGATTGAAGACTAGTTTTCGGCGCGATGTTTTTTCTCGGAGCTCTGGTCTTTTGGAAGCTCAATCTTCTTGCCCGTGAACTCATCCACCTGGTCAACTTGACCCAGACCTCGATTGAGAATCTGAAAGCAGTGCAGAATCGCATCACCCAATCTCAGAAGCTGGCCGCCTTGGGTCGCCTGGCTGCTGGGGCTACCCATGAGATCAGCAATCCCCTTACCGCTATTCTGGGGTATTCCGAATTGCTCGCCGACATTCCTTCGCTCTCGCCTCAAGACAAGGAAAACGCCCAGATCATCCAGCAGCAGGTGCACCGCGCCCAGGCTGCCGTCAACAGCCTGCGAAACTCGCTACGCACTCCCGCTGCACCCGATCAAATAGCTACAAAATCAAACTTTAAGTCTGGTTGACCTTTTTGCACTTCCTCCGGCGACTCCCTCGGCTAAGGCAAACTCTTCTACCATGGCTCCCGATTCTGACCCTTCTGCCCTCATTTCTTTCCCACAACCGGGTCCTGTCGGTTAAAATGAACCCAGTCACGAAGTAACGATTTTTCTTGCGAAATCATCGATACTTTTAAGTTTCCCGTTGCGTAATTACCTACGAAGAGTTTTCCGGCTAAGGAGTTCGACGCTCGAATGGCAACACCACCAAAAACGATCAGGCCCGATTTGTCCTCTCTGCGCATCACGGACACCAAGCGCAAGAACGTGAGCTCAGGCAAGCGCTGGCTGTGGGCCGCTATCCCCATTGTTCTCCTGGGTTTACTGGGCGCTGCCTCTTTTGCCTTCCGAAACCGCAAACCAGAGGTCGAGGTGGTCACAGCGGTGAAGCCATCGAATGCCCCGGCCGGAGTTCTGAACGCTAGCGGGTATATCACCCCGCGACGGCGCGCCACGATTGCCGCCAAGATCACTGGACGCGTTGTCGGCGTGTATTTTGACGAAGGCACCATAGTGAAGGAAGGCCAGCTACTTGCCAAACTCGACGATTCGGATGCAGTTCGTGCCTTGGACTCGGCCAAGGCGGATCGCGATGCCTCCCAAGCCGCCATCGAAGATTACCAGGTGCAGTTGAAGAACGCCGAGATTGAACTTCACCGCGCTGAAGAATTGGTGAAGGGCGGCGTACAAACTCAGGAATATCTGGACAACGCACGCACGAACGTCGACAGCCTTCGCGCCAAGATTAATCTTGCCAAGCAACAAGTCATCGCGTCCCAATCGCGCATCGCCGTTCAACAGCAAACCGTGGACAATTGTGTGATCACTGCTCCGTTTGCGGGGATCGCGGTATCGAAGGACGCGCAAGTTGGCGAAATGGTCTCACCGGTTTCCGCCGGCGGGGGATTTACCCGCACCGGCATCGCCACCATAGTCGATTTGCATTCCAATGAAGTGGAAGTGGATGTTGGCGAATCCTATATCGCCAAGGTGAAACCGAATCAAGCAGTGAATGCTGTGCTCGATGCCTATCCTGACGTAATTTTCCCTGGGAAAGTCCGCACTGTTATTCCGACCGCTGATCGCCAGAAAGCCACCGTCAAGGTGCGTATTTCGTTCACGGAAGAGGATCATGTCAAGCTGCGCGATCCAGCCACCGATCCCCGGATTCTCCCCGACATGGGCGTAAAGGTTACCTTCCTTGACGACGAACAGAAGTCCAAACAGAAGGCTGGCGAAACCAAGAAAGAACCCGACGTTATTGCCACACTGCCGCAAAGTGCCATTCACACCGATGGCACCACAAAATTTATTTTCGTGCTTAAGAACGGGGTCTTGGAACGCCACGCTGTAACGGTAGGTTCGTCCCGCGGCACAGACGTCGAAATTCTTGCGGGCGTTCAACCCGGCGTCCAGGTCGTCGTCAAAGGGCCCGTAAGTCTCAGCGATGGAATGGAAGTACAGCTAAAACAATAGGAGTCTTCTCATGGTGAAAGTCGACGGCAGTGGCAGCGCTAAGAGCCTCATCCAGGTTCGCGACCTCGACAAAACCTATCGTCGCGCAGGTGAGGAAATTCACGTTCTGCAAGGTCTGAACCTCGACGTGGAAGCGGGTGAGTTCGTCGCTTTCATGGGTCCCAGCGGTTCCGGAAAAACGACCCTACTCAATTTGCTCGGCGGCTTGGACGTTCCTACGCGTGGCAGCATCACGGTTGCTGGCGATGAAGTCACCAGCATGTCCGCAAGTTCCCTGACGCAATGGCGCGCGCGTCACGTCGGCTTCATTTTCCAGATGTACAACCTGATTCCCGTTCTAAACGCGTTCCAAAACGTTGAACTCCCACTTCTACTCACTAAGCTCTCCAAGGCGGAGCGCCGTAGTCACGTGGAAACAGCACTCTCGGTCGTGGGGCTATCCGACCGTATGAACCACTTCCCACGGCAGCTTTCTGGCGGGCAGGAGCAGCGCGTCACTATCGCGCGTGCCATCGTTTCCGATCCCACCTTCCTGTTGTGCGACGAGCCCACCGGCGATCTTGACCGCAAAAGCGCCGGAGAAATCATGGCGCTGATTGAAGAACTGGTGGAACACCACAACAAGACGGTCTTGATGGTTACGCACGATCCACTCGTTGCCGCTCGTGCGCACACCACGCTCCACCTCGACAAGGGCGTTCTTGTCGAAGGGAAAATGTCTCAGGCCTCACCTGCCGGGAGCTTCTCATGAAATATGCCCGCATCATTTTTGCAAACCTGCTTCGCAAGAAAGTTCGCTTGATGCTCACACTGGGCTCCTTCGCAGTGGCCCTGTTTCTTTTCGCGTTTTTGGCTGTCGTAAAAGATGCATTTAACCGCGGCGCGGACGTGGCTGGTGCGGATCGCCTCGTGGTCATCAACCGCACATCCATCATCAACACTATTCCACTTTCTTATCGCGACAAGATTCTGCGCATCCCCGGCGTCAAGTATGTAACTCACAACAACTGGTTTGGTGGCATCTATCAGGACGAAAAGAATTTCTTTCCGCAATTCGTCATCGATCCTGAGAATCAGCGTCAGGTTTTTCCCGAACTCCTTGTCTCTGACGACCAATGGAAAGCCTTTGTGAATGACCGCCAGGGAGCCGTTGTAGGCGCACGCACCGCCGAGCGTTTCCACTGGAAAATTGGCGACCGCATCCCGATCAAGACCACTCTGTATGGCGGTGGCTCCTGGGAATTCAATCTCGATGGTATCTATCATGGGAAGCGTCCTGCCGACGACGAAACGCAGTTCTGGTTTCAGTGGGATTATTTCGAAGAGCGAGTGCCGGAAAGTTTCAAAGGGCAGATTGGCTGGTATGTCCTTCGCTTGAACAGTCCAGACGATGCCGTGGCTGTCTCCAAGGCCATTGATACCGAGTTTGCAAACTCTTCTTCTGAAACGAAAACGCAAAGCGAATCCGCGTTTGCCGCAAGCTGGGTAAAGCAATTCGGCAACATTCAGTTTTTGATTTTGTCCATCGGCACCGTCGTTTTCTTCACTCTTCTTCTCGTCACGGGCAATACCATGGCGATTTCCGTACGCGAGCGCATCTCTGAATTAGCAGTCTTCAAGGCAATCGGCTACTCAGATCGTAAAGTGCTCTTCTTCGTTCTGGCGGAATCCTTGCTTATCGCATTATTCGGAGGCCTCGCCGGACTTCTTTTTGCGATATTGGCTGTCCCCGCTTTGGGGAATGCCTTAAACGGTTTGCTGCCAAATCTCGTTCTCTCGCCATCCATCCTGGCACTTGGGCTTGTTCTCGCCATCGTCGTTGGCCTGATCAGCGGGATGATTCCCGGTTTCATAGCAATGCGGATGCGCGTCACCAACGCACTTCGGAGGGTCTAGCTGTGGCGATTCCACTCATCTATAACGTCCGAAGTGTTCGCGCGCGCTGGACCTCCACAATCGTCGCCGTCCTTGGAATCGCTGGAACCGTTGGTGTGTTCGTCGCCATGTTGTCGCTCGCCCACGGCTTCAAAGCTACGTTGGTTGCGTCAGGTTCGCCGGGTAATGCGCTGGTTCTTCGTGCCGGATCTCCCTCAGAAATGATGGGCGGCGTAACGCTCGAATCCGTAAAAGTCATTCAGGACGCACCGGGAATTGCGCGTGGTCCGAATGGCCCTTTGGTCACTCAGGAAGTTGTTGGTGTAATGCCGATCCCTCTGATCAGCACCGGCACTGACGCTAACGTACAGATCCGTGGTGTTTCTCCTAATGTGTTGGACATCCGCAAGTTCGTCAAAATCACCGAAGGACGAATGTTTGAGCCCGGTCTTACCGAACTTGTTGCCGGTAAGAACGCCTCCAAAACTTATTCGGGTTTAACTCTTGGCAACACTATGGATATGGCCGGCGGTCACTGGAAGGTCGTCGGTATTTTTGATGCCGGTGGCTCTTCGTTCGACTCCGAGATCTGGTGTGATTCGCGCGTGCTGAACGACATTTTGAAACGACCAGCAAATATTTTTCAGTCCGTGACCGTGCATTTGGACTCGCCAGATTCATTCCGCTCGTTTAAAGATACGCTGACGTCGGACCCGCGCTTGAATGTCGATGTCACGCGAGAGATCGATTACTACGCCAAGCAATCCTCGACCATGACCCGGCTCATTACTGTTCTCGGTGGCCTGGTAGCATTCATCATGGCGGTTGGAGCGGTGTTTGGCGCTCTTAACACCATGTATTCCGCTGTATCGGAGCGCGGTCGTGAAATCGCCACCATGCGTGCCCTTGGCTTCAATGCATCCTCGGTGGTGTTCTCTTTTCTTATTGAAGCGCTGCTGATTTCGTTCATTGGCGGAATCATCGGATGCCTGGTTGTCCTTCCATTGAATGGCTTGACTACCAGCACGATGAACTTTCAAACGTTTTCCAATATCGCGTTCGCCTTTAAAATCACGCCTCAATTGCTTTTGCAGGGGATTATCTTTGCCTTAGTGATGGGTGTGATTGGTGGCTTGCTTCCCGCAATTCGTGCAGCGCGCCTTCCCGTCGCTACGGCGCTGCGCGAACTCTGATCGCAATTCTTGTTTGGAAGGCATGGACGGAATTGTTGAATTTACTTCAATCCCGACTTTTTTAGAATTTTTGTTCTTCGATTCTTCGTGTCTCCGGATTGTAGTCGCAATACCTGACCCACTTTGGTCGCACCACGAAGTACGTTATCCCTGGCCAACTTTCCCGCGCCGGACCGTCGGTAAATTTCTTGAAATAGATTTTTTTGTATTTCGCCAGAGAGTCTCCGCTTAGCTCCTCGGCAATCCCCTCATACTGCACCGTGATCTCCGTTCTGCACCCGATCACAAATGCCACACGTGGATTGTTTTTTAGATTTGGGTACTTCCGAGAACTCTTGACGGTGTCGAACACTAACTCCAATTCAGGTGTCGCCACAACTCCCATCAATGCAGCCTCTGGACTCCCGTCTTGGCCAACGGTAGCAATCACTCCCATTCCTTCTCCATCTACGAATTTGAACACCTCATTGATATTCATCGTTCACCTCTGTTATTGCCACGCAGCAAAAAAAGGCGCCCAGTCGTTCGGAGCGCCTTCCAAAGAAATCGAGTGAGTTGTTAATCACACTTCACGAACTGGCGGAGGCTGGTTCCTTGGTCGCAGACACATCGGTTTCCGTCACGCTCAATGATCCCGTTCCCCGATACCGCACTACCAGCATGGTCAAATCGTCCGCCTGCCGAGCCCCGCGCGCAAAATTCTCCACAGACTCCAATACTACTTTCTGGATTTCATCCAGCGGTTCTTCGGATTTTCCCTGCAGTGCGGCGCACAGTCGGGGCACGCCAAACAGTTCTTCATCCGGGTCCATCGCTTCGGTTACTCCGTCGCTGAACAGAAAAAGTGTGTCATTGGGCTCGAGTTGAAGCCGTGTCGTCGTGTACTCTGCCTCAGGCACCAATCCCACCGGGAAGGATCCTTCCTTGAAGGCTTCTTCCACAGCGGTTTTGCGAAGCAGAATAGGCGAAGGGTGTCCCGCATTGATGTAATCCAACGTCCCGTCGATATCGACAATCCCGAAAAACATCGTCGCATAGCGTCCGACTTCCGCGTGATCGCAAAGGAATCTACTGACGTGGTTGAACACACGCGCGGGATCGGTCCCCAGACTCATGCCCGATAGCGCTCCTTGCAGCATGGTGGTCAGGAGTGCCGCGCCCAACCCCTTCCCGCTGACGTCCGCCAGCAGAAATGCGGTGCGCCGCTCGTCGATAGGAAACACGTCGAAATAATCGCCTCCCACCGATAGGCAAGGAAAATTCATTCCAGAAACGGCCAAGTGTGGATAGTCGCGGAAATTTTTTGGCAAAAGTGCCTGTTGGATGTCGCGGGCAATCCCAATTTCCTGTTCAAGCCTCTGCCGTTCGCGCTCTCTTTCCACTAACCGCGCGTTATCCAGAATGCTCGCTGCGTCGGCCGCCAGCGCGTCCAGAATTTGCCGGTCCAGCTTAGTGAAAGCCGTGGGTCGCTTGGAGTCCAGATACAACACGCCAAGGAATTCCCCTCGCTTCATGTTCGCCGCGGACCCTTCGCTGCTCGCACGCGACGTCGCATACAGCGGTATTACCACTACCGCGCGCAATCCTTGTGAAACGATACTCGCCGCTGCCTGCAGGTTCATTTCGGCTTGTGCCAGATCTTCGGTGATCACGGGAGATTGCTGCTTGATTGCCAACTGAATTGCCGTTCCACTGGGCGTGATGCTTTCGGGCGGCAAACGCTGGCCTCCGCTTCGGCGAGCCAACCGCACCTTCATGTTTTCCGTTTTGCCCTCTTCTGCCTCCAGGAGCAGCCCGCGATCCGCGTCCGTAACTGCTACGGCGTGATCGATCATCTTGGCCAATACCGAGTCCAGCGGCAGCTGCGAGTGCAGCAGGGAAGTGGCTTCCAGCAGCAAATTCAGTTTGCGAAGTCCGCCGCCCGTGGATTCCGAGCTGGTCATGTGATCTATACGGGTCAATAACTGGGGGATGGATTCTTCGGACGTTCCTGTCGCGGACCGGTACATCATCTGGTAGGAGTCTTCCAGGCCAAATGTGATGACGTCGCCGTCATTCAACGCCCGGCTCTCCACCTTTTCACCATTCACAAATAGCCCGCGCCGCTGTCCGCGGTCCTCAATGTAGTAGTGATTCGCTTCCATGACGATCGCCGCGCAATTGCGCGAGATGCGCCGGTCCGTCAACTGAAGGTGATTCCCAGTTTCAGAACCCCGTCCGATGAGGAAGGGAACTTGCGAGATGCGCACATATTTGCGCGCCCCATCCGGCGAGATCACTTCCAACACCGCTTCAAGTTGCGCTAATGTTTCCGTCATTCTTGCCAACTCCGCTAAAGCGCGCATTGTAGCACGCGTTCGCCCTCTACCGCCTATCTCTTCCCACTTTTGTCACCGCTGGTGTTGGCGATAACCACTCTTGTCGCGAACCATTGATATCCATCAAACTATGGCTATCAATTCAATTTTGGTGCTAAGCCAATTCGTGCTTATGGGTATACCATACTCATATTGAATTCATGTCCGCGATGACCACGATCGACCAATGAAACCAGTTTCTGATTCTTCCAGTGCCTCTTAAACAGGGGATAGCGGTTTCGATATATTTTTAGGGATTGGAGTCCATGCGTTGAACGACAGTGAACAACTCTACCGCGACTTGGTTGAGCATAGTCATGATTTGATCTGCACGCATGATTTAAATGGCGTTTTATTGACTGTGAATCTCGCCGCCGCCCGGACTCTTGGTTATGAGCCTGAAGAGTTGGTCAATCGCAGTCTTCGTGAACTTCTCAGTCCCCGGGTTCACAAAGCGCTCGATGACTATTTAGATTCTTTGAAGGATAAGAAAAAAGCTACTGGCTTAATCGAATTATGGGCAAAGAGCGGTGACATTCAGACCTGGGAGTATACCAGCACTCTCCGCACAGAGGGCGTGGAGACTCCCTTTGTTCGCGCGATGGCCCACGATGTTACCAGCATCCTGAATTCTCAAAAGGCCTTGCGTGAGAGCGAAGAACGCCTTCGTATCGCTGCGGAAGTTGGCAAGATGTATGCCTGGGAATGGGACCCTGTCACGGATGCAGTTCGACGCTCGGCGGAATGCGAGGCCATCCTTGGAGCCAGCGCCCCTCCGGGAGAAAGCGTTGCCAAGGATTTTTTCAGTTTAGTTCATCCTGATGATCGTGCCCAAGTGTGGAATCTGGCCAACTCTTTGACCCCTGCGTCCCCGTCCTACCGAACCGAGTATCGAAGGTTTCTTCCAGGCGGCGGATATCTGTGGCTCGGCGAGAGTGGCCACGCGTCCTTTGACGATAACGGCAAGATGGTGCGGCTGATTGGCATGACCGCGGATATCACCGAACGCAAACGTGCGGAAGAAAAATTGCGCGAAAGCGAAGAGCGCAGCCGCGAAATTGTCCAGAAGTCTCCCGTCGCCATGCTCATTGAGCGCCCAACTCGTGAGAAGTGCGAATTCTTCAACGATAAGTTTACTGCACTGTTCGGCTATACCCTGGAAGACGTACCTTCCGTAACTTCCTGGTGGCCACTTGCCTATCCCGATGAAACTTATCGCGAGATGATTCGGACAGAATGGGAAGCCAAAGTCACCGAGGCAATAAGAAATCGTACCGAAATTTCTCCCATGGAAGCAAAAGTATGCTGCAAGGACGGTTCTTACCGTTATGTTGAGTTTCACATGGCGCCTCTTGGGGATCTCAACCTCATAAGTTTTGTGGATATCACTGCTCGCAAGAATGCTGAACTGGAGTTAGCCAAAATTGGCGGACGATTGATCAATGCGCACGATGAAGAGCGCACCCGCATCGCTAGGGAGCTCCATGACGACATTTGCCAGCGTCTCGCGCTGCTGGCCCTCGGTCTGGATGAGCTTGAACATAGCCCGAGGGAGAATGCCGGTGTAATCTGCAACCGGGCGGGCGAATTGCGAGAGCAGACGTCCGAGATTTTGACCGATCTGCAATCTCTTTCCCACGAATTGCACTCTGCAAAACTGGAGTTCCTCGGCATCGCCGCTGCCGTGAAGGCGTTTTGCAAGAAGTTCGCGCAGGAGCGGAAGGCGGAGATAGATTTTCAGAGTCACGATTTGCCTACTCCTCTGCCGCCAGATATCTCACTCTGCCTCTTCCGCGTGTTGCAAGAGGCCCTCCACAATTCCGCCAAGCATAGCGGCGTGGAACACTTCGAAGTGCGGTTGTGGGGAACGCAGGAAGAGATTCATCTCACAGTTAAGGATTCTGGAATTGGCTTTGACAGCTCCAGTCCCAAGAAGAACCGGGGCCTTGGTCTCATCAGCATGCAAGAACGCTTGAGCCTCCTCGACGGAACGCTATTGATCAAGTCACGGCCCGGTGGTGGTACTTCCATTCACGCTCGTGTACCTTTTGGCAATTCCGTGCACTCAAAAAACCACACAGCGAGCGGTTCGCAAAAGAAAGAGCCTATCGCACATCAGCATCAACGCTAATCTGTGAAGCAGGAAAGCTGTTTGTCGTCAGTTGCCAATGCCCTTGTGTAGGCATAATTTCCCGTATCAATTCTTTTCTCTTGCGTCGCCCCACCTGACTCACCAAGAATAGTCCTCAACTATCGCGGGCATTTTTCTGACGAAGGGTCGTTTGCATGCCGATTGCTTTTCTAGCTTTCTATCACTTTTCGGGGGGCGAGCTCTCTCATGCCGATCCCGTCGTTCCGATTTTGATCGCTTCGATTTTCATTACCTTCGGCGCAGCCCTTGGCGGCCTCCTGATGAAGTGGATCAAACAGCCTTCGGTTCTCGGCGAGCTTCTTGTCGGCTTGTTGGCTGGTAATCTTGGGTACTATTTCCGCAATCCAGTTCTCACCGTCCTTCGCGAAGGTGACAATCTCTCGCGCATCTCCGATATGGCCCTCAGCGGCCCCTATAGCGTGGCCGATGCCACGCACACCCTCCTTCCTCCCGGTCCCCACACCGATCTGATTGCCTCACTTCTTTCTTCTCCCAGCGGCCTCAGCTACTTAAACATTTATTCCTTCATTGATGTCGTTTCTCGTCTGGCCATTCTCATCTTGCTTTTCCTTGTGGGTCTGGAAATCAGCCTCGTCGAAATGCGGCGAGTCGGCAAGGCTGCCACGTATGTCGCGGTCCTCGGCATCATACTTCCCATGCTGTTGGGTATGGGCACCGATGAAACTCCTTCATCCGAGCGGTACGCTGGCCGCCGATCTTTTCATTGGCGGCATTCTCACAGCTACTAGCGTCGGCATTACTGCGCGGGTACTTCGCGATCTTGGCCGCGACACCACCGAAGAAGCTCGCGTTATTCTTGGAGCCGCTGTCATCGACGACGTGCTTTGTCTCATCATTCTTGCGGTAGTGAGCGGGCTGGCGGTCACCGGCACCATCAGCGTTTCCTCTATCGCCATTACCACCGGCAAAGCCACTCTTTTTCTTGTGGCTTCCTTAGGCATCGGCATCTGGCTCATGCCCAAACTCGTCCGACGTCTGGCGACGGTCGGTGTAAAAAATCTCAAACTCCTTTTTGGCGTGAGCTTTGCCTTTCTACTCGCCTGGCTTGCGAATGTGGCTGAACTTGCCACCATTGTCGGCGCCTTCGCTGCCGGTATGGTGCTGAACAGCTTCTTTGACCGGGAAGTGGAAGGTGCTTCATTGCACGAACTCCTCTCTCCCGTTGAATCTCTGGTCGTCCCTCTCTTTTTCGTGTGGATGGGTATTCAGGTGAAGTTGGAGACGATGGCCAACAAAGATGTTTTGCTAGCTGGCCTGCTGCTCACCATCGTCGCGATCGTTGGCAAAGTGGCTTCCGGTTGGGGCTGCCCTCCGACCATGAATCGCCTGGCTGTTGGATTCGGCATGATGCCACGCGGTGAAGTTGGCTTGATCTTTGCCGGAATTGGGAAGGGAATTGGCGTAGTCGATGAGGGACTTTTTTCCGCGGTCGTTCTTCTGGTGATGGTGACGACGGTTCTCGCTCCCATCCTTCTCCGCGCCACTCTAGGCTCTGGTCCGGCAACTGTTCGCGCTGTTTCTACACCGGGCGCAGATCACTAGCCTCGTTCATCGACTCGAGGCCAGCCGCCGGCTCACATATTCTCTTACGTATCCGTCGAACGCTACGTCCAGCCGTTTGGTAATTTCTCCTTCGCTTCCGTTCCCTATCTGCTGTCCCGCAATTTCCTTTACTCCAATTACGTTTCGATTTGTCGAGGTAATGAATACTTCGTCTGCTCCCAGCAGATCTTCCACCCGCAGTGTCTGCTCCTTGACGCTTGTTCCGGCTTCCGAAGCGATTTCCATCAACACCCCACGAGTTACCCCTTCCAGACATCCCGAACTTAGCGGCGGTGTCAGTACCTTTTCATCTTTCACCACAAAAAGATTTGCGGCCGTGCACTCGGCCACCTCTCCCCGCTCATTCAGCATCACCACTTCATCAAACCCCTCGCGATGTGCTTCTCCCGCTGCCCACACGCTATTGAGCCAGGAGATCGTTTTAACCCCTGCCAAAGGAGACGCCGCGTGCCGCCCGTGCTCCCGCACTGTTAGCCGTACTTGCCCGGGATAACTGGGCAGGTCCGCACTCGTGATTACCAGATCCACTTCCGGCCGCTTCTCTTCGCTCTTCCACATTCCCACGTCATTCCATACCAGGTAGATTCGCGCGCATCCCTCGGTCACTTTATTCGCGCGTAACACTTCCTGCAGATTCACGCGCACTTTTGCGCCGGTATAGGTCAACGGCAAGCGGATGATCCCGGCGTCTTTTTCCACGCGGCGCCAGTGTCGCTCGTAGGCAAACGCCTCTCCCTGGACAATTCTGACTGTCGTGAATAATCCCCACCCGCAGATCAGTCCAGCCTGTCCAGGAGACCATCGCGTTTTCTCGACGGGCATCAGTTCCTGGTTGTGAAATACAAAACGATGTATCACGCGCTCACCTGTCTTGAACTTGAAGAACCGCTCATTTATCCCTACGCAACAACTACCAGCATTCTACCCAATTGCCCCGCGCGGAACGATATGTTCCCATCACTGGCCCTGTTCGGGAACCGTGTTCCCCGCCCTTGCCGAATTCCTATAAACATGCGACAACCATCTCGTTATGATTACTATCATCGATACTCCCACTTCGAAGTTTAAAGCCCTCACCCGCCTGGTGGGCAACACTCCCATGTTGAGCATCCACTTCCGGTATCACGGCCGCGACCGCGTTCTTTACGCCAAGGCCGAATACCTCAGCCTAACCGGAAGCATTAAGGACCGCATGGCACTGGGCATTCTTCAAAACGCTTATGCCCAAGGCAAAATAGAGCCCGGCGATACGATCGCTGAGGCCACCAGCGGCAACACCGGAATTGCTTTCGCGGCCCTTGGTCGCATGTTGGGCCATCCCGTCAAGATCTTCATGCCTGATTGGATGAGCCAGGAGCGCGTTCAACTGATCAAGAGTTATGGCGCGGAAGTTGTTTCCGTCAGCAAGGCAGACGGCGGTTTCCTTGGATCGATCCAACGCTGTGAAGAGCTGGCCGCTTCCAACAAGCATGTATTCCTTCCGCGTCAATTCTCGAATCCCGCTAATACGCAGGCCCATGCGGAAACCACCGGTCCGGAAATCTGGTCGCAACTTCTTTCCGTCGGAAGACATCCGCGCGCGTTTACCTGCGGCGTCGGCACCGGCGGCACGGTTATGGGAGTCGGCGAAATCTCTCCGTAAGCATGACCCGTCCATCCGCATTCATCCTGTCGAACCGGCGGAATCTCCGACACTTACCACTGGATGCAAGGTCGGTAACCACCGCATTCAGGGAATCTCCGACGAATTTATTCCGGAAATTCTGCAGCTCAAGGATCTCGACAAAGTGATTACCGTCTCTGATGGCGATGCCATTCTTATGGCTCAGAAACTGGCGGGCCGTCTCGGCCTCGCCGTTGGCATTTCTTCCGGTTGCAATTTTCTGGCCGCACTTCAAGTCTTGGAAAGTTTCGATGAAGACGCAGCGGTGGCCACCATCTTCTGCGACGATAACAAGAAATACCTGAGTACCGCGTTGACCAAGGAAGAGCCTGTTCGCCCGGGCTATCTTTCTCCGAACGTCGAACTGGTCGCTGTCGGCACGGTTGGCAGAGTTTGCGAGTCCTGCCAGTAATCGCGAAGCCGTAGCAGGATTTTCAATCTTTGGTTTCGGGCATCGGGATAATGAACCCGCTGGCAAGCAGATATTGGTGTAAATAGTTGAGTGGCTTCGCGGGATGTAGGTTTTCTGCCCTGATCATTCCGTCCGTTTCTTCCCAACTCCAGCCACTTTCTGAGGCCGAGTCCAGCCAATCCTGCAGGTCTTTGACCGACATGGGAAATACGCTAAGCCGTACGTTCAAACGAAACAGCCGCGCTATTCCTTCCAGCAAGCTTCCACCCAGATCGCGGTAGTTGTCGTGCATAGTCCGAACGAATATTGAAAGCCCCACCGCGAAGTGGATTCGGCATTTCGTAAAACGATTCACATATGTGCTCATCTTGTAGAGTTCGCGTTCTCGAAAAACCAAGGTGCCCGTTCCTAATTTTCTCAACGCTTCCACATGTTCCAGGATTTCTTTGGGGGAAAGTCCCGGCTTGTCCTTGGCAGGAGGCGCGCAATTTAGGCTGAATAACCCGATGGCCCCCTTGCTCTGCTCCAGTTCTTCCTTGGGAACACCGGCGAGCGTATCTTCAATCATCTCTTCGTGGAATTTTTCCGTGGTGTCGAAGGTCCCCGGCGCCATCACGATCACTTTCTTGTAGAGCACTTCGGTTGGTGGCACGGGTTTTCCGTCCACAGGGAAAATCACCGCTTCGGCGAATCCGCCCGCTATCAGTGTGGCGTGGACCATCCGCGGATCCCACTCCCCGAATGCCGGCCCACTCAGTTCCACGCAATCAATCTCAATCCGGCTGAGCGGCAGGTCTTCCACCAGGCTCTTGAGAAAATCTTCAATCCCAGTCAGGTTGTGGCAGGCGCCATAGATCAAATTCACGCCTAGAACTCCCACTGCTGCTTGCTGCTGCACATTCTCATCGTCCCGCAGGTTTACATGCAGGATTACATCGTTCACTGGCCCGCCCGGCGTCTGCTGGAAGCGCAACCCCATCCAGCCATGACATTCATTCGTGCCAGAAAAATTCCGCGCCGAAACCGTATCCACGAACGAAATGAAACGAGTGGTTGCCCCTCGGCTTGCCTGTAGTTGTCCTAACAACTCCTTCCACTCTTGCTCCAGCATCGCCCGCAACCGCTCTACGGACACGTACCGAGTTCCCGCCCCGTACAAATCGTCACTCACTTCTTTGTCGTACGCGGAAATAGTCTTGGCGACGGTTCCGGAAGCTGCGCCGACCCGCAGGAACCAGCGCGCTACTTCCTGGCCCGCGCCTATTTCCGCGAACGATCCAAAGACGCTGGCATCCAGGTTGATTGAAAGTGCTTTATGGTGGGTATCTAGTTCGGCGTTCGTCGCCATCGGTTCGCTCCAAGTTGTTGCAATGTATCACACGTTTGGAGTACCGAAGACGCTTCTGTGATACCAAGAAATTAATGATGCGGTCTCTAATTCACGCGCTTCGCATCAACACTCGATCCCGGCTCTTTAGGCACATATTCGCCCCCGGCTCCGCGTTCCCAGGTCCGGTCGATCACGCGCCCCGGATTCTTAAGCCTGAACTCTTCGGCGATGTAGCAATTCCAGCATACCGGCAAATAGTTCTGAAATATCTGTGGCAGGTTTTCCGGTGGCACTTCGTTCCATTGCACTATCGATCGGTCTGGTCCGAGCATCGCTGGATGCCGTTCATGCCAGTGAATCTCCCCAAACGGTTTCTGACAATACGCGCAGGATTTTCCTCGATACCATTCGTCAACCAGGTTCCATACCAGGCACTTCTCCGGATCTGCCTTTATTTGCGATAAGCACTCCTGCCCACATCCCGCACGCTCCGGCCATCGCGAGCACTGATCCAAGCGTATGTCAGTCCTGCCAAATACCGCCTCGCGTGCTGCCTTCAGCGCGTTGACGTGCACCGCCGCCGGTTGAGATGTCTCTGGGCAGGTGATCACTCGCTTCCCGCGATACCGAACAAATATCTGTGTCGCCAAATATACGCCGAACGACACGATCACCCCTGCAAAGAGCACGAGCACGGCTATCAGCAAATGAGACACGACCATAAACACCTCCCGCCCGGCTCCCCGTGAGCCGAAGTTCCCCATTACTGAAAGAGCAGGACCATCTCCACTCCCACAACTTTTTCTGGGCCTTGGCGATGCTTGAAATCAAATCAATTAGAAGTTCTACTGAAGCAAAGCCCCTGCTCGCTCATCACTGGAAGCGTTATTCCACCCATCTGCACTGCGTCAACTCGCCTTATTCCGGTTTCAAGATCATCCCCGCACCCGCTCGCCCGTTCATCAAGACCGTCACCGGCTTCGCGAATTCAAGATGTCGTACGCACCCCCGTTCCTCTACCGCGGGTTGCGCTGCCAACCACTCCCAATCCACCATCCCGTCTCCAAGATCCGGATTCACCGTGAAGTATCCAACCTGAAATGCGGAGAGGTTCTGAAAGAAATGGCTCCCTTGCGATGGCGTCACGTGAAAATCCCGAAAGCCCGCTTCCAGAATCACTGCTGCCCCCGAAATATCGTCCCATTCCACAGGAATGCCCAGCCATGGATCGTTCGAACCCCAGCGCCCCACCCCCACCAGAAGATATGGCCGATTTTCACCAGCGAGCTTCGCGTTGAAATACGCCACTTGTCCGACCACTTCCTGGCTGTGGCCCCGCTCGAACCGCTGTGAATCCACAACGATCACGTCCAGCAGGTTGCTTATGCGCCCGTTTCCCAGAACTTTTGCGCTTTGCGCGATTAACTTCGAACTCTCCACGTTTTCCAGATGCAAATCCTCTGCCTCATGCGCATGCACTAGCGGTCGGATTTGCAGGAACCCAAGTTGTGCATCCTCTCCTGCCTGCCGCGCCAGCCGCACCGCGAATTCAATTTCCACCGGTTGCCCGAATGCGCTTTCTCCTTCTGACATCAATTCATTTAGCAGCGCCGAAAGTGGAAACACTCCGTACTTTAAAACCGGAGCGAACGTCACCAGTCGCACGCCCGACCTTCCCAATCCATCCGTGATCCTGTCGTTGTCCGCCGAATACGTGGATCCCACAGCGTCCAGCGTGCCGTCCGCTTCCGCAATGTCCAGGCTGAAGCGCACCTCGCGCAGTTCCGCAGTCGGACTTTCCGCTGGTGAATGATTCAGAGGAAGTGCCCAGAACTCGGTCTGCGATTGGTGCAGAAAATCCTCGACGGAAGAGAATTGCACCAGGTGAGTCGGGTATCGTGGACAGAACCTCAAGCACTTTCCACCGTCTACCACCGCGCGTCCCAGACCCAAGTGCGACCGCCGCAATGCCATCCTCAAAGGTCATCGGTGGCACCGGATAAAAATTCCGCGAACGCGCCACCCCGGAAAAGTCCGGGTAAAATCGCTGCCCGGAAACGATGTTCCCACCACCTGCTGCAGAATCACCGCCATCTTTTCTTCTTCCAGGCGAAATGGCGTGGCCCGCACGTACGCCTTCGCGTGCGCACTAAACGTCGATGCGTACACCAGCTTTATCGCCTCGCACAATTGGTTCAGTCGATGCGCCGCGTCCTCGTCTCTGATTGCCCAGCATGAATGTCTCGTACACTCCGGTGAATGGCTGATACTGCGAATCTTCCAGCAAACTCGACGAGCGCACCGCCACGGGGTAGCGAGCTTCGGTGAGATACGCGCGCAGATCCTCCGTCAACGACAGCGGGCAGCGCCGCCTCCAGAAATCTCTGCTGTATTTCCCCGTCGTCCTTGGCGTGGATGGCGAAGTCCAAAAGGTTGTTTTCCGCAAGGAAGCGGTCGAACAGGTCGGTCGCTATCACGACCGCAGGTGGCACCGCCACCTGCACATTTGGGAAGCGCCGCGCAAATCGCTTCTTGTACAGCAAGTGCCTGACAAACGCCAATCCGCGAGCCTTTCCACCCAGCGATCCCGTACCAATCCGCAGGAAATACGAGCCACCACTTTGGAATACAGCTGGCCTGAAATCTCCTATCAGCACATCACTCTGTTCGCGCCGATATTCCGCGATAGAATGCACCAGATTCCGCCGCAGATCTTCGATGGTCGGGAAATCAGAAACTTTGCGAGGCCGAAACTTTTGGACAGAGCAAATTCTGTCCGCGCCGTCAGCCACCGCGAAAAGTGATTTCTTTCCCCGTGATACGCGATGCTTTCCGCCGGCACCGTCTGTAACAACTCCTCCAGCGAATTCAAATCCGTGGCCCGTGCAACTTCCACTCTTTCCGGCGTCCTGAATACAAAATCGCCAAACGCGAATTGCTGCATCAGTACCTTTCGCAGATCCCGCAAAAACGTGGCCGACCCCTTGCGTAGGAAGGAATACCCTTCTTCGTGCGCACGCTGCCGGAAAGACGTCCGGCTGGTTTGCAGCACCACCGGCACATCAGGAACCACTGCGCGTATGTTCTTCGCCAGGTCAAATCCCGCTTCCACGCTCAGAACTCCGCCATGCGGAAACTCCACGTCGCTCACAATTCCCAACAGGTGTTCCCGGTATTTCACCGCCAGCGCATAAGCCTCTTCGTAATTCGAGGTCAGCAGAATCTTTGGCCGCGCCCTCATGCGCATCAGCTTGTGCGCCAGGTTTACCCCTTCCTGAATCACTCGGCGAGTCTGCGTGATCAGCTCGGTATAAATCAGCGGCAGGAACGACGAGTAGTACCGTATGTTGTCTTCAACCACCAGCACAACCGGCACTCCCATCATCGAAACGTCATGCTCGGCGTTCCGTTTATCCTCGATGTATTTCACGATGGCGATCAACACGCGCGGCGTTCCCTGCCACAGAAAAATCCGCTCGATGTCCGTCACCGGATTTCGCAAATTGAATTTTTTGATTTCCCGATAATCGTATGCCAGCACCACCACCGGCACTTTGAGTCCAGCGGACTTGATCTCCCGGGCTAGTTGCGCGGCGTTCATATCGCCTACCGCCAGATTCGTCAGGATCAGGTCGACTCGTGGATCGGCCTTCGCGCGTTCCAGCGCCTCTCTGCAACTCGACACGTGGGTAATCAGAGGAATTTGCTGCAGGTGCAAGTCTTGCGATTCGCTGATCAGCAGTTCGTTCAGCCGCCCGTCTTCGCGCAAAATAAATGAATCGTACAGGCTCGACACCAGCAAAATGTTCTGCACCCGGTAGGGCATCAGGTTGTCGAAACCCTCGAATTGCATTTCCACGTCGGGGATCGGGATTGTCGGCGATTGCTGGTTCATGGACTGGCTCCACCACATATAAAAGCGGCGGAGTGGCTGCCACCCACTCCGCCGGAAGTTTACTCCCTATTGGTTCACGTGAAATCCCATCTCCGCATTGCGGAAAGGATTCACTCACTCAGTTTCTTTAGACGAGTCCCTGGTCCAGCATGGAGTCCGCCACCTTGATGAACCCGGCGATGTTTGCGCCGTAGACCAGATTCCCTGGGTGACCGTACTTTTCTGCTGTTTCGAACGCGTTCTTGTGGATGGCGATCATGATCTTGTGCAGCCGATCGTCCACTTCTTCCCGCGTCCAGCTCATCCTCATGCTGTTCTGGCTCATTTCCAGTCCGCTCGTGGCCACGCCGCCGGCATTCGCTGCCTTGGCTGGACCATAGAGGATCTTCGCTTCCAGGAACAGCTTGGTCGCTTCCAGAGTGCTCGGCATGTTCGCGCCTTCCGCGACCAGTTTGCACCCGTTCATCACCAGCGTTGCCGCGTCCTTCGCGTTGATTTCGTTCTGCGTAGCGCTCGGGAATGCGCAATCCGCCTTGATGGTCCAGAGCGGGTTGTGATCCAGCCGTGGATCGGCCGGAATATACTTTGCTGTCTTGAACTTGTCCGCGTACTCCTTGATGCGTCCGCGGCGCACGTTCTTCAATTCCAGGACCCATGCCAGCTTTTCGCGGTTTACGCCTTCCGGATCGTGAATCACACCGCTCGAATCCGAAATCGCGATCACCTTTGCGCCAAGGTCCAGCAGCTTTTCCATCGTGTATTGCGACACGTTGCCGCTTCCACTCACCAGGCAGAGCTTGCCTTGGAAAGTATCCTTCCTGGTCTTAAGCATTTCTTCCGCAAAGTACACGCAGCCGTAGCCTGTCGCTTCTGGACGAATCAGCGAGCCGCCCCAACTCAGGCCTTTGCCCGTTAATACGCCGGTAAAGCAATTCGCCAGCCGCTTGTATTCCCCGAAGAGGAAGCCGATTTCGCGTCCGCCAACGCCAATGTCGCCTGCCGGCACGTCGGTGTCTGCCCCGATGTGACGGTACAGTTCGCTCATGAAGCTCTGGCAGAAACGCATTACCTCGTTGTCGCTCTTTCCCTTCGGATCAAAATCCGAACCGCCCTTTCCGCCGCCCATGGGCAGCGTGGTCAGCGAATTCTTCAGCACTTGCTCGAATGCCAGGAACTTCAAAATCCCCAGGTTCACCGATGGATGAAAACGCAGCCCTCCCTTATAAGGGCCAATGGCGCTGTTCATCTCAATTCTGAATCCGCGATTCACCTGCACGTGCCCGTCGTCATCCAGCCACGGCACGCGGAACATCAATACCCTCTCCGGCTCAACGAACCGTTCCAATATCCGTGCCTGCTGATATTCCGGATGCTTTGCCAGCACGGGTCCCAACGTTTCAAACACTTCTTGTACTGCCTGATGGAATTCCGGCTCGGCCGCGTTCTTCGCGCGTACCAGATTCATCACATCACTTACATACTCTGCAGGCGCCTTGACCACTGGTGGCGCAAGCGTAATGGTGCCCATAGGTTTATCCTCCTCTTTTGAAGTGTCCAACTGTAAGGCCAAGATAGACGCCGGCAAGATGCGGCGTGCGAGGTTGGTCAGAAAGCAGAACCATTAGGCGCTATAAGCAAAACATATACAGTGTCCGCCGTCACAGGCGCCGGTTTGCACCACCACCACGCAAAACCGCGGCCCTGTTGCTCGTCAATAGACTGCATCTGCACGCCCTTTTTAGTGTCGGCGGCTCAAAGTCACGTTGACAAATCCGGGCCCTACTCCTAAACTTGAACTTTGTCTTTTCAGGGAAAGGTGTGGCTGATTGCAATGAGGACGTACGTAGCAAAGGGAGCAGAAGCAGAAGCGCTGAAAGTCGGCGCTAATTGGTTTGTTGTCGACGCGACCAACCAGGTGTTGGGCCGCTTGGCGACCAAGGTCGCCCGCATGTTGATTGGCAAGGACAAGGCCTCCTTCACGCCTTACCTCGATTCCGGTGACCACGTCGTCGTCATCAATGCCGATAAAATCAAGCTGACCGGCAACAAAATCGAACAGAAAGTTTATTACTCGCACAGCGGTTACCCCGGCGGACTGAAAGAAGTGCCCGCCAAGCGCGTGCGCGAAAACAAGCCCGACTGGATGATCCGCGAAGCGGTTCTTGGCATGTTGCCCAAGAACAAGTTGCGCGCTCGCCGCGCCAAGAAGTTGCGTGTCTATCGCGATGCCGCCGGTCTGGCGCGTCACGCTGGCCAAAAGCCGCAAGCCGTCGCGCTGTAACATTTTTTCGGAGCACCCGGAATCTTCCGGTTGCCTCCTGGTAGTCGCCACGTAGGTGTTGTTCCTTCTTAGGCAGTGCCTTAGCAGGGAGCCATCCGACCGTGAAGTCCATGAGAGAGTCTGGATTGCTCTCTTTACCAGGCATTTTGAGGAGGAGCATTGAGTACTGTTGAGACGCCCGCTACGGGCAGCAAAACGTGGTTCCACGGCACTGGCCGCCGCAAAGAGTCGGTGGCTCGTGTGTTCCTGAGAGCCGGCACGGGGAAGTTCACGGTGAATGGCCGCACCACGAAATCGTATTTTCCCAATCATGCCTGGGAGCATGATGCAGTCGAGCCTTTGAAGTTCACCAGCCTCTTGGACCAGGTGGACGTCGTAGCCACTGCCAAGGGCGGCGGCGTGGGTGGACAGTCCGGAGCGGTGCGCATGGGTCTTTCGCGCGCCATCATCAAGTTCAATCCGGAACTGCGCTCCCCGCTTCGTAAGAACGGTTTCCTGACCCGCGATTCCCGTATGAAGGAACGCAAGAAGTACGGTCAAAAGGGCGCACGCAAGCGCTTCCAGTTCACCAAGCGTTAATCGCTTGTTGTGCAGGAACGCGGCGTACCAAGTCGGTTGTCATCCTGAGAAGCGTGTTTTTGCGCGACGAAGGATCTCAACCCTGAGTGCTTGCCCAAGGATTTATGAGCTCTGGAGTTCCAGCCAAAAACTGGAACTCCAAGATCACGGCCGGCAAGAAGCCGGCAAGAGGTTGCTGCGAGAATTTCCAACGTAGGTGCCGGGCCTGAGCCCAGCCAACCTGCTTAGGGAATTCCGAAAAGCATCCATCTACTTAGGAGGAATAGTGGCAGTAGAAATCACCATGAAAGAGCTGCTGGAGGCCGGCGTTCACTTCGGTCACCAGACGCGTCGTTGGAACCCCAAGATGAAGGAATATATCTTTGGAGAGCGCAACGGCATTCACATCATCGATTTGCAGAAAACCCTGAAGATGTTTCGCGAAGCCAGCCGTTTCGTTAGTGAAATCTCTTCTCACGGTAGAACAGTTTTGTTTGTTGGCACCAAGCGTCAGGCTCAGGATGCCATCGCCGAGGAAGCCAAGCGCTGTGGCGCCTTCTTCGTCAATCACCGCTGGTTGGGCGGCACGCTGACCAACTGGTCCACGCTGCAGAAATCCATCAAGCGCCTGAAACTTCTTCAGGCCATGACCGAGGACGGACGCATGGAGCAGCTCTCCAAGAAAGAGCGCGCTCGCCTGGATCGCGAAATGAAGCACCTCTTCCAGAACCTGGAAGGGATCGTGAATATGACTCAGTTGCCGGATGCCATGTTCGTCGTCGATTCCAACGCCGAGGAAATTGGCGTCAAGGAAGCGCGCCGCATGGGTATCCCGGTCGTCAGCGTTGTGGACACCAACTGTGATCCCGACATGGTCGACTGGATTATTCCGGGCAATGATGACGCCCTTCGCGCCATCCGCTTGTTCACCACCAAGATCGCAGACTCCGTTGCGGAAGGCCGCGCGGCGTATGAGCAATCCCAGGTCGCCCATCAAAAGGCGGTCGCGGATCTGGCTCAGGACGGCGTCGAGTATGTCGACACCAGCGCCTACGAGCAGTACGAAAAGCAGGAAGGCGATTTCGTCGACCCCGCTGACGTTCCAGCGGAACCCGCTGTTGAACCCGTAGAGCCCGCCGATGCTGCGGTCGCTGCTGAGGTTCCTCACGAAGCGGAAGCCGCCAAGTAACTGCGACGGTTCTAAATTCAAGTGGCCCGGCGCTGAGTGCATTTCCGACGCCGGGCCATTTTTCTGATATCAAATCGAAAGTTCGGGCCGCACAAAAAGAGAGAAAAGGATGAGTACTTCTAAGCCAGTTATGGAAATTCCAGCCAAGCTTGTTAAAGAGTTGAGAGAGAAGACCAACGCCGGTTTCAGCGATTGCCGCGCTGCGCTCGTCGAAGCCAACGGTGACATCGAAAAGGCCATCGACGTTCTTCGCAAGAAGGGTCAGGCTTCGGCCGCCAAGAAAGCTACGCGCGAAGCGACCGAAGGCTTGATCGGCCATTATATTCACGCCGGCGGCAAAATCGGCGTTATCGTCGAAATTAACTGCGAGAGCGATTTCGTTGCCCGTACCGAGGCCTTTAAACAGCTTTGCCACGACGTGGCCATGCACATCGCCGCCGTTGATCCTCGCTACGTTCGCCGCGAGGACGTTACTCCGGAAATGCTCGAGCGCGAGCGCGAGATTTACAGCGCTCAGGCACGCGCCACCGGCAAGCCCGAGCCCGTCATTCAGAAGATCGTCACCGGCAAAATGGAAAAGTTCTATGAGGAGAGCTGCTTGTACGAACAGCACTTCATCAAGGACGAGACTCAGACCATCGGTGAGATGATCACCCAAGCCATCGCCAAGCTCGGCGAAAATATTGCCATCCGCCGTTTTTCACGCTTCAAGGTTGGCGAAGTCCCGGGCGCATCCTCTGCTGGATCCACCGAAGCGCCTGCTTCCACAGAACCTGGCAAAGCTTAAACCCACATCGAACCCTGATTTATTCAGAACGCCCCGCTAACCCGGGGCGTTTCTTTCTTCCGTTTTTTTCTGCGTCCTCTGTGCCCCTACCTCTGTGTCCTCGGTGATAAATCCGCGTGCCGAATTGGAACCATCATTTCCCCTCGTACTTTTTGCCTTCATCACACGCCGTTCCACCCAATATTTGTTACAATTTCACTGCTTTTTGTTCCACACATCGGAGACCCATGGCCAGTTCATCCAAAGTGCCTAAAAGCGGTACCAGGAAAAATCCTGCCTACCATCGCATACTTCTCAAGCTTTCCGGAGAGTCTATGCAGGGACCTCAGGGCTTCGGCATTGATGGTCAGACGATCTACTCCATTGCCAAAGAACTGAAAGAAGTGAACAAGCTAGGCGTGCAGATTGCCATCATGGTTGGCGGTGGCAATATCTTTCGTGGTGCTCGTCAGAAAGGTTTCGAGATCGATCGCGCGACCGGCGATTACATGGGTATGCTCGCCACTGTGCTGAATGCCCTCGCTCTGCAAGATGCGCTCGAAAAAGTTGGCGTCCACACCCGCGTTCAGAGCGCCATCGAAATGCATCAGGTTTGCGAACCATTTATCCGCCGTAAAGCGACGCGCCATCTGGAAAAAGGCCGCGTGGTCATCTTCGCCGCCGGCACCGGCAATCCATATTTCTCCACGGATACCGCCGCTGCGCTTCGCGCCATGGAAATCAAAGCTGATGTGATCCTGAAGGCCACGCGCGTCGATGGTATTTACGATGCCGACCCGGAAAAAGTCACCGACGCCAAATTCTTCGCCAATATCACCTATCGCGAAGTGTTGCATCAGAACCTCAAAGTGATGGACGCCACCGCCATTTCGCTGTGCATGGACAATGGCATGCCCATCGTGATTTTCAATATGCACAAACCGGGAAACATCCGCCGCGCCGTTCAAGGGGAACGCGTCGGCTCGACTGTTTCGCCGGCGTAGACGTAGCGCTTGGTTTCTAGTATTAAGTTTTAGGCAAGAAGTACGAACTTACAAATTTCGAATGCATTTCACCACGGCACGGTTTGCGTAACTGAAAACTAATTGCTGAAAATTTTCCGTCTCGAGGATACACACATGACCACGATCGCGACTACCAAAGATGCTTCGCTAGCTGCCAAAACGCGCATGGAAAAAGCCGTCGATGATTTCCGCAAGGAGCTAGCCACCGTACGCACTGGCCGCGCCAACGCCGCCATTCTTGATCAGGTGCGCGTGGATTACCACGGCACGCCCATGCCCGTGAATCAGCTCGGTAACATCACCATTCCTGACGCCACGATGCTCGTCATCACCCCGTGGGATCCTACCGTCGCGGCGCTGATCGATAAGGCCATTCGCGCCTCCGACCTCGGCCTGAATCCCACCACCGATGGCAAAATCGTCCGCGTCCCCATGCCCGCTCCCACCGAAGAGCGTCGCAAGGATCTCGTTAAGCAGATGCACAAAATGCTCGAGAATCATCGCACTGCGGTCCGCAACATCCGCCGCGATATCAAGGAAGCCATTGATAAACTCGAAAAAGAGAAGAAGATCAGCCAGGACGAGCAGAAACGCGCCCTCGACGAACTGGAAAAAATCTCCCACTCCGAAACTCAAAAAATCGAAGGCCTGGCCGCCGCCAAAGAAAAAGAAGTAATGGAATTCCGCTAAATTCGAGTTTCGCTAGATTGAATGTAGGTGCCGGGCTTTCGCCCGGCGCTTCTTGTGTAGTGGCCGATCTTTAGATCGGCTCTTCTCCTCTGTAGCGGCCGCCTTTAGGCGGCCACGCTTCCCACTGCCTATGTAGCCGCCGCCTTTTTACCCTGAACGAAGCGAAGGGCCCAGGCGGGCTCTTCGTCTCCAAAATTGTCAGGTTGCATTGGTGAAGTCTTTACTCTTCTGCCGCCCTATTGTGCCTCTTTCACCGTTTCACCGCGATCCAGCACAAAATATTGCGCTTGATCGTTCTGCACCGCATGCACAAACGCGCTGTAATCCATAATCCGGTCTGCCGCCACTTCCCGCTCCAGGAAGTGAATGTGTCGCAAGGCCGTCAGCGTCCCCGCCGTTGCTCCATACTTCGATGAATATGTAGCGTAATCGCGCTGCACCGCTGTCCCCGCCGGCGTCTGCACCGTAGTCCCCGCCGGCAGATGCAGCGTCTCTGTAGTTTCAACATCCAGCGGTGTCCCCAACTCGATCCCTCCGCCTGAACTTTTCGTCGATGTATCCGGCAAACCAATCTGCGGTAACAATGCCGGTATCCGCACCGGCTTCTTCGACCAGTCCACAAACTTCGCCTGCGTCAATTCATATTCCACGGTGAACGGTTCCTTGGTCGCCATCGGGTCCGACGCCGTCGCGGCTGTAATTACTCCTCGAAAGCCATCCGATAGCGCCAGCAATCCCGCCACGTCCTTCCACTTCTCCTTGGCCGTCTGGTGAAACGCCACTCGCAGCAGCAACTCGTTGTCTCCGCGCAATGTGTATTTCACCTTTGCAGTCAGCTTTCCATCTTCTCCAAGGCTTGAATCGACTGCCACTTTTTGGAACGCACGAAACGGCAAAGTTTCGGGTAAATACGTCCAAGTATCCAGGTAATCGCCGTGATTGTGAGGAGAGAGCGTCAGCACTTCTTTCCCGCGGAATTGCGCGGCCACCACTCCTAATGGAGCCACTTCCACGCCTGGATCGAATGCAGTGTACTTCGCGCCTTCTGTCACGCCAGCGAACGCGTGATCAAACACAGATGGGCGTGGAAACTCGTTTCGCAGCTTCCCGGCTCCGTAAAGTAGTACTTCTCCTCTAAAGCCAGCCCACTGTGCCAATCGTGCTAGTAAAAAGCATTTCTCGAGCGGTGTAGCATATCCAGTCTCAAAAATCTCTTTCGCATGTCTCACTCTGTATCCATTCGCGCCCATGGGCAGATCTACCGTTGCCACCTTTTGCGACACGAGCTGATACAACGATGGAAGCGATTTTCCTGATGCGGCACCACTCGAGCCCGAATATTTCAGTCGCGATTCCGTCTCATGGCGATCGCCTTCCGTCCAGTCCGGCGATTGTGCCGCCATCTTGCTCGAGAAATTCATCCAATCCGCGAAGCTGGTCACAATTACATCTGGCAACGTCGCGCCGTCCTCCTGGATGCTGGCGGGAAGCTTTCTGTCAGAAGCAATTTTCCATTTGTAATTCGATCGCTCCGTCCCTCCCTCATTGGAATTCTGAAACGACGCTGAAGGTATCGCTAAATACAGACGTGGCTTTGGCCCGTTCTGCACCCTCATGTCCGTTGTCGAATTCACAGGCCCCGGCAAGTCTAGCTCGTACTCTTCTTCCAGCACCTGCCCCGACCGGTCAAACGTATGCTCCAGCCAAAAATCCGGCGCCAGCGGATGCTTCGTAGTCGTTGTAATCACCCGATACTCAATCGTGTCGCCTTCCTGCAATCCCAAAATCCGCACCGATTTCACGCTCACGTCCTCATACGCCGGATATTTTTCCACTGCCGGGTTCGGCGCATCGGCAATCGCGCTCGGCAGCACCTCTGACGTTCCTCCATTCGCGTGTGTCACCCGCACCACGGGAATTTCCACCTGCTGATAAGCCCGGTTGTAATCGAATGCCAGCCGCGCAAACTGCCTTGCTCCCTGCAGATCATTGATCTTCACGATCGTGTGTACGTCTTTGCGCGAATCGCCATTCGCCTCAAAACGAATATGCGTATCCAGCAGTTGGATTTGAAAGGGAATCGGCGCTTTTTCCGCCGACTTCTCTAGTCGCCGCAGATTTTTCCGCAGGTTTGGCCTCAGGCTTACCCGCAGGCTCTTGCGCGAATATCCCTAACGCGCAGTGCAAACCAACACACATACCCACCCAAACGCGCCCAATTTTCCAAGGATTGCTCACGCTGGAAGTTTAGGAGCACTCTCCGCCATCGTAAAGCCGCCCCTTACTCCCCGTTGCTCAACCCGCAAGCCCCCGCACTGAAACCGAATCGCCCGCTCCACGTCCAAGTGCATGATAGACTTTTCAATCCGCTGGATGCCCCTTTGTTCAGGAGAAAATCGTAAATGAATATCCGCTTGCTCGGTCTAATCTTGCTCGTCGCGATGGCGAGCAGCGCCTTTGCTGACGACACGCCCAAGCCCAAGGGTCCCGAAGAAGATGGCACCAAGGCCGCCCTCGTCAAAATCGCAGGCGAAGGCACGATGGACTCCCACACTTTCTGGTACCTCACCGAATTGAGCGACGAAGTCGGCGGCCGTGTCACCGGTTCGCCGCAAGCCCAGGAAGCAATTGACTGGGGCATCGACAAAATGAATGCCATGGGCCTAAAGAATGTTCGTGCCGAAAAATACTCAATCTGGAAGGGCTGGACGCGCGGCACTGCCCAGGCCGAGCTCATCGCCCCAATTCACCACCCTCTCTCAATCGATGCCATGGGCTGGACTGGTTCCACCCCCGCAGGCGGCGCCGAAGGTGAAGTCGTCACCGCCAACCTTTTCGATCTCGATGCGGAAATGGCCAACACCGCGCGGTTCCGCGGCAAAATCGTGATGATGAAGCCAGAGGGCACGCCCAAGAAAAATGTCATGCTCATCTTCGCGCAGTTTGGCGATTTTCTGAACGCGCTGCAAAAGGCTGGAGCCATCGCCATAATCGGTGGTCAAGGCGGATTTCCCGCCGAAGGCATGCACCTTACCCACACCGGAATACTCGGTTTTGCTGTCGATTTTGCCATTCCTGTCGTCGACATGACCCGCGAAGATCAAGGCCAGCTCGAGCGCTTTCTCTCTTCCGGTAAGAAAGTTCGCATCCGTATCAACGTTCAAAACACATTTACCCAGGGTCCGGTGCAGAGTGCCAATGTCGTCGGCGAAATTATCGGCCGCGAACATCCCGAAGAAATTGTGGTCGTCGGCGCGCATCTTGATTCCTGGGATCTCAGCGAGGGTGCCACCGACAACGGTTTTGGCACCGCCAGTGTTCTCGGCGCTGCGGAAGCCATCATCAAAAGCGGCGACACTCCTCGCCGCACCATCCGCTTCGTCCTCTTCACCGGAGAAGAGCAGGGTCTTCTGGGCTCGCTCGCGTACGTGAAGCAGCATCAAGCCGAAATGAAAAATCACATTGGCGACATTGTTCTCGATAATGGCCAGGGCCCTGTGAAGGAATTCCAACTTGGCGGACGCAACGATCTGATCGCCGCTTTCGAGCCTTTCGCCGAATCACTCCAATACATTCGTGAAATCAAAGTCACCGACAAAACTGAGTTTGGCTCGGACACCGGTCCCTTTATTCTTGCGGGCCTGCCCGGAATAAATCTCGATCAGGATTCTCCCGACTACAAATACACGCATCACTCCGCAGCGGATGCGCTCGAGGCCGCTAAGCCCGATGTACTTGCACAGGACGCCACCATCATGGCCATGGCCGCTTATTGGCTTGCCGACCGGCCGGAGCGCTTTGCCACCCCCTGGCCTGCGGAAAAAACCGCCAAAATGCTCCGTGAAAAGGGCGACTATGATATGCTGAAGGCGTTCAATTTGTGGACTTTTGGTGACTTGGGCTTAGAAGCCAAACCTTCCACTAATTGATTGATAAAAATGGATTTAAGGGAATCTAATCGAACGGTCACCCAAGCTCGATTCGGGCTCATTGGATAGGGAAAATTAGGCACTCTTGCAGTATTCGTGCCATTCTGCACTTTTCCACAGTTTTTTCTTCACAGCCGTTTCGAAAGTTATTTGACACTGCCCTTTATCTCCTCTATACTCTGTGTTTTGTCAGGGGTATTTTCCCCTTGCTGTAGGGCCATCCTCCTAGTTCGAGGATGGGTAGTTGGAAGGGAATTCTTCGGTCCCGGAACAAGTTCGACGGAATGGGACAGAAGAGCGGCCGGAATGGGGCGCCAGCCCCGAAAAGCCGAGTAAGCCTCTCCGAATCGGAACCAGGAGTTTCGTTCTGCTCTCTTGGCCTGTCCACGGAGTTTCTTGCTGGTCATCTCCGGATTCGCAGTACACCTTTCAGCATCGTTGTGTGCTCTCGCGTATTTTTTTGCGCGCGCGTTGAGAGCCTTCGCCATGCGTTTGCGCGCTTAGCACGACGAATCGCGAATCTCGCTTCATCGCTCTTCGCCGAACGAAAAAGAGGATTACTGTGCCGACGTTTTCTCAACTTGTACGGATGGGTAGAGAAGGAATTATTTCCAAGACCAAGTCGCCTGCGTTGATGGGCTGCCCGGAAAAGCGCGGTGTTTGCATTCGTGTTTACACCCAGACGCCGAAGAAGCCCAACTCGGCTTTGCGTAAAGTTGCTCGCGTTCGTCTGACCAATGCCGTCGAAGTCACCACCTACATTCCCGGCATCGGCCACAACCTGCAGGAACACTCCATCGTGCTCGTGCGCGGTGGCCGTGTGAAGGATCTGCCGGGTGTGCGCTATCACATCGTTCGCGGAACTCTCGACGCCGCTGGCGTTGAGAATCGCAAGCAGGGCCGTTCGAAGTACGGCGCCAAGCGCCCCAAGGCCGGCGCAGCAGCCAAGTAAGCAGCACTTTGACTTTCTGATTTTGAAGGAGCGGTGAAGCATGTCTCGTAAAGGAATAGTGAATCGTCGAGTCCAAGCGACCGACCCCGTTTACGCCAGCGATATCGTCGAGAAGTTTATCTGCTCGATGATGTGGGAAGGCAAGAAGAGCACCGCGCAGCGCGTGTTCTACGGCGCCATGGATCAGGTTGCCAAGAAGACCAACGACGACGCCCTGAAAATTTTCAAGAAGGCGCTCGAGAACGTCAAGCCTTTGCTGGAAGTCAAGACTCGCCGCGTTGGTGGTGCGAACTACCAGGTTCCCGTGGAAGTCAGCCCCTTCCGCCGCCAATCGCTCGCGATTCGTTGGCTTTTGCAATATTCACGCGAACGCGCGGGCAAGACCATGATCGACAAGCTCGCGGACGAAGTGATCGATGCCGCCAATTCGCGTGGTGGCGCCATCAAGAAGAAGGAAGATGTCCACCGCATGGCCGAAGCCAACAAGGCTTTCGCTCACTATCGCTGGTAACTCAATTTTTGTAGGGGCCGGTCTTTAGACCGGCCAACCCAGAGCATTACGCAATGAGCAGCAAAGAACTAAGCAGGGGAAAAGCAGTAGCCAGGGGAGAAAAGGTTTCCAAGGGATCATGACTCGGTTATTTAAACTCGAAGATACGCGCAACATCGGCATCATGGCGCACATTGACGCGGGCAAAACCACGTCTACAGAGCGCATTCTTTTCTATACCGGTGTGACCTACAAGATCGGTTCCGTGGATGAAGGCACTGCAACCATGGACTGGATGGAGCAGGAGCGCGAACGCGGCATCACCATCACCAGCGCGGCCACTACCGCCAGTTGGGATCGCTTTGGTAAAAAGTATCGCGTCAACATTATCGACACGCCTGGCCACGTGGACTTCACCGTCGAAGTCGAGCGCTCTTTGCGCGTTCTCGACGGCGCTGTTTGCGTTTTCGACTCCGTCGCCGGAGTTCAGCCGCAATCGGAAACCGTCTGGCGTCAGGCAGACAAGTATCGCGTTCCCCGCATCTGTTTCGTCAACAAGATGGATCGCATGGGCGCGGATTTTGACCACGTCATCCGCACCATTCGCGCACGCCTCGGCGCTCATCCTGTTCCTCTGCAATTCCCACTGGGCCGCGAAGATAATTTCATCGGCATCATCGATTTTATCGAGCAGAAGGTTATCGTCTGGCTCGAAGAAACTCTCGGCGCTAAATTTGAAATCTTTGAAGTCTCGAAACTTTGGGACGCCGATTTCGTTGCCGGCCGCCCGGATATTGCCGCTGCCCTCAAGGGCTCCGCGATTGACAAGGCTTTCTACGACGAACATCGCAACAAGACCGTCGAATATATCGCCGAACACGACGACTCCGTACTCGACAAATACCTGACCGATGGCACCCTTTCCGTTGAGGACATGCGCAAGTCCATCCGCAAGTCCACACTGAACCTTAAAATCGTTCCTGTCCTTGCTGGTTCCGCGTTCAAGAACAAAGGTATCCAGCCTTTACTGGATGCCGTCGTTGATTACCTGCCCTCGCCAATCGATGTTCTGCCTGTCGAAGGCATCAATCCGGAAAACGACGAAACAGTTCTTCGCCGTCCCGCTGACGATCAGCCTTTTTCTGCTCTCGCTTTTAAAATCATGTCCGACCCCTTTGTCGGCCACGTTACTTATATCCGCGTTTACTCGGGCGTTTTGAAGTCCGGCAGCTATGTCATGAACTCCGCCAAGGGTTCGCGCGAACGCATCAGCCGTTTGCTGCAGATGCATGCCAACAAGCGCGAAGAAATTCAGGAAATCTACGCCGGTGACATTTGTGCCTGCGTCGGCTTGAAGAACGTCAACACGGGCGACACCCTCTGCGACGAAACAAATCAAATTATTCTGGAGTCCATCGATTTCCCGACTCCCGTTATCTCCGTCGCCATCGAGCCAAAAACCAAGGCCGACCAGGACAAGCTGGGCGTGGCCATGCAGCGCCTCGCACAGGAAGATCCTACGTTCCGTGTTTCTACCGAACCCGATACCGGCCAGACCTTGATTTCCGGAATGGGCGAGTTGCACTTGGAAATTATCGTTGACCGTATGTTGCGCGAATATAACGTGCAGGCCAACGTGGGCCGCCCGCAGGTCGCTTATCGCGAAACCATTCGCAAGAAGGCTATTGCGGAAGGCAAATACATCAAGCAGACCGGTGGTAAGGGTCAGTACGGCCACTGCAAAATTGAATTGCATCCTCTTCCCAGTTCCGATCATGAAAATATGAAGGAACTTTCCACTGACGATCTCGACGAACTCGCCAAGTCCGTTACTGGCAGCACTCCCGGAAAGTGGAAGTTTGATAAGGAACACCGCTTCCTGTTCATCGACAAGATCGTTGGCGGCTCGATTCCTCGCGAATTTATCGCCCCCATCGAAGCGGGCATCCGCGAAGCGCTCGACAACGGCATCGTTGCTGGTTTCACCATGGTTGATGTTGCTGTGGTGTTGATCGACGGCAGCTACCATGACGTCGACTCCAACGAAATGGCTTTCAAAATCGCCGGCTCCATGGCCTACAAAGAAGCCTGCGCCAGGGCCAAGCCGGTTTTGCTCGAACCCATCATGAAGGTGGAAGTCGTCGTTCCCGAAGAATACATGCCGCAAGTTTTCGGCGACTTGAACTCCCGCCGTTCCGCGATTCAGGGCACCGAAAATCGCGCTGGCAGCAACGTGATTCGCGTGGAAGTTCCCCTCGCTCAGATGTTTGGTTATGCCACCGATTTGCGCAGCCGCACGCAGGGACGCGCCACGTTTACCATGCACTTCTCGCATTATGCGGAATTGCCTGCGGCGCTTGCGGAAGAAGTCATCAAGAAGCACCGCGGTGAAAAGTAGCAAACAAGTTTAGTTGTACCGTTTTTTAGTAAGGATTTTTGTAAAGAATTCGAACAGGAGCAAACAGGGCAATGGCGAAGGAAAAGTTTGAGCGGACAAAGCCACACGTCAACATTGGGACGATCGGTCACATTGATCATGGCAAGACGACGTTGACGGCGGCGATCACGAAGGTGCTGTCGAAGCACAATCCGAAGGTGGCGTTTCGGGCGTTTGATTCGATTGACAACGCTCCGGAAGAGCGGGAGCGCGGGATTACGATTGCCGTTTCGCACGTGGAGTACGAGACGCCGAACCGGCACTACGCGCACATGGATTGCCCGGGCCACGCGGACTACATCAAGAACATGATCACGGGAGCGGCGCAGATGGACGGCGCGATCCTGGTGGTTGCGGCGACCGATGGACCGATGCCGCAGACTCGCGAACACATTTTGCTGGCTCGCCAGGTCGGCGTGCCTGCGATCGTGGTGTTCCTGAACAAGTGCGACATGGTGGAAGACGCCGAGTTGTTGGAACTGGTGGAACTGGAAGTTCGTGAACTGCTGAAGAGCTATCAATTCCCGGGCGACACGATTGCGGTGGTACGCGGTTCGGCACTGCAGGCGCTGAATGGCGATGCCGCATGGGAAAAGAAGATTGACGAACTGATGGCCGCCGTGGATGCGAACATTCCTCTGCCGGTGCGCGATGTGGACAAACCGTTTGCCATGCCGATCGAAGATATTTTCTCGATCTCAGGCCGCGGCACGGTGGTAACGGGAAGAGTGGAACGTGGCAAGGTGAAGGTTGGCGAAGAAGTGGAGATCGTGGGCTTCCGCGCGACGCAGAAGAAGGTTGTTACCGGCATCGAGATGTTCAAGAAGCTGCTGGATGAAGGCTTGGCGGGAGACAACGTTGGATTGCTGCTGCGCGGCACGGAAAAAGAAGACGTGGAGCGCGGGCAGGTGATCTGCAAACCGGGCTCGATCACGCCACACACCAAGTTCAAGGCCGAAGCGTACGTGTTGACGAAGGAAGAAGGCGGACGGCACACCCCGTTTTTCTCGGGCTATCGTCCCGCAGTTCTACTTCCGCACGACGGACGTGACGGGAGACATGAAGCTGCCCGCGGGCGTGGAAATGGTGATGCCCGGCGATAACGTGAGCTGCGAAGTGACGCTCATAACCCCGGTGGCACTGGAGAAGGGCTTGCGCTTCGCGATTCGTGAAGGCGGCCACACAGTCGGCGCCGGCGCAGTCACGGAGATCATCGAGTAATCCTATGAGACAAGGTGACAAAATTCGCATTCGCCTCAAAGCATACGACCACAGAATTCTGGACCAGTCCACGCGGGAAATCGTGGAAACCGCGAAGCGCACCGGCGCCGATGTTGCCGGCCCGATTCCTCTGCCCACAACCATCAACCGCTGGACCGTTTTGCGCTCGCCGCACGTGGACAAGAAGTCGCGCGAACAGTTTGAAATGCGCACCCACAAGCGCCTCATCGATATTCTCGAACCCACACCGGACACGGTGGACGCGCTGATGAAGCTCGATCTACCTCCCGGAGTGGACGTGGAGATCAAGGCCTTTGGCCACGCAGCAAAGTAACTCGTAGTTCGATGTACCGGCGGCTTCACGCCGCCAACTTAAGCACCACGCAGCCAATATTCGCCACGCGCGGACATGCTGCGAGAGAGAGAAAAGGAAAATGGCAGTCGAAGGCATTATCGGAATCAAGCTCGGCATGACCCAGGTCTTTGCAACTGACGGCAATCTCGTTGGCTGCACTGTTCTGCAGGCTGGTCCCTGCGTTGTGGTTCAGCGCCGCACCAAGGCAAAAGATGGCTACGACGCCGCGCAACTCGGCCTCGTGGAATTCGTCAAGCCTCAACGCGTGAACAAAGCCATGACCGGTCATTTCAAGAAGGCCAACGTGGCCCCCATGAAGGTTCTGCAGGAAGTTCGCATCGCCGAATCGGCGGACGAAACCAAGGTTGGCGATCGCGTGCTGGTCGAAAATTTTGCTGAAGGTGAATTGGTTGACATCACCGGCGTCAGCAAGGGCCGCGGTTTTGCCGGCGGCGTGAAGCGCTGGCATTACGCCGGCGGTGACGCCACTCACGGTTCGATGTTTCATCGCGCTCCGGGCGGTATCGGTGGCAGTTCTTTCCCATCGCGCGTCTGGAAGAACCAGCATTTCCCGGGTCATATGGGCAATGTGCAGGTTACCGCGAAGAACTTGAAGGTGGTCAAGATCGATAGCGACGAAAATCTTTTGTTGGTTCGTGGCTCGGTTCCCGGTCCCGCAGGCCAATACATTTTTATTCGCAAGGCCAAGAACGTGAAGGCCCCGAAAGCAAAGAAGTAACTCAGTCAGGATTTAGTACAAGCTTTAGGTAAAAGAGAAGGAAACGAAATTATGCCGGTCGTGGATGTAATCAATCTGGATGGCAAGAAGGTCGGCCAGGTAGATCTGGCGGACACGGTTTTTGGCGCAGAGATTAACGAACATCTCCTGCACGAAGCCTCGCGGTGGTATCTCCGGGGAATTCGTAGCGGTACCGCCAAGACCAAGGATAAGAGCGAAGTCAGCGGCGCAGGCCGCAAGCTCTGGAAGCAGAAGGGCACTGGCCGCGCGCGTGTCGGCTCAATCCGCTCGCCGTTGTGGCGCCATGGAGGCACGGTTCACGGCCCCAAGCCCCGCTCCTACGAATATGCTCTGCCCAGGAAGATGCAGCTTGGCGCTTTGCGCTCGGCTCTCTCCGCCAAGCTTGCGGAGCAGAAGCTGACCGTGATTGAAGCGTGGGCTCTCGATACCCACAAGACCAAGACGCTTCGTCTGGCGCTCGGCAAGTTGAACGCTCCCAAGACTGCCTTGCTCGTTGCTGGCGCGGAGAACCGCAATCTCGAATTGGCCAGCCGCAATATGGAAGGCGTGAAGCTTTCCGCTACCAATACTTTGCAGGCTTACGACGTTCTCAAGCACGACCGTTTGTTGCTTTCCAAGGACGCCGTGGCACGTCTGGTACGCACTCTCGATCCGGATCACGAATCGGTTGCCGCGCCCCATGTCGAATCCATTGCTCCCGCTCCGGCTGCAGCGCCAAAGAAAGAAGCGGCGCCCAAGGCTAAAGCGGAAAAGGCAGCAAAGAAACCGGCAGCAGCGAAGAAGCCGGCTAACAAAAAGGGGAAGGAATAACACATGGCAGCCCCTCACTATCAGATTATCCGCCGCCCCATCATCACGGAAAAGGGATTGGGCGTGAAAGAAACCCAGCACACCGTGGTCTTTGAAGTTGCCGCGGGCGCTACCAAAACCGAAATCAAGGAAGCCGTCCAGCAGATTTTCAAGGTCAAGGTTTCCGATGTTCGTACCGCCAACTTCTTTGGCAAGATGCGCCGCCGCGGTCAGAACGAAGGCTACCGGCGCGATTGGAAGAAAGCTTACGTCAAGCTCGCCGAAGGCGAAAAGATGATCGAGTATTCGGAGAATCTGTAAAAAGTTTTTTAAGTGAACGCAAGAGCCGCCAAGTGGGCGGATAGATTTAAAAGGTAGAGGCAAGAGATGGCACTGAAGAGTTTTAATCCATATACGGCGTCAAGACGCTTTATGACCGTGCTCGATAAGAGCGAGATCACCAAGCAAACGCCTGAAAAAAATCTGCTCGAGCCCAAAAAGCGCACCGGCGGACGCAACAATCATGGCGAGATCGTGATTTGGCACCGCGGTGGCGGCCACAAAAAGCAGTACCGCGTGGTCGATTTCCGCCGCGACAAGGAAGGCGTTCCTGCCATCGTTGCCGCTATCGAGTATGACCCCAATCGCAGCGCCAACATCGCTCTCTTGCACTACGCGGATGGCGACAAGCGTTACATCCTGCATCCTGTCGGTCTGCAGGTCGGCGCAACCGTTTCCACCGGCGAGACCGCGGACATTCTTCCGGGCAATGCTCTGAAGATCCGCAACATTCCTCCCGGCACCATGCTGCACAATCTTGAGCTCTATCCCGGTCGTGGCGGCCAGGCCGTTCGCACCGCCGGCGCTTCCGCTCAATTGCTCAGCAAAGAAGGCGATCTCGCTCTCATCAAGATGCCTTCCGGTGAAGTTCGCAAGTTCTCCATCGATTGCCGTGCAACCGTGGGCCAGGTCGGCAATCTCGACCATGAGAACCAGACCTACGGCAAGGCTGGTCGCACGCGCTGGATGGGTAAGAAGCCAACCGTTCGCGGCGTGGCCATGAACCCAGTCGATCACCCGCACGGTGGTGGTGAAGGCAAGGTCAAGGGCAACCATCCGGTTACTCCGTGGGCTTTCCCGACGTTGGGCAAGAAGACCCGGAGCAACAAGCGGACCGACCGCATGATTTCGCAGCGGCGCAAGTAACGAACTTTTTCCCGCTGGCTTCGTTCTTTTGCGAAGCAAGCGGCTAGCACGAAGTTGGTAGCAGGACGAAATGCAATCGCAGTTCCTGGCTGGCGATTCTAGAACTGGCTGGGGAGAGCGGAACGATGCGAGCGACAAGGACATCACGTACTACAGCACGCCGGGCGCGGCCGGTTAAGCGCTCCAGCAAGCGTGTTGTAAAGCGAGCGGTCAAGGCAGTGGCAGTCAAGCCTGCTCTGAAGCCCGTGGCCAAATTGGCGGTGCCTCTCGAGCCGGTGTTGTACAAGCTTTGCAAGCCGGGTTGGGCGGTCATCGTCGATCGCACCCCGAACGCTCTGGGCACACGTTTTGTCTGCCCGTTCTGTCCGAAGTCGCATCGAGTACCTGGTCCGGTGCGGGGATTTAAGAAGATGCGGCACGCCCAGTGGGGGCGTTTGCGCCGCGTGGAGGAATAAGCAAGCGATGGCACGTTCAACGAAAAAAGGGCCGTTTGTCGATGGCCACCTGCGCGACAAGGTTGAAGGACTGAACTCGCGTAGCGAAAAGAAAGTGATTAAGACCTGGTCGCGGCGTTCCACGATCGTGCCCGATATGATTGGGCACACGATCGCCGTGCACAACGGTAAAAAATTTATCCCCGTTTATGTCACCGAGCAGATGATCGGTCACAAATTGGGCGAGTTTGCTCCCACCCGTTCTTTCAAGGGCCACTCCGTTAAAGTGGCTTTGGAGAAGGCGGCGGGCGCAGCTCCTGCAGGAGGCGGCGCGGCACCAGCGGCAGCAGCGCCGAAGGCATAAAACATGGCTGACGTATTGACCAATCCGGGTTCTATTGAAGCTCACGCCATCGCGCGCCACGTGCGGATGTCTCCGCAAAAAGCGCGTCTGGTGATCGATCTGATTCGCGGGCAGAAGGCGCAAGACGCGTTGCATTCGCTTCGCTTCACGCCCAAGCGCGCCGCCAAGCACATTGAAAAAGTGCTCCGCAGCGCCATCGCCAACGCGGAACGCAAGGCCGAAGATGCCGGCGCCCCGCTCGACGTCGATCAGTTGTTTGTTTCCAAGTGTTTCGTGAATGAAGGCGCTCGCTGGAAGCGTTTGCGTCCCGCGCCGATGGGCCGTGCATTCCGCTATCAGAAGCGCACTGCACACATCTGGGTCGGTGTCAGCGAACATCATGTCGCTGCTGCCGAACGTGTGGCCGCCATTCAGGCGGAAGCGGAAGCCCAAAAGGGCGTTCGCGGAACCGCTCGCCGCGTTCGCAAGGCTTTGACCGGCAAGCAGACACCGGGGAAGAAGGGAAAGAAGTAATGGGACAGAAAACTCACCCGTACGGATTTCGTCTGGGCTACAACAAGCCCTGGAAGTCGCGCTGGTATGCCGATCGCGACTACGCTGACCTGCTTCACGAAGATGTGAAGCTGCGCAAGGAACTGAAGTCGCGCCTCAAGAGCGCCGGCATCAGCTCCATCGACATCGAGCGCGCCGCCAACAAGCTGGTCGTGCGCATTTCCACCGCTCGTCCCGGCATCATCATCGGCCGCAAGGGCGCGGAAATCGACAAGCTCAAGCAGGAAGTTTCCAAGCGCACCAAGCGCGAAGTGCACATCGACATCGTTGAAGTGCATCGCCCGGAACTCGATGCTCAGCTCGTTGCCGAATCCATTGCACTCCAGCTCGAAAAGCGCGTGGCCTTCCGCCGCGCCATGCGTAAAGCCGTTGACTCGGCTCTGCGCTTTGGCTGCAAGGGCATCAAGGTTCGCGTTGCTGGCCGTTTGAATGGCGCGGAAATCGCCCGCAAAGAATGGTATCTGCAGGGCCGTTTGCCGCTGCAAACTCTTCGCGCGGATATCGATTATGGCACCGCCGAAGCCAACACCACCTACGGCGTCATTGGCGTGAAGTGCTGGATCTATCAGGGCGAAAACGTTCCGAATCGCAAGAAGCAGGAAGAACCGAAGCCCGCTGCCGTGGTTGCCGCCTGAGGCGCCCCACGCGATGTAGTGGCCGGTCTTTAGACCGGCAAAAAGAAGAGTAATCGAAGGAATTAGGGAAGCGAGAACAAAACGATGTTGATGCCGAAGAAAGTTAAGTACCGAAAGCAGCAGCGCGGCCGCCGCAAGGGCAAGGCTTGGCGCGGAGGCAGTCTGGCATTTGGCGAGTACGGTTTGAAGGCCATGGAAAATGCCTGGATCACCGACCGTCAGATTGAAGCTTCCCGCGTGGCCATCACGCGCTTTATCAAGCGTGGCGGTAAATTGTGGATCCGGATTTTCCCGGACAAGCCCTACACCAAGAAGCCCGCGGAAACCCGCATGGGTAAAGGTAAAGGCGCTCCGGAAAAGTGGGTGGCGGTTGTGAAGCCTGGACGCATCATGTTTGAAATGGCGGGTGTGGATGAAGCCACCGCGCGCGAAGCCATGGGCCTCGCCTCGCACAAGCTTCCGATTCCCACCAAGTTCGTCTCCCGCACAGGAGGGCTCTAATATGCCTCGGCGTATCGAAAAAATCCGCGAAGAGGGCGGAACGGAATTAAAGGCGCGTGAGAAGGACCTCGCGGAATTGATTTTCCGCCTGCGTTTTCAGCTCAGCACCGGGCAAGCGGAAGCGCTCAAGCGTCTTCGCGATGCCAGAAAAGATCTCGCGCGGGTTAAGACTCTTTTGCGCGCGCAGGAATTGACCGCCGGAGCAAAGCCGGCGAAGGCAGGTAAGGCGTAATGACAACGGAAACACTGGCAGTTCCGGCGGCGGATTCCAAGCGCGGTGATCGCACAGAGCTCATCGGCAAGGTAACCAGCGCCAAGATGGAAAAGACAATCGTGGTGGAGGTTCAGCGGCTCGTTCAGCATCCCAAGTATCGCCGCGTTCTTCGCATCTCCAAGAAGTTCTATGCGCATGATGAAAAGCGCGAAGCCAAGCAGGGCGACACTGTCATCATCTCGTCCTCTCGGCCACTCTCCCGCCTGAAGCGCTGGCGGCTGAAGCAAGTGCTGACGCGTAAAGCGTCGGCCAAGTAAGGGAGCCGATTTATGATTCAGATGCGAACTTGGCTGACCGTTGCGGATAATTCCGGAGCTCGCAAGCTCATGTGTATTCTCCCGATCGGTGGCGACGCTGGTTTGAAGGCTGGCCTGGGCGACATCGTGACCGCTTCCGTGAAAGAAGCGACTCCCGAGAGCCAGGTTAAAGAAGGCAAGGTCGTGAAGTGCGTCATCGTCCGGATGCGCAAGGAACATCGCCGTAAGGATGGCACCTACATCCGCTTCGATGACAACGCCGCTGTGCTCATCAATGACACTGGCGAACCCGTGGGCACCCGCGTTTTCGGTCCCGTGGCTAGAGAGCTCCGCGAAAAGAAGTTCACCAAGATTGTTTCGCTCGCTCCGGAGGTTTGGTAAGCAATGGCTCAGAAATTGGAAAAAGGCAAGAGCTACACCATCAGCATTCGCAAGGGCGATAACGTTCGCGTTATGGTCGGCAAAGATGCGGGCAAGAGCGGTCGCGTGCTTTCCGTGAATCCGCGGAAGAACACCGTCATCGTTGAACACGCTAACCTCATCAAGCGCCATACTCGTCCGAACCCTGCGAAAAACATCAAGGGCGGCATCGTCGAAAAAGAAGCCGGCCTCAACGTCTCGAAGGTCATGATCGTTTGCTCCAGTTGCGGCAAGCACGCCCGCATCGGTCACCACGTTTTGCCGGATGGCAGCAAAGTGCGCGCGTGCAAGCGCTGCGGCACCACGCTCGACAAGTAAGATTTTGGAAGGAATGAAACGGGTATGAAGAGTCGAATGCAGGAAAAGTACACGAAGGAAACCGTCCCAGCGCTGATGAAGCGCTTTGGCTGGAAAAACGTCATGGCTGTGCCGAAGGTCAAGAAGATCACCGTCAACATCGGCCTCGGCGAAGCCAGCCAGAACGCCAAGTTGCTCGATACCGCTGCGGTGGAGCTCGGTCAGATCACTGGCCAGAAAGCCATGATCACCCGCGCCAAGAAGTCCATCGCCAATTTCAAAATTCGTAAGGGCATGCCTATCGGCTGCGCCGTTACCTTGCGCGGAGACAGGATGTACGAATTCCTCGACCGCCTTTGCAACGTCGTCCTGCCCCGTGTCCGCGACTTCCGCGGTTTGCCCTCCAACGCCTTCGATGGCCGCGGAAATTACACTCTCGGTCTTAAGGACCAACTGGTGTTCCCGGAAATCGATTACACCCGCGTTGACAAGATCAAGGGCATGAACATCACCCTTACCACTTCCGCTAAGAACGACGAGGAAGGCCGCGAACTCCTCAAGGGTCTCGGATTTCCCCTGCGCGAAAAAGGAGCAGCACAATAAATGGCACGCACCGCTAAAATCGCCAAATCTTTGAAGAAGCCTAAGTTTAAGGTTCGTGTGCGCAATCGCTGCCGCTGCTGTGGCCGCGCCCGCGCATACATCCGCAAGTTCCAGATGTGCCGTATCTGTTTCCGCGGCATGGCCCTCAAGGGCGAAATTCCTGGTGTTGTGAAAGCGAGTTGGTAGGAGAGTTATGCAGACGGATCCAATAGCCGATTTCTTGACACGCCTCCGCAATGCGGCGGCCGCGAAACATCAACGCGTGGACGTTCCGGTTTCCAAGCTGAAGACCGAGATCGCCCGCATCCTCAAAGAAGAGGGCTACATCTCGACCTATAAAATGGTTGATGAAAACAAAGCCCGCAAGACCCTGCGCGTGTTCCTTAAATACACTCCGGACCGCCGCAGCGTCATCACCGGCATGAAGCGCGTTTCTCGTCCCGGACAGCGCTGCTACCTCGGCACCACTGAAATTCAGCCCGTCGTTGGTGGTCTGGGCATCAGCATCCTCACCACGCCGCAAGGCCTGATGACTGGACGCTCCGCCCGCAAAGCCAAAATTGGCGGCGAAATCCTTTGCGAGGTCTGGTAACGATTTTGTACCCGCCGTCTTCCGAGGCGGGCGCAGTTAGTTTGTAGCGGCCGCCTTCAGGCGGCCACGGTAAGTAAGTTCGTAGTGGCCGGTCTTTAGACCGGTTGGTTTAGTGGTCGGATTAGCACAAGAGTTTGAGAGAAGAGGACTGAACAGATGTCACGTATTGGTCGCAAGCCGATTCCAGTTCCCGCGGGTGTGAAGATCAATTCCACCGGCGGCAAGGTTGAAGTGCAGGGGCCCAAGGGCAAGCTCTTGGTGCTCGTGCCTCCACAGATCAGGTTGGAGCAGAAAGACGGTGTGCTCACCGCCATTCGCGACAATGAAGATCATCGCGCGCTCCACGGTCTCGCTCGCGCTCTTCTTGGCCAACGCCGTCACTGGCGTCACCACCGGCTTCAAGAAAGAACTCGACATCGTTGGCGTTGGTTACCGCGCTGAACTCAAGGGCAAGGCCGTCTCGTTCGCTCTTGGCAAATCGCACCCGATTTCCTTCGATATTCCCGAGGGCATTCAGATTTCCGTCGATAAGCAGACCCATCTCGTGGTCAGCGGCGCGGATAAAGCCCAGGTCGGTCAGGTTGCTGCGGATCTTCGTTCGCTCCGCCCACCCGACCCCTACAAGCAGAAGGGTGTCCGCATTACCGGCGAGCGTTTGAAGAAGAAGGCTGGTAAGGCTGGAGCCAAGGCGGGCGCATAATTTTCGCCAGTGTCTGCGGCGTGTTCTCGTAACAAGCCGCCGGACACCGGCCAGTGGATTAGAGGAGATACAACAGTGGCATCGTCACAAGTTAAAAGATTGTCCCGGGATGGCCAGCGCAAGCGCGTTCATGCCCGTGTGCGTATGAAGGTTTCCGGCACCACCGAGCGTCCCCGCTTGAGCGTTTATCGCTCCGTCGGGCACATCTACACCCAGATTATTGATGACCATTCGGGCCGCACTCTTGTCTCGGCCAGCTCGGTCGACAAGGAAGTCAAAAAGGGTTTGAAGGGCGGTGGCAACATCGCGGCTGCCAAGTCCGTCGGCAAGATCATTGCCGAACGCGCCAAAGCAGCGGGAGTCAGCAAAGTCGTGTTCGATCGCGGCGGTTATAAGTATCACGGCCGCGTCAAGGCGCTCGCAGATGCGGCGCGGGAAGCGGGGTTACAGTTCTAATTTATGTCGAAACAACTTTTGCGCGATAGTCTATCGGTACGGCGGCTTCTCGATGTGAATCTTTCCGAGCTGAAAGATGACGTCATCGCTATCAACCGCGTCACCAAGGTCGTTAAGGGCGGTAAGAATTTGAGCTTCTCCGCGCTTGTCGTTGTCGGCGATCATCACGGTCACGCCGGATTCGGCATGGGCAAGGCTCGCGAAGTTCCCATGGCCATCAAAAAGGGAATCGAGCAGGCCAAGAAAAATTTGATCAAGCTCAACATGAAGGGCACTTCCATCCCTCACCAGGTTACGGGACGCTATGGCTCCGCCAACGTGCTCCTCAAGCCCGCCTCCGAAGGCACTGGCGTTATCGCCGGTGGTCCGGTTCGCAAGGTCATGCAAGTTGCCGGTATTCAGAACGTGCTCACCAAGTCCTTGGGCACTTCGAATCCGCACAACGTGGTAAAAGCCACGTTCGCTGCTCTGCTCAGCCTCAAGGATGCGGCTCAGGTTGCGGAAACTCGCTCCATGACCGTCGAGCAGATGAGTGGCAAGCCGCCTAAGGGCGAGAAAACTGAAAAGGCAGCGGGAGAATAGTCCATGGCAGCCGAGAAAAAAGCCGCCAAGAGCGGCGGTACCGTAAAAGTGCAGTGGGTCGTCAGTTTCATCAGTTGCACCGATGATATGCGGGCAACCATCCGCGGCCTGGGTTTTCGTCGTATGCACCAAACCGTCGAGCGCGAGGATACGCCGGCTATTCGCGGCATGATCCACAAAGTGCGTCACCTTGTGAAAGTGGTGGAGTAATTCATGGCTGATAAAAAGAAGTCCGATAAACCAAAGCGAGCTGCTGGCTCTTATAGCCTCTCGACCTTGAGCCCCGCAAAGGGTTCACGCAAGAAGCACGTCCGCGTTGGCCGCGGCATTGGCTCCAAGCTCGGCAAGACCTCCGGCTCCGGTAACAAGGGACAGAAGTCCCGCCGCGGTTATTCCCGCCGCCGTGGTTTTGAAGGCGGACAGATGCCCTTGCATCGCCGCATCCCCAAGCGCGGTTTTCATAACCCGTTTGAGGTGAATTATTCCGTCGTCAACCTCGAGGAACTCAACGTGTTCCCCGCAGGCGAAACGGTCACACCCGAACTTTTGCGCGCTCATGGTTTTGTGCGCCGCGCCAAGGACCCCATCAAGGTTCTCGGCGATGGCGAACTCAAAATCAAGTTGGTTGTTCACGCTCATGCATTCAGCGCTTCCGCCAAGGAGAAAATTGCCAAGGCTGGCGGCTCGTTTGAGGTGGTAGCCTAATCGGATTTTCCGAGGAACCGGTATGAATCGATTCTTAACCGCATTTGCGAACCTTTTCCGGATCCAGGATCTGCGGAACCGGCTGTTTTTCACGCTGGGCCTCCTGGCGGTCTATCGCATTGGTGCGCACATTCCCACTCCGGGTATCAATGCCGACGTGTTGGCCGAACTTTTCCGGCAGTCTCAAGGCTCGGTTCTGGGTATTTTCGATCTTTTCAGCGGTGGCAACTTCCGGCGCCTCACTATTTTCGCGCTCGGCATCATGCCCTATATCACCTCGTCCATCATTTTGCAGTTGATGACCGTGGTGTTTCCATATCTCGAGCGCCTCTCCAAAGAAGGCGAACTCGGTCGCCGCAAGATTACGCAGTACACCCGCTATTTGACGATCGCTTTGGCCATCATTCAGTCCTCGACGATTGCCGGCACTTTGCAATCGCAGGCCATTGGTGGTCAATCTCTCGTTTATCATCCGGGTCTCGCGTTCACCCTGATGACCATCCTGACTCTCACCACCGGTTCGGCCTTCATCATGTGGCTCGGTGAGCAGATCAGCGAGCGCGGCATCGGTAACGGCATGTCGCTCATCATTTTCGTCGGCATCGTTGTCGGCTTGCCCCGCGCTATTTTCGATCTTTATGAGAAGGCCAAGACGCAAGCCTGGGGCGCTTTCACTCCTCTGGCTATCATCCTTCTCGTGGCTTTGATGATCGCCGTCGTTGCCTTCATCGTCTTTGTCGAAGGTGCGCAGCGCCGCATTCCTGTGCAGTATGCCAAGCGCGTAGTAGGCCGCCGTATGATGGGCGGACAGTCCACCTACTTGCCGCTGCGCGTGAATTCCGGCGGCGTGATTCCTCCGATTTTTGCCAGTTCGTTGCTTGCGTTTCCGGCGACGGCAGCACTGGCTTTGGGTGGTCGCTGGCCCTTCTTGAAGCATATTTCAGACACCCTGCGGTGGGGAGAACCCCTCTACACGGTCGTCTACATCACCATGATTATTTTGTTCGCCTTCTTCTACGTGGGCATCGTGTTCAACCCCACGGAAGTTGCGGACAACATGCGCAAAAACGGTGGATTCGTTCCCGGTATCCGTCCTGGCCGCAGCACCTCGGAGTACATTAGCGGCATCCTGAAGCGTCTAACCTTTATCGGCGCAATATATTTGGCCCTGGTTTGTTTGCTTCCGGAGTGGATGATTGCCGGTATTCACTTGAATCACTTGCCCGTTTGGTTGGGTGGCGACTGGTTTGACCGGCACTTCCCGCAGGCGATTTTGAATGGTCTTGGTGTGGCGTTTTATTTCGGTGGTACTTCGCTCCTGATCGTGGTGGGCGTGGCGATGGATACCGTGCAGCAGCTTGAGGCACAGCTCGTCATGCGTAACTACGATGGTTTTGCGCGAAAGGGTAGACTGCGCGGCCGTAGGTAAGGTACGGGAGACGAATGGTGCCGCTGGACGAGCGTCCTGTCGTCAAACTTGACCGCGCCGTCATTTTTCTCGGTCCTCCGGGCTCGGGAAAGGGCACGCAGGCCAAGGCACTGGCCGAAAAGTACGGGATACCGCACCTTTCGACCGGTGACATGCTTCGCGAGCATGTCAGCAAGGGTACGCCGCTCGGGTTGATGGCTAAGCCGCTGATGGAACACGGCGAGCTTGTCCCGGACTCGGTGGTTTTACAGATGGTCGCTGAGCGCATTGAGCGGCCTGATTGTTTTCACGGTTTTGTGTTCGACGGTTTTCCGCGGACCGTCACTCAGGCGAAATACCTGGGTGAATTGTTGAGGCGAAGTGGTTTGAAGCAGCCCTTCGTCATCCACATGATCATCGGCACTCAGGTGCTGATGAAGCGGTTGACCGGCCGAAGGATCTGCAAGGTGTGCGGCGAGATTTACAATATTTACGAGCGCCCACCCAAGCAGGAAGGTATTTGCGATTTAGATGGCGGTGAATTGATCCATCGCCCCGACGATCGTGAAGAAGTGGTTGGGCCAAGGTTGCACGCGTACGAAAAGCAGACCGCGCCCCTGGTACGTACTACCGGCGGCTCGGCTTTCTCTGCGACATCGATGCGCGAAAGAGTGTCGAGGAAGTTCGTCAGGACATTCTGCAGGCGGTGGCCGGTATTCGCGGAGAGCGGTAAACAGCGATGGCTATTCAATTACGCAGCGCCGCGGAACTGCAAAAGATGTACCGCTCGGGCCAGGTGGTTTACGAAGTTTTGACCGCACTTCGTGCCCACGTGAAACCCGGCATGACCACGATGGACCTCGAAAAGTTTGCCGAGGAACTCATCGCTAAGGGCCCTGGCAAGGCCGCATTCAAGGGCTATCGCGGTTATCCTTGCGTGCTGTGTACTTCGGTGAACAGTGAGATCGTTCACGGGATTCCGTCGCCTCAGCGCAAATTGCGTGAAGGCGACATTGTTTCGATCGACTTTGGCATGGAAGTGGACGGCTATTTTGGGGATTCCGCCGTCACCGTGCCCGTGGGGAACATCAAGCCGGAGTTGAAGCGACTCCTCGATGTCACCCGCGAATCGCTCGATCGCGCGATCGACCAAATGCGCCCAGGCAATCGCCTCGGTGATGTCGGGCACGCGGTGCAGAGCTGGGTGGAGCAGCATGGTTATTCGGTAGTTCGGGAATTTGTCGGGCACGGCATCGGCACCAAGATGCATGATGAGCCCAATCTTCCCAACTACGGTGAGCCCGGTCGTGGGGCTCGTTTGCAGGAAGGCATGGTCATCGCCGTTGAACCGATGGTCAATGCCGGCCGGCCGGATGTTCATATGCGTGGCGAGTGGGTTGCGGAAACCGCCGATGGCAGTCCTTCGGCGCATTTCGAGCACACCGTCGCCATTACCGCCGACGGCCCTTGGATTTTGACCCGGCCGAAAGAAATGACCGGGCCAGCGTGGTAGGGAAGTACAGGATATAAACAGGAACTTATGGCTAAGCCGTACGAAGAAAAAAAGAAAGACGATTCGGGCAACTCAAAGGAGGACGCCATTGAAGTAATGGCCACCGTCATTGAGCCGCTGCCTAACGCGATGTTTCGCGTTGAGCTGGAAAACAAGCACAAGGTTCTCGCTCACGTTTCCGGCAAAATGCGCAAAAACTTCATCCGCATTCTTGCGGGTGACAAGGTCGCCGTCGAGCTTTCCCCGTACGATCTGACCCGCGGTCGCATTGTCTACCGCTATAAATAGCGGCATCTAATCTGTAGCGGACGCCTTCAGGCGGCCAGTTTTGAACATTGAGTTTTGCGCAGGGATTTGGAACCGGGAAGCAAGAATCGAGAAGTACGAAGGAACAGGAGCAGCACAGTATGAAAGTTCGGGCTAGCGTTAAAAAGATTTGTGACAAGTGCAAGGTGATTCATCGCCGTGGCGTGGTGCGCGTTATCTGCACCAATCCGAAGCACAAGCAACGTCAGGGATAAGTTTTTTGTAACACTTAGTCTTTAGTTTTAAGAAACAGGAGATTCCATGGCACGTATCGCTGGTATTGATCTTCCGCCGCAAAAGCGCCTCTGGGTCGGGCTAACCTCGATCTATGGCATCGGGCAGGTGCGCGCGAAGAGTATCGCCGAAAAGGCGAATGTCGATTTCACCAAGAAGATCCGCGATCTTACCGAAGACGAGACCAACCGCCTGCGTAACGTTATCGAGCAGGAAGGCCGCGTCGAAGGTGATCTTCGCAAAGAGATCCAGATGAATATCCGCCGCCTCATTGAAGTCCAGGCCTATCGCGGTATTCGTCATCGCCGCAATCTGCCGGTTCGTGGCCAGCGCACTCACACCAACGCTCGTACTCGTAAGGGTCCGCGCCGCGGCGCAGTTGCCGGCAAGAAGCAGACCAAGGGCAAGAAGGGCTAACAACTAGCACAGGCTTCAACCTGTGCTCTTGGCTCCTGATTTTCGCACTAACAGTTTTGGAATCTGAAAGTAAAAACGGAGTTAATCGTGGCAAAAGAGCAAAATGCGAATGCGACACCGGATGTCGTAGCAGGCAAACCGGGAGCCGCAGCAACAAAGCGGAAGAAAGAATTCAAGAAGAAGCGCGAGCGCCGCATCGTTCCTCACGGATTGGTGCACGTCTCCGCTTCCTTCAACAACACGCACATCACCATCACCGATCCCGATGGTCGTGCCATTTGCTGGTCTTCCGCTGGCGCTATCGGCTTCAAGGGTTCCCGCAAGGGCACTCCCTACGCCGCGCAGCAAGCCTCGCTGTCCGCAGCGGGCGTCGCTCGCGACCAGTACGGAATGAAGAGCGTCGAAGTGCGGCTCAAGGGTCCGGGTTCCGGACGTGAATCCGCCGTTCGTGCGTTGGCCGCCGCCGGTCTGCACATTGTCGCCATTCGTGACATCACACCGATGCCGCACAATGGCTGCCGTCCGCCAAAGCGCCGCCGCGTATAAGTAGCTCAGTCTCTTTCGCCATGACTCGGTGGTCACAGTTACAGTCTTGCACTCTTTCTCTGCTGCGCCTGTAGCGCCAGTGCTGTTTGAGCGACGTTGGTTTTGTGGGCCCGTTTCAGGCATTAGCTAGGTTTTTATCGATTTTCTTCTAGATGAGATTTGGGAAGGGAGAATAGAAGTTGGCAAGACATCGAGATGCAGTCTGCCGCCTGTGCCGTCGGGAAGGGCAGAAACTATTTCTAAAAGGACTGCGCTGTTTCACGGACAAGTGCGCCATCGAAAAGCGTAACTTCGTCCCTGGTCAGCACGGACAGTCCAGGCGCCCCAAAGATTGCCGGCTACGGCTTGCAACTGCGCGAAAAACAAAAGGTCAAGCGCACCTACGGTCTTTTGGAGCGTCAATTCCGCAATTACTTCGAAAAAGCGGAACGCACCAAGGGTCCAACGGGCGAAAACCTCATCATCATGCTGGAGCGCCGCCTCGACAACGTTGTCTGGCGCGCTGGCCTGGCTTCCTCGCGGTCGCAGGCACGCCAGTTGGTGCTGCACGGTCACGTGCGCATCAACGGCAAGAAGGTCAATATTCCTTCCTACCAGGTGAATGTCGGCGAAGAAATCGCCATGAAGGAAAAAATGCACCAGAACGCCATGGTCCTCGAAGCGCGTAACGTCGCTCAGAGTCAGAGTGCTGTACCCTGGCTCGAGCAGGATCGTGAGCTGTTCAAGGCTAAAGTTGTTGCTTTGCCCAAGCGCGAAGACGTGCAGACTCCGCCGATCAACGAACAACTGATCGTCGAACTCTATAGCAAGTAATCGCGCACGCTTATGTGAGCTTGCTGCCCTTATTCCGCGCAGCAAGCTCCGTAAGGAAAGCCGCTCTTCAGGCGGCGTAATTCCGGCAGAACTGGTTTTGGGCCAACACTGGTTGGCAGAAGGAAGGAACACGATGTGGAAGGGATTTCAGAAACCGAAGCGTCTGGCGCCTGAATTTGAATCGCTAACCGAGAAGTACGGTCGGTTTTCGGCTCAGCCCTTTGAACGCGGCTGGGGTACCACCGTCGGCAACGCCTTGCGGCGCGCTCTGCTGAGCTCCATTGAAGGCGCGGCCATCACCGCCGTTAAAATCGAGGGCGTCTTGCACGAATTCTCCTCGATTCCCGGCGTGGTGGAGGATGCTACCGACATCATCCTGAATCTCAAGCAGGTGCCCATCAAGTTGAACAGCGACCTGCCCAAGACGATCTACATTAACGTCGAGCAGCCCGGCGTTGTTACCAGCGCTCAGATCGAAGAAGATGCGGACTTCGCCATCCTCGACAAGAGCGTCTATATCGCCACCGTCAGCGAAGGCGGCAAGCTCCAAATCGAAATGCGCGTCAAGAACGGCCGCGGCTACGTTTCCGCCGACCGCAACTACGACGAAGACCTGCCCATCGGATATATCCCTGTGGACAGCGTTCACTCGCCGGTCCGCAAGGTCAACTACGCCGTCGAATCTGCCCGTCTCGGACAGATGACCGACTACGAAAAGTTGATGCTCGAAGTTTGGACCAATGGCGCCATCACTCCTTCCGATGCGATCGGCCTCGCCGCCAAGCTCGTCAAGGATCACATGAGCATCTTCATCAACTTTGAAGAGCCCGTCGAGAACGTTGAAATGCCCACCGACACGGTCCACGATCCTCGCCTCGAGCATCTCGATCGCTCTGTCGAAGAACTCGAACTTTCCGTGCGCAGCTACAACTGCCTCAAGAACGCCAACATCCAGACCATCCGCGAGCTCGTCCAGAAGAGTGAGAACGAAATGCTCAAGACCAAGAACTTTGGCCGCAAATCGCTCAACGAGATCAAGGATATACTGGTGAAGATGGGCCTCGCGCTCGGCATGAAGTTCGATGAACACGGCCGCATTATCTGGCCGCCACTTCCGAGCCAAACCGCTGCACCAACCTCGGACGAAAGTCCTCGGCCTGTAGCAACTGGTTTTAAACTCTGTCATCCCGGGCGAAGCGAGGAATCTGCTGTTCGTTAAAGCTGGCAAAGATTCCTCCTTCAACACGGATTCGAATTTAGGATTAAAGGGAAATAACAATGCGACATTTGAAGTCTGGTTCTAAACTTGGACGCAATCCCTGGCACCGCCGGGCAACCTTGCGCAACCTCGTCACCAATTTGTTCGAACACGGCCGGATCACCACCACCTTGACGCGCGCAAAGGCTGCTCGCCCCGTCGCTGAGAAAATCATCACCCTCGGCAAGCGCGACACCCTGCAATCACGCCGTCAGGCTGCCGCTTATCTGATGACCCCTGCCGTCACCCAGAAACTTTTCAGCGAGATCGCCCCGAAGTTTGCTGATCGCGCCGGCGGCTACACCCGCATCATCAACGCGGGCATTCGCGTTGGCGATGGCGCCAAAGTCGCTATCCTCGAACTCGTCAGCTACGAGTTCAAGAAGAAGAAAAGAAGGAAAAGACCAAGAAGGAAGAGCCGGTCGAAGAAGCCAAGGCCAGCTAAACAACCCCAAGTTTGCTCTTGATTGCCCCACTCTCATCCTCGAGGGTGGGGTTTTTTATTGGGTACTTTCCTCCCATTTCCTCCCTTTCTCCCCCCTCTTCCCGTACGTGACTACCAAGCCTCTCCTGTCCTTCCGGTCAGGCGATTTCCACAACCCCTTTGCTCCATCATCGTCTTATCCCGCCCTCGGGCCATTTCATTACTCCTCGCTTTTCTGAGGACAAGGACGAAACTATGCCGGAACATCCGGCGGATCACCACACATCCCTGCACGGCCCCGCTCTCCAGAAATCCGTGGAGCGCCTCGCCACGCCTCAGGAACTCGCGGAATTCGGTTCCACCACACCCGATCCCGAGGTCGAAGCTCAAATCCTGGCACTTCTCGAAGCGCAAATGGAAGAAGTATCTCCGCAAGCTCTTCCACCGACGGTTTCCATTAATTTCTCAGTTGCAAAAAAGGCCCCCGTGAACATCGCTGCAAATGAACCCCTTCAGACTTCGCCGCAGTCTGCCTCGCAGCATCTTTCTATCGCCGACGCCGTGGATAAACTGGAAGCTCCCGAAAGCGCTGGCGATCCTGCGAACATTACCGAAAATCTGCCCATCGCTTTACCGGAGCTCCCCGAAAAAGCTCAAGCGGAAACCGTGGCCCAACTCGCGGCTGAACCAGGTTCCTCTCAAGAAACAGATCTCCAACCTGCTTACGAGCCTTGGCCCACCGATCTTCTTGAATTCGCAGAAATCCTCGACCAGCATCGCCTATGGGTTGATTCTTCCGGCAAAGAGGGCGAGCGCGGCGACCTTAGCGGCGTGAATCTTTCCGGTCGCGATCTCACCGCCGTCAATCTTCAGGGCGCGCAGCTCAATAAAACAAATCTCCGCAACGCTGATCTCTCCATGGCCAATCTGCGCGGCGCCAGTCTCGTCGAGGCCGACCTTCGCGAAGCAAACCTGCTTGGCGCTGAGTTTTCCGGCGCTAACCTGATGGGCGCAAATCTCTATGGCGCGGAAGGTCTCTGGGCCGGACGTCTCGGTGGCACGAATCTTTTCGACGCTACTCTTCCCGAAGCTGTAGCCGCTCACGATGGTGGCAAGACCATCGCCCAGTCCACACAATCCGCGCGCCGTTTCTATCTCCTGGTCATTGGCCTCTGCTTGGGCGCCTGTGGCCTTGTCGCTCTTACCACCGATGTGCGTCTGCTTCTCGATCAGTCTGCCATACCCACTTCGCGCATTCCCAATATCCTTCCTCTGCAGGGTTTTTATCTTGGCGCGCCGCTCCTGCTCACTATTCTTTTCTTCCGTTTGCAGTTTCTCCTGCTGCGTTTATGGGGCAGTATTGGCGCGCTCCCGGCAATTTTTCCCGACGGCCAGACCCCTGAAAAAGACGGCTCCTGGTATCTCATGGGACCCATTCGTCCGCATCTTCGCTGGTCCCGCGACCCGCGCTCCCCGCTAGCCATGGGAGAGAGCGTGATGGCCAAGTTGCTCGCTTATTGGGCTGTACCCGCTACCATCTTTATCATCTGGCTGCGCTATCTCGTCCTTCAGGACTATCGCGGCACGCTCCTTCAGGTCGTCCTGTTCACTCTGGTTACCGCAGCGGCCTGCAGCTTGCCTCGCGTCGTTGCTCGCGTTCTTCGTCCCGGTGATTGGCTCGACGAGTCCACCTCCAGCTTCATGCGAGATGTCCTCTCCACTCTCCGCATTCCCGCCGCTGCCGGCATCGTCCTCTTTCTTCTTTCTCTTGGCGTCATTCACGGCCTGCCCGCCGACCAGTCCATTCGCTCAGAAGTTTCGCGCAGCGATCCTCGCCGATGGGTTTCCACTGCCTTTCAGTCCGTGGGTTATCGGCCTTATGCGGACATCACCGAAACCAGTGTTTCGGATTCGCCCGCCAAAGATTTCGCGCGCGAATCGCTTCCCAGCGATGCTCCCGGCCCTCGCCTGAACGAAATGAACCTCCGCTACGCTCGCGGATATCGTGCCGCCTTTGCCAACGCGCGTATGTGGCGCGCTAATCTCGAAGGCGCCAGTCTCTCCGAAGCTGATTTCCGCGGCGTGAATTTACGCGAAGGCGTTTTGCGCAATGCCAAACTCGATCGCCTGCAAGCCGCCAAGTCTAATCTGGTCTCCGTCGATGCCCAGGGCGTGAACCTTTCCGGTGCCGATTTTCGCAATTCGGATCTCTCCTTCGCCAATCTCGAAGGTTCCACGTTGACCACCGCCAATTTTTCACGGGCAACGCTCTATTCTGTAAATCTGCGCCGTTCTAATTTGTTACGCGTCGATCTTTCTCACGCCGATTTGCGCGATGCCAAGATGGAAGAAGCTTTTCTCTCGCTCGCTACTCTGGAGCAAACCGATTTGTCCGCCGCCAAGCTTCAGGGAGCAAACCTCACCGGCGCCCAATTTAAAGGCACGATTCTTCTCGAAGCCGACCTCTCCAGAGCAGACCTCCGGGGCGCTACCCTGACCGGCGCAATCCTGCGTCAGGCCAAACTCGATGGTGCACAAATCGATGGTGCCGATCTCCGCGGCGCTCTTGGCCTCGAATCCTGGCAAGTCTGTTCCGCCAAAGGCTGGCAATCCGCCCAACTCGACTCCGACATCCAGTCCGCCGTCACCCAGCAATGCGGCCCCGCCTCTTCTCAGCCATAGCACCCCGTGTACGCTAACGTTCACATGCTTGTCTGGTTCCGGGACTCGGTACTGGAATTCGCGTGCTTTCTCCGCTGCCATTGACATCCAACATTACAGTTACCTAAACTGGCTTTTATGCAAGTCCCTCTCACCAGCGAACAAGAGGCCAAGCTTTCGCAGTTGGCTGCAGATAAGCGTCGCAGTGCGGAAGAATTGGCGCAGGAAGTATTAGGCTTTTATCTGGACCACGAGGCTCGTTTCGTTGAAGTCGTCCAGCGTGGCCTTGATTCCCTGGATCGTGGCGAGTTCGTCAGCCATCAAGAAGTTGGTGCTCGCCTTCAACGACTGCTGCGCACTTGATGGAGATTCGCTGGTCCCCCGAAGCTGCCGACGATTTAGAACGTATTATACGTTATATCCAACGAGACAATTTGTCCGCAGCCGTTGATATTGCCGACACAATTTATGACGGCGTGCAAGTCCTGGATACTTTTCCGGCCCGTGGCCGCGCCGGAAGAATCAACGGCACACGCGAGTTGGTGTTCCCCTCGTTGCCCTACATTATAGTCTATCGTTTACGTGGCGAAATCGTTCAAATCGTCCGCGTCTATCACGCTGCACAAGATTGGCCCTAAAATCCGATTCAATGACTACGGTTGCTTTGGCATCTTTTCCGCTTGGCGGAAAACTCCGTTTAACTCTATCTAACTCAACTTTAAAGCTCTAATTCAGGGATGGCGATCCGTTCGCCGCTAGCGCTGCTTCGATGGCTTCCCGGGTCGTGCAAGGTAGCGCTCCCTCGCCTTTTCGCAGAAATCCCGACACTCCGACAGCCTCTTCAATAAGCAGTAGTAGTTCTACATAGCCCATCGAGTCTACCGCTCCACTCTCGATCCAATCTTCGTCTTCGCCGGGTATAACTTCCCCCCTCAGTAAAACAGAATGCACACATTCCTCAATTATTTTTCGCAGACGTAAGGCGTTTGCGGCAGTGGAACTCGTCCGAGAGTCTTTCCCTTGATTCGGCACCGTCATTCCATCTCCTGGTTATTCCAGCCATGCCTTCTTCGGCAGAGGGAAAAGAGAATCCAGCATGAACCAGCACAACCCGTCTCGATTTGGACGCGAAAGCCCGATTCTCACAAACTTGGCATCACTATCATTAATTTGGTCCTGCACCATCGTGGAAAACTGACGTTCAAGTCGCGTACGAAGATTCGATTCGCCTTCCAGTCCATCCGCCAGAAGGCCTATAAACTGGCCCCAATCTGCATCGACTAATGGCAGGCTTGCGAGCCTCTCCCCTGATTTTAGCTTTATCGCCACGCGCATTTTGGGGTAAAAGTGAAAGCAGAATTTGAGTGACTCAATCTCACACCCACAGATCGACCGCTTGGCCTCTCTCGGAAGCGCGTACACTGACTTCCCACCGAATCGGCTGGTATGTGGCTCGCATGCAAACAATTCTTGAACCGAATTGCCCACCTCCGCCTGCTTTAGCGTTCCAATCAGTTCTTCTTCGCTCACGAATCCAAGCTTGTGCTCATTCCTGGCGTTGCGGTCTTCGGTGTGCGGCGGGATTGTGAACGCCGTCGAGAAATCGAGCCCCAACTTGTCACCTCGCTGGTAAGGGAAGTTCACCCACGCATATCTACGCGGCGGAAGTGGCCGGACAGACCGAAACTGTGCGCCATTGCGTTCCACGCCAATCACGCAAAATCCATCGTTCATACGGGTGATCTCACTTACGATGAGCTCAGTCATTTGCGATTTTGCTAGTGGACACTTTCTTTCGCTTTTGCACCGAAGAGTGTCTTGTGTCAACGCTCAAATGACGAACCCGGGCCACACTCCCCGATCTTGAACATTCTTCCCGCACAAGTTCCGCCACTATCTTCCGGTGACATTTCTCCGGCTGTGGCTCCGAACAAAGCAACGCCACACTTTCCATGTACAACGAGAGATTCAGTGATTGCGGAATATCGCGTTCCCGCATTAAGTTCAGGAAAGCCGATTCATACGCGGGCCAATTCTTCGTCTCGTAGTAGGCATCGCGGATCTCCGGTGATGGTGCGAGGAGAGGTTCATAAAGATAACCAATTTCTGCCACCCGCTTGAGAAAGAATTCCAGATCCGGCCATTTTGCATAGCCAGAGAGTTGCCCAGTCCGGTTTTCCCGGATGTCGATAACCTTCTTTACTCCAGCTTCGGTCAATAATCTGAAGAATTGTTCTGCTGTCTTACCTGCGAAACCGATTGTGCATATCGTTGATTCCATCGCCCCTCACCAAATATCCAAAGTGCCCGGATCGATTCGAAAAGCGCATGTTTCCGACTGGGCGACATATGCACTTTCTAATGCGGCCATCCGGTCCTCTGCAAAAAGAGAATTTCCCGCAACCGCTGCCATCTTTTTGCTATTCAGCAGGCGATCTTCTGCATCGCGTTGTGTCTCACGATATCCACCTTTGCGAATGTGGATGGGTTCAATGCCCAATGCTGTGAATTCTGGGCAGATCATCAGGAAACGATGACAACTCAATGGGTCTTCCTCGGCGCACATCAATACCACGTCGCTCTTATTAAGTTCTTGTACTAATCGCTCCACCCCGGCCATAAATTCCCGCCTCCTTCTGCAGACCCTGTAATCCACAAGCCCATCGGAGCGATAAACCTTGGGGTCCTCCGGACGGCCTCCAAGCTCCTCGCCCAAAAAGAGGTAACGCACTCCTGCTTCCTTCAGTGTTCCTTCTAATTCTGCTTGGTCAAACTGCGGATTCCTCTGGCTTCGCGGGTTGCTACGCACGTCCGCCACAATCTTGATTTCAAACCGTTGCAATACGCTCAAGAACGTCGATAACTCCATCGTCGAATGTCCAAGCGTGAAGAGTTGATGGCTCATCAATAACCACTATCTTTAATAACGGTTCAGAGTATACTATAAAGTACTATAACGAAAGTCAAAAAATACTTTATCCTGGGGTGTCCTTCGTTCCGCGAGGTGACCATCACCCGGACAACGACTAGCTGTACTTAGCTCCTTCGACGGCGATTTTCCGAACGGTGACACGGAAAGTTTGCTCTTCTCTGCCCTCCCGTCGAAGCCCAACTCTCCCTCTCGCATGCTAAAATTGCCCATTCTTACAGGAGCCTCTATGCGCCGCTCGCTCTCGGTCTCAGCCGTTTGCCGCAAATTCTTCCAGCTATTTCTTCTCTTTCTCGCAATTTCTTCACCCCTCCTCGCACAGCAAATCTCCCCTGAACTTCTCCACGGCTTGACCTGGCGCTTGATCGGCCCGCATCGTGGCGGCCGCGTCACCGCCGTCGCCGGCATCTCGGGCGATCCCACCACCTACTACATCGGCACTCCCGGCGGAGGCGTTTGGAAGACTACCAACGCGGGCACAACCTGGTTCCCTATTTTTGACTCAGCTCACGTCGCCTCCATTGGCGACCTCGTGGTCGCTCCCTCAAATCCCAATGTTCTTTACGTCGCTACAGGAGAGCAGACTGACGGCAGTGGCGTTTGGAAATCCACGGATGCGGGCGCCACTTGGTCCAACATTGGCCTCGGTAACTCTCCCATCATTCCTTCGCTCCTCGTCGATCCTCACGACGCTAATCTTCTTTACGTCGCTGCTGCCGGAAACTTCACGCCCAGCGATGCGCGCGGCATCTTTAAATCCTCGGATGGCGGCAAAACCTGGCGCAAAGTCTGGTACAAAGACGATCGCACCAGTCCGATGGAGCTCGACTTCGATCCCGCCGATTCACACACCATCGTTGCCGCTGCAATGCGTATCCCTCCCGATCGCGACGAAAAGCCGCTCGAGGGTGTGGACACCATCTTGCTCCGCTCCACTGATGCTGGCGAAACCTGGGCTCCCATGGGTGACCAGGGTCTTCCTCCGGCCCATCGCGCGCGCGTAGGACTTTCCGTCGCTCCAGCTCTTGGCGGCAAGCGCATCTTTGCCCTGATGGCGCAGGGACTCTTCCGCTCCGACGACGCGGGCGCTACTTGGCAAAAAATCACCACCGACCCGCGTGTTCTCGGCTCCAATTATTTTGGCCGTGTCTTCTCTGACCCTAAAAATCCCGATGTAGTCTACGTAATGCAGACCTCCACGTATCGCTCATCCGATGGTGGCCGCACCTTTGTCGCTTGGAAGGGAACTCCCAGCGGTGAAGACGATCATGTCCTTTGGATCGCTCCCGAAAATACCAATCGCATCATCGAAGGCACTGACCAGGGCGCTGTCATCACCTATGATTGCGGCAAAACTTGGAACAGTTGGTTTAATCAGCCCACGGGCCAGTTCTATCGTGTTTCTACCGATAATTCTTTTCCTTATCATCTCTACGCCGCCCAGCAGGATTCTGGCTCTATCGTTGTTCCCAATCGCACCGACTACGGCCTCATCACCTATCGCGATTGGTTTTCCAGTGGCTCCTTTGAGAGCAGTTTCATCGCGCCTGACCCGCTGCATCCGGATTACGTTTACTCTCTCGGCTGGTACGGAAACATCATTCGTCTTGACCGCACCACCGGTCAAACCGCGACGCTCTTCGTCGCACCTCCCAACTACCGCGCCAGTTGGGAAACGCCCATTACTTTTTCTCCTCGCGACCCTCATGCGCTCTTCTACGGATCCCAATTTCTTCTGAAGACTGTCGACGCAGGTCTCACTTGGCACGAGATTAGCCCTGACCTCACGGTGAAGCCCGGCGCATCTTCTCCCGCGCCAAAGTCAGATGCAGCAGGTCACATCCCTTCAAAAGACGACATGGAAAATTCTGGTTTTTTTGCCGACATGGCCGATGAGGATGCCGGCGACGCAGACGATCCCCAATCTGCGCCCATTCGCGCTTTCATCCAGTCCATCGCTCCCTCTCCACTCGATGCCAACCTCATCTGGGTCGGCACTTCTTCCGGCCTCATTCAAATCACCCATGATGGCGCCACATGGTCCGATGTTTCTCCCTCAGGACTTCCTGAACGCTCCACGATCAACGCGATCGCTGCTTCTCCTCACGATGCCAATACCGCTTTCGCCGCCGTCTTCGCTCGTCGCGACCATCACCCCTACATTTTTCGCACTCGTGATGGCGGCAAGACCTGGGACAAAATCGTCACCGGTCTTCCCGAAACTGCTATCGCTCGCGTAGTCCGTGAAGATCCCGTTCGCAAAGGCATGCTCTTTGCCGGTACTGAAACAGGTGTCTACATCTCCTTCGATGATGGCGACCACTGGCAGTCGCTCCAGCTCTCCTTACCCACCACCTCAGTTCGTGATCTCACCATTCACGGAGATGATCTAGTAGCCGCCACTTTCGGCCGTGGCCTCTGGATCCTCGATGACATTTCTCCCTTGCGCCAGTTCTCCGACGACCTTCAGAAATCGCCCGTCCATTTCTTCACTCCGCAAAACGCCATTCGCACTCACTGGGACAATCATCCCGATACGCCCTTACAAGTGGACACTCCTGCCTCGCAGAATCCCCCGGATGGCGCTATTCTCTATTACTCACTTGCTTCTCCGCCCAAAGGCGAAATCACTCTCGACGTATTCGACCAGAAGGGAACTCGCGTCCGCCATCTTTCCAGCATTCCTGCCAAGGAAAATCTTCCCCCCGCAAACGTTCCTGAGTATTGGTTCTATCCTCCCGCAAGCCTTCCTACCGCGGCCGGAATCAATCGGTTTGCATGGGACTTGCGCTACCCAGCTCCCACCGCTCTGCCCTACGGTTTTTTTGGCGAGCATCTGGATTACACCGAATACACGCTCCCCGATCACGCTGTCCCCGGGGAGACTCCGCGCTTCCAGCCGCCGGGGCCCGTCGTTCCTCCAGGAACGTATGACCTTGTCCTCACTGTCGCTGGCAAGACTTATCGCCAGAAACTCAACGTCGCACTAGATCCTCGTGTCCACAGTTCTCCCGCCGATCTAGCCGCTCAATTCGATCTTTCCCGTCGTTTGTGGGAACTCATGGAATCTTCCGCTTCCTCTTTCCAGACTCTTTCACCTCTCGAATCGCAGATTGCCGACCGCAAGAAAGCTTTGCCGGCCAACCCCTCAAAAGAGCTCACCGATGCCGTTGCAGATCTTGAGAAACAAATTTCCGCACTGCAGTCTGGCACCGAGCTCGCTCCCGGTTTCGGCACTCTCAACCGCGACCTCGGCCGCTATCTGGTCATGGTCCAGGGCGGAGATATCGCCCCCTCCGAATCCGTGCAGAAATCGTTCCGGTTTTCCTGCGATGCGTACGCCAAAAACATCGCCGCTGAAACAAAACTAACAGTCGAATCCCTCCCTGCGCTGAATAAAATGCTTGCCGCAAATAAGCTCTCCGCGCTGACGTTCGTCCCTAGTTCCGCTACGCCAGTCCCGGCGTGTGTCCCGTAACCACAGCCTCCGCGTAGCCCTGACTCCTTGCCCAGAGTATCGAGGGGCTATGCCAGCGCATTATGCTGCCAGGCCAGTTATTTTGTGTCCCATGCCTTCTGCGGGAATGCCCCGGTCCTTGTCTGAATGAAGGTGCCGAGCTTCACCCCGACATGCCTTCCAGCAGTTCCCCTACTGCCATCGCTCCGGTCTGAATTCACAAGGGCCACACCTCTCCGCACTTAACTTCGAACCACCACTCCACCCGTCCTCTCACCTCTGTCATCCTGAGCGAAGTACCGGCCGCATTTGCCGGCACGCAGTCGAAGGATCCCTCTTGGATTTTGGCCCGTAACCGCGCGTGAAAGTCTTCTACTCTCCCATGCTTTTAAGCCGCACCCGAATATGGACCGCGCCACATCCAGCGCCAGAGGCGCGGCAGAGATTAGTCCACGGCGTAAGCCGTGGGGCCATTCCCCGCAAAATTCCAAGCGCCGTAGGTGCGACAGAACCATTCATCGCTTCCATATCTATGACCCAAAACCCTTAATCACTTTAAACAGAGCTCAGAATCTGACTCTTTTGCGGGTGTCCCACTCTCGCAACGTGAGGGTGAAAAGTTCAGTTACTTTGTGCGTTGCAGCAGTACATCACTTTTTGCTGATCAGCGCGGGCAATTCTCGCCCTGTCTCAGTGCACGGTCACTCTGCCTTGCCCTTAGCCCCGCGGAACGTTCTGTGGTCTTTCTTTTCGCGTGGCCATTACCGCTACAATTCCGTCGTCGCCAAGTTCCTTTTGGCGTTAAGTAACCTTATGCTAATATTGCGCGCATACGAATTGGGATATACCCCGGGCATCTCCCACTCGGGGACGCATCTGCATTTAGACGGAGGTTTCATGAGAGTCAGGACTCTGGCGAATATAGGCTTGGGTGTTTTGCTCACATGTGCACCCACCAAAACGTTGGCGCAAGCTCCTCAGATTTCCAGTTTGGATCGCGAGCGAGCCCAACAGATGTTAAAGACAACCGTCGATGAACTCCGAAAAAATTATTACGATCCCAAATTTCACGGAGTTGACCTCGACAAAGAATATTCTGAAGCCAAGCAGCGAATCGAAAAGGTCTCCTCCTTGAGTATGGCCATTGCCAACATCGCGAATCTCCTCGATGCCTTGGACGACTCGCACACCTTTTTCCTTCCTCCCGAGCGCCCCATGAAGTTTGATTATGGATTGCAATATCAGATGGTCGGGGACCGTTGTTTCATTACCCATGTCCGACCGAAGAGTGACCCGGACGTCAAGGGTGTCATACCCGGTGATCAAATTCTCGCGATCAATGGGATCGCTCCTACCAGAGAGCTTACCTGGAAGCTTCAATACATGTTCGGGATCTTGCGGCCTCAAACCACCCTGAAGCTGGTCTTGCAATCTCCCGACGGCAAGCAGCGCTCAGTCGACACGACGGCTTACATCAAGGAAACCAAACGTCTCACGAATATCTCCGATCCTGACGGCTCCGACATTTGGAATATTATTCACGAGATCGAATCTTCTAACCATAACGAACGCAGCCGCTATTCGGAATATGGCCAACAGCTAATGGTCTTGAAACTCGCGGAATTCGCTTTTTCGCCCGGCGAAGTCGGCGAACTGATGGGCAGGGTTCGGAAGCATGACGCACTGGTTTTGGATTTGCGCGGCAATCCGGGCGGCAATGTAGAGACACTTGAATATTTTGCCGGAAACCTTTTCGGCAAAGACACGAAGATCGCTGATCTCCAAGGGAAAAAAGAGCACAAGCCCATGGTTGCAAAGACCTCAAACTCCCCCTACACCGGGAAATTGATCGTTCTAACGGACAACCGCTCTGCTTCGGCTGCCGAGATATTGGCCCGTTTAATACAACCGGAAAAGCGCGGAGTCGTGCTCGGCGATCGCAGCTCGGGGAGTGTGATGCAGTCCAGACGTCTGCACGAAAAAATGGGCGTCGATATCAGCGTTTTCTACGGCGTGTCGATTACCAATGCGGACGTTATTATGGGCGATGGGAAAAGCCTGGAACACTTGGGTGTAACCCCCGACGAACTCATTTTGCCTTCCGCCGCGGATCTGGCCGCGGGCCGCGACCCCGTGATGTCCCGGGCGGCTGAGTTGGCGGGAGTCCAGTTGACCCCCGCGGATGCCGGCAAGCTGTTTCCCTACGAATGGCCACCTTTATAAAAGGGGCTTCCCCGGGCAGGAAGAACGCGCTTCCAACGTCGACCACCCTTTGCGGGATTGCTTCGTGCAAAGGGTGTACCGCTTTTCGCTTAACGGAATTTGTGCATACACTGGCTCTCCATTTTTCCGACAAGTACTGAATCCCGCGGCCAGTTCTAAAACCTGTCCCTCTGTACCCTTGAATTACTATTCCTTTTTAGTTATCATTCTCTCAGATCTTCAGGGAGCCGTCCGTTGTCCTCATGCCCGTTATTCCGTCGACACAAACGCATCGGCATCTCTTTCTTTAACTTCTTTATTTCCGCCACTTGCGCGACTCCATCGTTAATCCTTGCACTTTCATATACTTCCGCATTCAGGAGGGGGGGTGGTACCCTGATTACGGTTAACTTCGAGCGGCGAAGGCGCACACTCCTAAGTCCAATCATTTCCACACTTACAGGCGATGCGCCCGTAAGGGCCTTTAGACTCAACACTTACGCATACCCCGGGGGGTGGGGGTACCTCCGGTTTCTTCTCTCATTCCTCCGCTTTTTTACTTCTCGCATTCCTGTTGCTCACTTGGCACAGGTACAGCTCGCCAGCGCTCTCCCCGTGTTATCTTCTACTCGCTCGGGTTCCACGGCCATTCACTGCTCAGCCGGGGAGGCTTCATGCCACTAGAGAAACGTCGCACGCCCAGGTATATGTTTTTTGCTTCCGCGGAATTAATCGAGGAAAAATCAGAAGTTAGAGTTGCCTCGCGTGTCAGCGAGCTGAGTTTGTATGGCTGCTACCTGGACATGATGAACCCATTTCCCACCGACACGCCCATTCGATTGAGAATCTGGACCGAAGAGAACATCGTTTTTCAGAGCAAAGGTAAAGTCATCTATTCCCAGCCGAACATGGGAGCAGGAGTCGCCTTCGTCGATGTACAGCCGAAAGATCAAACAGTTCTGGAGGGTTGGTTAACAGTATTGGCGAAAGCCTGATGCTATCTGGACATCTGCGTTTCAGTCTTTACTCGCTTGATCCGAAAAGACCGCTGGGCCTTCGTGAAACGCCAACGACCGCAATTTTTCCGGACCCAGCACTCGGCCTAGTTCTCGAAACGCAAATAGCGGAATAAACGCACAGAAGATGATCACGCTCCGAGCAATAACATCATCCAGTCGGATATCCTGAAACGCTCCCACGATGCCTTGACCGTGAATCAGCCGCTTCACCAATTCTTCCACGATATGAAAAGCGAAGACCAGTAAGCCAAACAAAAAGGCTTTGTAGATTGCCGAATAAAATATCGGCCGCGATTCATACTTAGTCCCGTAGTGAAGTGCTTCGCCGATGAGAATCACCTTGGTGATTATCAATGCGTTGAGCAGTGCCGCTCCGTAGTTGTAATAGGAAATATGATAGCGGCCGAGCAGCAACATGCTGTAGGTCGCCAGAGCGCAAAAGAAAAAGGCCAGGTATATGAAGATAATGGCAATCTCTCGAAACTCATGGACCACTTTTTGCTTAACACTCGGTTTCACTGAATTTTCGGTGCTCATCGGCGCTCTGCTCTCCTGTCGGTTGAATCGGCATTCAAAGTGGGAACGGCACAGTCCTGACATCGAAATATGTGACGGATGTTAGCACGCTATTCACTCAGCCAGCGGTCGCAATCGTTATCGCCTCATGCTGAGCAAATCGGCTCGATACTAGCGCTCTTCGCCGAATCGTTTGATGTCTTCCGGCCCTTCGTTCAGCGGACCACGTTCGCGGCCTTGGACGATTTGGCGAACTTGTTCAACGATGTCTGGATTAGCCAGCGTGGTTATATCGCCGGTATCCATGCGGTTGGAAATCGCCGCAAGCACGCGTCGCATGATTTTGCCGGAACGTGTCTTCGGCATGTCCGGAACGATGTGAATGCGCTTCGGCCGGGCAATTTTGCCGATCATCGTCTCGATGGTGGCGGTGATCTTGTCGATGATCAAGCGTTTGGGCAGCACACCGGGCTTCAGTGAAACGTAGATTTCCGGCACGCGCCCCTTTACGTCGTCCACTACCGGCACAACGGCCGCCTCGGCAATTTCGTGAACCGTCAGGCAAGCCGACTCGAGTTCCTTGGTACCCAACCGATGGCCCGCAACGTTGATCACATCATCCACGCGGCCAAGAATGCGGTAATAGCGGTCATGTGGAAGCACCGCGCCGTCGGCAGCATAATACGGCCAGTCACGCCAATCCTTACTGTGCGGGTTCTTGTTGTACTTCTTGTAGTAGTTGCTGACGAAGCGCTGCGGATCACCCCAGATCGTCTGCATGATTCCGGGCCAGGGATTGCGAATGCAAAGATTACCGGCGTTGTGTGAAGCCTCAAGAACCTCGTTGCCCTCTTCATCGCGAATGACTGGATAGATGCCGAGGCACGAAGGGCCCGCGCTGCCAGGCTTCATGGCGTCTAGCGCAGGCTTGGTGGTGATCAGGAATCCTCCGGTTTCGGTTTGCCACCAGGTGTCCACGATGACTGCCTCGCCCTTGCCGACTACTTCGTGATACCAACGCCATACTTCGGGCTCGATCGGCTCACCAACAGTGGTCATATGTTTAAAGCGGTAGTTGTGCTTCTTTGGTTCGTCTGCACCGGCTTTACGCAGCATACGAATTGCCGTCGGCGACGTGTGGAAGATGTTGACGTCGAGCCGTTCGGCAATGCGCCAGGGCCGGCCAGCATCGGGGAATTGTGGGACGCCTTCGTAGAGCACACTGGTAGCTGCAAGTGCTAACGGCCCATAGACAATGTAGGAGTGGCCAGTGATCCAGCCAATGTCCGCCATGCACCAGTAAACGTCTTCGGGATGTATGTCCTGGTAATACTTCGCAGTCCCGGTGACGTAGGCGAGATAGCCGCCCGTCCGATGTTGGCAACCCTTGGGCTTTCCAGTTGTGCCGCTCGTATACATTAGGAAAAGTGGATCTTCGGCTTCCATGGAAACCGGTTCAACGACGCGGTTGCGATAATCCTTGATGATGTCATCGATAAAATAATCTCGCTCCATAATCATCGGAGAATCCGAAGTAAATCGATGAGGATAGCGCTTCCACACCAGCACCTTATCGATGTGCTGCCCCTCTTTTTGTGCAGTGGCAACTGCCAGGTCAGCATTGGCTTTGTGGTCCACCCAGCGGCCGTTACGGTGATAGCCGTCAGCATAGATGAGGACGCGGCTGCCGGAATCAGCGGCGCGCAGTCCGCAAGCTTCTCCAGAAAATCCGCCAAAAACAACGGAATGGATGACTCCGAGCCGCGCGCAAGCGAGCATCGTAATGGGCAACTCCGGAATCATGGGCATGTGAATGGTTACGCGATCGCCCTTTTGCAGGCCGGCAAAATCCCTCAGCATGGCCGCGACTTCATTCACGCGGCGATACAGCTCCTGATAGGTGATGATCGACGTGCGCTTCATCTTCGGGTTCGGGTACGAAAATGAGCGCGGCTTTATTTTTGTATTTGGCCAGATGGCGATCGACACAGTTGTAACAGGCGTTTAGCTTGCCGCCGACAAACCATTTCCAGAATGGCGGATGATTGGTGTCAAGGGTGGTGTGCCAATACTGATCCCAGTGGAGAAGTTCCGCGTACTCGCGAAAGCATTCCGGGAAATGTTCTTCGCTGAAGCGGTCGGTAATGCGAGGGTCGTTGAGGTTCGCTTGCGCAATAAAACGGGCCGGCGGCCGAATGTACTCTTCTTCCTTCCAGTGCACGGCGATTTGGGCCTCGGTGAGACCCAACTTCTTTGACTTTGATTTCTTGCCAGCGGGCTTTTTTTCTTGAGTTGTCGGCACTGGAACCACTCCCTCAACGATTTATGAATGAAAGCAGAGCGCGGGTATGCCGCACCAGTTGTTCTAAAACGCGCGGAGCGGCGCGTTGCTAATCTGACAATCTACAAACTAAATTGCCTGCGAAAAGCCAAACGGCGAAATCCACGATGCAACGGACCTCGCGATCCCGAGTCAGAATGATGCACCCAGACGAAGTCAGCCGTCAATTCGACGTGTCGTAACCCTAGTACTTCGACTTGATGGCACCCTCGTACTCTGCCCAGATAAGTGTGCCATGCGTTTCCTTCAGGAAAATGGTACCGAAAATCAGCGTGATGGCCGCGACGGCGATCGGGTAATAAAGACCAGCATAGATATTGCCGGTCTTCGCGCACACGATCAGTCCAATCAGCGGCAGCAACCCACCAAATACACCATTCCCGATGTGATAAGGCAACGAGAGCGCCGTATAGCGAATTTTCGCGGGGAAGGCTTCCACGAGATAAGCCGCGATCGGACCGTAAATCATGCAAACGTAAATGACCTGTAGAAAAACCAGGAACACCAGCTTGGGAATGTTTGGATTCGGAGCCTCAGGCGCCGGAACCTGTTGCCCCGTAGCGGGATCCGTCGTTAGCGGAGTGAGATTGTACGCCCCAGTAACTTTGTTCTGCGTGGATTTCAGTCCGTTGACGTTATTTCCTGCGGCGGCCTGCATGGAATGATAAATCGGGACGTAAGTGACGATGGCTATTAAGCAGGCAGCCATCATGACCCACTTTCGACCGACCTTGTCCGATAGTGCGCCAAAGACCGTAAAGAATGGCATGGCAAGGAGCAGAGCGATCGCGACGATGATGTATCCTGTGCGCACATTGATCTTCAGAACTGTCTGAAGATAGAACAGCGCATAGAACTGGCCGGTGTACCAGATCACTCCTTGCCCTGCCGTTGCACCCAATAGCGAAATGAAGAAGCGTTTCAAGTTATCCCATTTCGTAAATGCTTCGATCAGCGGGCTGGCGGAAGTTTGGCCGATGCTCTTGATATGGGCAAAAATTGGCGACTCTTTCATCTTCAAGCGTATATAAAGCGAAATGGTGACGAGTACGATGGAGAGCAGAAACGGAATGCGCCAGCCCCAATCGGCGAGCTGCTCTTTACTCATGGATGCTTGCGTGCCGAGCACGACCAGAATCGAAATAAAGAAACCGAGCGAGGCGGTGATCTGTATGAAGCTGGTGTAGAAGCCTCGTTTTCCGTCCGGGACATGTTCCGCTACATAAACTGCAGCACCTCCATATTCTCCCCCAAGGGCAAGGCCTTGTAGAACGCGGATCAGGAGCAACGCAACGGGAGCGAACCACCCGGCGGTCTGGTAAGTAGGGAGGAGCCCGATGAGGGCAGTGGCGCCGCCCATGATGGTCAGGGTCACGATGAAGGCGTATTTCCGGCCGACAATATCGCCTATGCGGCCGAAAAATAGAGCTCCAAAGGGGCGTACAACGAATCCCACAGCGAATGTGGAGAGATAAGCGATGAGTGCAAGGGTGTTGTTGCCCGCGGGATAAAATTTTGGCGAGAGATAAACGGCCAAGCTGCCAAATATATAGAAGTCATACCACTCGATCATCGTGCCGACGGCGGAGGCAAGAATAACGCGCCAGATGCTGTAATCGGATTGCGCCTCTGCGACGGCCGCACTATGGGTTACCATTAGCCCTCCCCGAAGGAAAAGGAAATCAACATGCTAAGCCATCCGACGGATGATCCGACGCGAACCCAGATCGATTGCTAGAGAGACGGAGACGGCTGAGAATCTAACCGTTGATATACGGAGCCGAGTTTAATGTCAAGTTACAGAATTGTTACAGGATCTTCGAGATCTGTCATGCTCACATCTGCGCCATAAAGTTGCAATTGCGATCTCTGACGAATCCGGCATTTTTCGGGTGCAAATGCGCGACCCATTATGTGCTAGGTTAGCCATGGTTCGACAAGCCGGGAGGACTGGCGTGGGGAATAAATTCAAATGGTTCGTGCTAATAACTGCGCTGGGTGGATTTTGCGTGCTAAGCCCAGCGAGGATTGGCTGGAGTCAGAATGCCGGAACAAGCACGATTGCTTCGCAGTCGCCACCTCCGTATTGGGCCTACGCAATCAACCCACCCGCCAAGGCCGGCGACTCGCCCCTGAACCACGTGGATGAATCCCTGCGTCACGTTTCAGGAACTACCGCAGCATTTACCCACGCACAGATAAATGATTTCTTCGGACCGCCAGATTGGCACCCGGACGGGCATCCTCCGATGCCGGAGATTGTAGCGAAAGGACGAAAGCCAGACGTTTTTGCATGCGGCTACTGCCATTTGCCGAATGGACAGGGGCGACCCGAGAATTCAAGTCTGGCTGGACTTCCTGCAGAATATATCGTGCAGCAGATGGCGGATTTCAAAAGCGGCCTGCGGAAAAGTTCAGATCCGAAAGACCTGCCAGTGGCAACCATGATTTCTAATGAAACCAAGGCCAACGAAAAAGAGATCCACGACGCTGCCATCTACTTTTCTGGACTGAAGCTGAAGCCGTGGATACGTGTGGTGGAAACAGACACAGTGCCGAAGACCAAGGTGGCGGGATGGATGCTGGTGCCCGTAGAAGGTGCTGAGACAGAAGCGATCGGACAACGGATTATCGAGACGCCGGAAAATCTGGAACAGATTGAAATGCGGAACGATGCGGTGGGATTCGTGGCATACGTACCGGTTGGAAGCGTCAAACGTGGGGAGGCTCTGGTTACAACCGGAGGCGGCGAGAAGACGGTAGCTTGCGGAAAATGCCACGGGGCGGAGTTAAGAGGATTGGCGAATGTGCCGACCATTGCAGGGCGGTCGCCCAGTTATGTGGTACGGCAACTATATGACATGCAGAACGGAACGCGAGCGGGGGCGGCGTCTCAGTTGATGAAACCCGTGGTTGCAAAGCTGAGTCTGGACGATATGGTGGCGATTGCCGCCTATCTGGCGTCCTTGAAACCATAAGGACACCATCAAAGGGAACTGGTTCGAAGCCCTCTCCTCTATTTGATTGCTAAGGGCTGCAGATTGGCTTTTTGTAGCTCCGCATTTGTCTTAGCTACATCGTGCTCAAGAATATTCTTCCAAGCGGCGAGCACTTCCTGGGCGGTTGCCTGCCATTTTTGCGCGGCAACAGTGACATCAGAGCTGGGAGCCACGTCGGCGCTTTGCACTACAACGTATAAGCCGGTCAACGCATCTTCGATGTGCGCAAAAGACTCGTGCCCCGCTTCCGGTAGAGATAATCCGAAGAGCATGAAATAGCCGTAGTAACTGCTGGAGTTGGGACCTTTTGCCTTTTGTTCCAACTGATCAAGAGTTGTCAGAATTTCAGGTTTGCCCGCCGCATCTTTCTTACGCTCTTCAATTTGCTTTTGCAGCTCTGTGGATTGTTGCTTCGCAATCGAGACTTCAGAAAGTTGTTGCATCAATTGCGAGCCAAGAACGAACTGGAGTCGGAGCGCTTCGACCGTTGCGTTGGATCGCGGATCGGGTTTCACGACCAGTAGTTGAGTAAGGGTCTTCCCGTTGGCAGTCAACTTGACGGAATAATTGCCGGGGAACACCCATGGACCCGCACTCATGAATTCCGACCTTTCCACGCCACTGGGAAGCGGGGCATGCAGGTCCCAAAGAAATCGATGCATGCCTGGCTCGTTGAGAAGAGGCTGGGGGTCGTGAACCCAATTCATGGTGAACGCGAGAGAATCGGGTCTGGTCTTGTACAGAACGTCGTCGCTGGCGAAGCGCCGCACTAATTTTGCGTGGTCATCGAAAATTTCCAGCGTGATCGGCGTGGTGGATTTTTCCTTCAAGTAATAATCGAGAACCGCGCCATCTAGAGGATTGTCGGCCATAGGTTCGTCAGCGTGGACAGGAGTGCTTTGATCATAGCCGGGACGAAGGCGATAGGTCGTGGCGGGAGTATAGAGCCACGCATCGCTCGCCGCGATTTGTGAATCGAGCTGCCGCAGCGGAGTGACATTGTCAAGAATCCAGAACGCCCGGCCAAATGTGGCTATGACCAGATCGTCGCCGTGAATCACGAGGTCACGCACCGAAGTCGTCGGCAAATTCAACTGCAGAGGCTGCCAGCTTTCTCCATCGTTGAAGGAGACGTATACGCCCGTCTCCGTGCAGGCGTAGAGCAAATTCTTACGAAAGGGATCTTCGCGAATGCAATTCAACCAACTGCCTTCTGGGATTCCCAGCGAAACGAGCTTCCAGGATTTTCCAAAATCACGAGTGCGGTACAAATAGGGATTCAGATCTTCGAGGCGATGGCGGTCCACCGCGGCATAGGCCGTGCCCGCATCAAAGTGCGAAGCTTCGATGTGAGTGACTTTGCTCCACGAAGTAATTTCCGGAGGAGTGACCTCGGTCCAGGTTTTCCCTTCGTCGCGTGTTACATGAATCCGACCGTCATCGGTACCCGCCCAGATTTCTCCGGCCTGGATGTAGGAAGGCGCAATGGTATAGATGACTCCGCGGCGCTTCGACGCCGGTGCGTCGGCCGCCGTGGCAGGATCCAGATTGGCCGGGACGCCGGGATCTTCGCGCGTAAGGTCCGGACTGATAATTTGCCACGAGTTGCCCCCATCGGCCGTGCGGAAGAGCACTTGAGATCCGAAATACAGGACGTGCGGATCGGTGGGAGAAAAAACCAGTGGCAGGGTCCAAGTGCGGCGAAAGCTGCCGGAATGTGCAAGCGTCGGCGGCATCTGCTGAATTTCTTCGTTGCGCAAATCCTGACGGGTAACGAAACCGCCGTAAATCACGGATGGATTCAGTGGGTCGGGAGCGATGTACCCGTTCTCGTCACCAGCTTCGACGGGCCGCCAATCATGCAGATTCAAGGAGCTGTATTTGCTCCTGCTTGCCGTTGCCGCGGAACCGCTGTCTTGTTGCGCGCCATAAACCCAATACGGAAACTGATCGTCCGTGGCTACGTGATAAAACTGCCCAGTCGGTTGATTGAGCCAGGAGCTCCAAGTCTGGCCGGAATTTCGAGTGACGATGGCGCCTTGATCGCAGCTAAGAATCATCCGCCGAGGATTGTCGGGATCAATCCACAGTTCATGATAATCGTCGCCGCCTGGAGCACCTTTCCACGCGTCAAAAGTTACGCCTCCGTCGTGTGACTTATATGTTGCAACGTTTGGCACATACACCGTGTCGGGATCTTTAGGATCGACACTGATTTCTCCGAAATACCAACTGCGTTGAGAGATGCGGCTGTCGGTCGAGACACGCTTCCAATTTTCGCCATGATCGTCGGAGCGGTACAGCCCAGCCTCTTTGGCTTCCATCAATAGATAAATTCGTTGAGGATTGCTGGGCGCAAAGGCGATGCCGATGCGGCCGAGTCCCTCGGCGGGCAACCCGCGTCCCGTGACCTGCTGCCAATGATCGCCGCCGTCGGTGGAGCGATACACACCGCTGCCCGGGCCGTTCGATGAGGCGTAGATGCTCCATGGCGGCCGGCGCGTTTGCCAGAGTGCGGCGTAAATGGATTGACTGTTGCCAGGCTCGAAGGCCAGGTCAATGGCTCCGGTGTTTTCGTCTTTGAACAAAATGCGCTGCCAGCTTTTGCCGCCGTCGATGGAACGGAAGACGCCGCGCTCCTGGTTGGGGCCATAGGCGTGCCCCAGCGCGGCGACGAATACACGATTGGCATCGTGGGGATCGACCAGTATCCGCCCGATGTGCCGCGAGTCTTGCAGTCCGATGCGAGTCCAGGTTTTCCCAGCATCGTTCGATTTATACATTCCGTTTCCAGTGGAAATGGAAGAGCGCATGTCGGCTTCACCGGAACCCACGTAAATTACGTTTGGATCAGAGGGTGCAACGGCAATTGCGCCGATGGAAGCGACGGGCTGCGAATCGAAAATTGGATTCCAGGTGCGGCCGGCATCATCGGTTTTCCAGACGCCTCCGCCTACGGCGCCAGAGTAGTAGACGTCGGGTTCTCCACGCACTCCCGTGACTGCCAGGACGCGGCCGGCGCGAAATGGCCCGATGGAGCGCCAATGCAGCCCCTGGAAAAGTTTCTGGTCGAATTGAGGAGAGTTCTGAGGAGGAGCGGCACTCAGAAAGCTGGGAAAAATCGCAAAGCAAGCCAGCCCCAAACTTGAAAGCAATCCGAAACGCCCAAACCATCTCTGCATGCAGCTTCTCCAACGCGGATTCAGCAAAAATTCGAAGTCTGGGGAGTATACAACAACACAGGGAAGCGCTCGCGTGTAGCCCAGAGGAACTCGCGATGGGATCGAGGTCGAGCGAAAGAAGTGATTTATTCCCAGCCGTCGCAGGAATCTATTTGGGAAGATCGCGGAAGTAAACCGTTTTTATGTTTGTGAATTCGTGCAGCCCGAATGGGCCGAGTTCGCGTCCGTGACCCGAGGCTTTTACGCCTCCGAAAGGGAGGCGCGGGTCTGAAGCGACCATTTGGTTGATGAATACCAGGCCCGCCTCGAGTTCGTTGATGAAACGGTCGCGCTCGGCTGGATCATTTGTCCAGGCGCTGGAACCTAGCCCGAAGCGGCTGTCATTTGCAATCGCAATTGCCTCATCAATGTTTTTTACGCGGAAAATACTGGCAACAGGGCCGAAGAATTCCTCGCAATACGCGGGGGAATCTTTCGGGACGTTGGTCAGGACCGTGGGTTCGTAGAAATTGCCTTTACCGGCAATAGATTTGCCGCCGGTAAGTAATTTCGCGCCTGCTTGAATGGACTTCTGCACATCCGCGTCGAGGTCCTTTACGGCATCGGGTGTGGCCAGGGGACCCACTTCCGTTTTTTCATCGAACGGGTCGCCGACTTTCAGAGCTTTCATGCGTGCGACAAATTCCTTTTCAAACCGGTCAGCGATCTGTTCATGGACAATGAAGCGCTTGGCGGCGATGCAGGATTGTCCGTTGTTAATGGTGCGCGCTTTGACGGCGGTGGCAATCGCTTCCGCAATGTTGGCGCTGGGCATGACGAGAAACGGATCGCTGCCACCGAGTTCGAGAACAACTTTTTTGATGCGTTTGGCGGCGGAGATGCCGACTTGTACCCCGGCTTGTTCGCTGCCGGTGAGCGTGGCCGCAGCGACGCGGGGATCATTCAGGATGCGATCGACTTGCGACGCTCCGATCAAGAGAGTCTGGAAAGTGCCGCTGGGAAAACCAGCCCGGAGCAAAATGTCTTCGATGATCAGCGCGCTCTGGGGCACGTTTGAAGCGTGTTTCAGCAGGCCGACGTTTCCGGCCATCAGCGCGGGAGCGATGAAGCGGAACGCCTGCCAAAGAGGATAGTTCCAGGGCATGATGGCAAGCACGACGCCAACGGGTTGGTAACGCACAAAGCTTTTGGTGGCGTTGGTGGCGACAACTTCGTCAGCCATGAATTTAGCAGCGTTATCCGCGTAGTAGCGGCAGCCGACCGCACACTTGGCTGCTTCGTCAACCGCTGAGCGGAGAGTTTTGCCCATTTCCAGAGTCATGAGGTGTCCGAGAGCTTCTTTTTCGGCGTCGAGGATATCCGCGGTTTTATGCATCCATTTTGCGCGGTCTTCGAGGGACGTCTGACGGTAGGAAAGGAAGGATCTGGCCGCGAAGGCGATCTTTTCGTCCACTTGAGAATCAGTGAGGGCGGTGAAGGTTTTGACAACTTCGCCGGTAGCGGGATTGATGGTGGCAATTGCCATGATCATACTCCTCGAAAAAGGCTGACCAATTTAGTGTTCGAGTAGTTTAGGACAAAACCTTACTTTTTTATAGTAGAGCTTTTATGGCATCCCGAGGTACCGCCGAAACACCGGCTCAGGCGAGAATCACAGCATTTGGGCTAAAAAACCGACCTTTAAGTCGAGGATCCCGAGGAAGGAAAAACGGGGCATTTAGGCGTAACCTTTGTTCTGGAAGTGACTCGTATTAATGTTGTGGGGAAGCACGCCCGGAGGGTTAGAGGAACGTGGCAGGGTCGCAACAGGCGTCGTCGGCAGAGATCATCGCTCGCGAGAAGGTGCTGATTACTCGCATCCTGGCGGGCGAGAAAGACCTGTTCCACGAGTTGATCCGCCCTTACGAGCGGATGGTCTACTCAACGGTTTTTGCGATGGTGAAAAATGAGTCGGAAGCGGAAGATGGCGCGCAGGAAGTGGTGATCAGCGCGTACCGAAATTTGAAGGGTTTCCGCGGCGAATCGAAATTCAGCACCTGGCTGGTTACGATTGCCATGAATGAGGGCAAGAAGCGTCTGCGAAAGAACAAAGTGGCGGCCCTGGATTCTCTGGACGAGGAAAAAGAAGAGCACGAAGGCGACTTTACCCCGCTGGCATTGACGGATTGGCGGGAAATCCCTTCCGTGGCGTTGGAGAAAAAAGAATTGCGAGAGAAAGTAAGAGCAGCGGTCCAGGAACTGCCGGAGATGTACAGGGAAGTGGTAGTGCTGCGTGATCTGGAAGAACTGAATCAGGAGGAGACAGCCGCAGCCCTGGGTATTCCGATTACCTTGGTGAAGGTTCGATTGCATCGTGGACGAATGATGATGCAGAAAAAGCTTGTGCCGTATTTGAAAACGGTTGAAGTGAAAGCGAAGAAGGGCTTTTTCGGGAGGTGGCTGCAATGAAGTTGGATTGCAAACATGTCTGGGAATATATTTCGGAATATATCGATCAGCGGTTGGAGCCCTCGGTGCTGGCGGAGATGGAGAATCATCTGGAGAACTGTGAGGTTTGCTCGGCAGTGATGGATTCGACTCGAAATGTGCTGGTGCTGACGGCGGATGGCCGGACGTTTGAGTTGCCTGTAGGATTCAGCGAGAGACTACACCAGCGACTGAAGGAAGTGATCGGGAAAGAGGCAGCGCGGTAGCTGGAATCTGCTTTGAAAACAAGGCAGGAAAATCACACCTAGACTTAACCAAGACATGAACTTGCATCAAGACGGTCGCCAGCCGGTTTCAAGTTTGATATGGAAGAAATATTCGACTGCCAGCAGGACAAGTGTGAGGATCGAAAGCGCCAGTTGAAGGCGCTCGGAATTCAATTTTGTACTGGAGAGAGACTTCTGTCGCCAGGCAGAAGCCGAACGGTCGCGCAGCCGGCGCACCTGCCAGATTGCCACTAAATTAAACAGCGCACCTACCAACGCCAAGATCATCATGGGGATGCGAATGGCGTTGAAGTGGAGTTTATCGGCGATTTTCACCAACCCGATTGCTGCGCCAAAAGTGGCTGCTCCGATCAGCAGTCGCAGGCCGCTCACCGCCACAAGTGCGCTGCAAACGCTCTGCACTACGGCAAAGAAAAAACTAGACCAGCCGATCCATCCGGAACGCGCAGGGGCTTGCGTGCTGCCGGTATTACCACTGCTGAGCGGTGGTTCCGTGACACTTGAGTTTGAGGAGCGTTCCATTGATTGATTCCTTGGGAGAGATAGTCTGCCGTTAATTTTGTTGGGATGCAAATCACAGGAGAGTAGAGTGCCAAGTGCAGACGGAAACCGGGTTTTACAGGGATGCGGTCACCGCATCTAATATAGGTTATGCCTGAAGGCAAGAAAAACACGACTAGAGAGAGAGAATCGGAAACACAGGTGCCCGGATTGTCTGACGCGTTGAGGCTCTTCCACGCCCCTGTTCGGGATTGGTTTGAAGCGGTCTTTACGGCGCCCACGCGGCCGCAAGCAGTGGGTTGGCCCGCGATTGCGCGGGGCGAATCAACATTAATTTTGGCGCCTACTGGAACCGGGAAAACGCTGGCGGCGTTTCTCTGGTGCATCGACCGAATTATGTTTGCCGCCGTTCCGCCAAAGAATGAGCGTTGCCGCGTTGTCTATATTTCGCCAATCAAGGCTCTAGCGGTTGACGTTGAGCGCAACTTGCAATCGCCACTGGTGGGGATTGCTCAGGCAGCCCGGCGAATGGGCGTGGAATTCCATCAAGCCATCCATTGCGATACGCACCGGTGACACGCCGCAAGCAGAACGAGCCGCATTTGCACGCCATCCCGCGGACATTCTGATTACTACTCCAGAATCTCTGTATTTGCTGCTGACTTCCAATGCGCGCGAAGCTTTGCGTTCGGTGGAAGCCATCATCGTGGATGAAATTCACGCGCTGGTTCCGACCAAGCGCGGTTCTCATCTGGCCCTTTCCATCGAGCGATTGGAACGACTTGCGGGACGGCGGCTGCAGCGAATCGGATTGTCGGCCACACAGCGGCCACTGGAAGAGGTCGCGCAATTTCTGGGCGGAGTAGAGGTCACGCGCGGCGCCGCCCGCAGTGAAGAAAAAGATGAGTCGCCAGAGAAAGATGCTACTGAAAACAGCATCGCTGGCGAAGAGGCGCTGGCCGAGTTTGCTGCGAGTGGGATAGCTCCCCTGTACCGCCCAGTAACGATTGTGGACGCTAGCGAACCGAAGAGATTGGATTTGCGGGTCGAAGTGCCGGTCGAAGATATGTCTCACCTGGACAAGATTGAGGATGTGCCGAGTGGGCCGGCTTCGCAGGGCCCGGTGCGCACTTCGATCTGGAGCGCGATACATCCCAAATTGTTGGAATTGGTTCGCGCGCACCGGACGACGTTAATTTTTGTAAACAACCGGCGGTTGGCAGAGCGCATCAGTGGCGCCATCAATGAATTAGCGGGAGAAACGCTAGTTCGCGCGCATCACGGCAGCGTGGCCGTTTCGCAGCGCAAAGAGATTGAAGATCGACTAAAGATGGGCATGATTCGTGGGTTGGTGGCGACCTCGTCGCTGGAATTGGGAATTGATATGGGCGCGATTGATCTCGTCGTGCAGATTGAGTCGCCTCCGTCAGTAGCCAGCGGAATGCAACGCGTGGGACGGGCCAGTCATAACGTCGGTGCGGTGAGCAATGCTGTGATTTTTCCTAAGTACCGGGCGGATTTGGTGGCGTGTGCCGCGATAACGCGGGCGATGTACGGCGGTTTAGTGGAATCGGTGCACTATCCGCGCAATCCGCTGGATGTATTGGCGCAGCAGATCGTAGCAATGGTGGCGCTGGAAAATTGGAGTGTGGATGACTTGTTTGCCGTGGTACGGTCAGCGGCGCCGTATGCGGAGTTAACGCGAACTGTGTTCGAAGGCGTCCTGGACATGCTTTCTGGCCGCTATCCGTCGGATGAGTTTGCGGAGTTGCGGCCGCGGGTGACCTGGGACCGCGTGGGAAATAAATTGAGCGGACGCCAGAGCGCGCGGCGCGTGGCGATTATCAATGGCGGGACGATTCCCGATCGCGGATTGTACGGCGTATTTCTGGCTGGGTCGACGAAGGGAGCAAGAGTTGGCGAGTTGGACGAAGAGATGGTCTTTGAGAGCAGGAGCAGGCGAAACGATTGTTCTCGGCGCGACCAGTTGGAGAATCGATGAAATTTTGCATGATCGGGTGATTGTCTCTCCTGCTCCGGGCGAGCCGGGGAAGATGCCCTTCTGGAAGGGCGACGGTCCGGGGCGTCCCGCGGAGTTCGGAAAGAAAATTGGAGAGATGACGCGCGAGTTGCTGCGTTTGCCGCGGCCGGTGGCGTTTACGCAATTAGTGGAACAGCACAGTCTGGAAGCGAATGCGGCGGAGAACTTGCTACGGTACCTGGAAGAGCAATCTCTTGCCACCCAGCGTGTGCCCAGCGATGAAGATGTGGTGATCGAGATTTGTCGCGATGAGCTGGGGGACCGGCGGGTTTGTGTAATGACGCCGTTTGGCAGCCGAGTTCACGCACCGTGGTGCATGGCCGTGACCGCAAAACTGCGAGGCGAACGCGGCCTTGACGTGGAATCGATGTGGAACGATGACGGATTCGTGTTACGGATTCCGGACAGCGATGAGTCAGTTCCCTCGGAGTTGCTGCTTCCCCCTCCTGCAGAATTTCGTGATTTAGTACTGCGACAGTTGGGCTCAACTTCCTTGTTTGCGGCGAAATTTCGTGAAGCTGCAGGGAGGGCCTTGCTATTGCCGAAGCGTCGGGCCGGCATGCGTGCGCCATTGTGGCAACAACGGAAGCGAGCTGCGGATTTGCTGGCGGTGGCTGCTCGATTTTCCTCTTTTCCAATCTTGCTGGAGGCTTACCGCGAGTGCATACGCGATGTGTTTGACCTGCCGGCAGCTTCGGCAATTTTGTCCAGTATTCAGCGAGGAGAAATTCGCGTCACCCGAATAGAGTCGGAACGGCCATCGCCGTTTGCCGCTTCATTGTTGTTTTCCTATGTGGCTAATTTTATTTATGAAGGTGATGCGCCATTGGCCGAGCGGCGGGCTCAAGCGCTCTCCATTGATCAGTCACAGTTGCAGGAGATTCTGGGTGATAGTGACCTGCGTGAATTGCTCGATGCCTCGGCCCTGGATGAAGTAGAGGCGCGTCTGCAAGGGCTGGAGGAGCAGTACAAGGCGCGTCACGCTGGACGGCGTGCATGATTTGCTGCTGAAGCTGGGAGATTTGACGGCAGAAGAAATTGCCGCGCGATGCAGCAGCCCCGAAATAGCGGCAGGTGTCGATGAATTGGTGGATTCTCGTCGGGCAGTGCGGCTACGGATTGCAGGGCAGAGCCGCTTCGTCCCCGTGGAATATGCTGCGCGATACCGGGATGCGTTGGGTGCACCGCTTCCACCAGGTTTGGCCGATGTCTTCCTGCAACGCAGCGAGGAGCCACTGAAGGAACTCGTACGTCGCTATGCGCGCACCCACGGACCTTTTACTTCGGCAGAGGTTGCCGCGCGCTATGGAGTGCAGATAGCGTCAGTGGATACCGTACTCCACGCGTTGCATGGGCGTGGGCAATTGTTAGAGGGAGAGTTTCGTCCGAAGGGCACACATCACGAATGGTGCGATCCGGAAGTTCTGCAGCAGATCCGGCGAAAGAGTCTGGCGAGATTGCGACGCGAAGTGGAGCCTGCGGAGCAAAACACCTTCGCGCGATTCTTGACGCGCTGGCAGGGCGTCACGGTGAAACGGCGCGGGCTGGATGCCCTACTCGACGTAGTGGAGAGCCTGCAAGGAGTCGCTCTGCTGGCCTCGGAAATTGAACGGGATATCCTGCCCGCCCGGATCGCGCACTATTCCGCAGGTGACTTGGACACGCTAATGGCGGCAGGAGAAGTGGTTTGGGTTGGAGTCGAACAAATGGGTGAGCGCGACGGGCGCGTGGCGCTCTACTTGACGGAATCTTTGGCAAAACTGCTTCCACCAGAAGAGTTGCGCGATAGCAGCGCGCCACTTTCGGATCGGGCAGCTAAGATTGTGGAATTTTTGGAGCGGCAAGGTGCTTCCTTCTTCGCCCAGGTGCATGCAGGAATTGGCGGCGGATTTCCGCGTGAGACGCAGGAAGCGCTGTGGGAATTGGTGTGGACTGGGCGGGTAACGAACGATACATTTCACCCCCTCAGAAATTTGCTGCATGCGAGTGAATCTAAAGTAAGCCGTTCAGAGCGAGCCGAAGGGCCGCCAGGCTCGCCAGAATATTTGCGGCGCTTGCGTTCCAGAATCTCTGGAGGTGGACCAGCTCAAGGGCGATGGTCGCTGGTTCGGCAACGCATTGCGGAGCCGTTGAGTGTTACTCAGTGGAGCGCGAACGTTGCGCAACAGTTGTTGATCCGGCACGGTGTGGTGATGCGCGAGACGGCGATTGCAGAAGATATTCCTCGAGGATACCAGAGCGTATACCCCGCGCTGAAAACGATGGAGGAAAGCGGCTGGGTAAGGCGTGGAATGTTTGTGGCCGGATTGGGCGCCGCGCAATTTGCGATGACTGCCGCCGTCGATATCTTGCGAAGCTTGCGATTAGACCCATCAACACCCGAGGCTGTTTTTCTGGCAGCGACTGATCCCGCGAATCCCTACGGAACTTTGCTGCCGTGGCCACGCGCGGATGTCCTCGCAACTGAAATTACTCCACATGGCATGTCGCGGGTCAGTGGAGCGGGAGTCATTCTGGTGAATGGTGCTCTGACAGCTTTTCTACGGCGAAGGAATCCAGCGATTAAGGTTTTTTTGCCCGAGGGAGAGCCGGAACGCTCGCAAATAGCGCGGGAGTTAGCGAAAAAGTTAGCAGAATTGGCGATACGTCGACAGGGTCGGCGAACTGGATTGCTCATCGGGGAGATTAACGATGTTCCCGCACGAGAACACTTTCTGGCGCGATTCTTGGAAGAGGCGGGATTTGTGAACACCGTGCTGGGATTCCAGATGCGCCGAGTAACGGCGATCTCGATGGAGGGTGATCCCGCGGCAAGCGATGACGACGCAGAGCCCGTGCAGAATAAAACGGAGACGGCTTAAGATGCCTGAAGGCGACACAATTTTCCGCGCGGCGCGGGCGCTGCACAAAGCTCTGGCGGGTGAAACGGTCAAACGGTTCGAGACAGTTTTACCGAAATTAGCGCGTGTGGATGTTGACTCTCCTGTCGCGGGGCGCAAGGTTGAGAAGGTCGAGGCACAGGGCAAGTGGATGCTGATGCATTTCTCGGGCGACCTTATTTTACTGACACATATGCTAATGAGCGGAAGTTGGCACATTTACCGGCCCGGTGAGGCTTGGAAAAAGCGAAGTATTCACAAGCGGATTGTGATTGAGACAGAAAAGTTGTTGGCAGTGGCTTTCAATGTTCAGATCGCGGAGTTTCATTCGGAAGATTCCTTGCGGCGGCACGAGCAGTTGCGTCGATTGGGTCCCTCGGTGCTCGCAACGGAGTTTGACGATGCCGCGATATTGCGAAATCTACGAATGCAGGTAAACGCAGAAGTTGGGGATGCATTGTTGAATCAAGCGGTTCTGGCCGGCATTGGAAACGTGTACAAGTCAGAGGTCTGTTTTTTATGTGGGGTGAACCCATTTCGCCGTGTGGAGACACTCACGATAGAAGAAATGATTAGCCTGGTGACGACGGCGCGAAAGCTGATGCTAGAGAATGTGATAACCGGTGCGATCGACGGGGCAGTGGCGTACAACACTTTGCGAAGGACCACGGGACGGACGGGCCCAGAGGGGAGACTTTGGGTATACCGCCAACATGTGTGTCACCGATGTGGAGGAAGAATCGAGGCGGGCAAACAGGGCGAGAATGCACGAATCTCCTATTGGTGCCCGCAATGCCAGCCGATGGTGGAAATGAACAAAATTAAGATGGCGTCGGCCGGTTAAAGAAACGTCAAATTGGCGCGAGTTGCGTTGCTAGGATCCTGACCCTTACAAAATCTTACTGGCCGCCGCGCCGGTGATTTTGTGTGAGTGTTTGTCAGTGGTGAAAACCACGAAGTTCAGATTTTCGCGATGCCAGGACGGATCCAATTTCACGGCGGCGTGAGCTTGGTGGTCGCCTGGACCACGGAAAGACTCCAGTTTCTGAATACGGCGCACCACGGGGCCATGCTGCAGGTGCTCGCCGGAATTTTCTCCCGCCTTAACATCAGAAGATAAATCCTTCTCGGTGATCGCGACCCATAGATCAATGTCCTTTGTATCTGGAAGGGCTGCGATCTTTGTGATTTTGATTTCAAATGTGGCTTTGTTGTTTTCCGAGCTCGCGCCAGCTGAAATTTGAATTTCAAGCTTGGGTTGTGAGGCGGCTTTTTGAATGACCGCTAGAGCCTCGCTCGTGCGGCTTCCAATTACCTCGTTCTGGCCGTCTACGACCATCTGCGGAGTGTAGACGCTTCCATTCTCGAGGATGTGGGAGTATTCCTCCTGTCGCTCAGTAAAATCGGCGCTGGAATAGGGATCTTTCCAGCCCAAACGATCCCAATAATCTACGTGTTCTTCCAGGGCAATAATCTCAGCGCCGTGAACTTTGGGTTCTTCACTCAGTTTCTTCAGGAGTTGGTCAGCTGGCGGACAGCTAGAACAGCCTTCCGATGTGAAAAGCTCCACGACAACGGGGCGGTTTGTGCCGGGGGAGTCGGCTGCAGATCGCACAAGCTTGGAAGCCTGGCTCTTTGAACTAATTGCAAAAACAAAGACCAACACTAACAACAGGAAAGCGGCAATTGAGTAAATCAGTTTCATAGAAAAGCCTCGTCAAGTGCTACCTATTAGAGGGGCTGGGGAGGAAAAGGTATCACGTAATTTTCCGCAGTGAACTCAGGGCAGGGGCGTGATATTTTCCGCGCTGGTATGGATGTAATAGAGACCACTGGACTTGAATACGCGGCCGTTGATGCGCACCGGCTGACCAACTCGCTGGAGATACGCCGTTTGGGAAAGAGGCGCGCCTGAGGCGTCGGTTAGCAGAAGTATTCTTGGTGAGCCATCAAAATCGCGGGTATAGAGCGCCGGTGGAATGCCGCCGCGCAGGCAGAGCGCGGCACAATCGCGATGGACCTTACCTTCACCAGGATTCATTACTCCCAGAAAGCATTTCGTGTCCACGATTTCGCCCTGAATGGATTGTTCCCCTAAATCAGAGATCGACGGAGAGGCAGAATTGTCCTGGTTTTCAGACGCACTGGAGCCAGGAACAACCTCGATCATCTGGCCTTCCTTGCGAAAGATCAGAGTTCCTTTCAGACGAACGGATTGGTCTAGAAAATTTTGCAGTAATGATTCCGCGCCGTGTTTGCCGGGAGCGACGAGCAAATAGGTTTGCGGTTGATCGACCGCAGAAATCGCTGCCACGGTCAAAGTTGGATAGGGACGCTCGCGGAGAATGCCATGAAATTCTTTTACATTTCCAAATTCAAAAGTCGAGTTGGAGAAATGCCTTTGCGAAGCCGCAAAGAGAATTGCTCCAGCAAGCGCTGACACAAGCAGAGCAATGACGAGGAGGCGTACGCGGCGGCGAATGTCACGTGGCGATTGCGGAAGGTATCCAACGTAAAATTCGCTCATGAGTGGGCCTCTCGGGAAGCGGAGACCGCGATTCGTGAAGGTTCAACCGGGTTCCGGGCGCGAGTGGATTGGGATCCAGCCAGACTCTGCCGTCAACGATCTTGGTCCGGAAAGTAGAAACTTTCTCAGTAAAGGGCGGCGGAGAGGCGCCGGTTTCTGGAAGATATTGGTAGCCGTGCCAGGGGCAAGTGACGCAGCCATCTATAATCTTGCCTTCACCAAGAGGACCGTTTTGATGGCGGCAGACGTTTGAGAGGGCCGAGATTTTCCCCTGGTACTTGAAGATGGCTATGCGCTCACCGTGAACAGAAATAATTTTTGCGTAATTGTCCGGAATTGATTCAACCGGGCAAGCAAAGACAAAGTGGTCGTTGCTTTGAGCTGACGCCGCCGCGTCAATCTTTCGTTCCTTAAGGGCCGCGGCGAGATGCAGGGAAAGAACTGTTGCGAAGCTGATGGCCACCGAAGCAGCGAGCAATGGGCTTCTCTCGGTCTGTAAAAGGCCGAGGGTGATATGCGCGACCAGCAGCGTATAAGCGCCATAGACGAGCATGTGTAGTGCTTTCCAGACCGGCGGGGTCAGGTTGCGTAGCCAGAAGTCATGGCTGGTCGCGGCCATAAAAAACAAGATGATCAGTGCCAGGAAACCCAACGGTTGAAAAGGGAAGTCAGCGATGCTGGAGTAGTTGTGGTTAGAGGTCCAAAGACTGACCAGTGGATTTTCAACGCCAAGGGCATGAAATTGAAACAAAGAAAAACTACCGTGGACCAAGGCGATCAGAAATGTCGCCACACCGAAATGCCTTCGATTGTAGAGCAGCGGGAGAAATCGAGGGTCAAGTCTGCTGAGCGGCCCAATGCAGAGAACAACAGTCAAGAGCAGAAAAGCGCATGAACCGCACGCGCGAATGATTAATGTTTCCGCAGTGGCGGTGGGGTGGAGGAAAGAGCTGAGGGCGATGAATGTGCCCAGGTAGAGCACAATGCCCGAGAAAAGGACGAGATCGTACCAACGCTTCTGAGTGTTCCATCCGATGGCAGTGTACTGGTGGGTCATGGAGTTGAAAGCCTGCTTGCCGCGGGATGATGGCGAGCAGCGAGCCCAGCCACAAAAATAATGGGAAGCAAGAAAAGCAGCACGAAGAAAATGCGACGATGCCATTTACGCAGGGGTTGAATCATCGGTGCGGATTCCGCTCTTCGAGAGGCTCAGTGCTTCCGTGTAGCCACCGACGCAGGAGAAGCGGCCAAAACGCCACGCTGCCAGGGAAAATCAGGCATCGAAAGAAAAAACTGGTTCCCGCAGCCTGAGAGTCGATCTTTTGCACGCCTCGGAAGACGAAAGCAAGAGCGAACAAGAGCCCGATTACAGCGTAAGCGTAAAACAGGTAGACAAAACCTGTGACGACAGGTTCAAGCATGGCCGCCTTCTATTGGAATGGCTGCGCCGGTAACGTGACGCGCGCTGTCATCCGCAAGCCACAAAACGAGATTGGCCACATCCTGTGGTTGAACCCATTTGGAGACGTCTTCCTGCGGCATGGCCGCGCGATTGCCCGGGGTATCCATCGTGGCGGGCAACACGACATTCGCTGTGACGCCAGCATCAGCATTTTCGAGCGCAACAGTTTGAATTAGGGTAGTGAGCGCTGTTTTAAATATGACGTAAGCGCCCAGATTGGCGTGTGGTTCTTCGGCCGCGAGGCTGCCGATGGCCACAATGCGGCCGTTGCTGGACTTACGAAGATGGGGAATCGCTTCGCGGAGGACATAAAATGCGGAGTCCAGATTGAGCTTTCGCATCTTCTCCCAGGTTTTGTCTGTTGTTGCCGTGATCGGATCTCCCCCGGCAAAACCGCCGAGCACATGAACCAGGACGTCGAGGCGGCCATGATCTGCAATCACTTTCCCGATGGCCAAACGAACTTCGCTGGGATTTGTCAAATCAACAGTCAAAGGAGTGAAATTAGCTTGCGGAAAGTCCGCCGCGGAGATCTCACGGGACGCCCCGATCACGGTGGCTCCTTGCGTTAAAAAAGATTCCGTAATGACGGATCCAAGACCGCCCTTAGCACTACTAATGAATACAATTTTTCCCTGCATGCGTTGAAGTTCCTCGGCGAGAGTATGCCACTCCATGGGATTCGCGAGAAGAAGAAAAGTTTCCAGCTAAATCAGCTATTTGCCAGAGGCAATCAGGAACCGATAGGAACGGCAATTGTCGAGAGCGTGCTCGTAACGGCGCAAGGATGTCCCGCCAGATAAGACATGCGAACTTCGCGCGGGCCGCAAACGACTTCGGTGTAGCTGACTGTCGCGGCGTCTTCTCGGTGAACGCAGATGGAAAAAGCGCCAGCATCAGGAATGTGGCTAGAGTGAAGAGAGCGGAGCCATTCAAGGGCATTGGGCGTGTCCTGATGCCAGGACATTTCACAGGCGCGGCCACGCTCTAATTCAGCACGAGAATCAGAACGGCTGGAGGAAAACCAGTGATTGCGTATCCATTCCTGCGGACGTGAACTGAGTCGCGTGCCGTCCCAGGCCCACTGCAGTATTTCTTGCGTGCCGGGGAATAGGGCGAATAGCCGGAAGGGATGCATACCGGCGAGGCCCAGAGATTTGATCGCCCGATCCACCTGCAGCGAGCTTCGTTTATGCAGCAACGTGGGAATAAGATTGCCACGGGATGTACTTTTCGCAGGAAGTACGCCGTCGGCCGGAGCATTCGCGTTCATCACTGCCAGCAAATTTCCCTGAGAGTTGACAGCAATCCATGTTCCGCCGCTGGGCTCTTGCGGATAAATCAATGAACCCGAATGGGAGTGATGAACGGATGGCGGAGCAGCCGTAGCGCGACTCTTCAACTCGTCACGATTCATGGCCAATAAGTAGCCATCCGGCTTGGGAATGAAGCTGAGGGTGCACATGATTTAGTTTCGAAAGAATCGGTTCAATGCAGCGGGCTAAGTTCAATCCGCAGTCAGGCTGGACTTATATTTCAAGGTCGATGGCGCATATCCGAAATCGGCAGGAACTTCCACGCCGACTTGATCGCATAGCAGCCGAATGATTGCGAAATGGTGAATCGCATGGCCAATGCAGTAAGCCAGTTCGCGCCCAAGATTGGATGAAAGAAGTGTCGGAGAATCGGTGTGGTAAGCGAGCGAACTCACTGTGCTACAGGGTTGCTCGAGAGTGCTCTTGGTCCAGGTTTGAAGTTTGTGCATAACATCCGCGGTGGTCTGAACAGCATAAGTCACATCCGTTTCAATGTGGTGATTGCGCTCGCGGGCATCGTAGTTGACTTCACCGCTCGCTGCTCCTTGCAGCAGGCACTGAAAATGTTCGACCACGTGCCGGAAGTGTTGGCCGATTGAAGCATCAAATGGGGCGGGCGCAACCAAGGAATATTTATCGGCTGAGGAGTCGAGTAGACGCAGGCCTTGTTGAAGCACTTCCTGAGCCGCGAGAACGAGATCGGGTGCCTGCGCGGCATTGCCATTCGTCAACGCAGGGGAAACGGAGAAATTCATCGATGCTACTCTCATGCCAGTCTCCTCCCGATGATGGGGACGTCGGTGCGATGAAGGAATAAGTTGATTCCCGTAGCCAAGAATACCGTAACTGCCAGTCCAAATAACAAGCCCTTATCTCCCTGAACTTCAATGCCCAGTATAGTGAGATGACTGATGATTGCACCAGCCATCACCCCCAAGGCCAGGAACGAGCCAAGCCAGGTAAATCGCGGTGTAAGAAGGAGAATCGTAGCAACCAATTCGACAATGCCAGATACAATGCGGCCCCAAGGTTCGGCACCAATTTTGGTGAAAATGTAGACCGACTCTGGCGCCGCAGTGAACTTGAAGTAGAGAGTTTGCAGGAGAATCACAGCCGCAACGATGCGCAAAATCCAGCTGAAGATGGTGAGAGTGGTACTTGGTGCGGTTGAGCTCATAATGCGGTGTGTTCCTTCCTTGTTATACGCAAACTACCGAATATAGTTACCCACTTTTTTTGCGACGAGAGCAGCCCTTCCTCTGCACAGACTGTGATCCCTGGCCAGTGGGGAGCACTAAACTCTTTACTATGTTTGAGAGTCAAGGAAGATTGAAAGGTTACGAGGAACTTAGGGTTGGAACGGAGGAACTGTACTAAGGTGGGGGAAACACCAAGTTATGAGAGCACGACGCTAAGCTCGAACGGAGAGGGCCCCGATTATTATTTTCGGCGCCCGACCGTATGTTTCTTCAATTTCACCTGGCTGTTCGCGAGATTCGCAAATGGTAGGTTGGCCCATTTATGTATGTGCGGAATGCGAACCAGGTGCGTCGTCCGTGTCACCTTTGCATCCGGGGTGGCCGCAATGGCAGTCGATATCCGGCATTTTTTCCATCGTTGAACACTCGACACTGCAGTACTGGCCTGTTGTTACCAGGCAAGAACAAATCGGGTGTGCGCACTTTTCGGCTTTTGCAGGGGTCATGTGGCTTCTCCTAAGATCGGATCAAAAAAATATCCGTTGTGCGAGCAGTTTAGTGGAGACGGCTCGGCCATTCTGTGCAGAAAGGAACACGTGCAATACGTAAGGCCGGGGCCAGGACACTGCTGCCGTTTGGTAGAAAAGCTGGAGACCTGTATACAAATGAACAGACGGGGACGCCAACATCGCCAATAATGTGACTGCAGTAAAGAGGCTGTTTCGTTGGGCAGCCCATCTCTTCCGCTTACTCTCCACAAACGGCACTAGCGCAGAGGATTTCGAACAACCCGTTAGCCGCACCAGACCGAGCATGTCAGAACTTGCCGAGTCGAGGCAGCAGTCTGCGGTGGCAGCGGATGAAAGGAAATAGCGACCATGCCCCTAATGCAAATTCTAATTGCCCTGATTGTTGTGGGCGTCCTGCTATGGTTAGTGAATAGCTTCATCCCGATGGCTGGCAGTATCAAATCAATCTTGAATGCCGTCGTCGTAATCGCCGTAGTGTTATGGCTTCTGAATGTATTTGGACTGTTTCATTCCCTCTCCCATATCCACGTCGGTTGAAAAGCAATTAGGCCAATCAGTCAGGCAAAGGTAGAAATCATAGGCTCTGGCCCGTCGTGTGCCCCAAGGGGCCAGTTCCGAACGCTGTAGTTGGTGAACTGGAGAATAAAGATGAAATCAATTGGAACTTTGAAGTCGATGGGAATCGTTTTGCTGCTAGGTATGACTATTCCGGCCTATGCGCGGCAGGAGCCTCAAGAAAAACCGCAAAAACAGGAAGAACAGGCCAAGCCCGAGAAACAGACTGAGGCAAAGCCAGCCAAACAAGAACCCGCAACGAAGCCACAACAACAAACCCACCCGAAAGAACAGGCGAAGCCAGAAGCTAAACCACCATCTGAGAAACAGCCTCAGGCCAAGACTGAGAAGCAACCGGCGCAGAAAACACAGCAAGCGACAAAGAGTCAGCCAGAGAAGCAGCAGAGTCAAGAACCGCAAGCCAAGACCGAAAAGCAACCAACTCCGAAAACACAGCAACAGGCAAAAGCGCCACAACAGCAACAGAAGCAGGCTAACTCTGGGAAGCAGTCCTCTGAGCAGGCTCAGCACTCTGCCGGTGGTCAGCAATCCAATTCTTCGCACGCTCCGCAGCGCACACAAGAAGCAACCGCTGCGCAACATGCACAGCCTGAGCTGCGCCTAAGCTCAAGAGGAAGTGGGCGCATTCCCGACGATCATTTCCGTTCCAATTTCGGACGCGGCCACGAATTCCGCATGGGCAATCCTGTTATGGTCAGCGGATATTCCCGCTTCCAGTACGGCGGCTATTGGTTCGGGTACGTTCAGCCGTGGCCCTCTGACTGGTATTACACGGACCAGTTCTACATCGATTATGTCGACGGCGCCTATTACATGTATGACCCGTATTATCCCGGAGTTCGATTCGAACTTACCGTTGTCATCTAGCGAATTGCCTTGGTTGCAGAAGTAGACAGGGCGTTCCCAGCGCAGACCACACCCAAAATAAAGTGAGGCCTCGCTGGGAATACCTTCGGGTGAAACGCAAAGCATTCATTGAATGAGGAGCAATTCATGATTGGAACAATTTTGATTGTCATCTTGATTCTCGCGCTGTTGGGAGTGTTTCCGCGATGGTCTCACAGCCGCGATTGGGGCTATGTACCGTCAGGTGGTGTAGGGCTCATTCTCCTGATCGTCGTCGTTCTTGTGCTTCTCGGGCGAATTTAGGTCGCGCTTCAAGGTGATTCACGCTACTCCGAAATCGACATTCTCTATCTAGGTGAATCCATGTATTTGTAGCGACTAGCTAACTTTGTAGCATGGAAGGTCAGCAATGGAAGAGTGCAAGCAACGTGCAGTGTACTTTTTGGAGAAGGAAATTAAAACCTATCGGGCCTTGTCGCTCTTCCTATCGAAAGCGGGAGGCAATAGGGATGTGAACGCGAAAGAAAAGCCAGTCTCGATTGGCCCGGCCTTTTACGAGGAAAGAGTGAAAGAGGCCAAGAAACTTGTCTCTGAACTTAAGAATCCGAGTTAGTGAATCGCCCAAACGCGATACAAATATTGCCTGTCGCAAAATTTGGTCCTACCGCCTTGTCACCCTGTTTGTTGTCGTGCTTCTCTGTAGCCATAGCTGTGCGGCATATTCCGTGCTTACCCATGAGGAGATCGTAGATTTAGTGTGGACCGACCAACTGCGTCCTCTCTTGCTGAAAAGATTCCCGGCCTTAACAGAAGATCAGATCAAAGAGGCGCACGCTTACGCCTACGGCGGCGCGGTTATCCAGGACCTGGGCTACTATCCCTTTGGCAGCACGGAGTTCAGCGACCTCGTTCACTACGTCCGCAGCGGTGATTTCGTTCGCGAGTTGATTTTGCAAAGCCAGGATGCCAACGAATACGCCTTCGCCCTGGGGGCCATGGCGCACTACGCTTCGGATATTTATGGGCACCCTGCTGTAAACCAAGCTGTCGCTATTGAGTACCCGAAATTACAAGCGAAGTACGGCAATACTATCGCGTATGCGGAGGACCACGCGGCTCACCTGAAAACGGAATTTGGTTTTGACATGGTGCAAGTGGCGAAGAATCGCTACGCATCCCAGCAATACCACGATTTTATTGGTTTTCAGGTATCCAAGCCGCTGTTGGAACGAACTTTTCCCTTGGTTTATGGAATCGAGTTGAAGGAAGTGCTTCCGCACGAAGATCTGGCCATCGGCACGTATCGATTCTCAATCAGCCGAGTAATTCCGGAAATGACCCAGGTGGCGCTGCGAACACGCAAGGAAGAAATGGTCAAAGAGAAACCGGATTTTGCCAAGAAAGAATTTCTTTACCGTTTGTCGCGATCGGAATATGAGAAGGACTGGGGCAAGGACTACACCAAGCCGGGGTTCGGAGTGAGAGTTTGGGCCAGCGTCTTGCGCTTCATGCCGAAGATTGGCCCGTTTAAAGCGTTGGCTTTCAATAATCCAACTCCGCATACGGAAGATCTCTACTTCAAAAGTATCAATACGACTGTCGATCAATACCGACTGTATCTGAAGGAGACTCGCGCGGGCGCTCCGGATTTGCCGAACCGCGATTTTGATACCGGAAAGCCCACCTTGGCAGCGGAATATACTCTCGCTGATCAAACTTACGCAAAGTTACTGGGCCAGTTGGCACAGGGGCATTTCGCACAGACTTCTCCCGAACTTCGCGACAATATCCTGACCTTCTATTCCGACCTCTCTCTCCCCCTTGAGACCAAGAAGGATCCTTCACGTTGGCAAAGCGTCTTAACCTCTCTTGACCAGTTAAAGCAGGCTAATCCGACCGCTGCCACAACGACCAGTACGGCTCAATGAAAAACCCCTGCGACCAAAAAGGTGTACTCAAGTGAACAGACACAATTATTCAAACTGGCTATCATGGGCCATCTGAAACCAGCAATAAGAAATCTTTTCAGATGCGTCACAAGCGCTCCCCGCCCGGTTTTCTTGTGAGATTGGAACTGCAATGCTTTGGACAATTCTCGTTATCTTGTGCGTTCTTTGGTTACTCGGCATGGTCACCTCTTACACTTTCGGCGGATTCATCCACATTCTATTGCTCGTGGCTCTGGCGATCTTTGTTATTAACCTGATCCAGGGCCGAAGAAGCGCGGTATAGCCGCTAGCGGACAAATATGAAGCCTACTGTTTGGGTTGCGATTCTGTTGATTCTATTGGGAGGCTTTGCCCTGGCCTATCAGGGATTTACATACACGCATCGTGAAAAGGTCCTCGATATTGGCCCTCTTCACGCGACCGAAGAAAAGCATGATTGGATTTCGATTCCCCCGGTACTCGGCGGGATCGCATTGGCCGCGGGGATTGTCCTCCTCGTCGCTGGTGGCAAGAAAAGTTCTTAGTTACCTAATAGCTGGCATGCCCGCCTGAGAGTCGGGCAACGCATCACCCTCTCTCCACGCAGCTGTGTTGAAAGCACTTCAACTTAAGCATCACGAAATGAAAATGTTTGTAGTAGAGGATCTGACCCGGGAGGTCAGCTATGAAGAAATATATTGTTGCGGCTGTCTGCTTGACACTATTTACGGGTGCGGCCGACGCCAAGAAAATGAACAAGGAGCAAAAGCGACTCGAAGAGTCCGGAGTGGTCATGCGCGAAGTGTTGAACATCCCGGATGATATTCCCCGCGATCTTCTGGAAAAGGCGAAGTGCGTGATCGTATTTCCATCCGTTAAAAAACTAGCATTTGGAGTAGGTGCTGAATATGGCCGCGGCGCCATGGTGTGCCGGACCGGCGATAAGTTCCGTGGAGCTTGGGGATCCCCCGCAATGTACGCCCTGGAAGGCGGTAGTTTTGGCTTTCAGATCGGCGGGGAAGCGACTGATTTGATTCTGCTCGTGATGAATGACCGGGGGATGGATTCCATTCTCAGTAGCAAAGTGAAATTGGGCGGAGACGCTTCTGTTGCTGGGGGCCCACTCGGGCGTGATGCTACGGCGGATACCGACCTGTGGATGCGAGCCGAGCTATTGAGCTACTCGCGTTCACGCGGGGTATTTGCCGGGATTTCGCTGGAAGGCACAACGCTTCGGCCCGATGACGACGCAAGCGCGGATGTTTATGGGCACGCAATCAAGGCAAAAGACATCGTCAGGGGTAACGTATCCCACGTTCCGAGTTCCGGACGCAACCTCGTCGATGCTCTGCAGAAAAGCTCGCCGCGAAATGAATCCCACGAAGCCGCGAGCAATTGACCGTTTTTCCAGTTCGCCGAAGCCAACAGAGTCGTCGGCGAACTATTCATCTTCTGTACTGTGGTTTAGCAGAGTACTCTGCTGAATTAAAGTCGGAAGCCAAACTGCGAAGGGCGCTGCACCTGACCAAACCTTCGCAGTTTGGTCTTTTTTTGCTTTCAATGGGTGCTCGTGCAGCTTCAACGATGTGAAGTGAAGTATAGGTTCCTTCAATTGGGCGCGAATTGGTATGCCATGGTGAAAATTCCACGCTAAGAATCAGCTGTGACGCCGGTCGTTGGTATGTTCCGAATGGCTGTTAGCGTCGAGCCAATTGAGCATGCCGCGGATACTGCCATGAGCCAAAGCAATGCTGGAATCGGCTGCACCGTAGTAAAGATTGATTGTGTCGGCATCGGCGGCAATCGTGTAGCCACAAGGAAACACCACGTCCTGCACATCGCCTTGGCGTTCGTAATCGGCTTCAGGAGCGAACATCCAGGAGTCTCCCCGCATCAGGCATTTTTCAGGATCCTGAAGATCGAATAGGGCCAGACCAAGTCGGTAGATTGAGCTGGAAGGCGTACGCCGCACTCCGTGGTAAATCATCAACCAGCCTCTGAGAGTCTCAATTGGTGGTGGCGACATACCAATCTTGTTGGCATCCCACCACGCCCCGCGCCGCGCTTCCAGCATTAGCTTATGACCGCCCCAATGCCGCAAGTCGGGAGAATACGAAATCCATACATGCGCACCGAGCGGTGTCATGGGTCTGTGGATCATTGCCCAAAGACCATTGATTCTGTGTGGCAATAGCGCCGCGTCTTTGTCATCGGGCGTCATCACCACGCCGAGTCTTTCGAAATTCCGAAAATCCTCCGTAAGAGCCAATGACACTCCGGGGCCACCGCGAGAATAGGAAGTGTAAGTCACCGCGAATTTCTTGAGTTCAGGAACGTAGGTAATGCGCGGATCTTCGATGCCCCATATCTCTTCGGGATGTTGCGGATCGGGCGAGAGCGTTGGTTCCGCATCGATTTTCCAGCCATCGATCCCATTTTTCGAACGAGCCGCAGATAAATGCGAAAGACCGCGACGATCTTCCACCCGGCAAAGCAGCAGCGTAGAGCCATCTGGCAACAGCGTGGCACCAGCGTTGAAAACGCTGTTCATGCAATAGGGCCAATCCTTTCCCGACAAAATCGGATTGTCCGGGTGCCGGAGAAAAAGAGTTTCGTACTGAACCATCGTGGAATTCATCAAGTCCCTCACTGCTTTGTTTGAATTTATCTATAAAAAGTGACGTAAAGCGAAACCGCGTCTGCAGGCTTACTCAAGGCTTCTTTTCCGAGCCGTCCGCTTCTTCCAACTTGCGCATTTCCAGCAGAGCCATCAGAAACGAGAGAGTTGACTCCGCACCTTGATTTTCATTGGCCCTATCAGGGTGCAGGCCATCTCGGCATCCACCAGTGGAGGGGTCATAAAGAGCAATCTGCAGATCGTTGTCGCCGAGGAACCAATTGAAAGCGGCCCAGGCTTCTTTGCGCCAACGGCTCTTTCCGGTTGCCCGATAAGCCTGCAGACATGCGGAGACAATAGCGCAAGCTTCCACGGGTTGCTGGTCGAACCGGGCTTTCTCTGTTGTCTTCGAGTAGAAACCTTCCGATCCGATGGGGACAAAATGACCTTTCACTTCGCAACGCTGGATGCCCAGCACCCAGTCCAGGGATTCCAGCCCGGAAGAGACCATCTCTTCGTTGCCGGTGCGCAGCCCCGCGCGAATTAGAGCTTGCGGCAATCGCGCATTCGAATAGGACAGGCCGTTTTCAAACCACTTCCACTCTTCAGTCCGGTGCGCGCGGTAGGAATTCAACAGCCGGTTAGCGAGCACGTCCGAGGCGTTCAACGCAGCGCGATCACCGGGGAATGAATCAAGATATTCCTGCAAACCAAGCAGCGTGAAAGCCCATGCACGCGGGCTCCTGAATTCAACCGCAGCAGGCAGTGCCAACTCAAACATGCGCCCTGCCGCTCCTCGCCATCCGGCGACCTTGGACCTGCCGAGAACCGTACCCAGCCCCCACAAAGCCCTTCCGTGGCTGTCTTCGGAGCCTTCAGGTTCGAGCCATTGCCGATCATAACTGAGCGAATTCTGGAAACGCTTGGTGACGGGATCAAAGGCAAGCCAGAGAAACGCCAGGTAACGAGAGGCTAAATCATTGGAAGAAAGGCGGGTGCTTGCGGCAAACTCTTCCATCAAGATGGTCACAATCAGCGCGCGTGCGTTGTCATCGGTGGTATAGCCCTCCGGGTAATTGGGAACAGTGAATACAGCGTGCTCCACGATACCGGTCCGGTCGGTCATGCGATGCAGGTGATCGAGCTTTATAGCAGGCAGGCGGTCGAGGCTTTTCTCGGTATTCTGGGCAAAAAATGTGGCGCGTGGATTCCGCAGTCGCTCGTTGTAGATTCGCTCGAAACTCTGCATGTATTTTTGCGCCACACGGCTCCAGACCATATCCCTTGCATATAGATAAGCACGTTTACGCATGGCGTGTCTTGCCGTGGAGTCATCCAGCAACTGCAAAGTCTTTTCCGCGATGGCTTCTGGATCATCGAACGGGACCAGCACTCCACGCTCGTTATCCAGCAACTCAATCGCATGCAAATATGGCGTGGAAATAATGGCTTTCCCCGCGCTCAGGGCATAGGACAACGTTCCCGATACGACCTGGTTCTTAAACTTGTACGGCGTGATGTATATGTCGGCTGCTCCGATCAATTCGACTAATTCCTCGGGGCTGACAAATCGGTTGCGAAAAATAACATTGGCTTCCACGCCGAGTTCTTTAGCAAGATTCTGCAGGGAAGTACGGTACTTATCGCCTTCATGTCGCAGGATGTGCGGGTGGGTCACTCCAGAGACCATGTAAACGACATTACTGTGGCGCGCCAGAATCTTCGGCAGGGCTTTGATTACATTTTCGATGCCCTTATTCGGCGAAAGCAGCCCGAAGGTGAGCAAAACGTCCTTTCCCTCCGTTCCGAACGCATCTTTGTAAAAACTTGGATCCGTGAATGGCAAATCGGGGATGCCATGGGGAATCAGATCGATTTTCTCGCTGGGTACATGAAACACTTCCTGCAAAATATCAACGGAGTTTTGGCTCATTACGATCAGGCGATCGGAGAGCGTTGCAATTTCTTCCATCACCATGCGTTCGTCCGGGTTCGGTTCGCGCAATACGGTGTGCAGGGTTGTAACGAATGGCATCTGCAAGCGCCGTAGCAGCTCCAGAATATGCGCGCCAGCTCGCCCGCCAAAAATTCCATATTCGTGTTGCAGGCAGACCAGATCGATGTTGCTGAAATTCAGGAAGTCCGCAGCGCGGTGGTAAGAGCTTAAATCGTCTTCAGCAAGCTCGAAGCGCACTCTGTCAGGGTAGGAGTAGCCCTCTTCGGTGTCGTTCACCGGGAGCGCCAGCAATTCGGTTGCACCGTATTCCGCATGAATAGCGTCGCACAAATCCGTTGTGAAGGTCGCGATCCCGCAACGTCGGGGAAGGTAATTGCCCACGATGGCGATGCGATTTGGCAACGCTGGGCGCGGCGCGACTGGTGCTATGACTTCAACCTTTTCCTCCAGCATTATGGGCTGGAGCTCGATCAGCGTGACTATTTCTTGAATCGGCATGATTTTCTGCGTCGACATTCTTTTTCCTTTGAAGCTGCTCACTTGCGGAGGAAACTCCCCCTTACGAACTACCGTGAAAAGCTCCGGAGACACTTCTACTTTGTAGCTTTTCAACCAAAATCTGGGCTGGGCAGTGCTCGGAGAAGGGCGTGCGGTTTTATTGCTGTAAGATAAGGATGAGTAACGACTTTTTCACTCTTACTTGAATATTATATACTATCCATTCCGCTTTCCCCTAGCTTGTTTTTTCACCAGATTCACTGGCTGACGAGAAGTGCTGGTTCGCCCATCTCCTGGTCGATTCCAAACTATCAGGCGATACTCGTGAATACTGTCTAAAAGTGGACAGGCAATCCGCGCGTGGCCAGCCAAATTCATCCTCGGGCGCCAGAGTGTTAAGGCTACACGATATCCGCAGGGCAAGTTCAGGGCCGGAGACGAGTAAGATCGCCTGCTTTTCAGGTGGGTCACGCTAAGAAAGCGTAAGTGGATTACTTTTGCGCGAGCGCCGAAGTTAACTCAAAAGCACTTCCAAGTAGTGCCATTGGAAATGGCAATGGCAATACTCGTAGAGGAACCGACACACGCTTGTCCTTCGTGGGCTATCGGCGTTGAATCGTGAACTGTCATGATCATGCCTGGATTGGAAGACGGCAGAGGTAGATCTTCTACCATAACGGGGTTGCCCAGGGTCAGTCTCTGGGTTTGAAAGCTCGTGTACTGATTAAACCATTCGGTATCCGTTATCACGTCGCCGGTAATGCCAATACCTGAGGTCGGCGGAGTGCCATTGGCATTAAGAATATCAATGAAATTGTACCCACCCACATCGGTGACGCAGGCGGTGTCGGACTGAGGGAGATCGCAAAAAACCTTGACGTGGTTGCCACGTGAGCGCAAAGAAAGACCGGTGCGAGAACTAGCACTGTAGTCGTGTAAAGCGATGTTGAGAGTGTCGCCGGAGAAATAGCCATCCAGAGCAGCCGTGCCCGGGGCCCAGCCACCGGTGACAACGACGTTGTCGAAAGTATCGCCAAAATCACCGCAGGCATGAGAACCGCAGGAACCACCGGAGAATGCAATTGGATGTGTAACGTTCTGAATGGTGATGTTCTGGAATAGGTTATTCCAGATTCCTGTGCCGACCCCTCCGGGATAGGAGGCATTGAAGTCGATGCATGTCTCTCCTTGGGGAAAGCCGTACGAAGGATTGTTGTAGCAGGTAAAATTGAGGATTTTATTGTTACTCGTTTGACCGGAGGAGGAGCCTTCAAAACGAATTGCAATGCCGTTCGTATCGGTTTCGTCCAATTCCACCGCCATATTCACGAGGCAGGAGTTGACTGTCCCCGCAGGGAAGTCGAAGGCGACCGCGCCGTTTTGCGAATCGTAATAAGAAGCGTTTGGGCCTGCGCCAATCACGCACACACCAGAAGGCATGGTAATCGTGGTGTCGAATCCAAAAATGCCCCCAAGAGTGCTGCTTGGGATCTGGGCGGTCTGTGGCACCATCACGACCCCCGTCACTCCGGCGAACCCGTGAGCGTCATTGACAGCCTGCTGCAACCCAGCGCCGGTACATGGATAGTTTGGATTTACTGCAGCAAGATTGCATCCATCTAGCCAGATGGCATTTTGTAAGGAGGCTGCGCTGATGCCGACGTTGGTTAGCGACCATGGAACGCTGCCGTCCCCCGGGGCGCCGATATCTGACATCGCGCAAGTAGATGAGGTCGCAAAGCGTCCCAATTGTCCGGTAGTTCCAGTAAGGCGATACCAGATATAAATGGTCGCGCCGGTTACGCCAGTGCATGTCAGGGTGTTTGGAGCGGTGCTCAGATAGGCGAACCCGCCTCCTGTCGTAAGTGTGTTCGATAAAGAGTAAATCGAATATAGAGTTCCATTGGAGGCCACGACCCCGTAGATGTAGGTGGTGCTACCGGCCGTAGAAGTGGCAGTTACGTTTGTGGGACTGGCCAAATTGGATTGGGCGCTCGTTGATAATGCGCAGACTAGTACAAGAAGGGCGACAGAGAATGGGCGCTTCATGCGCTCCTTTCTTCGAACTGTAAAATAAGCTGAAAGAATACAAGGCTAAGTTGTTTGCAAGCTTTACGCGTGTATAAAACTTTGAAGAAAAATCGGTTCGGAAAGAAAGATGGTGGACAGGACAGTTCTCCAGATTAAACAGGGACTGCCGCAGACGAACTCCTCGCACTCCGCACGCGCGCCCGTCTGGATTATTCCGATGTCCAAACCTACTTTCACATCTAACGCAAATAAAATTCGTGTGAAAAGAGGATTACCGGATTTTTGCTTGACACTCTTTGCAAAGTCCATACGATAGAAATTTATCCGCTATTAGAAACTCACCTGCGGCCTCAACAAGCGACGCTCCACAAAGGTGCGTTCAAGACTAGAAGGCCCAAAATTCGCTCCATGAAAGCCGGAACGACAAAGGTGCAAAGTTTCGGCTTTTTACGTAACCGTTGAAAGGACTGACCATATGGCCAAGGGACTTGGCACGATTCTGCTCACGACCATGCTTTTCTGTATAGTGTTACAAGGCTGCGGTGGCGGAAGCAGCAACCAAGCGGCTGTTACGATTTCTCCAAAACCGACGACGGTAGCTGCCGGTTCCCAGACGACATTCACCGCGACAATTGTCAATCAGTCCAGTGGATCCGCCGGCATTGGGTGGTATCTTGTTCCCACTTCCGCGGCGGGGACCCTGACGCTGACAACGAACACTGGTTCGACTACCAGTACAATTTTGTACAACGCGCCGGCAACGGTTCCCAGCACGAACTCGGTGACCCTCACGGCCTATTCCGTGCAGGACCGAACTGCACTCGATACCGTGACGTTTAGCATCACCGGATCTGCTTTACCTGTTATTCAACCCATCACTTTGGCGACGGCAACGGTTGGAACAGCTTACCCTGCGACGAGTTTGCAAGCGAGCAACGGAACCGGTCCGTACACATGGACGCTCAGTTCAGGGTTACTTCCTCCGGGCATGAACCTCTCAAGCGATGGCGTGCTTTCCGGGACTCCCACTGCGGCTGGCACTTTTCCGATCACCTTCCAGGCCACCGATTCCGTGATGAATAGTGGACAGACCCAGGCAACGCTAACGGTCAATTTTCCGCTGGTCGGGACTTGTGGCGCGCCGGCGGGCCAGGAGGCAGCACTGAACGGAGAGTACGCATTCCTGCTGCAAGGATTTGACCAATTGGGCCCAACGGCGGTCGTGGGATCCTTTACCGCTGATGGAACAGGCAAAATTACGGGAGGGCAAGAAGACCGCGGCAACGTTTTCCCAGAAGTGTACTCATCCGTGGACCCCACAACCAGCAACTTTACCTTGGATTCCTTCAGTCGGGGCTGCCTCACTCTGTCGACCTCCGCTGGAGCTTTTGTCTATCGCCTGTCCGCGGTAACGGATAATTCCGGGAACGTGACCCAAGGCTACTTGATTGCGTTTGACAATTCCGGAGTGCGAGTTCAGGGCACCTTCAAGAAACAAGATCCTACGGCGTTCGCGACGAATCAAATCAATGGAAATTATGCGCTGGGCGTGGTGTCGAACCTTGTCAAATACGGGCGATTTGCGATGATCGGTGCGTTTACGGCGTCCGGAGGCACCATGAATTCCGGGGCTATAGACACAAACGTGACGGGTAATGTTGACGAAACCGGGATACCCGTGGAGGGCACACCGAATTATCCCGCTGTGCCGATCCCATTCGCGGGCAGCTACTCGATTGGAACAAACGGCCGCGGAACAATGACATTTAATTTGCAGGACGCAACAAACACTACAATAAATGCGGTCGCCTACGTAGTATCGGCAACAGAAATCTATGTGCTCCGTTCGGGCGCTCAATACCAACCGTTATTTGCCGGGCGCATCGTACAGCAGTCTAACGGCCCATATTCCGCCGCGTCGTTGAACGGCCAAATGGTGCGCTACCTAGGAGGTCTTTCTTCCTTAGGTGTTGGTTCCAAGGAAGAGCTGGCTTTGGTTGATGTGTCTACGCCTGGAAATTATAGTTCCACCTCTGACTATAATGATGGTGGAAATGACAACAATGGTTCTTCGGCAGGAACCTACGCGGTGGATAGTGGTAGCGGGCGGGTTCAGATTACCGGCGATATTATTAATCAACCGCTCTGTTATTTGTATGGATTAAATCAGGGGTTCTGCATGAGCACGACGAACTTGGTGTCTTTCGGAGAACTGCTGCCACAAACAGGTGGTCCATTTTCCAGTGCATCGCTGAATGGGATTTTTGCGTTTGGCACCGTACAGAGCCCGTCGGTCAACGGTAATATCAGAACAGGGGCGGTTGGGGTCATCTCTCCTGGTAATTTGAATGTGCTTACGGATGACAATGCTCCGGGTCCTATTCTCACCCTTAGAACACTTACCAACTCTTCCTACTTTCTGAGTCCGACGGGTACGGGAGAGCTGAACAACGGTAACTCGATCATTTACGCAGTTTCGCCGAATCTGTTTCTTGTGATCGACGAAAATTTCGTGCTAGACCCTGCGCTCACGTTTTACCAACAGTAAAGGTCGTTGCACAGGAACGACCGGACCAACCGGGTCTTAGTTGCTCGCACCCGATATCGAAAGACTCCTCGGTAGCGTGCGTGCCTCACTTTGCGCGTTGAGAGCCCACCATCGGTAATCATAGAAAACGAGGGCCGGCAGGCGTGGCCAATACGTTTGGTCGTGGGACCGCATCGCGAGGTCCTGTTGTCAGGCGAAGCGGCGAGCGAACGCTGGGACGCGATCTATACATGCAAAATTCTCGCGAGGCATAGTAATTTCAGCACGCTTTTCTGTTGAGCGTTCGGGGATGGCGCACTCTCGCCACGTGGGCGAAAGGGATTCTCTGATTCTGTGCGATTCTAATTTTGAGGCGGGATTTGGTTATTTAATGGATCTTGGACAGGATTCTGAATAGGATTACTACCGGGAGTGAAGGGCAAGCCCGACGCATTATTTGTTCCTGCCGGAGTGATGCCATTCAGGTTTTGAATCGGCGTTCCAATACCAGCGGATGCATTCCCCATTGTAGAAATGCCCCTTGAAGGATCCCAAACGAATTCGAACAGCCTGTAATTTTTCGCTCTCTGATAGACCATGAATGAATTCTTGTCGACCTTGCTGCCGACCCCGATAATGTTCCCGCCGAATGTGTTGCTGGAATCCATGTAACCGCCATTCAATTGCCCCTGGCCAGCAGCATTCGTTGGAGAATTGCCAGCAACCCCATTGGCGTTACCATTCGCGGTCAGCGAAGTCGTCTGACCGAGCCCCCCCAGTTGATTCGAGCCAAATAAGGAAGTATTCATCGAATTAGCCGTGTTCACAGGTGCTTGGCCGAAAGGTGTGGATCCTGCCGGGACGGAAACAATGCTGGCGGAGGCGCCAACAGTACCATAGCCGCTCGAATCGACGGTGTATTGATTGAGGCTACCGATAAGTTGCCCATTTGGGCCAACATAAATCAGCCGCCACGAGCCATCCACCTGGTTCATGGGATCCGTATAGGCTTTGCGCATAAAGCGAATGCCTGTTTTGGGCTTGGTCAAATCGTCTATCGACGTCGGAAAGCGCCTCATCTTGCTGTAGTACAAGCGGACGCCCCGTGCGTACTGTTGCCCGCGCCATATCATCTCTGCCTCTTTTTCGCGTCGGGCCTCAGTCAGGGTGGCATGTGTCACTGCGGACAAACTTACGACCAATATGGCCAAAAAGAACATCACCACGAGAAGGGCGTAGCCTGATTCCTGAGTAGCAGCGTTTAAACTGCGGCGAGGCTTTCTCATCGCAATGGTCCCCTAAATTCCAAATGGCAAGGCTAGCACGCATGCCGCTGACCATAGTTACAACACAATGAATATGGGAAGATATTTTCCAGAGACCAGTTCGTTGAGCTTGTCGAAATATCTTCAGTCCTCGAGAGGTGGTTTTGGACGTGGCTGAGACATTAAATGTTTTTTAATCCAAGTGTAATGACCGCTGCTTCGCCCAATGCGGAAACTGAAGTGTAGCCATGCAAAAATTCTGATCGTTAGCGTCCGCGGGACGTGCGGAAGTACGGTGAGTGTGTGTCTACCCGTAACGAAGGAACGGCGAGGTCGGTGAGCGGAACAATGGAAATAAGAGAAGTCCACCGAGACATGATGGACGCTGTCAGGGCCTTTTTGACAAACCGAGACGAGATTTTCGACCCCAATAATTGGGATGGCCTGTTTAACTATTCCTGGAAACCTGCCGGAATGCCCTACGGTTATGCGATTTTCAATGACGAGAAAATAGTGGGTTTTCTCGGAACGATATTTTCCGAACGCCGCATGCACGGCAAAACCTGGACCTGTTGCAATACGACCTGCTGGTTTGTCGAGCCGGAATTTCGAAATCAAATGCAGACCCTGAGATTGTTCGCGCCCATTCTGAAAATGAAGGGCCTGCTGATCACTAACCTGACTCCCTCAGACGGTGCCATCAGGATTTGCGAGCAATTTGGATATAAGTCCTTAGATCAGGAGCAAGTGGTCGTACCCGTTCTTCCCCTTCCTGCTTTCGCGATCGGAAAGCGCCCGTTGGTTAGCTTCGATCCGAATGAAATCAAGAGGTATTTGACGGCTGAAGAAGAGAAGATCTTCCGGGACCACGAAGGATTGAAATGTAAGCATTTTTTGATCAGAGAGCGACATTCCGGCGAGCATTGCTACGGCATAGCGACTGCACTGCCCATGCGTCGATTATCATTCGTAAAAGGTCAATGGCTGAATATTTGTTATCTCAGCAACGCGGAAATATTCTCAAGGAACTACCGACACATGCGAATCAAACTATGGAGAGAAGGAAGGTTCTGCTTGTTGCGATACGATGCGCGGCTTGTTCCGGGTCAGCTTTCGCGTATAGCCTCGCGGGCCAAGAAAATCCGCCAGTACAAATCATCCGAACCGCTTCCATGGACAATCGATAATCTTTATTCAGAATTAATGACATTCAACAAATACTAGAGTTGGGTTTCCGGAACGTCTCGTCTCGGTTTTCAGGTACTGACACGATTGCTCGAACGGGCGGAGCAGTCATTTAAAATCAATTTCGCGGCTGAAAGATTGTAGAAGATTATTTCCATCCCAGACCGCGCTGAAGTCAAGTGCCGTACCAATCGGAACGATACGATCTATAGCTCGCATTGGCAAAGAATGTACCAGCCGACGCAAGTCTTTCGGTTGAAGCCCAAAATAGGAAATCGTTTGATCTTTCTCGCTTAGTAGCGACGCTAAGTCATCCAACTCTTCGATCTCCCGTTCAAAAAACAGCCCACCACCGCATTCAATTCTCCGGAACTCCGCGCTTGCTTGCTCTGCGAGCCGAACCCTGCTGATGGGCCCGTTGATGTCCGAATGTAATTTGTCGGCAAACCCCATCCCCGCCGCCACATAAGCGGAGACAAGCTTATTCATACCCACGACTTCAGGATATTGCAATCCCCGTTTGACAAGCTCCTTTTCGACTTCCATCCAGAACAAATTCTGCGCGGCCTGGCAGTCGGCGTGATTCCCAACCCACACAAGGAGTCGTGGCGAAGAGCAAGCCATCTGATCGAACCAGTAGGCGTCGTTACAGAAGCGGGCTGCGAGCTTCCGGAGTTGCTCGGGATTGAGCAGCGTGAGTTCATGGGCGCTCAAGGCGGCAAGTGAAAAGCGGTTTGGAAATACGATCTCAGAGCCCAGCGGGTTCATTGGCACTGCGCGCAATCGTCGCACACTGTCGTCTCCACCCCATAAGACGCGAAGATGACATGCTTCGGAGAGCTTCTGGGTCACGTTGTCGTCGTGCGCGTACGACAAAATTAAACTGCGGTCACGAATTGCTTTGAACTGTTCCTGCTGCAGAAGGATGTTTAGCTTTGCCAAGAGCAGGGTGACGGGTTCATTTCTCGTTTGAGAAAGACGGACGATGTTTGCATTGCCCGCCAGCATGGATAGAAACCAAGAGTAGAGAAAGATCGAATCGACATTTGCCGGCGCAAAATGAAGTGCGATACCTCGCGGAACCCAAAGGCGATCCTTTCGCATTTCTTCAAAAGTTTTATGCAACTGCAAGGTATGGGCTTTGCGCATCCAATGGGCCACTGCAGCCATTTCAGGGAGCGGCCGTCTGGACTCATCGAGTAGCACGCTTCGGGAAAAGGCGTCCAGGAAATCGATGACAGAAGGATCGAAGCAGGGTAACGTGCCATTTTCGAGAATCCGCGCGAACTGCGACTCATAGTCGGGACAATCCAAAGGAAGAAGTGCGGGGATCATGAAAGTACCTGATGCGTGTCGCTGCAACCGCGAAGTTCCGCCGCGGCAAGCCGCCCATGTACGGAAAAAAATGTTCCTCGACGCCCGCAGCGACATCCGTCCAATCCGCTAATAACTCCAATGTCTTCCGTGAGCAAAACATGGCCGGGGTAGCTGCGAGGAATCGAACTCATGGTCTGAATCAAACCAGGCTGGCCGATTGGTTGCGTGTCGAGCGTTCGAGGGTCGCGAATCAATAACTCGGAATAATCCGAGGAATGAAAGTAACCTTCTTCGCACTCCATATAGATGGATCCGGTTTGTTCCACCATACCGTAGTAGTTATGAATCGCGCGGATGCCAAAGGAAGCTCGCAACCGGTCTTTGAACTCCTCCGGAGAGACTCGACTGGCCTCCAGTTTTTTCCATCCACCGCCGTGGATCAGGATGCTGTCGCCGAAGTCCAAGCGGCGGCCGCTCTCTTCAGCCGCGCGCAAGAGATGCTGCCAAAGAATGTAAGTGAAACCAAAACATAGAATTCGTTTCCCGTGGTACCTCGCCAAAAAATCTTCAATGACCTGCCAATCGGGTGCGAGAGTGCCGGATTGTAAGGCATACGTATGATCCGCTCCGAACTGTGAGAAGCCGAGAATCCCAGCAGCCCTTGCGGAGAACGCGTTGCGATCCCGTAAGACATCCCGGTGATCCAGGATCATCATGGGTAGTCGATCATTTCCCAAGTACGAACGAACGATGCGGACAAGCGCATGCGTTTGGGCTATAGAAGTCTCCTTGTCCAAAAAGATGCGAGAAGGTCGTTGACCACTTGTACCGCTGGAAGTGAGGACCTTTACCACCTGCTCAGTAGGGACGCTTGAAAGGGAAAGCTCCTTGAACAGTCGAACGGGCAGGGCAGGGAGTTCGGAGAGGTGCGCAAAGTTCGTCCGGCCATGAAATGCTGCGTGCAGGATGCGGCTGTACGCAAGACAATGTTCCGCGTGATATTCAGTCAAATCGTTCATTTCCTGCAGGAATCGTGGAGCCCTGTCCGCCGGCGGTTCCGCGTAGGGATTGTTGTGGATACCTGCAGTCGCATTTTGGGTCCGCATTATAGGCCGTCCAACCTGGAAAGAGACTGGTAGTCGACCTTGCTGTTCGAAAGCCTGGGAATGGAGTCAAGTCTGACGATGCGAAAGGAACTGGGATGCATTTTGAGCAGATCCTTCATGACCCTAGCGGCTACCGATTCGCTTTCCATGGCTTCAATGGCAATCCGGATGTCGTTATCTTTGCCAAAGCAAGCCACAGCACCACCCCCATGGCGTCCGATGAGGTTTTCAATTTCGTCGAGGCTGATTCTGTTGCCGTAAACCTTTAAAATTCGTTTAAGCCGTCCTTCAATATAGTGATAGCCGTCCTGGTCCCGTCTCGCCAAGTCACCGGTTCGCAAGTGCCCTCGGAGTTCATCCCCCTTCGCAAGGTCCTGGCGGTTTTCCGCGTATCCAAGCATGACATTTGGGCCCGAGTAGAGCAGTTCGCCCGTTTTTTCATCTATGCTCAGAGTCCCGCCGGGAATGGCGATGCCGATGGAACCGATTTTTCGCGGAAGCTCCTCCCACGGAACATAGGCAATTCGTGCCGTTGCCTCCGTTTGGCCGTACATTACAAAAAACCGCCAGCCGCGACTTGCGCTAACTTTCTGGACCTGGCTTATACGTTCCGGGTCAAGTCGACCTCCTGCCTGCGTGAGTGTTCTGAGACTCGGCAAACCGTTGTCGAGCAACCGCCAACGAAGCATGAGTTCGTAGTGGTAGGGAACTCCGGCCAAGGACGTCGGATGCTGTTCTGCGATAAAGTCCCAGTAATTTCTCTGCAGCAGGCTGAGCCCAGTCATGAGCAGCACGCCGCCAGCAAGCAGATGCGAATTAAGTACCGACAGACCATAGGAGTACGACATCGGCAAGGATGTCAGTGCACGGTGCTCCGGCTTGATTTCAAGGTAGCTGGTAATGGAATCCGCGTTAGCCTGGAGGTTCGCCAAACTGAGGCGCACCAGCTTGGCGCTTCCGGTCGAACCGGAAGTAGTCAACAAAAGCGCCAGTTCTGGTGCAATGGCGGGTTCGTCGTGAATCTTCGTCGGGCGGTGCAACCAACCATCGGGAATTTTGCACGCCTCAAAGCCCCTAATGTTTCGCTGTTCGGGAATAAACACCCAATCGGGATGGTAGGCTTCCAGCATGTTTTCTAAGAGGCCGCCATCCAGTGCAGACTCCAGAAGACAGATGGCTTGTCCACTCCGCAGGGCACCCAGGTAGGAAATCAAGCATTCTGGGGTGTTGCTGCAGAGCAAAAAACCAAGGGTCTTCTTACCGCCAAAGTCGATAACAGCAGCGAATCGATCGCTGCGTTCGCGCAGTTCACCGTAAGTCAGATGATCGCCTGTGTCTGATACCACTGCGGTCATTGTCGAAGGATGATCGAGTTCCCAGAAACCTACAGCCACATTCCCCCATCTACTCCAATCACCTGCCCTGTCACATAGGAGGTGTAATCGGATGCCAGCATACAAATGACCTTGGCAACTTCTTCGGGATCTCCCAGACGGCCCATTTTTATGGTTTGGCGCAGCTCAAGCAATTTGGCCTCGGGTATCTTCGCGATCATATTGGTCGTGATAACGCCAGGCGCCACCGTATTTACGCGTATGCCATGCGAGGCAAGCTCGCGCGCTGCAGCCTTTGTTGCTCCGATGACGCCCGCCTTGCTCGCCGCATACACAACTTGTCCTTCGTTGCCGACGCGACCGATAATGGAGGAAACATTGACAATGCTTCCGGATTTTTGCGGTTTCATCAATCGCGCGCCAAATTGCATGATCTGAATGGTCGAAAAAAGATTCGTCTGCATGACTTCCTGGATCTGTGCGGTACTGATCATCCCAATAATGGCGTCACGCAGGATCCCTGCATTATTGACGAGGAAGTCCATCTTTTTACTGAATGAGTGGACCGCCTTAAATGCGGTTTTCAGATCCTCCTCGTCCGCAATGTCGCATCGAATCAGCTTCGGACTGGGCGCCACCCGCGGATTCCACCTCTTTGCCGGTTTCTTCTAACCCGTCCTGACTACGTGCCGTCAGTATCAGAGTGGCGCCTTGTCGCGCGGCCTCGACGGCGGTTGCCCGGCCAATCCCTCGTGAGGCGCCTGTGATCCATCCGAGACGTCCCTCGAGCAGCTTCAAAATTGCACACCGTGTTTGGTCAGAATTTCCCGAGCTTTTCCGTAAGAAGAAAGGTCAAGAATGTCATCGATATCCAGCATTACCTCAAAAGTCGAATCCAGGCTTGCAACTAAGGACACGTGGGCGACCGAATCCCATCCTGGGGTACTCCCGTATTGCAAACCGTCGCCAATCTCGGTTTCCGGAAGATTGAGCCCGACGGTGAAGGCACGGCGCAGTTTTAGTTCGTTTTCAGGCAATGGAGCAACTTCTCCTCAATAGGAAACTGCTTGCAGACTGTGTAACTGATTTTCTGACAGCTTAGCCAGTGTCGATGAATGGCGTAACTTCAGCCGGTTAATGGAAGGTGAATGGCCCTCCTGAATTGTGCCGGCGGGGACTGCTAAGTCCTCCCTCCTGAATCAGGTGGCCTAATTTTGTCTGGCTTTCATGCTTCGTTAACAGTGTGCGTGCAACATAAGGTGTAGATTCCAAAATCAATGGTCGGGAATTTCCTGCATCCTTACTACTTGTGTCTTTAAGAGCAAGCGGCAAGTCAGGTTGCAACCTCCTCCGGCTTAGAGGACGTGTACGAGCAAAATGGGCATGCCCGGATTGATTCGTCTGCGCTTTGGTCCGGAAGTTTCCGAAATCGTAAGGGCCAGAGTGTCCTATGCCTTCCGGGTGTTTGCTGCTGTGTACGGCTACAAAGTTCCAGACCCTGATTCAAACGAACCCGCCACGTGTTTGTTTTATGGCAAACCTCCCTCATCCAGCTCGGAGGCACGATGGATTGTGGTTCCAGCCCGATATACCACTCAAAGCAACGCGACAGATCGAAAGGGGGTTAGTGAAGCTCACTATGCCCCAGAAGAGTGCCCGCTTGCATTCGGACTCGATGAAGCGACCGGAAACCCGGATTGGTTGGGTGAAATTTTCTGGTGGCTTTCCGCAAGTTATGAATTAGGGATTGTCAGGCGGGATTCCGTGGGAAGGATATCGTATAGCGATACCAGTTTAGGGCGTCAAGGGATCTCCCCGCGCAAACCTTACGCAAGCCTGTTGATGAGTTGGCTGGAAAGCAAGTTGCGGAATGGAGACAAAACTCAGGAGCTATGCAAGGCACCCTCGCCGATTGCGGGGGTCGAGCATATGGTGGTCTGCTCGCATGACATCGACTTTTACTACTCGGGTATCAGTGCCACGTTTTTGCGGCTACTGAAAAATCTCGGTATTTCGTTCCGCCTTTATCGGAGCTGGTCGTTTTTGAAATCGAATTCCGTGATGATCCTGGAACTTCTGGGTGGCAAGAGAATCGGGGATTACCTTCCCGCTCTGCTTGACGCGATCCAAAAAGCCGACTTCCATTCCACGTTGTTTGTGGTCACGGCGCACCATCACCGCCGAGACCCTAATTACCGGCTATCAAAAATTGCAGGCCTTCTTTCTGAGGCGGATAGACGGGGATCCACCGTGTGCTTGCACGGGTCCTACACAAGCGTTCTCGGGGGCGGAAGTCTCAACGAGGAAGCGCGTGAGATGGAAAAGACGCTGGGAAAGAGGCCACTTGGGAACCGGCAGCATTGGCTACGTTTTGACAATCACGAGAACCTATTCGACGCTATTGAGCGGGCCGAACTGCTGTTTGATTCCACGCTTGGTTTTCCGGACCGAGTGGGATTCCGCAATGGGGCTAGCTTTTCTTTCCCGCCATATAACTTCCGAGAAGAAAGACCATACAATTTTCTCGAGATTCCACTTGTGCTCATGGATGGCAGTCTAGAGTCAGAGGCGCGTACGAAGAGAGAAGATGCCCAGGAGATCGTGGACCAAGTGCTCGGAGAGAGCCGAAGGTTCGGTTGGGGTGGCGTAGCGGCATTGTGGCACAACCCCATCGAGGCCTTGGCCGTGCCAGAGCCGATCAATCAAGTATTCTGGAAAACCGCTGAAAAACGAGGACGCTACGGGGAGAAGTGGATGAGCGCCGAAGAGTTCCTAAAGTGCAGCCTGATTCGTTATCAGGACGCAGGGCTACTGGAAGGAGCTCGAGTCGATGCTTAATTTGAGAATTGTTCGCGGGCCGCTCGAGCCCGAAGAGAATGAGGCAATCCTTCTGGAATACAACCGGCTAACCAAGGCGGTTATTCCCTTGGAGGAGTTCCTCCATTGGGTACAGAAGGGGCCGCTGGGACCGGCATGGCACGCAATCTTAGAGACCGATGAGCGGCGTATCGTCGGTCACACATCCCTGATTCCCCTACGGACCAGCTATGGCGCGGGCGATCTGATACCCGCAAAGTCCGAGTATTCCTTCACGCACGAGGACTTTCGGAGCACGCCCGTACGTGGATTCGAAAATGTGAAGCGTGCCAAATTCCTTATTTTAGTGGATCAACTTTTTCAACACGGCAAAAGCCTGGGATTGGATCCCATTTTTGTTTCGACGCGTGAGGTAAATCATGCATTGAGCAGAAGAGTCGGCTGCAAGAAAGCGGATTTTCCACTCTGGGAATGCTTGCTTATCCGCAATCCGGTTGCCGCAGCGCGTTACACGCCAAACATCGAATCTAAAAAGCGGGCGGCCTTGCTGGTTGCGGGAGTCTCCCAGTGCGCGCTTTGGCCGCTCCTCTCATTAACGCTGGCTTCCAAGAATGGCGTTCTTGACGACGTGCTCGATTCGGAAGTTCGCGATCCGGATACTTCCCGGCTTTCCTTTTTTGAAGACCCAGAATACCTGCGGTGGAGGTATCTTCCGGGACAATATGAGAGGTTGCAGATTGAAAACGCTCCGAACGATTACGTGATCGCGAAACGAGGGTCCCCAGAAAAATACCTGCGTGTTTGCCAGTGGAATTTGAGCTTGAAAAGTTCTGTGGATTCCGCCATTCCAGCCCTGGTGCGCCTGGCAAAGAGGGAAAAAGCGATCGGAGTACGCTGGGCTGTCTACGACAACGATTCAATGGCGCAATGTCTCGTAACCCGAATGCGCCGACTCGGTTTTGTGTGCGCCCGACGAAACAGAATTTTGATGATCAACACAAACAAGCCGAATTTTTATGAGCCAGCGGCCTGGCACGTAAATGATTCCCTGGTCAGTTTTGATCCCTGAGGCGTGCGACGGTTTGAGTGCTGTATACGGTGACTAGTACTGATTATCTGAAACAAAAGTTAACAAAGGCTAGGGTTGAAAGAAGGTAACGCCAGAAGGCGTGCCGCTCAGCGTCCCGATGAATACTGCCTGGTCAGGCCCGATAACGTAAAAACTGCAGGGAGCAGGTTCGTTGAGAGTAAAATTACCGAAGAATCGGGCTGGAAGCAGTGCGTAACCGTAACCGATCTGAGTATCAGTAATCTGATAACCGGTCGAAAAGCTCCGGCTGGTCTCGTTTCCTGATTGAGCCGGGAGAGCACTGAGGTCACCCAGTCCCGTAAGCGATTGCACGGTGTTATCCACAATCGCTGCGGCGTCAATACTGGGAATGTAGTTGGCGGACGAGCCCCCAGACCAAATCACAACATCATTGGAGAATGCGGCATTCGTTATAGGTGGACTCTGCTGGGCCGTAAAGGTTCCGGAGAAAGCGCGGTTTGCGACGCCTCCCGCAGTTTTGTCCGCATCGATGAGAAATCCGTTGCCTGGACTGGACAAATAGAACACAGCCGAGTCTAGAAAAGCGGAGTCAAATCCGCCGGCCACGGAGATCACACCGCGGCCCGTGGCAGGGTTAAAAGAGGAAATCTGCCCTGAAAGTGCTTGAGTCGCTAATACAGTTCCCAAATTATTAGAATCGAGGACGGCGGAGAACGAATTCCCACCGGAGATGGTCATCTGTCCGATGATGACAGATGTGCCCACAGCTTGCGCGCCGCTCGGAGTGCCCAGACCAGTCAACTGCAAGACGCTGACGGCATTGACTGCGCCCGCGGTGAGGCTCAATTGCTGCTGAGCAACACCTGCCTGAACGGTGCCAAAAGCAGAGCCAGAATCGGTTTCAATCAAAAGGACCTGGTGGGAATTCGCAATGTAGAATGCGTACTCAGTCGAATTTCCCGCAATGGTGAGACTTAGCGTGCCACGTCCAGCTGAATCTGGTGCAGTCGCGGTGCCGGAACTAATCGCGGTCGCCGCATAGATCGGAGAGGCGTTTCCAGCCTTGCTTAGATCCGCCAGACCGCTACTCACTGAGCCCGCACTCAACACGAATTGGCCATTTTCTACGGTTCTGACGCCAATGGGTGCATCTGAATCCAGACCAAACACGAAAGGCCCGGAAGGAATACCGGCGTTTAGCGCAGCCGTGTCCTGAAGGAAGATCCTGCCTGCACAAATAAAGTTGTTTGCGTCATGTTCAATGATGCCTCCGGTTTGTCCGCTGGAGGAGAGAAAGAAGGTCAAGCTTATCGCGCTGCCGCCCGGGACCGTAAAGTTAGTAAGGTTCACAGTGCCATGGGCAGTGCTATGGAACGAAGTATCCAGCAAGTAGGTACCGGCGAGGGCGCGTGGCTTTTGTATCAGTTCCACCTTGATTCAAATCCAAGTCTCCCCCGGTGATGTTGCCTTGCCCATCCGCAATAATCGAACCTGCCAGGGCGATTGGTACGCCCGCTGAAGAATACCCACGCAGAAGGAAGGAATAATTTCCTTTAAGAAGACTGGGTGTCAAAACCGGTGCGTAGTTCAAGAGTAAAACTATCACTCTTTGAAGTATCCGCGACGGAAGTGGCGGTGATCTGAACAGTGACGCTGCCTTGAGGAGGCGCCCCGATTGGAGCGGTATACGCAGCCGCGAAACTTGGCGCCGGGGTTGCTACCAAGGTCCCACAAATGTCGACGGTGCAGTTGCCTCCGCCTTGAATTCCAATCGTCCAAGTAACACCTTCATTCGAGGAGTCATTGGAAACGGTTACACCCAGCGGAATCGCCGAAGAACCAAAATTGAGACTTGTGGGCTTATCCTGGATGGTGACCTGAATCGCCTTAGCCGGGGGTGGTGTGCTGTTTATGTTGGTGCCGCAACCAGTGAACGCAACCGCTGCGGCGAACAGAATTGGAAGGGGGAATGTGCGCATATAACTAATATTCACTCGTTCTGAACCTTGCGACGAAAGGAGGGCGTGCCGCAGGAAAGTTAAACTATCTGAGGCGTGTGAACATGGCAATACGACATGGTAAACATTGTGTGACGAAGCTTGGAATGCGGCGCTACGCCTCCGCGCCCGAATGGCGAGTGGACGAGCGCGGAGACTATGGCCGGGCCTAATTCATCCTTTGGATCGGCTCATTCGGATCCGGCAGTTTTCCCCCTAATGGAGAGAAAAAATGTGTGTTTTTTTCCCGATCCGCAACAACCTTCTCTTCAGGAGCCGCCTTCAGTTGCTTCTCCATCCAACCGAGAAATCCGTTCGTGGTTGTGGCGCGGACCAACGCCAGACTGTCTCCATACTGGTAGAGGACAGTGGTATCCGGAGCCGCGGCTTCGATCGCCAATTCGGCCTTGTCGGAGACCTCCGGACTCGAGCGAATATTCTGGACGCGCACTCTTTGGGTTTTAACTTTCGACAAACAGTTCACCGGGTCGAAGGGAGCGACTTTGGCCAGGAATTCTGGCTTGAGAAATTTCTGGTGTTCCTCAGGCTTGAGTTTGCTGGTCGTCGCCAGCCACTCGGGCCAATCTCCCCAAGGACTTAACACGTCCAGCACTTTGATGCGGGGATCAACGGAGGCAGCGAGAATGCCAATGGTTCCCCCGGAACCGGAACCGTACATTCCGACGCGTGTCATATCCAAATCGCCCCGGGTTTCAAGATAATTAAGGACCATCTGGACATCGTGAGCCGTGGTGACCAACGATTCCTGAAGTTCGCTGATGAACCATTCCTTCATGGGTCGATCATGGAACCTATGGCCCGTCAAGGCGGAGACGAATCCAACCGCGGCGACACCGTTCTGCGTGGCCAATTCGCACCACCGATCATTCTTGAATCTCGTCGTGTCTTGCGGAAAGTCATAAAGATAAACAACCACCGGAGGATTTTTCACGCCCTTCGGAAGTACCACGTAAAGGTCAATGGTGTCACCGGGGCGCCAGCCCACTTGATACAGTTCCCGAACGAAATTCTTGTCCTTGGGCTCGTCAGTCACGCCGAGAACCGGATCGATCGGGACCAAGTGCTTGTCGACAAGGAAAGATTGTTCCAATCTTCGTAAAATTCCTTGGACCGCAGGACTCCCACGCCGTCAGACTTTTCCGGCGCCTTAAATAAGGGAGGCGTTTCTGCCTGCTGAGCAAAATTCGATGGCGCAGACACAATTCCGAGAAACGACATTACTATCAATTTAATTGCAAGCCAGTTTTGGCGACGAAAGCTACGCATCCTTGAATCCTCAATCTCCTGGTGAAATTTTTTCGTACCCGCACGACCTACGTCAGTCATCGTTCATCGGGAAGAAACAACGAAAAGGAGGCGGGTGGCAAAAGCGGCCACCCACCCCCCTCGAGAAGGTTAGTTAAGTTACTGGACGAAGCTGAGGATTTCCGAACCGGTAGTCAGGTACGTATCGATATCCTGACCCCAAGTGAACACTGCGCCGGCCATATCGCCTCCGCCTTCGGGGCAGCCAATGAGGCCAGCCTGGACAGGGCCGTTAACCTGGTCGTTGATGTTGGTGGTCGCTGTGCAAACCTGAGCCACACCGGTCGGCGCCGCATAGTGCGAACGGAACACGGAAAGATACTGCTGTCCGTTGGCAACGAAAGGCGCGAAGTCCGTGATCGGATGAACTGTAGGAGCAACGGTCTGGTTCTGCGCGGCGGTCACGAAAGTGGCAACGTTGGTCGCAGCAAGACCGGCGGTCGGCGAGATGACGCGGATGATGTTCCAAATGCGGTAGTCGCCGTTGACAACACCAGTCAATGGGAGAACCGGGCAAACCAACGGTGTACCCGCGCACTGTGGGAAAGCGCCACCGGTGGGGGCGGTCTGTAGTGGATCCACACCGTCAACGGTTAGGTAGTTCAAGGTTGCACCAGTGCCTGCAAAGGAGCTGAAGGTCCAGAAAGCATAGCCAACTGCGTTCTTGATGAGGCCAGCTTCCTTTACCATTTCGCCTGTGCCGATGACGCGAGCGTAGGTTGCAGCCGAATCGTGCGCGCCGCCCGTGACGTTGTAGGACGGGTTACCGCCGATGGCTGGAGGGAAGGGACCAGCGCAAGCATTCGCAACTGGAGCCGAGAAGATAGCTTCCTGCGTCTGAATCGTGCCCTGGTTGTGAACGGCCTGCCACTCGAACGTATTGTAGGTTCCGGAGATCGGCTCGCGAACGAGAACGGTCAGAGGCGCACCGCTGCCACCGACTGCGATCGGGCCGCCACCGATGTTGTAGGTGCCCGCGGCGAAGTGACCGAGATCCGTGGTCTGTGCGCCGAGTCCGCCCCAGATAGCTGCGATGTTGTGGGAGTTGATGTCCGTGGGAAGCAGTGTGCCAAGATCCTTAGCACCAACGCCAGTCTTGTTATAGAACACCACGACCGGGTAAGCGCCGACGTTAATGGTGGTGTAGGCCGGCACTGGCTGGCCGGAGATGGGGTCATTGCCTTCGATCGTGTAGTTGATCGTCTGAGCGCTGGTCGCGGAATAGGCGCTGCAGATTGGATTATTGCCCCAGCCGAGGCCGTTACGCACACGAATGGTTGTCCAGAGAGCATCTTCCGGACGAATGTCCGTAACGCCTGCGGTGATTGCGTTGGTGACCCCGGGGGTCGCGTTGATTAGTGCGATGACTCCAGCTGGTAGCACCCCAATGACGGTGTCTGGAACCAAAGGAACCTTGTTGCCATTGACACCGCCGCCGCCCAAGACCAACGTGGAGCGCTGGCCTGCAGGGCCGGTTGAGAAATAGAGGCGGTTGCCAACGATCGAGTCCACTGAGACGTAGACGCAGATGTGCGCCGTGCCTACGCCAGCAGCAGTACCGTCATAACCGACAAAAATGGTGCCCTTTTCGAGTGGGCTACCATTGGCATCCTGCATTCCGGTACCCGCCGTCGAACCCTGCGACCAGGTGTTCGGCGCGCCGCCACAAGGGGCCCCTGCGGCTTGCGAAGCTACGGCAAAGGACTGAAACGCCCCTGACGAGCCTGCGAAGATGGTGATGGATTGCGCATTGCTGGAAGCAGCAAAGCACAGCAGAAATGCCGCGAAAACAACTACTGCATAAAACTTAGTTTTCATTCAATTCTCCTTATTCCGTTTTGAAATCCGAATCACAACTGAACTGCCGCCTCCGCACATACCGACGGCACGGGTGAAGTAGAGAGATGTGCAGACCGAAAAGGCATCTGCATGGAATAGGTGGACTCGTTGCAATATTCGAGTCAACCCAGAGAGATTGGACCGCTCGCACTCTCCAATTGACAAGATTCTTAGTCGAATATGGCCGGCTAGTTAGTAAAGATTCTCAAGCTGACTGGAAGCCCAAGGAATCTTGATCGGGTGAGAGTATTACCGGTCATTATGAATGCAAAGTAACGCGCGGAGTAAACTCGAATAAAACTCTGATGACAATCAAATGTTGCCTGAGGAAAATGCGCGACGAGAAAAATTTGTGGGGGAGAATTTTGCATTTTCACGTTTTGTGTTCGACGCGTGGGAAAAAGTCGGCGAAGAAATTTCTGCATTGCTAAGGAGAGATTACGCGCACGTAAACAGGAAACTTTACGAGTAGCGGCGAAGCCGAAAAAGCTTGCACGCGTCCGCAACCGGGATTTGTTTTGCGTGCGCCGATCGGGAATTTCCCATTAACATGCGAGCGGATTACTTTTGTGCGAAGGGAAAGCCCGCCGCGCCTGTGAATTTTTGTTGGCGGGAATGCAACGTGATTCTCATAGAGCAGTAACAGCGTTAGCAGACGATAAGAGCCACATCAAATCGTTTTTCCCAGGACGGGCGACTTGCATTCACTACAAAGGCTGTGCTTTGCACTGATTCTGCTCTTTACATTCCTATCCATTGCGACCGTTGCTCAAGATCAGAACAACGGAACGATCACGGGTACCGTTAGCGACAGCACCGGGGGGGTAATTCCCGGTGCTAAAATTACCGTCACCAATGGCCCATTGGTCAAAACCGCGACTTCTGACGAGAAGGGCGAATATAAAATATCGGAACTCCCGCCAGGCAGTTACACGGTCACGGTCACGCTGGAAGGTTTTCAAGAATATAAAACCGAGAACCTGGTATTAACCGCGGACCAGAGCGTGCGCATGGACGCCACGCTGAACCCTGCATCTGTGGCCTCCAGCGTAAACGTGTCTAGTTCAACGGTTGCGCAGGTCGAAACGGAGACAGCCCAAATCGCCGGCACACTGTCGAAGACGGAGGTTACGACCTACCAGCTGAACGGCCGAAACTTCACACAGTTGATCGCGCTGGCGCCCGGGGTGAGCAACCAAACCGGGCAGGACGAAGCGCTGGTGGGCGTGAAGGGAAGCGTAAAGTACAGCGTAAACGGGGGCCGAACCGAATACAACACCTACGATGTGGATGGCGGTGACATCCTGAACGCCAGCATCAACAAAAGCAGCAGCACGCTAATTGTGTTTCCGAGCGTGGATGCCATTGATGAGTTAACGGTGCTCACTTCGAATTATGGCGCCATGTATGGTCGCAGCGCATCCGGAACGATTTTGGTAACGACCAAGGCGGGCGGCAGCGAGTTCCACGGCGACGCTTACTTTTTTGCCCGCAACAACGTCTTCAACGCCCGAAACTTTTTTGACCAAACCGCGCATGCCCCGCTTTATCAGAAGTATGATCCAGGCTTTACTCATTGGCGGCCCGCTGTACATCCCGGGAGTTTTCAATACGAAAAAGGACAAGACCTTCTTCTTCTTTTCCGAGGAATACCGCCACGATTTAGAACCCATTACGATCAATCAGGGTGTGCCTTCGGCGGATGGAGCACAATTGCATGCTTGCGGCGCAGCCCTCTGACGCGTGCCTGAATGCTAATCCGGGCACCATTTATGGAGACTTTAGCGATGTCTGCCCTCAGGCCGCAGGATTTTCCGCGACTTTTTCGAGAACTCCGGGGCAGAAAAACTATTATCCCGATTGCCCATCGGCCAGTCTCACTCTGCCGGGCACCAGCCTCAACACGTTCAATAGCAATTTGGTACCCTATGGCGTCACCAGCATTGGGAACTATAATACCGGTCCGTACAACGGGGTCTCTCAAGTGATCGAGGGAATGAATCTTATCCCGCTGCCCAATTCCACGACCGGCTGCACCTCTTCCATTCACTCGTGCTATGTCAGTTCTCCCTCACTGTTGACAACGTATCGCGAAGAACTGTTTCGCATCGACCACAACTTTTCGCCCACACAAAAAGTGTACCTTCACTTCATCCATGACGCGTACGATACCATTACCGGTTCACCCCAATATGCGTACATCGCCAACAGTTTTCCAACGATCGAAAGTAATCTTCACGGACCGGGCATCAGCATTTCCGCGCACCTGCAAAGCACCATCAAGAACACTCTTGTAAATGACCTTTCTATGCACTACACCACGGACCACATTCACATACAGCCGATCCCTGGTCCTGGAGTGGCCAGCATCGAGCGCCCCGAGTGTCCCGCCACGCTGACGTGCCAGCTTGGTTCGATTTTTAACCAGTACAATATTCCAAATTTTAATTTCGGCGAAAAAGTGCCGGGACTGGTGTTTGCCGGAACGGAAGCGGCGTACGGGGGGCATGGATTTGCCGTGGATACCGGCTATCTGCCATGGCAGCATTCCAATCCTACGTATAGTCCACGAGAGGATGCTACCTGGGTGGTTCGCAACCATACCTTGCATTTTGGGGCTTTGTTCATCATCGCGCAGCGTAACGAAATCAATCCTCCCGTGGGTTCGAATATCGGAGACGTACAGGGTCTAGCCACGTTCACCAACGTCGGCAATGCCTTGTCCAGTGGTAACTCGTGGGCAGACTTTCTTCTTGGTTTCCCGCAGTCGTTTGAACAGACCAGCGCGCAGTCTAAATACTACCAACGCTACAAGATCGCAGAACCGTATTTCCAGGATGACTGGAAGATCCGGTCAAACTTGACCATCAATTTAGGTTTGCGCTTGAGCCTATTCGGCACGTATTCGGAAAAGTACAATCAGTCGTTCAACTGGCTAGGTTCGGAATACAATAAAGCTCTTGCGTCAGAAATTTACATATACTCCGGCTTGAATCCTAGCACCACAGTTCCTGGCGGAGGCGGGCAGTTACTCTATAAAGGTACTGCGCCCCCTAATGGAGTGCCGGTTCCCCTTGATCCCTTTAACCTGAGCCCCCAGCTGACCAATGGGTTGGTGCGGTGCGGTGATTCGGTAGTGCATAGTGGCATAGCGGTTCCGGCAAGCTGCATGTTGGGACACGTTTTTAATCCTGCGCCGCGAATTGGCATTGCCTGGGACCCGTTCAAGAACGGGAAAACTTCGATTCGCGCCGGCTACGGGCTGTTCTTTGAACATGGAACTGGCAACGAAGCGAATACCGGGTCACTTGAGGGAAGCGTGGGACCCTATCAACTCGGCGGCGTGCTCGACATGACGGAATACTATCCGCAAACCTGGGCCAACATCGGTGCGACTGGCGGAGCCTATCCACTGAACTACACACAGATTCCGACGAGGGCAGTTTGGCCTTACGCGCAGCAGTGGAGTCTGAGCGTCCAGCAGCAACTTCCGGGCGACATGCTGGGAACCGTGGCCTATGTTGGAAGCAAAGGAACGCATTTGACGGCTGAATTGCAAATCAATCAGTTGCCGTCGCTCGATCAATCCTTAAATCCCTACGCGCCAGGCCAGCCCATCACCTATCAAGACTGCCAGTTGGCCTATGCACCCGGTACCGGTGCCCCGATATTCCGTATTGGAATTAATCCGTCGAATCCAAACGGAACGGTCATCAGTTCAACGAATCCGGCCTTTGCGAATTTGTCGACTGCGTGCGCCGGCTTGAACGGTGCAGATCCTCGCTCTTTCGGCGCCATCGGAGGCGCGCTGGCCCCCACGGTGGGCTCGATCTATTCACTGCAAAACGTCGCCGACTCCACATACAATGCGTTTCAAGCGACCTTGCGCCGAACCAAGGGTCCGCTCACCCTGGGCGTTTCCTATACGTACAGCCATTCGTTGGACGATTCCTCCGACCGAACCAGCACCGCATTTGTGAATGCTTTTAACCTGAAACAGAATTGGGCCAGCTCTGATTTTGACCAGCGGCACCTTTTGAACGTCAGCTACATTTATGCACTACCGCTTCACGCTGTGTGGCAGAAGCTGAATCATTGGGCTGATGAAGATGCGACTAATACACTTAAACAGCAGGACTACGATTCGTCAGCGACTCACCGGGCACTCGATGGATGGGAGTTCTCCGGAATTACCGTATTTCAATCGGGCACTCCTTTCAGCGTACTTAATGGCGGGAGTTCTCAGGGTATCTCGACATTCGACAACGCAGGCGTGGACGCTGTGAACGGACCGGGCTCCTATCCGGACGTCGTGGCCAAGCCGAGCAAACTTGCACCTGGCTCCGGAAACACAGGCTCCACCTTCGGGCCTCTGCTTGGGAACCCTAATATGTTTGTGGCTCCGACGGGCCTAACGTACGGAGATGCCGGCCGGAATTTCTTGAACAATCCTCACCGTACAAATTTCGACATGGCACTGCTCAAGAGCTTCAAATTTGGCGAAAGGTATAGCCTGCAATTCCGTGTCGAGGCCTTCAACGTGTTCAATCACACCCAATTCCGTATCTACGATCCATCGAATGTAGGCAATACCGGCAACAACATAGTTAGCTGCTATGGTGGGGAATATAGTTCGGCCGGGTACAGCAGTTGTCTGGCAACTAGTTCGTTTCTCCATCCGGTAGACGCACATCGCCCGAGAACCATGCAGTTCGGAGCCAAATTCTTCTTCTGATCTGGCGGCTGGATCAGATCGGGTGCGAGGATGCACTTTTGGAGACAAGCGGGAGTAGCGTGGATCTCTCAATGGAGAGGGAATAAGTCGCGGTCAGAAGAGTCACTGAGAATCAGACTGTTTCGCGACAACAAACACGCCAGCCACGCAAGCTAGTTCAGTTAGTTCAGGGACTACTTGACGGCCCTGCCGCCGACAATCGGTCAAGTGCGCCTCTTCCGCAGGGCGATTTTGTCAATTCCACCTTCTCCCTCGCGCTCCTTTTTGTAGCTAGGACCGGGTCAAACTCAATCTCCATTGCGTCCGCTGATTTACAGTGAAAACCCGGACCGGACGAATTGTACAAACTTAGTCTTTCACGCTGTTTCAGACAGAACAGATCGAGCGGAGAAGGGCAATAGGCGGGTAAGAAAGCAGACGCAGTGGGGGTTAAAGAAGAGAGTGAAGCACAATTATTGTGGTAGCGATTCGAACATCAATTTGCCACTGCCGCTTTCGCCTTTGGAAACTGCATTTCGAGATTCGCAGCCGCGACTACGCGGCGGATCTGTTCGCCGCCGAATGCAGCCATAATCTCAGCGTCGATGTTGTCCTTATTCTCGGGCATTCCAAGTTCGCGGAGGAACACCAGATTGCTGAATTTCGCATCTCGATAGTCTGAAATCTCATTGGCTTGAAAGGCCCTTCGAATTTCCCGAACACCATCGTAAAGACCATAGCTGCAGCGAAAACCGACGCATGCCTCAATCTTGTCAAAACTGACGCGATAGTTACGGCGATCGGAATTTTCAACTCCTTCGACGCGAGTCCCCGGGAACACTTTGGCAATCACCGCAGCGACGTCATTCAACGTGTGATTCAGTCTATTGTCGCCGACATTGAATATTTCACTGCTTACGGCATTTAGAGGTGCCCGGAGGAGGAGAATAATGGCTTCGGCCAAGTCCTTGACGTGGACGAATGGCCGCCATTGTTGGCCGTTGAAGACTGTGATGACACCATCCTGGTAAGCACGAGCGGAGAGCAGGTTGACCACCAAGTCAAAACGTGGGCGGTTGGACAGGCCGAATACTGTTCCGAACCGCATGATCACCGGATGAAAAGAGGAGCTGGCGGACTGAAGAAGAGTCTGTTCGGAAGAAACCTTGGTTTCGCCATACAGGGAGATCGGCTCGACTTGGGAGTTCTCGTCCATGATCTCGTCGGTGGCCCCATATACACTACAACTCGAGGCAAACAAAAATCGTTCGACGCCGTGCCCTTTAGCGATTTCGACTAGCATGCGCGTGGAGGCATAATTGATTTCGATCGTGGTTTTGCGATCAACTTCGCATGCCGGATCTCCCACGATGGCGGCCAAATGGACAACTTTGGAAACTCCCCGCATGGCTTTCACCACGTCTTGAATGTTGCGGCAATCGCCCTGAATAAATTCCAGATTCGGATGGCTCAGCAGATCCTGGATCGCCCCGAAACCATAGATAGCACTGTCAAGAACCCGTACTTGCTCCCCCTCTTCAAGCAGTCGCCGCACTAGCCAGGAGCCGATGTAACCGGCTCCGCCAATGATCAGCAAGGGACGCGGCTTGGACTGGACAGGAAGGGGGGCCTGTTCAGTAGCTTCAGCCTGCACAAACCACTCCTTTACCACTCGCGCTCCAATTAATCCGGCCATGGCTAAACAAGCAAAGGGCAGAGCAACGCTGCGGCCCACTGGATTCTGGATGGGCAGAAGGAGAAAACTGGCGCCAATAGACACGGCGCACGACACAAGGACGACGGTTATGAACCGTCTTAATTTGGCGCCATCTACGTAACTGCGGACATGCGTATAGATCCCATTCAGGAAGAACACGAGGGGGAACAAGGGCGAAAGAGGCAAAAACGTGAAGAGGTAATATCGCCGGAAAGCTTCGAGCATTGTTCCATAACTCTCGCTTCCCATCTGTGACTGGTAGCTGAGGGATATGAAAATGGCCAACAACATCGCGGCATGAATCAAGACGAAATCAACCACAATTCTTGGAAGAGCTTCCCGCCATTTGATGATTTTTAGTGGTTTTGCCATGAACAGGGGCCTCGTGAACTGCTCTATAAATCCACGAACCCACAATCACCCCAAGTTACAGCGACGCAAGTGAAAACTCCGGAGTCAAAAAGGGACGTGAAGAGCAATTCAGATGCTAGCGAACTATTGCAACGCTAATCTTACTGTGTGTTGAATTCTCTGTATTATTGAGAGGTCAGAGAGGTTGGGCCATCTGCGCGCGTAGAAATGTCGGAAGAACCTCCAAAAGGACTCTGTGAGGGCTTCGGTCCGCCTGAAATTGCGATAAGTGTTAGTAAAAGAATGCGCAGATCTCCCCAAAAGCTGATCTGGCTGCAGTACTGCAAGTCGATTTCCAATTTCAACGGCATCAGAGTTGTGACATAAAAGTGTTCCTTGTCCGGTTGACCAGCTAAAAGTTGTTCCTCGGAAGAGAAAGCGATGGAGGCTAAACCGGTAATCCCCGGTAGTACCGAGAGTACGCGTCTCTGCTCTCTCGTGTACGTGTCGGTATAGCGCGATACTTCAGGACGAGGGCCAACCAAACTCATTTGACCCAGGGCTACGTTAATTAGCTGAGGCAGTTCATCGATTTTGGTCTTGCGAAGCCAATTTCCAACTTTCGTGATCCTCGGATCACCAGAAGCTGTCAAAAGCGACTCCTGAGCCGGTGGCCGGCACACCATCGACCGGAATTTGTACAGCCGAAAGGGTTCTCCCCCGAGGCCGGTGCGGACCTGACGGAAAAAAATCGGGCCCCGGCTAGAGAGTTTGATCAGCAAACCGCAGACCAGGAACAACGGCGCGAGGAAGATTAGCCCGACTGAAGAGAGGACCGCGTCCAGGACACGCTTTCCATACCGGGAGTAAAGAGAATGCTTCAAGGATTTCAGCTCCTGTATTTGGAAGCGGTTTCGCTCAACGCTTGTACAACCCTGTCTACATCATCGGTGGTCATCGAAGGATAGAGTGGTAACGAAATCGCCCCTGCAAAATGCCGCTCCGCGTTGGGGAACTGGCCATCGCGATAACCGAAGCGCTGGCTATAAAGGGGGTGCGTGTGGAGAGGGATGAAGTGCACCGAAGTTCCGATGCCGCGCTGCTTAAGTTCTTCAATGAAGGTGTCGCGGCCGACAGAAAATGCTTCCGGTTCAATCTGCAGGACAAAAAGATGCCAAGCGCTGGAAACGTGTGAAGGAACGCTCGGAAGTTTGAAGCCGTCGATGGAAGACAGTTGCGCAATATAGTGCGAAGCGAGGAATTCGCGCTTTCGTAGCATGTCATCACACTTGGCAAGCTGCGTCAGGCCCAGAGCTGCTTGCATATCGGTCATGTTGTATTTGTAGCCGACTTCCAAAATCTCATACCGCCAAGAACCCTGCGCCGTGTAGCGCTTGTCAGCATCTTTGCTGATTCCATGCAGACGCAGGATGCGCATGCGTTCAGCGTAATCCGCATTTTCGGTGGTTGCCATTCCGCCCTCGCCCGTTGTAAGTGTTTTGGTGGCGTAGAATGAAAAACACGTAATATCGCCGAATGACCCGATTCGTTTTCCCCGGTAGCTCGCAGGCAACGCATGAGCCGCGTCTTCGATGACCTTCAGGCCGTGACGGCGGGCAATGTCCATGATGCGGTCCAGGTCCGCTGGGCAGCCAGAGTAGTGAACGGGGATTATGGCGCGGGTTTTTGGAGTGATGGCCCTTTCGATAGCTTCAGGGCAAATTTGGAAAGAATTCGGCTCAGAGTCAACCAGCACTGGGCGCGCCCCAAAGTAACAGACCGTCTGACCTGTGGAAGAGAACGTCATGGTAGGGATGATGACTTCATCTCCTTCTTGAAGTCCGATCGCGGCGAGGGCAAGGTGCAGAGCTGCGGTGCAGGAACTTAGCGCAACGGCGTTGGAGGCTCCAACGTAATGCCCAAAGGAAGCTTCAAATTTTCGCACCTGAGGCCCGGTGGTCAGCCAGCCGCTTCGCATTACGTCCACTACCGCCTGGACGTCCGCCTCATCGATAAAGGCCGAATGAAAGGGCAAGAACTTAGTTGCGGTCACGGACATAGGCGCAATCTCCTCGAAGTATCAAATGCGGTTGTTGTTAAGCGGCTTCCGGTTCGCGCACGGGAGTGGTGGCGGTTCCGCGCGTACCAGAAAAGCTTGTGATCCAGGCGGCCACCAGCTTGGACCACTCGTAGTTTTCTGCGACAAATCTTCTGCCGTTCTCTCCAAGTTCCTTCACGAGGGCAGGGTTACTCAGCAACTCCGAAATGGTTCGGGCCAGGGCTATGCTGTCTTCCGGTGGCACAACCACCCCAGCATGCGCCTGCTCAACCAGCCGGGCGCCTTCTCCCTGACCGAAATAAACGATTGGCTTAGCAGAAGCGAGAACGGCGAAGATTTTCGAAGGGCGGGCCCCTTCAAACATCTGCAGATTTAGCAGGGAAGCGAGTCCGCAGTCCGCGATGGAATAGAACGCGCGTAATTCCGAAAGCGGCACGAAATCATGGAAGGTGACGTTGCGCAAGCCCATCTCTGACTGAAGTTTCTGGAGTCTTGGACGCTCGGAGCCGTCTCCGAGAAAAAGGAAATGAATCTCTGGCTTATGCTCCAGCAGTTGAGCGCTCTTGAGCACATTCTCTAGCCCATGCGCGCGCCCAAGAGTACCGGCATACAAGATAATTTTCTTTCCTGATAGTCCGAGCTTCTGCTTTAGGCCTTCATCCGGCGGCTGCGGTCGATAGGTCGCGGTGTTCACGCCGTTGGGCAGGTAAAGAACTTTCTGGGGGCCAAGCTTCTTTTCGGATAGAAGGGAAGAACGAATGCCTTGAGTTATCGCATTTACATAAGCCGCTTTGCGGTAGCTCCAGCGTTCAAGCCTTCCAAGCAAGTCCGTCGCAAAACCTTTGCGCACCAGGCCCATGTCGATTACTGTATCGGGCCACAAATCCGCGACATTCAGGATGAAAGGCACAGATCGAAGACGTGAGTAGGTATAGCCAGCCATTGTGAGGAAAAGAGGCGGAGATTCGACGAACAGAAAGTCGGGCTTGGTGGCCCGCGCGAGGCCATAAAGAGAGGTCAACACAAAGGAGAGGTAGTTCATCAACCTGGGCAGTCCACTGCCAGCCGTTGCATACACCCACGTCCGGTGCACGGTCACCCCGTCGCGCGTCTCGCGATGATAGAACTTGCCCGTGTAACCAGGTTGAATTTTGCCGACCGGGTAATTTGGAAGAGCGGTGACGACCTCCACTTCGTGTCCGGATTCGCGCAATTCGCGAATGACGGACGACAGGCGAGTGGGAGCAGCGCCGATCTCCGGCGGGAAATATTGGGACAAGAACAGGAACTTCATGTGGTTCGAATCCGATGTGGCTGACTTGGAATCATCAGCCAATGGCGGAACGCCTTTCACATTTGATTGAGGAGCTGTTACTTGAGTGAAGCCACTACCAGAAAATTGGGGCCAAGCATTAGTCTGCGTCCGGACAGGTGCCAGGCTAATTTCGATGCCCAGTAATAGGTGCCAAAAACCAAGTCTTTGTAGAAATGGCCTTGGTGGTTGGCAGGTATAGGCAGGAAAGCCTCGATGTGAAACCCGCTTTTCGCAAGCAGCAATTCGATCGAGGATCGGTTGAAGAAATACAGATGGCCGCACTTGGTCAGCAACCGCCCCGCTCCGCCTGCCAGCGCGGCGGTCCTGCCGGTATTCCGGAGCAATTGTGTCTCCGCTAGCGGCAACTCAATCAAGAGCAAGCCATCGGGCTTCATTGCCTGGCGAATCGCTTGCAGCTCCAACTTTGGCTCACGGAAGTAACAAAATACGTCCATCGCGGTGATTACGTCAAAAAATCCAGATGGCAGCTCGACGGAGAGAACATCTCCCTGATAGACCCGAATTCCCGTTTCAGCAATTTTCCGCGCAGCATACCGTGAAGGCTCCAAACCGTGGCGTTCCCAGCCTGACCGGGAGAAGAAGCGATTCAGAAAGTAACCACCAGCACATCCGATATCTAAAATATTCCCGGATTGTCTTTCTGCATAAAACATTTTCCGCCACTTGAGAGAGAATAGCTTCACGCGACCTTTCAAAAGTCTTCTCGATCCGCTCGTCATCATTAATGTAGTCATCGGCGAAATGCCTGGCCAGTTCAGCTTGCGTAGGCGCGGGATCAAGCATCGTCACGCCGCAATGACCGCACTTGAGTAGCCTCGCCTCACCCGAATCGAGCACCAGGCTCATCGGAGCAGATTCCAGGCAAAGTCGGCAGAGCCGATTGGCAGAAGCTCCGCGCGTAGTATGAGAAGTCGTCATAGAAGAGGTCAAACTCATGGATACAATCTCCCGATTATTTTATTATTATCTTGGAGTTTCTAACGCGATTAGGCCGCAACCTCAGGAATTTACTCGATTTCACTCTGTTCCTCGGAATGATGGGGTTCAACCCCCCGAACGGCGCCAGCGAAAATCGCAAATTGTTCGGCGACACTGGGCTTTACGCGCCGCAAAATTTTCTCGGTCAACCAAACGCCAGGAGTGGAGAGAGCCGGGCGCAAAAAAGGATGAACTACGATTTGTCGACCTAATACGCGTTTGCGGCAGCCCATGGCGATCTTGAAGCGCTCTAAGGTCGGTCGCGGAGTATAGGATTCGACACCGTAGGACACGCAGCTTACACCGGGACGCTGCAAAATGTGTCGGACCAGCGAATAAATCAAGACGTTCATTGGATAAAACTTGAGATAGTCGCTGTGAGCGTAAGGATGAAAGGTATAGCAGTAGTCGTCAACAAACAAAGCCAGAGAATAGCCGCAGAGCTTGTGGTTGTAAAAGACGCCATAGGCCTCCATAAAGCTGAGCTTGGCGCAGGTCTCAAGATAAGCTCTCCACTGGCCCTGGTTGGTTTGAAAATCCGGTTCGCGCTTTTGCCGGGAATACACGTCCCGATTGATCGCGCAGCCCTCTTGGATCAAAAGATCGAAGTCAATGGGCTTGAAGATGCATACGTCCAGATTTTTACGCACATTGCGCTTTGCGTCTTTATGCAAAGATTCCAGACCATACTGCTTGTCGTCCCAGATATATTCAAACGTGGGACTGCCTTCTCCGTCCGGGCAGGTGTAGCGGATGGCGTAAGCTCCAAGCGCAAATAGTTTCTTGGCGATCGCCGGCGATAAACGAACCCGCCGATGGCTTGGGGCGCTTTCCCAGAAGTGCTTCCTCTTCTCCACCCAGTAACATGATTCGTCTTCGACAATGCGAAGCCCTTGAGCGGAAACGAATCCATGGTAATCCTTCAGCGAGCGTTCTCGCTGGTCCGCGGTTAACGAAGTGCTTAATGTGAGGCAGTGGTGAAGCAGCCATAGAGTGTTTACTTTTGCTATTGTCCTGGAGTTTAGAAATCAAGAAACGTCATGAACCTGCGCCCACAATTCCAGCGCGATGGCGCGAAAAACGGCGTTAGATGGGAGCGCACCGGGAGTTTCGTGAAACAGTTTGGAGCACTCCAAAGCCAGCTTCGAAGGCATCAGAAATCTGGCCATGCGCAACGGCCGCAGTGTGCAAAACTCGTGACGTCCGTTTCGCAGACCCTCGTGCATCCATTTAGACTCGGGGGGATTAAAGCCCAGTTTCGTTTTTCGTAAGCGCACTTTGTCGATCAGGGTGCCTTTCAGAGCCGAGCGCAGTATCCACTTGCTCCAGCCGTCCCGTAGTTTCAGTGACGTTGGGCAATTGACGGCAAACTCGGCCAGCTTGTAGTCGAGGAATGGAAGACGGGACTCCACGGAATGAGCCATGGAGTTACGATCCTCGGAGTGCAGCAGCGCTGGAATGCTGGAATAAGTGAGGTCCACCTTTTGCCGTTCGGGGATGTTTGCTGCCGAACCCACACCCGGACTGGTATCCGCGAACTCGGCGCGGAATTCTGGGTCGCAAAGCCGGTCGGTAGTTGAAAACTGCCGACTGATCCTGCCAGGCAGGTAGCGAGACGCGGAACCGAAAGTCCAATAGGATTTTGTACCATTCTTAAATCCAAGGATGGTCTCACGCAGAAGAGCCGGGTCTCCCTTGCGGAGCAGGTGCAGCAGGTAAAAGTAACGGTACTTTTGATACCCGCAGAGGATCTCGTCTCCTCCCTGACCACCGAGTACGACGGGAACGCCCTCGTTATGTGCCTCTTCCATGACGCACCACTGGGCGAACGAGCCCGTGCTTCCAATGGGTTCGTCGTGATGGTAGAGCATAGTCTCGAGCTTGGGCCAAAACGCTTGCGCCTTCGGGAATGTCGAGTGACCAAGGCACCCAGACGCCGTGACCATCGCCGAGATGTACTCTCGCTCGTCAAAGGCGCTGTCCTCGAAACATGCTGAGAAGGTTTGGAACTGAGTATCCGGCGAAAGAGCCGCAGCCTGCGAAAGGATTGCCGAGGAATCCAATCCACCGCTGAGGCACACGCCAACTGGTACATCACTACGGAGTCTTAGCTTGACTGCCTTGGCAAATCGATCGCGGAATTCTTCAACGGCTGATTGCACATCAACTTTGTGCTCGGGATCTATCCGCAATTCCCAGTAACGGCGGATTACCGGTTTGAGAGACGCCGACAAATCCAGGGTAAGAAAATGTCCCGGGGGCAGCTGCAGGATGCCCTCAAAAAACGTTTCGTTGGAATAGTCGACCAATCCCCACTCCAGGAAGCGATAGACGGTGTTGTGATTGGCGACGCGAGGGCGGCGAGACGCCAGAAGAATTTGTTTGATTTCGGAGCCGAAAAAGAAACTAGATCCCACCACCGAATAGTAAAAGGGTTTCACACCAAAACGGTCTCTGGCGCAGAACAGCCGTTGTTTCTTGCGGTCCCACAGCGCAAAGCCCCACATACCGTTGAAGCGCTGCAAGCAGTCCTCGCCCCATTCTTGATAGGACCGTAGGAGGACTTCGGTGTCGCTGCCCGTGTGGAAACGGTAGCGAAGTGTTTCCAACTCCTGACGAATTTCTTTGTAGTTATAGATCTCCCCGTTGAACACAACACAGTAATCCCCATCCTCGATGGTCATGGGTTGATTACCGAGCGAAGAAACATCGAGGATGGCTAGTCGCCGGCTACCCAGTCCGACGACAGGCTTTTCGATAGCCGGACGCCGGACCTCGTTATGGATCACTTCTGCAGCGGCATTCGGCAGACCAGAAGCAAACGCGAACCCAAATCCACTAGGGCCGCGATAGGCGACCAACTGTGTCATGGCCACCAAAAGTTGCGGGTCAAAACCGTCCATAGCCACAATTCCAGCTATCCCGCACATAGAGCGTCCTTGAACCCATCGTATAAATTCACAAGCGTACTTGCCTCCGTCTTCCAGTTAAAGCGCTGCACCATAGCGTCACAGCCGCGGCGACCCATTTCTTCAGCCTCTGCCGGATGGGTCAGAACATATTGAATTGCCCGAGCGATCTCCTCGGGATTCATTGGATCTACGAAGATGGCACACCCTGTGTCCTCCAAAAGCTTGCGCCACGCTGGGAAATCCGATGTGATTATGGGAAGCCCCGCGCCCATATACTCAAAGAACTTCACGGGGATGGAGTCCAGAAAGTTCGGTATCGGATGCAAAACAGCCAGCCCCGCACGGACGTTGTGCAATAAAGAAAAGACTCTGGGTTGCTCCAATATTCCATGATGCTGTACGCGACGCCAACCCGGATGGCGATACAGCTTTTCGGGCTGCACAAACGCAGGGAGCTCATTGCCGACGAGTTCCAGAGTTGCGGGAAGAGCTTCCGGAAGTAAGGACATGGCCGAGACCATTTCGTGAATTCCTCGTTCTCCGGTAATGCCGCCTACGTAAACGACGGATTGTCTTCTTTGTTCCCACGTAACGGCGGGCTCTGCAGATATGATTTCTTCCGGGTAGGGATAATTGCGAACGACGACAGTTCGATGATTGACGGACCTGAACCGTCGCGCGATCGTGGGAGTTGTCGTAACGAGAGCCGAGAAGCAACCACATGCCGCGGCCTCAATGCCCTCGACGGTCCAAGAAATCAAGTGGCGGCTCCATCTCGGAATGTAGTGCTTCGCAAGAATTTCGCGAGGCACATCTTCGTGGATGTCATAGATCACGCGCTTCCCAGCTGCCCGAAGAAGCAGGCCAACGGGAATGAGCTCCGGATCATGAAAATGATAGATATCCGCCGCCTGCTTTTGGGCCTCCTGGAAGAGGCGCCACGCCGTTTGGGTCATCCGCCGGGCGCGAGAAGATTGAATCTGGATCGATTTAATGTGGACGCAATCTTTGACCAGATCTTTTGTGTGCGGGCCAATGATGACCACTTCAAAGCCTGCGCGCGCCAAAGAACGGCACTCTTTGTGAAGAATGCGATGATCCAGGGGCGAATGGACGGATGTCAGGTGAACTACTTTCCAGGGTCTCATCAGAGGTTTCGAAGGTTTCTTGAAAATGCTGAAAAATGAGAAGTAATTCTGTTCAGGACTGGATGGTCTGGGGACTTCTCACAAGCAATTCCTCCAAAATTTTCGTAGAGGCATCCCCGTTGCCGTACGGCTTGAATTCTTGCCAATTCTCCGGGTATTTTGCTTGCACGGCACGCCGGATTTTTTCGGGGTCGGCACCGACAATCCGGTTGGCACCGAGTTCCACGGTATCGGGCCATTCTGTTTCTGTCCGCAGTGTCACGCAGGGCACTCCTAGATAGAAGGCCTCTTTCTGCACACCGCCCGAGTCGGTAAGAATCTTGCGTGCATGTTTTTCTACATGAAGCATTTCGAAGTACCCCAGCGGGGGCACAGAGCGAACGTGCGCACTCAGGGTAATGCCAGCCCCCGATAGAACATTCCTTGTGCGAGGGTGAACCGGGAACAGAACGGGTAGATCGAGAGCATTTACGGCTTCCAAGATAGATTTAAGATTATCTATCTGGTCCGTATTGGAAGTGCGGTGCAAGGTGAGGAGATAATATTCACCCGTTTTCAGCCCGAGATCGTCAAGCGTTCTGCTGGCTTTTTCATTCGTTAACTGGAGATTCCCCAACAGAGCGTCGTAAGTGAGATCGCCAACGAACACGACACTTCTTCCCTGATAGTCTCGAGTTGTACTGAATCCCTCGCGCTCAAGATTGCGTACCGCCTCGCCAGACGGAGCGAAGAGAAGTTGACTGAGTTGATCCGTAAGGATGCGGTTCTGTTCTTCCGGCATCGTCAGATCGCCACTCCTGCATCCCGCCTCTATATGCGCCAGAGGTAGATTTAGGCGGGCAGCAAGAACAGCTCCGGCCAACGTAGAGTTGGTATCCCCATAAACTAAGACCCAGTCTGGTCGCTCGCGGGACAGGACAGGCTCCAGTCGTTCAAGCATTTTTCCCAGTTGCACGCCAGGTGTAGCGGAGCCAACCGCAAGGTTATAGTGCGGTTCGGGAATTCGCATTTGCTGGAAGAAAATGTCGGCGATTTCCGGTTCGTAGTGTTGTCCGGTGTGAACGATACAGTGTTGGATACTTGAAGGGTTCTGCTTGTTGTAAGCCTCGATCGCTCGGCAAATCGGAGCGAGTTTAACGAATTGCGGCCGGGCGCCTACAACGCTCAGGAATTTCAGCGTTGCGTTGCCTGGTGGGAGTTGATCAATTGCCATAGCTGGGGTCCAGAACATTGGATTTTTAGAAACGATTCCGCTTGAGTCGATCTTCTAATGCGATGAAGTTCCGAGGACTTGTTGTTGCGCTTTTCGGATTACGGCATCGAACCGGGGGGCCGTTTGGGCCTGAAAGGCATTGTAGCCGCCATCACTCGAGGCATAAATCCAGTTGTACCGAAAGGTTTTTAGAAGAAGTTCGACATAGGGTTCGAGAGCTTCGACGCTTGACGCTTGGGATGAAGAACAATCCTGCTTGACCCAGCCTTGCATCGTGGAGCGATCGCTGAACAATGTCATCGTTCCACCAAGTTCAAAAATGTCGCGGTATTTTTTTAATTCGGGAGCAAAGGCGGTGTCTCGGGCGGCGATTTTTTCTCGGAATTTGTCCACCGAGTCATGGCAATAAGCGAGACTGGCTTCGCCTCCAGATATCACTTTCAGCGGAAAATGCTTTTTCTGAATCTCATCCAGCATTCCGGTGACGATGTAAGTGGGTACGGAATTGTAGGGCTCACCGTTGATGGTCCAATGACCCTTGTACCCAAAACCTGTAAACAAGAACCACAGCGTGGCGTCCGGATATCGGGCCCCTGCCAGATCAGCCATCTTGACTCCCACTTGCCTCAAGAGTTCGATCAACTCACGCGGGCTCTTCCCGGTTTGCTTGGAGAGTTCTTCGATGCTGTATTCTTTGTGGTAATTATAGAATTCTAAGTCGCACACAATCCCCGCAACGTGGGAATCCTTGGCGGCTTGCAGCGCATTTTGCCAGTTGAGCAGGAAATCGCTCAATGCGCCAGCTTTGTCTTCCATGTCGACGCCCTTGATGCGATGGAAATACGCGTTGTCTTTTGTGTAATGATTTTCCTCATTGTCGTCGACGCCGACAATTCGATTTGCAAACACCCACGGCCAGATGTCCTTCTTCGTGATTGTGTTCCAATGCGCGATTTTTGCGTCCAATTCCGCGACGGAGGGTGGAGGCGCGGTATCGTAATTGTAGGAAAACGCGACGGCAATCCCGTCGTAAGGAGATTTATCAAATTGTACCAGCTCCTGGTCCTGCAACCGGAAAGCGATCGCTGTATTCACAAGCATTAGGTAGTGGTCTCCCATGCGCTGCTTCGCTGCGGGGTTCGAACCAGTGGTTCGGTCACCGGATGTGTTGGAGGCAGTTTTGTTTATTTTGGAACTCGGCTCCATTTGTGCGGACACGTTCCAAACAGGCATGACCAACGCCAAAAACAACGCGATGAACATACTGGGAAATCGAACTAGCGAGTGAGTCTTCGCCACCCAGTTCCGCCCAATCGTGGAAAGCTGGCGCTGCGGTTGCAAGAAGCAAATGTTCATTGTCCACTCACAGCCGCACGGACCTTGCTCACGACTTGGCGCCCGAGAAATTTTAGATCGAGGGCCGTGCCAATTCCGTTGTGCCTGGCAACTCGGAAGATCCAGAAGAAACGACGAGGCCTACCGCCCGGAGGCACCTGGAATCGCCCATTGATGACTAATGTTTCTCCACCCCATTCCGTGGTCAGGCAGTTCAATAGAGAGTCGGAGGAAAGGATGATATCCGGTTGACACTCCTCAACCCGCTTCAGCCCCGTCCTAAACGAAAGCTCAACATGAATATCCAAATCGGAGATGTACGCCACTGCGTTTGGCAACGTGTTAAGAATAAGTTGGTTGTTTTTCTCCGAGCATCTGAGACCAAATGCTTTTGATGCTTTCTCAAGATCTTCGAAGCTTACAGACGCCACATTGGTTGGCTCCGCCTTCATCGCGCGATTAAAGTCGTCGTTGTAACGACGGATGGACTCGGTCGAATCGTGCGGAGCTCCGACGTCCCAAAGATCTCCTGGATATAAAACTATTGTGGGGACATTTAGTTCGCGAGTCAGATAGTGAAACACGTCTCCAATCCGGTTGCTGCTCAAGTTCATATAAGAATTTTCCGCGTGCGAGAAGAAGACATAACTGGCAAAGGGAATAAACTGGGCCGGTTGGAAAACTTGGATCTGACGCGACATTTCCAACAACTTATGCTTGGCCTGATTCTTATGTGCCATGTGATCTTCTGGATTCCCAACCCAGTTGGCGTAGGAGAATTGCGACAACATAACGTCAACGCTTCCCACGAGCTCTTTGATTTTTTCAAGATCGCGGTTCTTGTCAAACACGCAGTCGTTCATGTTCAACAGCGTTTTTCCTTCTGCAAAGATCGCACTCCAAGAGTCGATTAGCCCTTGCATCCCATTGGTAACCTTAAAACCAGGAGCGATCTCGATAATTTGGCCCTCCGGGAGTTCCTCGACCGCAAAGCCCAGCGTGCGGCAGAGACTTGCCACTCGCTTGTCCTTGGTGTGATGAAACAAGACCTTGATTTTGCGACGGTATTGCTCCGGAATCTTCTTCAGATTTGGCGGGTTGAAATGATCCGGATGTTCGTGGGAAAACCAGATGTGCGTGATGTTAGCAAAATCGTTATACGAGAGTTTCGTAGGTGATTGAAGGCTCCACCCCTCGTTAAACACCGTACCATGCAACCATGGGTCGCAAAGCAAAGCGACCGACCCGGAACGTATGATGAACGAAGCGTGGTTTACCCATTCCATCTGCATGGCGACTCCAATCGTTTCTTAAGGGTTGAGTTTATTGGCGGCTACTGGTGTCCTGTTAAGGTGGCCTTCATTCCCGAGTAAAATCCGATCTGGACAAACCAGCATTCGGGCTAATGCCGTGCGAATTATGCCCGTCGGAAAGAATGGCGTTCTCCCATCGCGTCAGGAGGTTGTCACGCACTTTTTGCGAGCTATAGTCCCGATCAATTGCATCGAGTCCCGCTTTGTTCAGGCCCAGATTGCCGGAGTTGTGTAAGTCGCGAAGTCGATTCAATTCCCTACAAGCGGCGGGCACATCGTCGACCAAAGTGCTGGCAGGGAAGGGTCGGCTGTAGACGATGTGCCGACCATGGGCGAGAGCTTCTAAGACCATGAAGGAAATGCCACCGTCGTGACGCACAGGACGGTAAAGCACGCTTGACTGCTCATAGAACGCGGTTAAGTTGACGCGCCCGTGGACCTTCACATTGGGCGGGCAGGGCGGAATAGCATCGTCCAGTATGCCAACCAGGTTGAAGTCGACATCCGGCATCCTGGCAGCTACGTCCATCACGCGATCCAAGCCATAAAGCTCGGCTTTCTTGAAAGTCGGAGCGTAAGTAAGAACGTTGAATTTCGCCGGAAGAGGTTTTGGATTTGGAATGGGATCTACAAAGGACGCCTGTACGTATTCGCACTGAAGTCCGAGTGCGCGAACTTCCTCTGCCATTATGGGAGAAACCGCCCAATGAATTTTCTTCCGAATCCAGGGTTCGATTGGAATTCCGGCGCTTTGCTGCTGTTGTGCAAACAACACATCGCTGCCGCACCACAGCATGATCAGTTTCTTCTTGCCCAAAAGCCGCGCCACGCGTGTGAACTTGCCGTAGGTGATGCGACCTCCCCAGGTGTAAACCAAATCCGCCTTCACCAAATCAGCAAATCGGGCTGCAATTCCAGCCGTGGTGAAAGGGGAATGATAGGGAACTCTCCACCGTTCCGAACTGAGTAGAGGAGTCAACTTCTGGCAAAAGTCGGGTAGCCCGTGGACAGAAACCAAATAAGGACTAGGACGATCCTTCGTTGAGCTGGCCAAGTAAGTCTCCTGATTTTAATTACTACCGGTTAGTCATGACCGACAGCGGCGGCGTGAACTTTTGGTGAGATGGAATCGGCACTCAGTTGTATTTGAGAGGCTGCCATTAACTTCCCGCCCTCGAGTGAATACTGGATTCCGCAGCGACTGCAAGTGCTGTCGCCCTCTTTTACTTCCAAGCGAACGCCGCACTGACACATCCAACCAATTTGCTTGCCGGGAACACCGACGACCAACGCGTGATCGGCAACATCGCGAGTTACAACCGCACCTGCGCCTACAAAAGCATATTTCCCGATCGTAGTGCCGCAAACGATCGTGGAATTTGCGCCTAGAGAGGCGCCTCGCTTCACGAGTGTTCGGGCGTATTCGGATTTGCGATTGACGTGGCTACGTGGGGTCAATACGTTCGTAAAAACCATTGACGGTCCGCAGAAGACGTCGTCCTCCAACTCCACTCCGGTGTAGAGCGACACATTGTTTTGAATCTTTACGTTGTTTCCGATCTTGACCCCGCTGGCCACGTTGACATTCTGTCCGAGGCTGCAGCCTTTGCCGATTTTGCAATTCGGCATGATGTGAGAAAAATGCCATATTTTGGTGCCTTCACCGATTTCACTGGGCTCATCGACGTAGGCGGAGGGATGAGCATAAAAACGAGGAGCGATTTTCTGGCCGATTACGATGGGCTGACCATTTTCAGCAATGGATTGTCCGGCGGCATGCAGTACTCTTAGCACGGCGACGCCATTCTCCCCGTCCGTTTGGGGAGTCCGACGATCCCTGACGCACTCGACGAAGTGAGTGCATTCGAGCTTAAGGGGTTCGTCTTTGCGGATCTCGACGGTTTCCCCTTCGGCACGTCGAGCAACGGGCACGCGGTCGACCCAGTCGATGCGATGCGGATAGAGCACCAACTTTGTTTCCGTCTGTGTATCATCGAACACCGCCATTTTGTTGCTGCCAACGATGATGAGTTTCTGCTCCTTGAAGGGATGAAGCCAACTGACATAGATGTGCGCCTTTACACCGCTTGCAAAACTCAAGACAGTCAAAGTCACGTCAGAAATCTGGTGGTTGAGATAATTGGCACCCTGAGCAGCGACGCGGGCGGGGGATTCATTCAGCAGGTGGAGAATCGCAGAAATATCGTGCGGCGCGAAGCTCCACAGAATATCTTCCTCGGTTCGTAGTTTGCCCAGGTTCAAACGCGAAGAGCTGATGTATTCGACCCTTCCCAACTCACCGCATTGAACCAGACGCTTCAGTTCGGTAATCGCGGGGTGATAGTGGAGCAAGTGTCCAACCATCAGAATGCGGGAGTGACGCTTGGCAAGTTCCACGAGCTCCTCGCCATCCTCGATGCGCAAAGCAAGTGGCTTTTCAACGAATACGTCCTTGCCGGCAAGAAGCGCTTTCTTGGCGATGGCGTAGTGTTGGGACGCTGGCGCGGCTACCACAACCGCCTGGAGCTCCGGCAGGGCCAGCATCTCCTCCAACCCTGGATAGCCAGGGACGGAGTACTTCTCTTTCAACTCATTCAGGCGTTGGGGATCGGAGTCGCAGATCGCGGCTAAACTGCCTAATTCGGAAAAATTGCGGACCAGATTCTTGCCCCAATATCCGCATCCAACCACACCTACCCTGACCTTTTGTTGAAGCTCCATGAACGTTCTCCTTGATGGGTGATCTACTTATGAATCTAGATTTCCGCGGCAAAGAATTTCAGGCGCAATTTCGCTCGTAAAGAAGTCTCGAAAAAACGTAAATCTGTGGAATGAAAGAAGGCGCGTAGAGCGGTTGTAGAGACAGGGAGCGTTGCTCGCTCGCGTGAAACTGGGGCCGATCTAGGGGATCACCAACCGTTGACCCCGATGCGATAACCAATACCATAAATGGCGACCCCATTTGCTACGGCCATGGCCACCTCACCCAGGACCTTAAGAGACTTCTTCATTCCGCTTTCAGGGATATAAAGGATATCGTCGGGAGCCATCAGCACATCGGTGACTTTTCCTTGCTGCATGTCTTTGATGTCCACGAGAATCTCCTCACGCCCGCGAGCACTCGTCGAATTCCGAATCAGCAAGCCACGGTCCAGGGCAGCGACGCTGGTGAATCCTTGGGCCAGCGAAACCGCCTGCAATACGCTCACGCCTGAAGTCGGATTGGCGAGCGTAAAGCCACCTGGCTTGATGACGGCGCCTAGAACATAGACGACTTGCGCGGCAGAAACACTGACGACGTCCCCGTTTCGTACCTCAACGTTTTCTGATTGACCGCTCACCAGCTTGCTGAGTTGCACAAATTGAACGGTTCCGACCTCAGCACCAGTGGCCTCGGCAGTCGCCGGCCCACGAACCAACGTAACTGTGTCTCCTGCTCCGGGCAGAGCGCCGCCAGCGAGCGAAAGCGCTTCGAGCAATGTGGTGCGTCGCTGAATAGGATAGATTGAGGGTTTTGCAACGCTACCAAGCACGCTGATTGTGCGGCCTCGATATTCTTCGACTAACACGGAGATTTTCGGATCGCGCAGTTGTTTCGCAGCAATAAGGGCTTCCCTGATGGAATGAGCCAGTTCGAGAGGGCTCTGATCCTCTGCCCGAATCGGTCCAGTTACACCCGGGATCTCGATCATCCCCTGTTCGCTCACGCGAAACTTGCCTCCAAACTCTGGGGCATCCATGACGGATATGGTGAGCAAATCGCCCGGACCAATCTTATAATCGACGACCGCAGGTGGCGGAGTGTTCGACTCTTGAGCGGCCGCTAGAACAAGCAGCGGAGAAGAGAGTGCGAAAAGGAGGAGGAAGCAGCCCAATCGGAAAATAATTTTTGTAGACGGGAAACGCATTTTATCAACCTCACAAAAGCAACTATTCCTAACACTATGAACAAAAGCGATGTCAGGCCCCCGCGCCTTTTTTCTTGGCTTTATCACTGGGTCCATCGTTCTTTGGTTCGCTTTCTTGCGCAATTTTCAGGCTATTCGCGTAGTAGTAGTCCATATCTCTGTTCCTGCGCGAACTGAACCCATAGTTGTAGTAGTGGTAATCAGCGGAGCGTAGCTCGATGTCATTCAACACGACACCAGCTATTCTGGCGTGTACTTGATCCAGGATGGCAGCACACCTCGTAAGGGCCCGCCGCGTGGTCATCCCATAGCGTCCGACGAGAATCACGGCGTCCGAAACCGAGGCTAGGAGTCTGGCGTCAGCAAACGGAATCAATGGGGGCGAATCAATTACGATGTAAGTGAAGGAGTCTTTCAGTTCGTTAACGACTTGCTGCATTGGCTGGATTTCGATCAAATCACCGGGGTCGTTCACAGGCGTTCCGGCAGGGAGCAAGGAAAACTGAGGAACTTCCGGAATGCTTAAGACTGCTTGATCGAGGACTGCCTTACCGCGGAGGACTTCGGTCAAACCCATCTTGGCATTCGCGTCGAAGGCACGACCGGCTCCCTGTTGACGCAGGTCGCCATCAATGAGACAGGTTTTTCCACCGCGCGCAAGCGCCAGGGCCAGGTTGATGCAGACGGTCGTCTTGCCTTCGCCGGCCGAGGGTGAACAGACGAGAATAACCCGTGGAACTGCGACCGGATTCGAGAAAAGCAACGCGGTTTTCAGATCGCGTATGGCTTCCGCTTCCGGAGAATGTGCGTGGGCTCGAAGTATCTGCGGGGCTTTGCGTTCCCCGTTCGTGGCCTCGTGTGAATTCAGGATGTTACGATGCTCAGGCGCACCCGACAAATCAGGCGTCATTCTCGGCAGCATGGCAAGAGTCGGTTTGTCGATCCAGTCTTGCAGGTCGTCGGGCGTCCGAGCCGTATTGACCATGCTCTCTTTTACAAACGCCAGACCCACTGCGAATAAGCAGCTCAAGATGGAGCCCATGGCGATGATCATTCCCCTGTGAGGGGAAGTGGGCTTGTAAAGCCGTGCTGCGAGGTCGACGATATGGATGTTGCTCGAGCGCAATCCTGCATAGATCCCGGCCTCTTTTAGTCGGCTCTGCAGCGTATTGTAGAGTTCCGCGTCGGCAGTGGCTTCGTTCTTCAGCACCCGATAGGCCACCATGCGAGAACTCGCGTCTCCCATCTGGCCGCGTAATTTTTCCCGGGATTTCAGCATCAACTCCTCGCGGTCACGCGCCGCCGCGTAGGACGTGTGCAGCCGGTCCAGAATTCTGACGCGCTCGTCGGCAATTTCTTGCCCAAATTGCTTAGCCTGCTCTTCCAGTTTGATCACCTTAGAGTTGTCGTCGCCGTATACGGCGCGTGCCTGGGCGAGTTCTCCGCGGACGTCCGCTAGGCGGCTCATCACGTTCTGGTAAAACTGATCCTCCCGTACTGCCGGAACGGCGTCGGCGTTGCCCTCATTGATCATCCGCACGTATGCTTCAAGTTCTATGCGATTTGCCTCGGCCTCGCTATACTGATGGTTAACGTCACCCATTAACTGACCTAGCGGTACATCCTTCTCATCCGTCTCCACAAGTTCATACTTTCGCTGATAGTCCGCGACGGCTTGATTGGACGCCTCAACCTTCTTGCGAAGATCCTCAAGTTGTTTGGAAAGCCAAGCCGAGGCTTCCATGGTGGTGGTATATCGATTGCGATAATTCTGTTCGATGAACTGAGTTACCAGCGTATTCGTGACGGCCTGCGCGAGCTGCGGGTCGTGGCTCGAAAAACTCACTTCAATTAAGCGGCTGTTTCGGATCGTTTTTACCGACAGTTTGTTCTCGAAACGCCCGAGAGCGATGGATTCCAGAGGAGTGCGATTCGCAACGTCCAGTTGGTCCTGCAGGAAGGAATCTTTTGGGATGAGCAGTCCACGTTCGCTCGAACTCGCGTCCCGGCCCCACTGCGCAGACTCACGCTTGGTGACGAACTCGGGATTCTTGTCGAGATGCAGAGCCCGGATGACGCTGATAGCCAGACCCTGCCCCTCCAGGATCTGCGCCTGGGTGTCCAGGTAATCAGGAGTGTCGGCGGTGCTGGATTCTTCGATTTCATGCAGAGTTTTGATCCCACTGCTGAGCGGATCGACATTGATCGTGGCCTTTGGCTGATACTCATTTTTGAGCAGAAAGGCAGCGATGACCGTGGCGCAGATCAAACTGGCGGCAAGCAACAGCACAAAATGCTGATTCTTCCTGAGTACACGAACTGCTTGCTCCCACGTTAACGTGTTTTCTCCAGCAGAGAGCATAAGTCTGCTGGCCCTGAGCGAGTAGGAGTTGCTGAGGTCGCCTCGAGAGATGGGCTTGCGTTTTTCTAAAGATTCCATATGTTGTTCACTCGCAGTCTTTCCGCTGGCACGGACAGGGCAGCGCTTCTAACTCCTAGCTCAGCCGACCGCACAGCTCCCTTTCGTCGAGGAACGAAGCTTCGAGGCTTGCGGCGTCCACTTCCAAAGACACCGAATTCCTTAAGAGCTCTACAGACATCACTACTCGCAACCGATTTTTTACCCGCGTGAGAACGCCTTTCAGTCCAGCAAAGGGTCCAACACGTACACGAACCAACTCACCTGTCTCGAGATAGGAATGCGGTTCGATACGATCCGGCACCGAGGAGATTCTCCGGATCATGTCAATATCCTGCTCGGGCACGACACAGGGCCGTGCAGCACTGGAGACCATCAAGAAAACCCCGGGGGTTCGCAAAATATCCAACTTCTGCTCTGGAGCGCTGCGAACAAATAAGTAACAGGGAAATACCGGAAGGAAGACCTCTTTCTTGCGATCTTCCCACTTGTGAATGGAACTATAGAGTGGCAGCAGCACGTCAAAATCTTTCTTCCGAAGTATATCGGCGGCCTTTTTCTCGTGCTGGTGCTTGGTATACAGCGCATACCAAGAGAGCGCTGATTCCCAACTTGGCTCCTTTTGGGTCGTATCCTTTTCAAGCAAAGCTTCGCCCTCTGACTTACAGTCCGACGTTTCTTGGAATCACTATCCCCCACCAAAGCTGGGTGATCGCAAACTGTTCGATCGACTAACGCTTCTTGCTGGGTTCAGTCAGCATCGCGTGGCTTTTCTCAACCTGAACTCTCTGCCGACACAATCAGACAAGCCGACTAAGATCCGGGGACATAGCTAAGGTGTATAGCTACTTCTAACTACGCGATATTTGTTAGGGCAAGATGAAAGGGAGGTGAAAACAAAAATCTGCCGGTGCGGATTTCTTCCACGAAAACATTCAACTCATTCAATTGTTATGGGTTACGCTTTGCAAAAGAATCGAGAGTGGTCGAACCCATTGCCTCCGCGTCGGTCTCGGGCGGCCAGCTGTTACGTTAGGTCGGCGAAAATTTGTGATTTCCCGAAGTACGAATTGTGAAGCTTCGTTTGCACAGCCGTAATCATTCATTGCTACATTGGTACTGCGCTCGAGTTGGCAGATCCAGGGCCTGCGCCTAACCTCGTGCTCTCTAAACAGCCTTAGTATCGTCACACCTGGGCGGTGTAAATTGCCCATCAGGGTGGGCCCGCGAACGCAAAACAAACGCAAGGATCGAATTCTGTGCCCGAACAGACCGAAAATCTTCGATCCAGCTTTTCTTTCCATCTCTTGACTATTCTGGGTGGGCAAGCCGCCTGTGCATTACTTAGCGTAGGAATCGAGATTTTCTATGCGCGCGTACTGGGGGCTACCGGCCGGGGCCAGATTGGGCTCTGCCTGATGGCCGTCGCTGCCTGCGTGCTTTTTGGTGGCCTAGGAGTTGAATATCCGGCACTGGTTTGGGCCGCCGAGCGCAGGCACCGGCATGCGGAATGGATTCCGGGCGTGTTCTGGGCTGGAGCCACTGGATCTGCGGTTGCAATCGCTCTATGGGCGTTTTTCTATTGGCATTTGCAGCCCAGCTTTCTTCACGGGATCACACCCACCATGGCTTGGTTGGTAATGGCCACGATTCCGTGCGGAGTTTTTTTCGGGTACCTGATGGCCATCGTCGCGGGACAAGAGCGTTTCGGTTTGCGCGCGGGAGTGGCGCTGGCAGAACAGGCCACCAGCCTCGTCGTTTTAGGTATTCTCGTCCTGATTTTTGGACGTAAAGCGGAGACGGCCGTCGCCGCAAACCTCTGCGCCATACTGCTCGGCGCCGGAATTTGCTTGTTCTCCATACGGGATCACTGGAATCTACCTTCCCTCAATACTTCAGCTCTTAGCGAAATGCGGACGGCCCTGGGTCTCGGGCTTCCTGCAATCATGGGAAATGTCGCGAACTTTTTTAACTATCGGCTGGATGTCTTTGTGGTGAACTACTTCCTCAATCCAGCGGCTGTGGGTATCTATTCCTTGGGAGTTGTCGTCTCTGAGGGCCTGTGGCAAATCCCTCGAGCTATGGCGCTGGCGTTGTTTCCGCGTACGGCACGTACAGCCAGTGATGAGGCCACTGAGTTCACTTGCTTGATTACCCGGCAGGTATTTCTGATTGCCTCGGCCATGGGAATAGTCGTCGCAATGGCAAGTCCTTTAGTGGTTCCGCTCATTTTTGGCAAACACTTTGCTGGCAGTGTGGCCGTGATTTGGTGGATTTTGCCCGGGACCGTGACGCTGGCCGTCGCAAAGATCATGTGCGCTGATCTTGCTGGCCGCAAGAAGGGTTACTATGCCTCATTTTTTGCCTTATTCTCTTTTTTGCTGACCATCGGTCTGGACTTTACGTTAATCCCCAAAATCGGTATCAATGGGGCGGCCATAGCTTCGTCGGTCTCCTACATTGTCAATTCAGTCCTCGTCGCGGTCGTCCTAAAGAGAGAACTAAAGGTGAGCTGGAGAACTCTGCTTGTTCCCCGCCGAGCCGAATGGACGGCATACCTCCACCTATGGTCCAGATACCGCGCGCGACTCCAGCCGCCCGTGGTTGCGGTCGATGATCCGCCTCGTCGGGTCTCGCTTTCAGAGACCAGGTCCTGAGCGCGTCCCGGGATGGATCGACGCGCTGAGCTCGGAATCACAAATACCTTGAGCAGCCTAGAGGGGTGAATTGTGAAGCCTTGTTTGCACAACCGTAACAAAACAGTGCTAAATCTTTCAAAGCAGTCTGCTACGTCCAAGACATAGCTAGTCGTAGGTTGTTTTTCGCGCCTTTGTGGCCAGACATCGGTCTAAGCGCGTTAACGGGCCAACCTTCGAGAAATAGAACACGCCGAATACTTCGCTTGTCAGTTTGCATCAGGCGGGTGGGATGGGGATGGTCGAAGATTTCACAGGAGATTCGTTCAGGGTCGGCAGATCCATACTGCAAAATTGCCTGATTGCACTCGTTTGTGTGTCGATCCTCGCCCCGCCAATACCTTCCGGTGGAACCTTCCCGTTTCTCAGAATGGAAGAGGCTTCGCTTCCTATTTTGTTCCTTATTTACGCATGGCTCCTGATGGCCGGATGGGTGCCGACTTTTCGCATCAATGCGCATGTTTTTTATCGGCATTCTGTTTAGCTTTTGCATTTTGCTGTCCACCTGGTATGGCGCGGTAGTGCTGGAACAGAACGTGGTGATCAGAGATTTTTACGAGATTCCAAAACTATGGTTTCCCGTCGTTTTTTTTACTATGGGCTGCGAAACCAAGTTCACCCAACGCGGGCTAGGTCGCCTTATTTACGCCTATGGTTTTGCCATTCTGCTGATTTGTGTTTACGCGTGGGCCCAATGGATAGGACTACCCTTCACCCAGACTCTCAACGGCTACTATTCAGCCGGTGTCCACGATGAAGCTTTGTATCTGACCAAACGCGTGTATTCCACGATGGCGAATCCTAACGTGCTTGGGTTATTGCTCTCTTGGGCGGTGGTCTGCTTTACGCTAAACCTGCTTGCGAAGCAGGGAAATCGTTTCTTGAACGGGCTGTTTTTGCTTTCAGCCACGGTCACCATTGCTATGACGGCGTCGCGCTATTCCGTGCTGATGGCCGCAGCCGGGATTGTACTGGCCCTCGTACTGAGTTTCTCTGGGCCTTCTTACGCAAATCGTAAACGGGTCAAACAGTTCAGTCTGTTGATAGCATTTCTGCCCGTCGTTGCTTTGGTAGCTTTCCTGGTCGTGCAGACCAATCCCCATGCCATCTCGCGATATGAAGAATTGAAACACCCTGGGCAAGTGGATTCGCTGCGCGAAAGAGTCGACGATTTGTGGCTGGATGCCCTGGCCGATTTCGGCCGCTCTCCTCTCGTAGGATTTGGCCCAGCGAAAGTACGCTTTGGTGGAATCGTCACGGATTCCGAATACCTGGATGTTCTAAAACAGTTTGGTCTAGTCGGCTTTGCAGTGTACATATCGTTCTTTCTTTATCCCTTGTACTTTTTGTGGAATGGGGTGCGCGCCGCCAAAAGGGTGCCGTTGTCCTTGGAACCACAATTGCGTACTGACATTCTCGTCGTGAGATTCACTTTCATTACCTTGCTTCTGGTACTGCTCATCAACATCGGCGCCTCAACGTTTTACAGTCTTTTCCTGCAAGGGTTTCTGTGGCTGTGGTTTGGAATTGGAGTCGGCTCGGCGAGAACCGTCAGCGATACGGTAGCAACCTTCTCTCTTCAGGCCTCCGCCGATTCACCTGTCGGAGCATCTGTTTTCGGTCCAGATCTCGATGAGCTGCAATTTCCGTCCCACTAGCGCTTATGCAGCTCTCGTTCATCTCGAAGCAATGTGCAGAAGAATAGGATATCCGCCAGCACCTAAGTCCCTTGTGGACGAGCGAAGGGCCGCTGTTGGGCAGCAATGGCGCTCTGCCATTCTTTTGTGGAAGTCCAAAAGTATTTGCATCGGAAATTATCGCTCCGCTTTTCTATGCGGCGGAAGTCTGTTGAAGGAAGGCTCATAGTTGCCCATGAAATATTTCAAACAGTTTGTGCGCTGGTTCTTGGAACACACTTTGCTCCCCTTTCTGAGATACATTGCGTGGGGCATCTCCGAAGCCTTTCCCACGCGTACCGTTTTGCAGGAACTGGCGGTCAAGACTGCCCGGGACTGCGCGGATTTTGTGTGTGCGGAGATGCCGAAAGCTCTGGAATTTAGCAAGAGAGAGTTTTTATGGGATTACGCCCTAAAGCGGAAGGCTGGTTCCGGACTGATGGCCGAATTCGGCGTCTGGAATGGCTATTCAATCAACTATTTCGCGAAAAAATCGGACCAGCTTGTTTATGGATTCGATAGCTTCATCGGACTTCAAGAAGACTGCAGCGGTTGGGAATTTGCAAAAGGACATTTCGACCGCGGTGGCGTTTTGCCGCAGGTTGTTAAGAACGTCCGGCTTGTAAAGGGATGGGTACAGGATACTCTTCCCCCCTTCCTGGCTGAGCACAAAGAAAAATGCTCTTTCCTCCACGTCGACACTGATACCTACGAAGCGGCCGTGACGATTCTGCAGCTACTTGAAGATCGAATCCAGGAAGGCACCATCATCGTGTTTGATGAATATATCGGATATCGTGGATGGCGCCACGGCGAACACAAGGCCTTTATGGAGTTTGTGCAGCGCACCCAAATCGGCTTCGAGTATCTCGGTTTTTCCACCCTGGCGGTCGCCGTCCAGGTAACGCGGTGTCCGCACTAGAATGTAACGCGCCGAACGCAAAGCCATCCGCCGCAGAAGATTACCGTGCCAACTTTCTACAGTCCATTTACACGCCGCTAATATCGGCTTGGCATCGTTGGCGATACTCTTAAGTCTCACCCATTCACCTTACTATGGAGGGTTCTGGCTGCTGCCGGCCAGTTCACGTTTCAATGAAAATCACATTTGTGAATCACGCCAGCTTCCTGCTGGAAACGGGAGGAATAACTATTTGGTGCGATCCGTGGACCCAGGGGAAAGTGGTGGATGATTGCTGCGCCCTGTTCAGTCCCTCGCCCGTTATACCGTATGAAAAGGTCGACTACATCTGGATATCTCACGAGCATTCCGATCACTTCCATTTTCCCTCTTTGAAGGCAATTCCCGCCGAGCAACGCAAACGAATCACAGTCTTACATCAGAAACATAGTTCCACTCGCGTGCGCGATGCTTTGCAAAAATTAGGGTTTGGACGGATCCAGGAGTTGCCGCTTTACCGTTGGTTCAATTTCAAGCCGGGCATCGACCTGCTTTGTGGCTCCGTTGGCACGATGGACTCCTTCTTGGCAGTCCGCGCCGAAGGCGAGTGCATCCTGAACCTGAACGACTGTGTCTGTAAAGACGCCACACTGAGGTACATCCAGCGTCTCGTAGGACAAAAAGTTTCGGTCTTGCTGACGCAATTTTCCGTGGCGCAATGGATCGGAAATCGCAAAGATGAAACCGATGCGGTCGCGCAGAAATTGCGGGAAGTAAAGTACCGCATTTGGACCTTCAAGCCTGAGTTCACTATTCCTTTTGCGAGCTTTGGCTATTATTGCAATGAAGACAACTGTTGGATGAACCAGTTCATGATCACACCGGCGTACCTTGCCTCCCTCAATCTTCCCGGCGTTAATTTTATGTATCCGGGCGATGAATGGAACTCAACCGAGCGGACTTTCCGTTCCGATGAGGCGGTTGAGAAGTACATGCGGGATCTGCAGAATCTGAAGATTGATCCAATACCTCCTAGCGTGGACGCGGAGCTTATCCGCCAAGCGGTCGAGACTTTACTGGGGGGACTTCGAAAACGTTTTGGTTCTCGCATCCTTCGTAAGATCCAGCCATTTGGCGTTCACACTCACGATACCAACAAGGTCTTCACAATTTATCCGGCCGAAGGCCGCTGCGGCGTTCAAGAAGCAACTCCAGAAAGCGCCGCACGTTCTCGTTACGTGATGTGTAGTCAGGTAGCGTGGTATACCTTCGGGCATTCGTGGGGTTGGAACGTGGTCGAAGGTGGCGCGATGTACCTCGATCGGGATTTCAATCAAAAGGGCGAGGCCGAACTGTGGCGCCGTTGCGTGACCGAGTATTCCACGGACATTCTTCGCTTCAACAATTTGGAGCGTTCACTGCGCACGCTTTCTTTTATTTGGGCAAAGAAATACGAGGTGTTTTACCATTTTACCGGCAAGCCGATTTCCGATGAAGCAGTGGACAAAATCACTCCCAAATCAACGCTGGGCGCTCCGCGGGCTCAGGTCGCTTCCTGAGCGAACGAACGGTCAAGAGCAAACATCAGTCAAACGTCTCGTCTTCCGGACTACTCGGCCCTTTCCGCAGCGGCGAAATAATTTCCCGGCCGAAATTGGATCTTGCTTTGCCGTTCCATGACCCCGGTAGGTGCTCCCGCGCCCGACCTGCAAGATCATGAACCACCACTACGCGTGGATCCCGCGGGTCCACTTCATGCCAGAGCATCGCCAATAACCAGCAGATGCTTGCAACTCCAAAACTTACAAAAATTCCAAGCAGACTCAGTAATGTGCGGTGTGGCGAAACCCTCTTCCGTGGGGGACGTGCTACGTCCAAGACCCTGATCGTCGGAATCTCTTTTGCCTCTTGTACTTTTGCCAATTCATACTGGCTGGTCAGTAGCTCAAAGACCGATTCCTGAATTTTTATATGTCGGTAATAGTCGCCGTATTTAGCGCCGAGGAGGGGCAAGCTCCGGATGGAAGGATAGGCAGTGCTGGCTGGTTGAGTGCCTGAACTCGGCGATAATTTCGCGTCCTTGCCCGCGGCCGCCGCTTCTGGAATTCCGCCGAGCCTTTCAAGTTCCTTGCGCAACTGCTCCACACGCGCATTAAGCGCCTTCACGCGTGGATGCTTATCTGTGTAAATCTGCCGCAGTCCTTGAAGCTGCGATTCGGAAGCAACCAGTTGGGCGGTAATGTTGCCCGCTGCGTCCAACATGGCCTTGCTCTCCTGCTGGGGATCAAGAGTATCCGTGCTGCTGGAAAACTGTGCCAATTGGTTGGTGGCTTGGTCCAAATCCTGCTTAACCAGTTTTAGTCGTTCCTCGAGGAACACCCTCTCTTTATGTGCTGAAGACGTGGAGAGCTGACCGAGCAGTGCGTTCAGCTTTTCCACGTAGGCATTGGCGATGGTGGCAGCTCGCTGCGGGTCGCGATCCGTAACGCTGATGGCAATCAGTCCGCTGTTTTTGTCTTCGCGAATAAACGTATTTTCACTCAATTTCGCTTGCGCTTCCTCGTCGTCCTTCACCTTGTACACCTTCGTCAGATTGAACTGGGTGACCATCTGTTCCAATATGTTTTCGCTGGCTAATACCCCAATGAGAAGTCCGGCGCTTGTTTTTACGTTCAGCAGATCGCTGGTGATTCCACCCAGGGGGCCGGTTTTGGCAGTGAGGTTGGCCAGCATAGCCATATTCGACCCGGTCATATTTTCCGGAGGCATAAGCTGTGACGTAGCGGTGTAGGAGTTCGGTATAAAAAACGGAACTATAATTGATGCAATCGCGCAAATCGCAAAAAGCTTCAGAGGTACTCGGCGGATGCTCCACAGTAAAAGAAGACGCTGCGCCTGCCACTCCTTCCAATCCCGCTCCGCTCCGTAAATCAGCTTGGGCTCAAGCGTTTCCGTTTCGGTGACGACCTTGGTTCTCTTGACTCCTGTCGCGCTCATGGCGCTACCTCGCTGGTGGGCGGGCGCTCGTTTTTGCTGGGTTGCTCGCTTTTAGAGAATAGTTTGCCGGGCCAGTACGTAAATGTCAGCGAAGAGCTCCAATTGGATTGTTCATGCGCAGCCAGCACCGGTGCTATCCATGTTTCGTGCTGGAGAAATCCTGAAACTTCCGCACTCTTGGTGAGCCACCAGTCAGCTCTGACAAATTCGTCATTCAGTGTTTCGCCGCCGGGAATAAAATCGCACGCAGTTTTGGCATGCCTATACCCGACTTGGATGGAATTCCTGGCACCCGCGTGATACGTGGTCCAGGCCTGGATGCCTTGTCCTTCGCGGCCAACCCAGCTACCGATCAGGTTCTTTTGATTCGTGTAAAGATTGCGGTAGAACGTGTCGAAATAGACGTAGTGGCCTCCGCTAGAGGACGAAGTAGTATTCGTGTTCACACCCTCTACACGAAAGTCGAGTTTGGCGAGTTTGGGAAAGTGAGTGAGATACAACCCCGGGTTCACGGCCGCGCGCCGGGGTGCAGCCAGAGGTGAAGGATCATCATCCGCGAGCGAGTCACTATAGAGGGTTAGCCAATCTCGCAAGAACGGAAGCCGATACGAGAAGTCAAAACCTCCTATGCGCTTTCCAGGGTCCGTGTTCGGTGTTTCGTTGGTCGGACTTGTAAAGCTGAAATAACTAAGTTCGAGATGGCCGAGGGTAAGAGGTCTTCCGACTCCTCCCATTTCTACCGTCCGACTAAATCCCAATTCCAGGTTCTTGGTAGGTTTGAAACTGATTTTCTCCCCATGGATTAGGGGCCGCTGCGGAACTTGATTTTGTCCCGCAAGTTTTCCAAAGAACACATCGAGTTTCATTGGGCCCAGATAATGAAGGATCCAAGGCAGTTGAAATGGAGCAATATTGTTGGCACGGAACATCATGATCGGGACCGCGTTGTTGCTAAACAGAAGTGCCGAGCCGTCCGCCGGTCCCCACCACAGGCTTTGATTGCCAAACGAAAAATTCCAGTTCGCCACATTGGCCGCAACATAGGCGTCCAGCAACCGAAATTGGTTGACACTGCTGAACGCGCCCGGCGCGGCCACCGGCGTTCCGTCCAGGTTCGAGATCAGTGTCCGCACCGATTGGGAGTAGCCTGGGGCCGACGGCGAATGTTCATATTCCCCTCGAATGTCAAACGAGAATCGCTGATTTGTTCCATAGGCCGAGAAACCGGTTACGCTGTTGATCCCCTCTTGATACGGACGGCCAAAATTATCGATGATGGTTTGCCCGAAGTGATAGCTGTCGTTTAGGGGCTCTCCGGAAATTTGCGTGAAACCGGTGTAGCCGGATTCGAGACGAAACACGCGATTGTCTCCGCTGCTTGACGCTTCCAGATCATCTCTAAATTCGGCTGCCAGCAGGGCCTGCAGTTTCGCCAGGTCCGCGGAGGCCTGCGGCCGCATTTCCATCTGTTCTCCAGCTTGTGCGGCAAGTGTCGCGCACTCCAGACGAGTCCACGGGCGCATCCCCAGGAATGCTGTGTCGATGTAGCCAAACGCGGCGAGTCTCTCAATTGCTGGGTAAACCCAACTGTCGAGCGCTACGTAGGGCGAACCTACACTATGCCGAGGGTCCCCTAATTCGGGTGCATGTGACTCGGCATAACTTTCCCATTCCCCTCCGCCAAGTGTTGGATCGTGGTGGCGGCGGTACACCTGCTGCCCCACAAACCATCCAATTGCGCTGCCGATCAAAACGTCTGAAGGGAAGTGTTGTTTCGAGGAAATACTGGCAGCGGTTGCAGCCGACGCCAAGGTATAGACAAGGAGCTTTGTCACCGGCCCGGGATACTCGTGCGTGATGACGCTGGCAATCGACCATGCCGCGGCCGCACCTTGCGACGGAAAAGAATGGCCGCCCTGGAAAAAACGCCCTTGAGAATCATTCTGCAGTGGATCCTCGCGTCCCCAGGCTGAGTTTAGTCCCCGCGCAATGAAGAAACTTTGTAGTGCCGCGTCACCAGCCAACAGCCCCGTCTCCTTCTTGTGATCATCGTGAGTCACGTGGCCCCATAAATAAATCCCACCATCCAGTGCTCCCAGGGCATACATCCCGGACTTTGAAACAAGCCGGCTGTTGTTCAGCCGATTTTCTGAATTCGAAAGATGCTTGCTGTACTCTGTGTCGGTCGCCAACATCGATGCGCTCACAATCCCGAACGGCACCAGCCAGTCCGCATCGACGGCGTGCAGATGAAACGGACTCATCCACATGCTCTTCTGATCCGCCGGAATGGCGCCCAGCAACTCAAGTGCCGACGTGCTGTTTCCCCGGGAACTTACCCACGGCTCAGTCTTTTTCGCCGCTTTGGATGAGCTTTCCTTTTCAGCCACCGGTTGCTCCCTGTTCTCTGTACTTGGTTGCCCAGCCTGAGGCGCCCCACAATAGGCCGCCGGACAAGCAACACTCAAGAAAAGAGAAGCGACGCGCATGACTTGGCGAAAACTTTCCTTCATCCGCGCCTCGCCGCTTACAACTTGACCGCGAGAATTGCGGTGCTGGCGATGGCGGCTGCCACCTGCGCTGCCATGAATACGGTTTGCCACTGCATGTTTCCGCCCACCGCTTTTTCGGGCACAACAACTGTGTCGCCGGGTTGAAGAACTTCGCCTAAAGAGTTACCGGACCAGGCGCTCTCTCTTCCGCCTATTACCGAGCCGTCCGCCCGAATTACGAATATGGCTTTTTTGTCAGCCAGCACGGTTGGTCCGCCAGATTGGCTGAGATACCAGTTGCCACTTTTTCCGGGCCGGTATCCCACAGCGGTAGGGTTAAACACTTGTCCGGCCACCATGATGAAACTGGGCCGTTTGGGTATGAACAATACATCGCCCGCGCGAACCTCTAAGTCCGCTGCGGTACCCTTCCAGCGGTTAATGTCCGAAGAAATGTGAATCGTGACGCGACCGATGGGTAGATTCGAGCTAAGTTGTGAAAGAGTGCTCTGATATTGTTGCAGGCCCACTTCCTTCGCCTGCTTCTGCTCAGGCGTATTTTCCGGAAGCATCTGGATGTTCGTCTGCATCTCCTTAATGCGCAGTATCATCTCGGTCTGTTGTTTAGTTTCCAGTTCACGAACTTGTGCGCGCTCCAGTACCGCTCCATATACGTATGCGTCCGACGGAAAGCCCCCTGCTCGTTCCAGAACCGAGCTCAGTCGTTCTCCGGGGCGAATCCCGTAAGCCCCCGGATGATTCACTTGGCCCTTTACACTGATGGCCGCTCCCAGATCATTCCATCCAGGTAGTTGCCGGATGGTCAAAACATTGCCATTGGAAAGTCTCAGATTCGCCGATGGATCACCGGCTAGCGCCGATGCAATTTGCACCGCTTGACGTTCGCCCTCGAGGTTCCCTTTATCTGACCATTGGTAGGAGATCAGGTCAGCCAACTGCGTGTCTGCTCCCGGCTTCAATCCTCCGCTCATCCGAATCAGATCCGCCACGGTCATATCGGCGGCTAACGGATAGCGCCCCGGTTTGCCCACTTCGCCTTGCACGTAAACAGTTGGCCGCTCGATGGTAATGGGATTTCGGTGAATCAAGAGTTGATCTCTTGGTTGCAGGAGAATATTGGCCTTGGGATCGCCGGCGACAGCCAGCGTGAGGTCCACGCTCGAAATTTTTGTACGGCCGTCAGGCAGATAGCGAACCACTTGCACGTCGTTTCCGCTCGCTCCCGAAATTAACCCTCCCGCCAAATGAATCGCGTCGCTGAGACGGATTTGCCCAGAAGTACTATAGGTGCCGGGTGCCCGCACTTCGCCCCAGACGCTTACTGTAGGCGGAGCTTCAAAGTCGAAGCGACTAAAGACTCGAATCGTGTCCAGCGGTTGCAGAACGGGAGCTTGCGATGGATCACTGATCGCCTGTGCCAGATCGAAGCTCTCCACGCTCGGGTGAAAGTCCGGCGCGTTTAATCGAATTATTTCCGCATACTGGTTGGCCGGTTCTGGAAGCAAATCTTTGTAGGAAGCGATCACATCGGTAACTCGCATTCCGGAGTGAAAGGAGTACAAGCCGGGCCGAGCGGCGTGTCCTGCCAGGTAGATTACGTCTTGGTTGTACGGCGCAATTGCGAACACTCGAATCCGGTCGCCATCCTGAACGGCGAAGGAAGCTAGTTTTTTTGCGACATCTTCCGCGTTGTCAGTGTCCTGAATTTCCAGATCGAGCATAGTCTGCTTTTCGTGGGCCACCACGCGCTGAACCTCAATATGTCGATACGATGCGCTGGGCAGCAGTCCACCAGCCAGCTCCAGCATGCTCGACAAATTCTTTTCCTTGTTCAGTTCATAAATGGCCGGTCGCCGGATCATTCCTTCCACCGTCACCTGTGGTCCGATAGGCGGCACTAGAATCGTGTCCCCATTTTCCAATCTCTTCAGATCGGGCCTAACTCCGTTGAGTAGAAGGTCGTATAAATCCACAACTTCGAGCACCTGCCCGTCCCGCACATGCCTCACCAGGCGCAACGACCCTTTCGGGTAGGGCCGCCCGCAACGAACAGAGCATTCAATGGCGTGGATAGGGAACTGACATCGTAGGCTCCGGGCTTTGCTACCTCGCCAACTTCGTAAACTCGGATGGTCCTCATCCGCGAAAGTGAAACGTCCGCCGAGAGATCACGGAATAGCGTGCTCAGCTGTTTCTCAACGGACTTCTGAACATCCGCGAGACTTTTTCCACTGACGAGCATTGGCCCCACATCCGGCAGACTGATTTGCCCACTGTGGTCTACCACCCGGTACAGGCGTTGCGTGATCCCTCCCCACAGATCAATGGACAGCGCATCGCCAGGTCCAACTACGTAGTCGGGACCCACGCTTAAATCCATTGGGATGAGATGAGAATCACGCGTTCCATTCTCGAATACTTGCAAACCAAATCGTTGGGGCACGGCAGGACGCGCCACGGCCTGTACATACATATCGTAAAGAGAAGGAACTTCCTTATATGGATTGGCAGTTCGAACCAGTTCCGGAACTTCCGAGCCCGCTTGCGGCCTTCTTCGATTTTGGATCGGCCCCAATGGCTGAGAGGTAGCATTGCCCGAAACAGTCGAGGGATTTGGTTCGCGATTGGCAATCAGATTACTCTCTGCGTCTTGGCCTTGCGCGCCTGGCGGTCTGCGATCTCCATTCGCACCAACATAGTTGCTGGCCAAAAACTCAGCTCCATCCCCCTCGGACATACTCGCACCAGGAAGGAGCGCCGTACTGGGACCTTGCTGATCCTCAGAATTCCCTGCACCACCGGCTCTGCGCACCGCCGACTGGAAGTCTTCCGTACCGCTGGTCGGTAAAAACTCCGCTTTGTCGTCGGCGTAACTGGCTTGCACCGTGCTGGTCGATCCTGGCGTCCTGTTCGGAGAGCCCGGGCGCATGGGTAGTTCGGGAGTTGTGCTTGGGGGCGAGACATATTCGTGGATTCCCGGGTATTCCGTATTGGTGTCGCTTGGTGCTTGGCACTTGTCCGTTTTCTGCGGGTCACAAGAATTCGAATACCACTTTCCGGGCACTGCGCTCTGTTGCAGGGAAGCCATTTCACTCTGGTGCGCCTGCGCAAGCATTCTTGCGCGCTCCTGCAGCGTTAAGTCCCTCTCTTTGGCTGCTTCCGACTCTGGATCTAACTTTGGAAGAAGATGGCCATACTTTTGAAGGATCAGTGTTACGGCCGAACGGAAAGGAATATCGGTAACCAGGCGGTCGAAGATGGCGTCGTCGGTCAAATCCAAATCACTGATTACTTGTCCGTTCGAAGTCGCCTCCTTGGCCATCCAACGTTTGACTTCGACCAGCAACCCGGAATCTTTTAGCAACAGTAACTTGATTTCGCCTACCGACGCCGCTACCCGAGCCAGGTTTTCCCGGCCCAGCTCCGTGCTCGATGTGGATTGAGGACGAACTTCCTGCCCGAGCGCTCCTAGTGAGCACCACAGCGTGAGGGCAAGCAGAGAAATTACAAGGAACGACGCTGTCCCTACTCTGCGGACAATGCAGCCACTAACTGATCCGCGATCATTACTATTTTTCATGTTCTCTACGACCTACTGTTTCGTTCAGAACCGACCCCTGGGCTCTCTCTGACTCGGACGACCGTTTGATTCTGAACCACGATTTCGGCTTGAACTCGGGTGGTCCCCCACGATTCGGAATGGTTGAGCAGAAAAGGATGACGTGATCAATAAAGGTCAAGCCTCTGCCCTGCCCGATGCGCACCGTCGGCCGCAAAGACAGAAATCTGAAAAGGATGATACAGGATGATCGGATCGCTGGTTGTTACAGTGACGTTACGCTACGACCAACTCTAGGTTATGTCCGGAGGATATCGCCACGATTCTCCAAATTGTTCGCGTTTTTTCTAACTTCGTTCATCTGAGCTGTTTATAATGCTGCGCATATTTCTAGTTTCCCTGAAAGTCTGGATGCGTGACCCGCAATGGACCAGCCACAGATCTATTCTCACCTGGCAGATATTTTCCGGAACCTGTTTGATGAAGATTCATTGCAGCTGACTCCGCAGCTTTCCGCTAAGGACGTAGACGGGTGGGACAGTCTCACGCATATCCGTTTGATATTGACGATCGAAAAAGCCTTCAAGGTTAAGTTCTCGACGGCAGAGATCGGGAAACTGGAAAACGTAGGCGATCTCGTGTCACTCATCCAATCGCGAGCCTGAGCAAGCAACAAACCCGTCGCCTATCACGGCGGGAACGAGGACTTTAGCTTTCATGAATCTTCTCTACACAGACTTGCAATGGCTGCCAGCCGCGCCTCCAGATTTCTTGACTAGCCTCAAGACCCTCACGAATTCGACTTCGACTCTGGGAAGCGATCTGCAGAGACTCGCTTCACATGGTTTGGACCTGAACCAATTGGCTAAGTTGGCCAGCGTCTTTCAGAAAGTGTGCGCTCTCGGAAAGCCTCTGCAACCCTTGACACCATTTCGTTTGGCGCTGTTAAGCAACTCGACCATCGACCTGATCGTTCCCGCCCTGGTGGCAAGCGCACTTCGTCACGGCATCGCGCTGGAAGTCATTAAGCCCCATTACGACCAGGTAGCACAGGAGGTCTTGACTCCCGACTCGAGGATCAACCGGTCGAAGCCGGACGCGGTTCTGTTCGCGCTCGACTATCGGGCTCTGCCCTTGAAACTTTCCTTCGGGAGACGCTGACGCATGCAACAGCTAACTGTGCAAGGAGTCGTTTACCTACCTTCAAGCGCTTCGCGACGGCATCAAAACCAATTGCGACGCCGTTTGCATCTTTCAGACTTTCGCTCCGCCCGGCGGAAACGCTCTTTGGTAGTCTTGATCGCGCTTTGCCCGGGACTATGCAGAAACCTTATTGATGCAAATTAACCGGCAAGTTGGCCGAGTTCGTGGTTGGCTCGGGCGATGTGCTCTTGGATGTTGCTGGGCTCGCGGAAACTGTGGGCTTGGCCGAATGGCACGATACGCAATTGTGGAATCTGGCAAAGTTTCCTTTCTCCGACGAACTCATTCCGCTTTACGCCGATCATGTAGCCCGCATTGTGGCGGCTATCCGCGGAAAGAGCCGAAAGGTTTTGGTTCTTGATCTGGACAACACTGTTTGGGGCGGCGTTATCGGAGACGACGGACTGGAGGGCATCCAGATTGCCCAAGGCGACGCCATCGGCGAAGCACACTTGCAGTGCAGCGTCTGGCACTCGATCTACGGCAACGCGGAATCGTTCTCGCAGTCTCCTCAAAGAATAATGAGGAGGTCGCGCGGACTCCGTTTGAAAAGCACCCGGAGATGCTCCTGAAACTCGAGCACATTGCCGTTTTCCAGGCCAACTGGAACGACAAAGCGACCAATATCCAAGCCATCGCCGACGAGCTTTCCTTGGGCCTGGATGCCATGGTGTTTCTCGACGACAACCCAGTGGAGCGGGGACTTGTGCGAAAGCTGCTCCCGCAAGTGGCTGTGCCGGAACTGCCAGAAGACCCGGCCTACTATGCAAGAACGCTCGCGGCTGCCGGTTATTTCGAAGCCATGGCATTTGCCGCAGAAGATCTCAAGCGCGCGAGTTTTTACCAGGACAACGCCAAGCGCGTCAACCTGCAAAAACAGGTTGGTGGTGTGGATGCCTATCTCGCCTCCCTGGATATGACCATCACTTTCCAGCCATTTGACGCAACAGGCAGTGCGACGAATCGTCCAGCTCATCAACAAGTCCAATCAGTACAACCTGACCACACGCCGCTACACTGACCCGGAAGTATGCAGGCCGAGAACGACCCGATGTCTTCACGCTGCAGGTACGGCTTGCGGACATCTTCGGAGACAACGGCATGATCAGCGTCGTGATCTGCCGCCCTGTCGAAGCGGCGTTCTGGGAGATCGATACGTGGCTCATGAGCTGCCGAGTCCTAGGGCGCAAGGTCGAGCACATGGTGCTGCGTGAAATTCTGGAGCACGCACGAGATGCAGGCATCCGTAAACTGCTTGGCGTTTATCAGCCTACGGAGCGCAATAAGCTGGTCGTCGATCACTATGCCAAGCTTGGCTTTACCAAACTGTGCGAAGAAGATGCAGGGCTTACCCGGTGGGAGTTCCTTGTTGAGGACGTGGATCTGGAGAGCGTTCCAATGAATGTGATTTCGCATGGTTTTGTGGCCTCGAAAGAGGGATCCCTCGCGTGACCTTTTCCCAGGAAAGAGATTCGGACAAAACTTACCCTGCACCTCTGCCACGGCGAGACTTGTTTTTACTTCCAGCGATCGGCTTCGTTACGGTTTGTATTCTGCTAGTTGTCACTGAGTTGATTGCGCGGCGGCTGTTTTCTGAATCGAAAACCAACACCGAGAGTTGCTTGGTTTTGAATGATAAGAAAACCGGCGTGCGAGGAGTTCCCAACTCGGTCTGCTGGGAAAAACTCCCCGAATCCCAATTGATTGAATACCGGTTCGATAATTGCGGCTACCGGTCGGGCATGCAGTGTGTTCCAAAGGCACCCGGAACGTACAGAATCGTAATGATGGGTTCTTCGGTTGCCATTGGCGAGCGAGTTCCCATTAACAGCACCCTTGCCACACTTCTTCCACAGCTTTTGATCGAGCGCACCGGTCGCACCATTGAGCTCTACAACGAAGGCATGGCCTACGGATTTCCCCGCACGGCCGCAATGCGTTTCCACGAGGTTCTTGCACAGAAGCCCGACATGGTCCTGTGGGTATTGACACCTGCCGACATCGGCGAAGGCGAATTCGTGTTTGCTGAGAATGCCGCTGAAAGTGGCGGTCTTCGAGCGAAAATTTGGTCCAAACTAAAGGAAGCGGTTACCACAAATTCGATTATGGATCGCGTACGCAATCACGTTGAGCACAGTCGGACCGGCTTGATGCTGCAACATTTCATTTACCAGAACGAGAGCGAGAGCCAATACGTCACGTCTTATTTGATGGGTGCAGACAGAGTCACGGGTTTTCTACGCAGCAATATGAGTCCGGAATGGCGGACCCATCTAGCCGAGTTCGAGGCTCGCTCCCAAGAAATTGCGACTAAATCTGCAGACGCTGGCGTGACTTTTGTGGCTGTCTACCTGCCGAATCGCCCTCAGGCCGCGATGATAGCGATGGGCACCTGGCCCTCCGGTTACGATCCATATGCGTTAAACAGAGAGCTGCAGGCAATTATCGTCAAACAAGGGGGAATATTTGTCGATGTGCTGCCGGGATTTCGCTCGATCCCTAATCCGGAACAGTACTATCTTCCGGTCGACGGTCATCCCACCGCGACGGCGCACGTGATTTTTTCTAAGCTGACGGCCAACGAGCTTACCTCGGGCGCGGTCCCGGCGCTCAAATCCAGCATTCCGAATCAAGTATCGGCGGAAAAGGGGCGATAGGCATGGACTCGGCCTCCTTTCAATTTGTGCTTTTCTCTCTGGCCGTGGCAATCCTGTCCAATTTCAGTCGCTCTCCACGCTGGCGTTCTTGCATTCTGTTTTTCACCAGCATCGTGTTCTTGGGATTGCTCTCACGCGACCTGTTCGGTTTCCTTCCGCTTGTGGGATTTCTTTTTCTGGGCTACCTCTTGCTTATTTTACCCGGGCGGGGTTCGTCGCGATTTCTAACGGTAACGGTCTTGTCCGTCGTTTTTGTTTATATCTGGCTGAAAAAGTACGCTTGGTTGCCCGACGCTACCTTCTTAGCTTTTCCTTACTTCACCTTGGGTCTGTCATACATCTTTTTCCGCGTCCTCCATCTATTAATTGAAGCGGAAAGCGACGACACGAAGCGCCACATTGGCCTCGGTGCATACCTGCTGTACATGCTGAACTTCACCACGCTTCTTTCCGGCCCCATTCAACGCTATGACGCATTCGCCCTCGACCAGTTCGCAGTTGAGCCGATTCCGCTCGGTCCGCGTGTGATCGGCTTGCAACTGGAACGGATTGTGCGCGGCTTTTTCAAAGTCAATGTCCTGGCCATGCTGCTCAAAATGGTGCAAATGCATGCGCTGACGCAAGTCGCCCAGCCGTTACCCCTGCCTCTCAAGCTTTACGCCGCCTTTCAATTGGCCGTGGTGTATCCCTTTTTTCTCTACGCGAATTTTTCCGGCTATATCGATATCGTGATCTCGGTGGCACGACTGATGCGTGTGCGTCTGCCGGAGAATTTCGATCGGCCCTTCTCCGCCACCTCATTCATCGATTTCTGGAACCGCTGGCACATCACCCTCTCTACGTGGTTAAAGACATATGTTTACAATCCGCTGCTTGTCGCACTGATGCGGCGGAGCTCCTCGCTCACATTGGAACCAGTATTTGGCGTTCTTAGCTTCTTCGTAACCTTTTTCCTGGTCGGCATTTGGCATGGGCGCACCTCAGAGTTCATGTTCTTCGGTTTGCTGCAAGGTGGTGGTGTCGCGTTTAACAAGATTTGGCAATTGGCACTTACGCGCACACTGGGCAAGAAAGGCTACAAGTCGCTGGCCGGCAATCTCGTCTACAATGCACTCGCTCGTGGTTTGACCTTTAGTTGGTTTGCCTTCACGCTTTTCTGGCTCTGGGCAGACTGGAAACTAATCGGCACCATTTTCGCTGCGCTGAGCGTTCTTCAGTGGTTTGCCGTCTGGATGTCCATCTGGGTATGCGCCACCATAGTCTTGGCATTCTGGGAATGGTTACGGAACGCGGTTTTGTCCATCAAAATTGCCGAGAGCCCGGTGCTAACCAACCGCTACGTGCAAGTGGTCTACGCCACCGCGCTGGGGCTCTTCGCCTTCCTAATTTCAGTGATGCTGAATCAGCCTGCTCCCGATATCGTTTATAAGGCCTTTTAGATCGCCCCGGTCTCCTAGCGTCTCGATGAATCCGTCGCGGAAGCGCCAAGCGATAAGCAGTACCCGATGTTGTTCTTTCTTGTAATCACGGAAGATGCTCAGCATTTGTCATAGCGATAAGGACTCGGTCTGACTTGATTAGGTTAAGCGCGCAATAAGCAGGTCAAGTACACATCCATGATGAATGCTTGCAGATTCGATGAACTCTTCCGGCGGTCAGCGTAGGAACCGGGAGTTAGGAATCGTAGGGCTACCGCCCAACACACTTCAACTCGATCTAGAGCCCAATTGCGATTCGCCGACCGTCTCGTGAGCACCGTAATGTGCGCAGCTAAGTAATCCGATTCATTGCAAATCTTCACATGCTACTCCTCATAAGGCGCGCTCTCCGGCCCCATTCTTTGCTAGAACTGCAACCACGCATAAAGTGCCCCGACAGTTTTCTGCCAACCTATACGCTGCGGGCAGGCAATAGCCTTGCCCAGACTTTCGAGGCCGTCTGCCAAAGACCAATTTCCTTAAGATTCGTGGCTGCCGCTCTCCAGTAGTGCATCAAATGCGCGACATGGGGCACGTTTAGAGCCAGCCATCGAACGAGTCGATTCGTCTTCTTGCGCCATAAACCCAAGCTGATGACCAGTTCAAATCGCTCCACCAAGAGCTTGTATGGCTCGCTGTAATTCAGAACGCTGCGCGCATAATAGTTTTGCGGAATCGATACACCCTCGGGCAGCAGTCCACTTTCTCGCGTCAGGATTTCCAACTGCGTGTTTGGTAAAGGGAAGAAGACCGTAGCTTGGGCCGAGTTTGGCTGGATTTCTTCAAGAATCTGAAAGGTTTCCCGCATGATCTCCGGCGTCTGGTTAGGCAAACCCACCATGGTAAACGCGTGCGTCTTGATGCCGTATTTGTGCATCATCTGGAAGGCCTGTCGAATGCTTTCGTCCGGCATGGTTCTTTTTAACAACGCCTTGCGGAATTCATGATTGCCGCTCTCGACGCCGAGTGAACACCACGTCGCCCCAGCGGACTTCATGTCGCGGACTCGATTCTCGCGAACCAGTTCAGGCCGTTCCATGAAGGTAAATGGAACGTTCAGGTCGTGAAGGTGTTCCCGCAAGTCTGCCGTTCGCTGATCCGAAGTCATAATCACTTCGTCGACAAAGTAGAGCAGGTCAATGTCATAGAGCGTTTTCAGCCGCTTGATTTCCTCGCGGAGCATGGAAGCTGGTTTTTCTCGCCGCCACCGGCCCTTTCCCTGCGCCATGTCCATCAACGTCGCATTGCTGCAGTACGTGCAACGAAAAGGACACCCTCGACTGCCTTCCACCGTGCCGCATACTCGGCGCTCGGGAATCGCGCGCAATACGTAGTGATCGCGGTAGTGCCGCTCATCAAAAATCTCGTAGCGGGGGAACGGTGCACGGCTCAGATCGAAAAGCGGCCGCAGGGGATTAAGAACCGGTTTTCCGTCCTTGAAATGAAACACGTTTGGCAAATCCGCGATGTCCGCCGGACGCCCGGCGTCGACCGCCTGCGCAATCTCCAGGCAGGCTTCTTCGCCTTCGCCGCGCACCCCGAAATCCACTAAAGAAGTAAAACTCTCCGGCCGGGTCGTCGCGTGCGGACCGCCTACCAGGAGCAAGGGACGCTGACTGCGTTTTTTCAATTCTCGCAGCAAGGATTGCACTACGGAATATTCCATCAGGCGGCAAGAGATCGCCAGAACGTCAGGTTTCTCACGTGCAAGGTGCTCGTCCAGAAGCTTCAAATACAACCCATCATTTACAAAACTCATATCACAGACAGAGACATCTACGTTCCGCTCAAGAAGGAAGGAGGCCAGGGCCAATATCCCCATTTGTGGAGTTAAAGTTTTCGTCGAATTGGGGTACACAAAGCTAAATTTCATAATCCAACCTGGCTGTACCCGACGAGACTCGTTGCTTCCGGGCAAGAACAACGCTTGGAATGACGGCGAGTAGCGGGCGACTGGAGCGATTGCACAAAAGCTACGCTCAGTTCATAACGCTTTGTTCAATGAGCCGTGAATTTAGGACCAACAACCGCAACTTAAAGTGAGGTATGTTCTGGCACGGCGAGTGCTCGGGGATCGCCGAGGGGAATCAGTGTGTCATTGTCGCGGAAAAGCGGCAGATAGGCGATGGACGACACACCCTTGGCGCTGACCGCTGAATACCAGAGTTGGTAGCGGCCAGACTGATCGTCGAGGCATCGCAGCGTGCCTCGATACTGCAGCGAAGATTCGAATTCGTAGCTTTGCTCAAAGAGAAAGTCACTCACTTGCCAGTGGAAGCCATGATCCAGGCTATGGGCATAGTGAATACGGGCGCCCCCACCATTATTTGTGACGCAGCTCACAATCACGGCACTTAGCCGTCCCGGTTCCTTAATTACGTCGATATGCCAAAGATGTCTTTCGTTCGCAAACCTTGAGGTGCTTGCAGGCTCGGGTGCTTCCCACAATTGGCAATCAGTACTGACTCTCCTCATCACCTGAAATTCACCGCGGTGATTTTCGATCGTCCACAGAAGAAAACGCTCTCCATCATGAATGAGGGCGGGAGAAAGCAGTTCAGTACCGTTGTTCTCGCGTAAGATTTCGACCGGAACAGACCAGGTGCGGCCATCACTGCTTTTGGTCAAATAGAGAATATTCTCCCGGCCGGCGCTGCCGCGGATGGTTTGCCGGTAGACCATCCACAGCAGATTGTCATGGAAAAGAATGTCAGGATCCGAGTGGTGGCTATCGGGTTTCTGCGGAGATGGCACGACAGGATTCCGAGCGCCGTCGGGAATCGACCACTGGATGCCGTCATAGCTGACGAATATCTCGGGATTTTCGAAGCGCTCATCTCCGTTTGGGTAGGGAGTGCAAACCATCCAGTAAGGCCACTTCTTCTGCCCGAATCCTCCGGGGATGTGCACCACGTCCGGGTGCACGGCCTGTCCCGACCCATCCGAAGTTTCCAAATTGAGCAGCACCGGTTGATGCAATGATTGCGGGGAATGCTGGATACGGCGATAGGGACCGTCCATGGCAACGGGTCGCAAGGACTCAGGAGCCTTAATAAATCGCCCGATGATTTTATACAAAGCAGCCTTAGGAGGTATGTTTAAGTAAAATAACAAGCATTGAAAACCCACCAGCGCCAAAAGGACAACGATCAAAAAATATTCCATCAGAGTAATTCACACCGTAGGAAAAATTGAACCCATCGCCTTTCTTGCAATGTCGAATATGAGGTCGGAACTTAACGATCTGCTGAAATCTTCCCTTCAGAGCTCGATAGTTGTCATTACGAAACGTTCACAGGAACTCGACTGCGCTTTTTGTGGCTAATAGGATGAAATGCCTTCCTCCCTGAATGCGATCCGCGCGTCCTGCTTTCCTGTTTGCGAATTCCCGCCGGAATGCAGGTGAGACACGCTTGGGATGGAAATATTACTAAAAATTCACTTAAAATTCAGTCCCCATACAATCGCGTGTATTAATGACCCGTTATCGTCCTCGTTGTGTTGCTCACCACCTATAGTTCATATCTTTACCGCCCCGGGTGTGAGCTTACTCAAATCTTTCCTTCGGTCCCTAAAGGAGGCGATTCATGTTCTTGCTCAGCCGTTTCCGTGTTTCACGTTTCCGAGCCTCGGTCGCAGCAGTACTGAGTCTCATGATTTTTTCCCTTGTGGCTTCGGCCACAACCAATCCCGTTCCTCAACTAGATCCTGTCGCCCCCAACGCGGTGGCGCCCGGAACCATTGGTTTTACCCTAACCGTATCTGGGACTGGCTTTGTCTCCGGCTCAACCATCATTTGGAACGGCTCTTCGCTTGCCACGACGTTTGTTAGCTCTTCGAAGTTGTTTGCTGTTCTCCCCACAGCGCTGGTCTCTAAGGCCAACACCGCTTCCATAAACGTCTTTAACCCTGCACCGGGTGGCGGCTATTCGAACACGCAATACTTTGAGACCACCCTTTTCTACTCCCAAATCTATTTCACCGAGATGAGCGTCACCGGCAAGAACAACCTGACGTCTCCTGTTGTTGGCGGGGATTTCAATCGGGATGGAAAGGTCGACCTCGCGGTAGCTTCTGGTTCAACTGTTTATGTGATGCTTGGCAATGGCGATGGAACAGTCCAGCGCGCCAAAGGCACGGCAGGCCCTGCCAACGGGAATATCACTGGCCTGAAAGTCGTACCAACTGGCACTTGGCCTTCTCTCATCATGACGGGTTCCAAGGGCACCGGCACGTCTTTCGTCGCCACTATGATCGCCAATGGCGATGGCACTTTTCAACCTCCCATCGAGACAGATTTTTCTGTTCCTATCCCGGCCACCGCTGTTGTTGGAGATTTCAACAAAGATGGCATTCTTGACTTGGCTTTCTCTAACACTTCGAGTGTTCAAGTTCTTTTGGGGAATGCTGACGGTACCTTCCGCCTCGGCCCAAGCACCTCTCTCGGTCAAGTGGTCGGTCGCGACACGGTAGGCTTGGGCGACTTCAACCACGACGGTAATTTGGACTTAGTGGTCACTATTTTCGATCCCTATACGATGGGGTTCAATTTCACCGGCGTTCTGATGGGAAAAGGTGATGGCACATTCAGCCCCCTGACCGAAATTGCTGGCGCCGGTACGTCCTTCGCGGGTGCTATCACTGCCGTTGTGGGAGACTTCAACAACGACGGGAATCTTGACATTGCCACGGCCATCCAGTCTATCGGCCAGTTCAATCAGGGCTACATTTTCACTTCACTCGGCAACGGAGACGGTACGTTCCAGAGCGCGAACCAGGTTCCCGGCGTGGTTTCCATTACCACTCCTTTGTTGATCGCGGACTTTAACGGTGATGGGAATCTTGACCTCGCAACCGGCGGCACCATTTACTACGGCCGAGGTGACGGCACTTTCCCATACTATGGGGGTTCTTCCACAGCTCCGACCCTTGAGCTTGCCTTGGATATGAACGGCGATGGTCTTCCAGACGTCTTGGATGAAACTTACTATGTGAGTGGGACTACGGTCCTGACTGCGGTTGGTCTAGAACTTCAGTCTCCTCCGTTGCCTGACTTCAAAGGCGTTATTGCTCCCTTCAACGCGTCCATGTCTCCGGGCGGTAGCGTCGTAATTCCCGTCACCGTCGAGCCCTTAAACGGATGGACCGGCGATGTCGTCGTCAGCGTTTCGAATCTCCCGAATGGAATCGTGCCGACCTACACCCCAACTGTCGTTAAGGGGGGCAACGGACCCTGCACCATTACGCTTACTTCTTCTCCTGCAGTCCCGCTCGGGCAGTACAACATCACTCTTTCCGGAAACAGCGGCGCTCTGACACACACCACAGAAGCTACTGTCACCGTGACCGCTTCGCCAGGAGATTTCACCGGGTCGGTGCTGCAGAGCGCATTGAACACTCAGCCGGGAGGTAGCGTCTCTTACAATGTTTCGGTTATGCCTCTTTACGGCTTTACTGGAAGCGTGTTGCTGAATGCCACCGGCTTGCCCGCAGGCACTACGGCGAGCTTCAGTCCAGCGATCATCACCGGTGGAGGTGGCAGTTCGATTCTAACCCTCCAGACCTCGGCACTTACTCCTTCTCCCAGCATCACCAACATCACAGTCTCGGGAACAAACGGAAATCTTGTTCACAGCGCAATCGTCTCCCTGGGCGTCAGCAACTCCACAGGCGACTTTACCGGAACCCTTTCCACTTCACTGCAGAGCGTGTCTTCTGCAAGTGGCGGATTGGCGGCCTACAACATATCTCTTAGCCCCATTAACGGCGGAGCAGGAGATGTCACCTTGACGGTTGCGGGCCTACCCGGCCAGAGTCTCGCCAGCTTCAGTTCTCCGGTAGTCACCAGCGGCTCGGGAAGCTCCACTTTGTACATTAATGTGCCGGTTGGTACCGCTATCGGTTCGTATCCCTTGGTGATCACCGGCTCCGGCAACGGGGTAGTGCACGTCATCGGCGCCACCTTATCAGTCAACCCGTAGTGATAGAGGAAACTTCCTCGCCGGGAGGTCGCGCTTTATTCGGCCTCCCTATCTACGATTAGCATCTCAACCTCAAAGGGGGTGCTTCCTCACAAGCTGAGTGTGCCTCCCTTTTCTTTTGTCTGCAGCGGGACGCACCATCACCCTGACGGCTTCTTTCAGCCGCGAGCTAAGGTCTTGGGAGTTCGATGTAATCTCAGTTTCTAGTTGGAAGCGTAGAAGTCAGCTATGCTCTGAACGACAATCTCCTGTTGCGATTCGGAAAGCTCCGGGTAGGCCGGCAAAGACAGCGCTTCGCGGCTCGCCGCTTCGGCTTCTGGCAACTGACCTTCTTTGTAGCCTAGATAGCGAAAGGCTGGCTGCAGGTGTAGTGGCAGCGGATAATAAATTTCCGTGGGAATTCCTGCAACCCGCAAATGTTCTTTTAGCGCGTCTCGGTCTTTGGAGCGCAGCGTAAATTGATTGTAGACATGATAGAAATCCGCTTGCGGCGCTTCGGGCACTCTTACAAATTCGCTTAGATTCCTATCCTTGAACATCCTCCGATACGCATCTGCCTTGATCTGCCGCTTGTTTGTCCAGTCATCCAAATGAGCCAGTTTCACTTGTAAGATCGCCGCTTGCAGGGCGTCGAGACGACTGTTTGTCCCCAGTATCTCGTGGTGATATTTTTTTCGTGATCCGTGCACCCGCAACATCTTCAGTCTTTCGGCCAGCTCCGCGCTTTGAGTCGTTACCAATCCCCCGTCGCCCGCCCCTCCCAGGTTCTTTGAAGGGAAAAAGCTGAAGCATCCAAAATCTCCGAATGTCCCGACCTGTCTTCCCCTGTAACGCGCCCCGATCGCTTGCGCCGCATCTTCGATGACCACCAGCGAATGCCGTTTCGCTAGTCCGCAGATCTCATCCATTTCGGCCGATAGGCCGAACAAGTGAACCGGCATGATCCCGCGGGTTTGTCGCGTGATCGCTGCCTCTACTGCTTCCGGGCGCAAATTAAATGTCCCTGGATCGATATCCACAAACACGGGTGTCGCTCCAACCCGAGCGATAGAACCACCAGTCGCAACAAACGTAAAAGGGGAGGTAATGACTTCGTCGCCTGGACCAATTTCGGCCGCCATCATGGCTAGCACTAGCGCATCCGATCCTGAAGCGCAGGAGATGGCGTGTTTTACACCTATCCGGCTCGCGAGCGCTTCTTCAAACTGAGCTACTTCGCTGCCCAGAATGAAATTCTGGCTCTCCATGACCCGTGTAATCGCGGCCATCACTTCTTCCCGGATCGTCGAAAATTGGGCCTTCAAATCCAGATAGCTGAACTGTTGTGGAGTTGCCGTGGCTTTCTTGGGCGCCGCGATCGTACTTTCTTGGGTCGGCATTGGTTGCTTTCGTGATGAAATGTGGGATTGAAGTTCGTAGATACGCTAGCGGAAATATGTTGCAGCGCTGCTAACACTCGATACCAATCTTGTGACGAACGGTTGCGGGAGATTTTCTTTCTTGGCCGACTCATCGAGCCTGCCGTTACGCTCCGCTCTCAGTGAGATGGGCCTTCATTTCCATCCGGTGAGAGGGTTTTTCACTATTCGAAAATGAAAATTTTGTCATACTCGTTCCCGGTAACCGACAATCCATCCAAAAGGCGAGATTGTCTAACAATGTGTTGATTTTCATTCTGTCGTAATCATCCATAGAACCGCATCCCTGTTGGCCGCTTCTTGCGTTGTCGTTACAGGTGAAGCTAAAGGTTTTGGAGAAGACGGACCGCCAAGCCAGCGAAATGCCGCTGGATTCTGGCACAGCCGCGATTCAGTAAAAGTGTTTGGCGCACGGGAGGAAAAATGGTCACGAGGATTTGGAGTAAAGTCGGAAAGTACTTTAGAATGAATGAAGCACTAAATGTCGGGGCGTAGCGCAGCCTGGTAGCGCGCCTGCCTTGGGCGCAGGAGGCCCCCGGTTCAAATCCGGGCGCCCCGACCACTTAAGATTTCTTCCTCTTTCTTCGGCTGAGATGGTTCTTCTTTTCGTTCAATTGCACTCCAGTTCGCCTGAGTAGGGGATCAGCATGCTCCAACTGGGATAGCTCTTCGTCCGCCGGTATGGTTCTTGCGGGTCGTCCGCTCCGCCGCTTCCATTAATCAGTGTCCATGTGTTGGTCAATAAATCTTTTCGTTTTGCATGCCCCTCAAAATGCCATGCGACGTAACCAAGTGGCACAGGAATCGAATTTGATAATCCAGATCCCCACAGTAGATACATCTTTGCAGAGAATCGTCGCCAGATTTCCTCGGCGTCGGGTTGCAACTGCAACGGAGGAATGTCTTTCGTCGGATTCCTCCAATCATATGGGTATTCGGAGTCCAGTCCCACTCCCAACTCGGCTTGCGGCAGGGACTTTGGTTCACAGGCCATCGTCTCTTTGCCCAATTTCACTTCGATTTCATCTCGTGAGATTATTTGTGCCCAGGTGTAATTTCGCATCAGACCATCCGGCAGATCGTAATGCGCAAGAAAGGAAATTCCCGTTCCTGCAAAGCTCATGTAGGACGAGCTTGGCGTGTTCCCCGGCCCCACCTTAAGTTCAACTAAAGATACTTCCATATTCCACAGCGACGGACCTTCCACGGAAAATGAAACGTCAGCCGTTGCCGTTTCTCCGTTGTTCAATGTCACCCGGTAAGTCACTTTGTGTTCGGCTCCCGGTCTCACCCAATAAATCGTCAGTGCTGGTCCAGTCAATGTCACCGGCTGCGGCCCACCACTCCCCGGCAAGTGCACAAATCCTCCGACGTACTCGCCCGTGGGCTGAATCGTCCAACCTTGTTCTCGGATTTCCAGGGCGGGATGCAATATCACGTTGAGTGATATTTGTTGGCCCACCACTACAGTTTGCGATGTGTCCGTCACATCTCGCCCACTCCAGAAAATGTGCGGGTGAGGTGTTGTTGCCAGAACATCGAAGAAGGTTGTGGCAAGAGGTTGCCTTGCCCCTTCGCTCCATGCGCTGAGAATCATTCCCCCTGCCGCGTCGCTGGCGACGAGCCCACGAATTTCTACACTCGCACTCTTTGTCAGACCGTATTCTTCCGTTCCATTTTCAAAAACCGCTGCACCTGTCCCAGCGAAGTGATTTAGCCGAAGAGTAATAGAAGATACGCTGCTCTCTGGTTTGATTTCGACATTGAACCAGCCGCTTTCTCCCTGCTCAACATCATGTATCTGCCGAATCTCCACGTGAGGTGATTCGACGGCGAACGGCTCCTGTGAGGCGCTGGCCGGAGAAACAAAGCCGGCTAGTAAAGGTAGTATCCCAATAAAAGATGCCCCGATGCCGCGTGTGAATTGCAATCGCATAAATCACATTGATTCTCTCATCAGAACGAGAATCTGGGTGTGCCTGAAGGCACACCTCCTCCGCTCTTTGAAGTCGACCGTAGATTATGGATGTGTGACATAAACCTTGAAGAGCAAACGGCAAAGAATACGATCGCCCGCTGGATTAGCATGCATAGCCTTCTGCGGTTCAAGTCGCGACAGCTTATTAAAATTCAGTCACATTAGGCAATTGAATTGACGATGCAGATTTACCGGTTTAGTCTGCAGTCAACATGACAAATGCAGGACTCAGCGAGCTGCGACTTGCCTATAAGAAGGCTGTCGATGATTGGGTCAAGGCTATTCGCGCCGAAGAGGCATTGGCCACACCTGACCATTCGATGACAGCGATGGAACGTTGGGATGCCGCTCACCTTAGAGAGCATGACGCCCATACTAAAGTGGTGGAGGCCCGAGAAGCATACAAGGACGGGTTGCGCCGCGTGAACTACGGCATTTGATGCAATTGCTGTCTCGCGGCCTTGTCGGGAATTCTAGTCTCCAAAGATATTTGTAATGTGACAAGCGGCACAGACGGGTAATTCAACAACACGAGACTATCAACATCCTGGGAATTCTCGAATGCAAACCAGACGGTGTCACCCGGCTCCTCGGGGCGCTCCGAATTTATCACTCTGGTCGAGCCATTTTTTAAATCCGGGCGCCCCGACCACCTCTTTTAAGTTTCCGCTTATTCGTGCAGGACGACCGTCAGCAGCGACTTGTTCACTTTAATTTTGCCGTTGTACTCAATGAAGCCCAGTTTCCTGAATTTGTTCATGAAAAAATTCACGCGTGAACGTGTGGTTCCCACCATCTCCGCCAGAGTTTCCTGCGAAACCTTGGGCAAGACCCGGTCCGGGTGTTCCTGCTTCCCATAGCGCGCCAGAAGCAGCAGCGTGCGGGCGAGCCGCTTTTCGCTTGAGTTGAAGAGTTGATCGATCAGATCTTCCTCGACGCGAATATTGTGCGCCAGCATGTACCGGATGAAATGGTCGGATAATTCATGCTGAGCGTGGAGCACGCGTAGTAACTCAGTTTTCTCAATCAGCAGCAGGGTAGTTGGTGTTATCGCTTTAGCTGTACCCATCCGGATGGTCTGGCCGGCCATGCAACCTTCGCCAAAGAAATCCGTCGGGCCAAACATGGCGACGACCGCTTCCTTGCCCGACCCATTCACCACAGACAACTTCACGCCACCCTTCTGAACGTACATCACGCTGTCCGCCGCGTCGCCTTGGGTGTAGATGGATTCGCCTCGGTGGAATTCCGCAATTTTCCGCGAAACCCCCGAGGTGTCCAGAAAACTCTGGGCGTCGAAAGAGCTGGAATTCCCGTTGTTCTTAGCTTTTCTTGTTTTCATAGTGAGAACGAAGCAGGCGCCAACCTGGCGCATGCCATATCCTCCCCAATACTATCAATCGGCGGTCTTACAAGAGTGTGCAGTATTGAACAGGATGCTCCAGGTATTTTCAGGCCACATTTACTCCCACTGCACCTCATCTGACCTTTGTAGCAATCGGCATGGCGGTGCATTGCATTCCCTGAATGATTCGCTACTATGGAATAAACCAGCTCATAAACCTTTGGAAGTCGCACAGGAAGGGAATCTGCATGAATCGAGCAATACTCGCGAGTTTTCTTGGCATAGCCCTGTTGTTCGCCGGCGCCTGCAAAACGAAGACGGATGAAAAAGAAGCCATCCGCGCCGGAGTGGTGAAGCACTTGGCCGCCATGCAAGGCTTGAATGTGCCGAACATGGAAGTGAATGTCACGCAGTACACCGTCAACGGAGATCAGGCCACGGCGCAGGTGGAGATTCGCGCCAAGGGTGGCGATAGTGCCGGTGGCACGATGAACCTCTCCTACTCCATGGAAAAGCGCGGCGGTGAATGGGCTGTTATTAAAGGTGTCCCTGCGGGTGGAACGATTCAGCATCCTGCCGCCGGTGAAATGCCATCCGGTCCTATGCCTCCGGGTCATCCGGGTTCCGGTGGCGCGGCAGGTCAAGTTCACCCCAATTTCAGCGACATTATGAAGGGTACGCAACCGCCCGCGCAGCAGCCTCCCGCGCAACAACCTGCTCCTGCTAACCCCCCACCGACAAAGCCATAGCCTTACCTGGAAATCATATGTAGAAGGCCGGAGTCCTCCGGCCTTTTTCTTTTGTCGGCTAAAAATCCCGCAAGTTTTCCGTCGGCAGGGCAACCCGCACGGCATTTAAAACCGCGAGCAGGTCGATCACCTCCTGACCTACCGCCCCCCAGATGGGTGGCAAGAGACCGAGCGAGGCCGCAATCATTCCGATCATGCTGGCGGCCATTCCTCCCAGCGCGCTCTGTAAAGCGATGCGTCGCATGCGTTTGGCGATGTGCATCAGTTCATCAATTTTGGCTAGCGCCGGCTCAAGCACTACAGCGTCGGCGGCTTCCGTGGTGATGTCGTTTTGCGTCCCGAATGCTACACCCACTGTGGCGGCCATCAATGCGGGAGCGTCGTTGATGCCATCGCCCACAAAGAGCGTTTTGGTTTTGGCGGTTTCCTCTTTCACGATGGCTACTTTTTCTTCCGGGCTTTTTCCTGCGTGCACTTCGGTGATGCCGACACTTTCCGCCAGGTATCTCACTTCGGATTCCCGATCGCCCGAAACCAGCATCACGCGGGCAACACCGTGCTTTGGCTGTAAGTGCTGAACGAAGGACGCCGTGTCTATTCTGGGTGCATCGTGAAAACGAATCGCGGCCGCATATTCACCATCCACAAAGACCAGGCATTCAAGCCCGCTCTTCAGTTCAGGTAGCGCGAGGCCCTGCCCACTAACTTTATTGCGTCCCGTGATTCGCACGGTATGCGTACCAACCGTGGCTAGCAACCCTGCGCCTGGCTGTTCGCTGACGTGCTGCACATCCTGGGGACTGACATTTTCTTTCTTTGCTGCGGTGACGATTGCCACGGCCAACGGGTGCTTCGAATAAAGTTCAGCGCTGGCCGCCAATTGCAAGACTTGCATCCTCGCGAATTTCCCGGCACAGATAATTTCCGTCAATGTAGGCCGTCCATAGGTCAGCGTGCCAGTCTTGTCGAAGATCAGTGTGCGGCACTTGGAAATTTGCTCCAATACTGAGGGATTCTTGATGATGATGGCCCGGCGCGCTGCCAGAGAAATTGCTCCGATAATCGCTGTAGGGATGGCCAGCAGCAACGGGCAAGGCGTTGCGATGACAACTACGGCCAGGAATCGCTGCGGGTCGCGACTGAGCAGGGCAGCGATGGCGGCTACCGCAACCGCAAGTGGTGTGTACCACGCACCGAGTTGATCGCCGAGACGACGCAACTGCGGGCGCTGCTGCTCGGTGTCGTGCATCACTTTCATGATCCGCGCGTAACGCGAATCGTCGGCCAGTTTGTCGGCTCGAATCACAATTGCCGCGTCACCATTGATCGCGCCAGAAATCACCATGGATCCCGGCGTCTTGGAAATTTGGTATGGCTCCCCCGTGAGATAGGCTTCGTCCATCACCCCATGGCCTTCCAATACCGTGCCGTCCACGGGGCAAATTTCATGCGGCAGGACAGTGAGTTCGTCGCCTATGCGAATTTCCGCCAGTTTGACATCGCGCAAATCTCCGGCTTCCTCGCCGGTGCGCCACGCTGGGCACGCGTCTCGCCAGTGCATCCAGAACCGAGGAAGCGCGCGCTGTCGCGAATTCTTCCAGGGCTTCGCCGCCGGAGAGCATGAGCACAACGATCGCGGCGACCAAATACTGGCCAAGTACTACAGCGGTGATGATCGAGATTCCGGCAAGCAGGTCCGCGCCAAATTCACGCTGGAATATTTTCTGAAGGAGAACCCAGAGCAAGGGTGCCGCCGCGAGCAGCGTCGCGAAGAGTGGGAAGTTGTAAGTGAGTGGAGTAAAGTGAAATGCGTAGCGCAGCAACAGATGCAAAATTATTGCAACAAGCGCAATTCCGGCGATGTAGCTTTCCTTCGAGAGGGCAAAACGTGCCTTCGTGGAAGCCGTCATCTTGCACACTTTATCTCACTAATTGACTAAGACGTCAAAGCTGCAACTCCATTGCGACTGGCATCCTGACTCGCTCTCCGTAGTCCGGCGACTGGATTCGGAGATTTTTCAGACCGTTTTGTCTTTCGAATAGCACAGCTTTTCCAGATTGCAGATATCACATTTCGGCTTGCGAGCAATGCAAACGCGTCGGCCATGCCAAATCAGCTGGTGCGAGAATTTAATCCATCGGCCCTGCGGCAGGATGGCCATCAAATCCTGCTCGATTTTCTTCGGATCGTCATGGCGGGTCAGATCGAGTCGCTGTGACAGTCTGATCACGTGGGTATCCACGACCACCCCGCTGGCGATTCCGTAGGCTGTGCCGAGAACGACATTTCCCGTTTTCCGTGCCACACCCGGAAGCGTCAGAATTTCCTCCATGGTCCGGGGTACTTCTCCTTTGAACTGTTCGATCAGCGCTTTGCTGGCCCCCATGATTGATTTCGTCTTGTTGCGGAAAAATCCTGTGGGACGAATGTCTTGTTCCAGTTCCGATGGATTCGCGTAAGCGAAGTCCGCCGGAGTTTTGTATTTCTTGTAGAGTTCCTGAGCCACCAGATTCACCCGCACGTCGGTGCATTGCGCGGAAAGTATCGTTGAGACCAGCAACTGAAATGCGTTCTCATGTTTCAGTTCGCAGTTGGCCTCGGGATACGCCTCATCGAGTCCAGCCAGGATCGCAGCGACCCGCTTTGGATCTGTCCCGGAGGATTTTCCCGACTTCACAGCCCTTGCACTCGCAGGCTTCTTCTTCGATTTAGCAGACTTCTTGTCCGTTTTGGACTTCGCCTTCACTTTGGCGGTCTTTTTCTTTTTTGCCATGACAATCAACTCCCGGCCAACTCTGCAGGTCTATGCTATCCACGGTTTGTTTCTTTTCGCTTTCTACCTATTCCAACACTTCCATCATCCGCCGAAACGCTTTTCCTCGATGACTATGTATGTTTTTCTCTTCCGGTAATAACTCCGCAAAAGTCTTTTGCAATTCCGGAAAATAAAATATCGGATCGTAACCGAATCCACCGCTTCCGCGAGGTTCCTCCAGAATCACACCATTCACTTGCCCAGAAACAACCACGCAGGCTCTGCCGCTCCGCGCCACGGTGATGACGCATACGAAATGGGCCGCGCGCTCAGCGTCTGACTTGCCCCTCAACTCGCCCAGCAATTTGGCAATCTTCTGCTCGTTCGTAGCGCCCGGCCCCGCATATCGCGCGGAGAGCACTCCAGGCGCTCCACCCAGCGCGGGCACCACAAGACCCGAATCATCAGCAAAGACCAATTGCTCCGAATGACGCGAGTAATACAGCGCCTTGCCCGCGGCATTCTCCGCAAATGTTGGCGCGTTTTCGGGAAATTCTTGAATCGCCGCGAAATTGGGAAGTAATTCCATTTCCAGCGCATGACCCGACGCCAAAACGCGAAATTCCTTCAGCTTGCCTTCATTGCCAGAGGCCAACAACAATTTCGTTTTCTTTGCAGAATCAGGAGGGTTCGCCAAGAACTACCGTCCTCGCGAAAGAAACTTGGCAGGCAACACGCCGCGCTGTTCTTCGCTCAACACGCCAATACCGACTTCAGCAAGTCGCAGCAATTCCTGCATTTCATTTCCGGCAAATGGCCGGCCTTCCGCACTGGCCTGAATCTCTACATATTCGCCGCTTCCGGTCATCACCACATTCATATCCACGTCCGCCCGCGCATCCTCTTCGTAGCACAGGTCCAGCATCGGCTCGTCTTCCACAATGCCCACGCTGGTTGCCGCGACGGTATCCATCAGCGGCGACTTCTTCAGGATGCCCATGGCGATCAGGCGCTCAATCGCCAGAGCCATGGCCACGAACGCTCCTGTGATGGACGCGGTGCGCGTCCCGCCGTCGGCCTCGATCACGTCGCAATCCAACCACACGGTGCGATCACCCAAAGCCTCTTGGTCGGTAACCGCACGAAGCGAGCGGCCAATCAACCTCTGAATCTCCAGCGTTCGGCCGGTTTGTTTACCACGGGTTGCTTCGCGCGGGGTGCGCTCTTCGGTAGCACGCGGCAGCATCCCGTACTCACTGGTTACCCAGCCTTTGCCCGTGCCCTTCAGGAAAGTTGGCACGCCATCATTCACCGTTGCCGTGCAGATTACCCGGGTCTTGCCCAATTCAATCAGGACGCTGCCTTCCGCCTGCGAAATAAAATCCGGCGTAATCTTCACGGCTCGAATCTGATCCGCAGAGCGGCCATCACTTCTCATATTTCCTCCCCAAAGATGTTCCGCCGGAGCTTACTTCGGTGTCACCGCATCTTTCATTTTTTCCACGGCCTTCTCAATTGGCGCGGTAAGCACTGCCGCGGGTGAAGATGACTTGTTGCGACTCGCCAAGACCATTCGTCTTCACCAGGAAGGTCTGCGTCAAATCCAGATGCCCCGCCAGGGTATCTACCTCCTGGCCGTGAATCAGAATTTTCAGCCGCTGTACTTGCGGCACATTGGCTTCCAGCGTTCGCGCAATGGAATCAACCGCCAGTTGTTCGCTCTGTATACCAGATGGCGTGGAACTGGACAGCGCTTCGGAAAAATCCGCCACCGCCGTCCCGTCCGGAAGCAAATAAAAGGCCAGCAAGGCAGCGTCCGAAGGCAATGTGCGCGCTTCGGGATCAACCGGTCCCGCAAGAAGTGTGTTCAACACCTGTTTTGAGCGAAGTAATGGATCACTGGACAGCGGCAGTTCGACGATGACGGGCTTGAGTGTGGCATCGTCTGACGTAGTGCCCCAAAACATTTTCGCTTTCACTTTCGGGGCGCCGCTCGAGGGGGGCGCGATGGGCAACAATTCTCGGCGCGCCTGCTCCGCGGTCTTTTCGGTGATCTGCCGCGCTTTGTTCACTTGACCCCGCAACGCGGGGAAATACAGGGCTGCTCCAATCACCGCCACCAACAGGATTCCGCCCAGCCAATAGATCCAGCGGGGCATCATGGCTGAGTTCCTCCTGATGTGGACGGTGCGATCACCGGCACGACGTACGACGGCTTAAAGTCTACGATCCCGTGCGCGATCGCCTCCGCAACTCCCGGAAGCATTCGTTCGAGCGCCCCTCGGTCTTCCACCGATACGCTGGATAGTTCCACGGCGATCGCTGGAGCAGCCGTCGTGCGGAGCTGCCGCACGGGGGCGACCAGTGCGGTGCTGGGAGAACCTTTGAAGCGCTTCGCCAATTCCGCTTGCACCATATCCCCCAGTTTATGACTCAACGACACAAACGGAGCCTGCGCACGGTCCCATGGAATCATTCCGCTGGTGTCCGTCACTGTCGGGAATTCGGGTAGCACGTACACGCGCGCCGTCCCAGTCACGCCGGTCGATGCCACATGCAGCGATACAAATACCGCCCCTCTTTGTGCGTTGGCGCGGGCCGAGCGGTCGTCGAACGAGGGATTGTCATTGCCCTCACGCGTCTGGACCACTTGGAGCCCTTGCGCTTCCAGCGACCTCTTGAGCTGAGCGGCGAGGTCTAGAACGATGTCGCTCTCGCGAATCCCCTCTGTTCCCCGGCCTCCTGTATCGGTGCCACCGTGCGCCGGATCAATGACGACAACGTTCAAGCCAGTTCGCGGAACGATGGGTGCCGTGTTGATTTGGGGCGTCGAAGCAGCCGGAGTTTGCGCCGGGACCGACGTTGTTGTCCCGGGCGTTTGCGACGACGTTCCTGCCGGACTGGCCGCCGCCGGTTTAGCAGGTGGTGTCTGCGCAGTTGCTGCGAGCGCGACCGTCATGAAAGTGAATACGGCCAAGTAATCTTTAAATTGCGCGGAGTACATGTTCACTCTGTGCAGGATATCAAATCTGCGAGCACTCTGCGGAGATGATGACCGAGCGCAACGCGAAAAAGGGAACTGGGAAGCTTTATCGAGCGGCAAGCTCCCCACCAAAAGAAAAACGCCCGGAACTCGGGCGTTCTGTCTAGTTGAATCTGGATTATCAGTTACGATGCCAGGTTGGCGGTTTCCATCGCGTCTTGCGTCATGTACTTGGTGCGAACCTTGCGCATACCCAGGTACATCACAAAGCCACCCAGTATGATCAGGAAACCGAACAGCAGGGCATTCATCCCCATGACCGTCTCCTGTTCGCTCTCCACCATCGATAGCAGCAAAAGCGCCAGCGGGAACAGCCCGCAGGTTATTGCTCCAGCCATCCCGCCAGGAACGCGAAAGCCGCGCTGAAGTTTGGGCTCGCGGATTCGCAGCACCACCAGGGTGACGAATTCCAGCATCAAGCTGGCGCCGTACAACATAATGTCCAGCGTCACCAGCCGTTTGAACCCGATCCCCAGGCATAGCGCCCAGCAACTCGCGCACACCAGTATGGCCACCCACGGCGTTTCGTTCTTTTTGGTTACCTTGCCGAATACCTTGGGCAGCATGCCATCGCGCGACATCGCCAGCGGCAGGCGCGAGTAGCTCAGCACCAGAGCGTTGAACATCCCGAACGCGCTCATCATGCCGCCGATTGTGATCATGAAGCGAAGCCACTGTATCCCGGCAATCGTTCCGCCGAGTTGGCCAGCGACGGCCGCCCACGATCCTTCCTCCGCAAACGCGGAAGCCGGCGTGCCAGTGAAATACACGGCCGCAAACGGAAGAATGTACGTCAGCGACACCAGAATGACCGCGGCAATCATGGCCTTCGGATATGTCTTCCGTGGCCGCTCGACCTCCTGCGCGATCGTCGAGGCGTTGTCCCAGCCCATGTAATTCCACATGGCCACCAACACCGCTCCTAGCAATCCGACGCTCGCGCCGGTTGCTGCCGTGTGCGGTTCGGCCGCGACCGCTCCAATCCGCAACGGCGTAAGCACCACCACCAGCGCGAACGGCAGCGACAGCAGGAAGAACAGCCAGAGTGATGTCAGCCCAACAACCTTAATTCCCGCCAGGTTCAATATCGCGCAGGTCACCACTACGAACAGCCCCGCATACAACGCGTGGCTGCCTTCGCCAAACCACGGTGACATCTGCTTCAGATAGATCCCGAACAGCGTTGGATAAATGGCCATATCAAAGATGCTGGCCGCCAGCGAGAGCCACGCTTCCTGAAATCCCCAGAAGTTGCCCAGGCCGCGGCGTACCCACGCGTAATAACCGCCTTCTGCAGGCAGGGCGCTGGAGAGTTCGCCGATCATAAAAGCCGTCGGCAAGCACCAGATGACTGGCAAAAATAGCAGGACCAATATTCCGCGGCCGTAGCCGGCGCCGGAAATGATCGATTCCGTTCCGTAGGTGCCCCCGGACACCATGAAGAACGTAGCAGCAACAAGCGGCCACAAAGTCAGCTTGGCGGCTTTCTTTTTTGTTGCGGAAAGTACTTGGGTGGGAATTTGTGCGGGGAAGGATAAAGTGCTCAATTTTTTTCTCTCGTCCTCCTAATGTGACTCTCGTCTTCAAATGGAGCGAAACGAGGTCACTATTTGAAGAATACAAGTTCTGTGCGCGCGCGCAATAAAAAAATGAGCTTTTTCAAAAATATTTTCGCCTCTTCTACTGTCCTTTCGTACGGCACCTCAATCGTTTCCACCGCTGCCTGCCTCGCTCGCCGAGTTTTCCGTCGCTCTCCTCACCTGTGATAGACTCGCGCCATTCTTGTTCGTGCTCTAATTCAAATCATTTTCGGGAGTCATACGGATGAAGTTTCGCTTGGTCATGGTTTTCCTCATCTTTTTCTTGGTCGGTTCTATTACTTTCGCGCAGCAAACCGGCGCCCCGCGCCCCTTTGGCGTGGACGACCTGTTCGGTCTGCAAGAGGTCTCCGATTCTCAGATTTCACCCGACGGCCAGTTTGTCGCCTATGTCGTGGGCTCCACCAACCTGAAGGAAGACAAAGCCGACTCGCGCATCTGGATGGTGCCCATTGCCGGCGGCGACGCCATCCCGCTCACCGCCGAGGATTCCTCTTCTTCCCATCCCCGTTGGTCCTCCGACGGCAAGTTCCTGGCCTTCCTTTCCGAACGCGATGAAGGCAAGACTCAGGTTTATCTGCTGAATCGCCTCGGTGGCGAAGCGCAGCGTTTGACCGACACGGCACAGTCAGTCGAGGCTTTTGCATGGTCGCCCGACAGCAATCGCCTGGTCTTGGTTTTGCGCGATCCCAGTGACGAGGAACTTGAAGCTGCCGCCAATAAAGAGAAAGAGGGCGCGGAGGACAAAGCCAATAGCTCCAACAAGAAGTCCAAGGCACAAAAACCCTGGGTCATTGACCGCCTGTTGTTCAAGGAAGATACGGTCGGTTATCTGGATCGTCGCCGAACCCATCTCTACGTCATTGACCTCGCAACCAAGTCTCTGAAACAGGTCTCCAGCGGCGATTACGATGATTTCGAGCCGGCCTGGTCGCCCGATGGCAAGCAGTTGGCGTTCACCAGCAACCGCTCCAAGCCGGACCCGGACGCCACCTATAACACTGATATTTGGGTCGTCTCTGCCGATAATTCAGATAAGGGCGAAAACCCGATACAGATCACTACCAATCCGGGCGAGGATGACCACCCCGCGTGGTCTCCTGACGGCCAGTGGATCACCTATTCAACGAGCCGTGACCCCAAGCTTTTCTACTACGCCACCAAGCACTTGGGAGTGTCGTCCGCCAAGGGAGGGGAGGGGAAGGTGCTTACGCAGGCGTTTGACCGCATGGCTACGTCTCCGCGTTTCTCTCCGGATGGCAAGTCCATTTTCTTTATTGCCGATGATGACGGAACTCAGACTCTCGCCCAGGTTGACCTTGCCAGTGGCAAGATTACACGGGTCATCGGTGGCCGAGTGAATGTGGAAAGCTATTCGGTGACAAAAGACGGAACCATCGCTGCCAGCGTTAGCAGCACCGATCGCCCCTACGAGATATTTCTTGCTTCGAACGGGAAACAAACCCGGTTGACCCACGTAAATGATCGCTGGTTGAGCCAGTTCAAGGTCTCGCAACCGGAATACGTTTCCTTCAAGTCCAAGGACGGCACAATTGTCCACGGTTACTTGTACAAGCCGGTCGATTACGTAGCCGGGAAGAAATACCCGACACTTCTGCGCCCGCATGGTGGGCCAGTCGAGGAGTACGAGGCTGAATTCGAGGATCTGGCGCAGCTTTTCGCTTCCAACGGTTACGTTGTCCTTTACCCGAACCCCCGCGGCTCCTCCGGGTACGGCCAGGACTTCTGCAAGGCCATCTATGCAGACTGGGGCAACAAGGATTATCAGGACGACATGGCCATGGTCGATTTCGCCATTGCTCAGGGCCTCGCTGACCCGGACAAACTCGGTGTGGGCGGCCACTCCTATGGCGGGATCTCCACCGATTTCATTGTTAGCAAGACCAACCGCTTCAAGGCGGCGATCTCCTGGGCTGGTTCGGCGGAATTCACCAGCATGTGGGGCCATGATGAATACGAGCGGGAATACACGATCGAACTTGGCTATCCATGGGAACACCGCGAAGTGTGGGACCACATTGCGCCCTTCTGGCATGTCCAAGATATCCATACGCCAATTATGTTTATGGGCGGCAATGTCGATTGGAACGTACCCATCCTGGGTGGAGAGCAGATGTATCAAGCCCTGAAGGCGCTTGATCGGGACACCCTGTTAGTTGTCTACCCCGATGAATTCCACGAGTTCAAGACCCCCAGCCATATCAAGGACATGAACGAGCGCAATCTCGCCTGGTTCGCGCACTACGTTAAGGCCGACGGCACGCCGGAAAGGCCTCCCGCGGCAAAAGAAAATAAGCCCGGGAACTAAGCAGCTATCAAAAGAAGAGGCCGACCTCTCGCGAGGCCGGCCTTTACTGTCTACGGTAAAACTGTTGGATGTGGTTAGTTGCCGATCTTCTGGCCGATCACCGAGCCCGACACAATGATCTCCACTCGACGGTTTAGCTTGCGTCCGGCGGCCGTGCTGTTGTCAGCGACCGGGTTAGCCTCGCCCAATCCCTTCGAGGTAATCGTATCCGGCGACAGTCCTTGCGCAATCAGGAAGGTGCGAACCACATCGGCACGCTGTTGAGAGAGCTTCAGGTTGAAGTCCGCCGTGCCGGTGGTGTCCGTATAGCCTTCAATGGCCAGATTTAGCCCGGGATGCGCCTGGATGATCCCAGAGAGCTTGGCCAACTTCAATTGTGCGTCCGCGCTCAAGGCATATTTACCCGTCTCAAAGAGCACATCGGCCATGTTTACGACCAGCCCGCGAGGGGTGTCGGTTGTCTGCAGCACGTCATTCAGTTGCTTTAGCAGTTCGGCGCGCAGTGCCGCCGTAGCCGCTTGTGCGCGAGCAGCTTCGTCGCGTGCCGCTTGGGCTTTTGCCGCCAGCGCAGCCGCTTCCGCGTCCGCCTTGGCCTTTGCCTCCGCAGCGTTCATCTTGGCTTGCGCGGCGGCGGCATTTGCTTCCGCCTTCATCTGCGCTTCCTTAGCCGCCGTTAACTCTGCCTGCCGTTTTGCTTCCGCTGCGGCCTGCGCATCAGCTTCGGCCTTGGCTTTTGCCGCCGCTGCATCTGCCGCGGCCTTTTTCTCGGCGGCGATGCGGTTCTGATCCTGAACCTGAACGGAGAGCGCACGGGAATCTTCCGCAAATTGTATCGTCTGCCGCGCATTCGAAATGATTTGCTTCTTGTCGCCCTTGCTGCTGATGTCGTTTTCCATCATCTGCAGGCTGGACTGCGCTTTCGCAAAAATGTCTGGTGCGTATTTATCGGCTTCGCGTGATTTCGCGATCTCCACCGCATTGCGCGCCTCGTACACATCCAACGGAGTTTTCGGGTCCAACGTCAGCGCCAGCGGGTTGCCCATCTTGGCGTACTGGCTCCGCTTCATTAATTTGTAATCGTTGTCCGGATAAATCTTCCCTTTGGTATTTTTCTTCGTGTCGTTCTCCAGCACCACGATCTCACTGGGCAAGCGCACGCCATAGTAGGGTTCCGCGGTCACGATCATGGCGAATGTCTGCAACTGAGTTGTCGCGTTCAGTTGGCCATCTCCGTTCTTGTTGATCAGCAACTCTCCCAGATTGATCGTGTGTCCATCGGGCGTGATGGCCCACAACACGTAGGTCAGGAATTCTGTGCCCAGCGAATTGGCCTGGGGCATGCTCTCCACTTTCAATTCGACGTTCGTGGGACCCTTCTTTACCTCTACCTTGGCTTCACCGCTCGCGCTGGGTGCCGCGCTCGTCCCTACGAAAATTACCTTGGTGGCTCCGCCCCCCACGATGTAACCGACCGCTTTGATGGTCTTGCTGATGGTTTCCGATGCCGGAATATCCGGTTGTTGCGTTTGTGCAACGGCTACTCCTGCGGATAAAGCGAACGCAACTAAAGGCAATAACTTTTTCCAATGACTTCTCATGTTTTCTCTCCGATTTTTTCGATGCCAGACTTCGCGTGAGCGCACTTACTTTCTGGCCCACAAGTTTATAACAATTCACCTCTTTGTGGTGTGATCCCCAATCCCGTCGGGACTGCCATCGCTGGTCTTGCCCTAAGCTGAAAATTTCGCTACCAATATTATGTGGACGCTCCTCACATTCAGATTCGTCGCTTAACTCCTGCCGATGCGGCGCTCTATCGCGAAATCCGCTTGGAGGCGCTTCAACGCAACCCCGAGGCGTTCGGCAGTACGTTTGAGTCCGAAAGCGCCAATTCTGTCGAGCTTTTCGCCGAACGGCTGACCGCATCCACGGTCTTCGGTGCGTTCGATGGACCACAGATTGTCGGCATCGCCGCATTGCGGGTCCACCCGGGTCCCAAAGAGGCTCACAAAGGCCAGCTTGTGGGCATGTACGTTCGCGCGAGTGCGAGAGGATCTGGCCTTGGCCAACAGTTAGTTGAGGCGGTAATCAATCATGCGCGGAACTCTGTTGAGTTGGTCCAATTGGCTGTAGTCAGCACCAACGGGCCAGCACGGAGGCTCTATGCTCGTCTCGGCTTTGTCGAATATGGACTGGAAAAGAACTCACTCAAGCAAGGTGGCCAATACTTCGACGAGGTTCTGATGGCGAAGGATTTGAAGTCGGATTGATATTCAGAACCAACTATTCGGCATCTGCATTGACGCGAGAGCGAACGCTGCGTCACTTCACAATTCACGTGGGCAGTTTGGGATTTAAGAATTGTTGGATGGCCACCGTCTGCAGGTTCTCCGGTGTCACCAGAATCACACCCGTATCCACCCGCTTCGCCACTGGGCGTCCCAGCAGATGATCGACGATTGCTTTCACTCCCAGTTCACCCATCCTGAACGCATCCTGCGCGATCAGCCCGTGAATCTGCTTGCACTGAACCGCCGCACCCAACGTATCGTTATGGTCGAATCCTACAAACGTCAGCCGGTTCCCCTGCGAGATTCCTTGCAGGGCCATCAGCATTCCTGTCGTCGAGGACTCATTCGGGGTAAACACTCCGTGTATGCTCTCCTCTCGCTTCGAAAGAAACGCCGTTGCCGCGCGTTGCGCGGAATCTCGCGTTCCCCCGCGAATTCGGTCGACGTCTGGACGGACATATTCGGAAACGCTGTTCTTACCCGGTCGATGAAGCCAGCCTCTCGCGCTTCGGTGCTGGCTGAACCTTTTTGATATTTCTGCACGAACACCACTCCGGTTCCATGCAGCAGCTCGCCCATTCTGTCCGCCGCCCTCGCCCCGGCCTTCCGGTTGTCCGTGCCTACATAACTCACGATTTGCAGAGTGTCGAGCTCAGAGTCAACCACCACTGTTGGCACATTCTTTCGTTTGGCTTCTTCCACCGTTCGCACCAAAAAGTGATTGTCAAACGGCGAAATCACCAGTCCATGTACGCCCTTGCGTACGAAACTTTCTACAATCTGTTTGTGCTCTTCGTGGTCGCCTTCCCGGATTGGCGCTTTCCACATCAATTCAATGGGGGATCCGGCGGCCTGCAAGTCGTGCGCAGCCTTCTGCGCTCCTCCTTGCATCAATTTCCAATAGCGATGAGTCGAACCTTGAGGAATGACCGCGATACTAAATACCTCGGGCATCTTGTCTCCCTCTCAGCAAACCGTCTCTTTGCGAACCATAGTCCTGCAGACCGTGGGCGTCAAGTTACTGTCTCCGCCTGGTTATTTGCTCCAATAAGCGGAATTACGAAGATCAAATTCCTTCTCCTTTCCGTCGAATTTGCCATCGAATTTGCCCTCGCGTTCAACCCGCGTTATGCTCGTGAACTTTGTGGAGGTTTCAATGCATTTTGGTTCGCGAGCGAAAGTCTTCATGCTGCTGGCCTTCTTGATTCTGACGGGCCCCTTGACCCACTCCCAGCAGTATGACCAAAAACTGTTCGCTGAAATGCGCTGGCGCTGCATTGGACCGTTCCGCGGTGGCCGCACCGTGGCGATAAGCGGTGTCCCCCAGCAGCCCAATGTTTTCTACATGGCGGCGGTGAATGGTGGCGTCTGGAAGACCACGGATTTTGGCAATACCTGGAATCCCATCTTTGACGAACAGCCTTCGGCTTCCGTGGGCGCCCTGGCCATCGCTCCTTCTAATCCCGACATTATCTATGTGGGAAGCGGAGAAGGATTGCAGCGGCCAGATCTGGCGGTTGGCGACGGCCTGTACAAATCCACCGATGCGGGCAGGACATGGACCCACCTTGGCCTGCGCGACGCCCAGCAAATCACTGCAATCGTCATCGATCCCAGAAATCCCGATCGCGTTTTTGTAGCCGCTGAGGGCCATCCTTACGGCCCGAACACGGAACGCGGCGTCTTTCGCTCTCTCGATGGCGGCAAGAACTTCGACAAAGTTCTCTACAAGGACGAAAACACCGGTGCGGCTGACCTGGTGATGGATCCCACCAATTCCCAAATTCTCTACGCCGCTCTCTGGGCCGCTCGCGTTGCTCCTTGGGAAGTTCGCAGCGGCGAATCCTTCATCATTCCCGGTAGCGGCCTCTACAAATCCACGGATGGCGGCACAACCTGGCGGTCTATCACCAGAGGCTTGCCAGGCGGCGAAGACGGCCTCGGCCGAATCGGCATTGCCATCGCCCCAAGCAATCCAAAGCGCATCTATCTCACTCTGGAAGCGAAGCAGGATGCCGCAGGAATTTACCTTTCCGACGACGAAGGGGAAAGTTGGAAGCAGGTTAACTCTGACCACCGCATCGGTGGACGTGGTCCCGGCGCCATGGGTATTGCGGTTGCTCCCGATAATCCCGATTTGATTTACGTGGCCAACACCACCACTTGGAAATCCACGGATGCCGGCAAGACCTTTGTTGGATTCAAGGGCGCGCCGGGCGGCGACGATTACCAGCGTATCTGGATCAATCCCCAGAACAGCCAAACCATTGCCCTCACTGCCGATCAGGGCGCTGCCATCAGCGTAAACGGTGGAAAGACCTGGAGTAGCTGGTACAACCAGCCAACTGCACAGTTCTACCATGTCACCACCGACAATCGTTTCCCTTATTGGGTCTACGGGGCGCAGCAGGAAAGCGGCAGCGTGGCCACGCAAAGCCGCAGCGATTACGGCGAAATCACTTTTCGCGAATGGAGTCTGCCCGGTGTGTTCGAGTACGGCTACATCGCCGTCGATCCGCTCGACCCCAATATTCTTTACGGCGCGAAACTTACGCGTACCAATCAAGCGCTCGGTGAAGTAGCCGACATCGCTCCCGAGCCAATCCGCCGCGGCGAATATCGCTACAACCGCACCCTTCCTGTGGTGTTTTCACCACTCGATCCCCACGCGCTCTATTTCGCCGCCAACGTATTATTCAGAACCACGGACCAGGGCCGCAGTTGGAAAATTATCAGTCCCGACTTAACCCGTGAGTCCTACGACATGCCGCCAAATCTTGGCGCGTTCTCCGCCGGCGATCCGGAAAAGGGCCATCATCGCGGCACAATCTACGCTGTCGCCCCTTCCTATAAAGAAGTGGATACCATTTGGGCCGGCACAGACGACGGCTTGATCCACATCACCCGCGATGGCGGCAACACTTGGAAAAATGTCACTCCACCGCAGTTGAAGCCCTGGAGCAAAGTCTCCATCATCGAAGCCTCGCACTTTGATCCAGCCACCGCCTATGCAGCCATCAACAGTTTCCGTCTCGATGATCTGCACGCCCATATCTACCGCACGCGGGACTATGGTGCGACCTGGCAAGAGATTACCTCCGGCATCACCGATAACTCTGCTTCCAACGTCGTTCGCGAAGATCCCCTGCGCAAGGGCTTATTGTTTGCCGGCACGGAAACGTCCGTTTACGTTTCCTTCAACGATGGCGATTCCTGGCAGCCTCTGCAACTCAACCTGCCGCACACTTCCATGCGCGACTTGACCATCCATGGCGACGATCTCATCGTCGGCACCCACGGCCGCTCCTTCTGGATCCTCGACGACATTACTCCGCTGCGCCAACTCACCGCCGAGATCGCGCACGCCCCGGCGTATCTCTTCACTCCTGAAGAAGCAGTTCGTTGGCGCTGGAATCGCAATCCCGACACCCCGTTGCCGCCCGAAGTCCCCGCAGGCAAGAACCCTCCCGATGGTGCGATCATCGATTACTATCTCTCCGCCACATCGAAATCGCCCGTCACGCTCGATATCTTCACTGCGGACGGCAATCCCGTTTTAGTTCGCCACTATTCCAGCACCGACCAGCCTCAATCCATCGACAAAATGGCCGCTGAATACCCCATCCCGATGTACTGGGTGCGTCCGGAGCAGATTCTGTCGTCCGAGGCGGGAATGCACCGTTTCGTCTGGGATCTGCACTACGCGCAGCCGAAGGCCTTGGAGCACGAGTTCCCGATTTCCGCCATTCTCCACGACACGCCATTGACTCCTCTCGGCGCACGACCGCTTCCCGGCAAGTACAAAGCGGAATTGACGGTTGATGGCAAGCGATATGCCGCAACGTTTCAATTGAAGATGGATCCACGCATTGCCGCTTCCAACGCCGATCTTGCGAAGCAATTTCAAATGGAATCGGAAGCCGTTGCCGGCATGGATGAAAGCTACGAATCGCTTGAGCAGGTACAATCCGTTCGCCTGCAATTGAAAGAGCTGATGCCCAAGTTGAAAGGAAAAACCGCCTCAGACGCTGCTGCTCTCGATAAGCAATGCGCCGAACTGGAGGGCGCCACGCAGCCCAATTTCTATGGCACTCCGCCAACTGGCAAACAGCCGGAGAATTTCTCCTCCATTAACCAACACTACTCGGCACTCCTCGCCGTCGCCGACAGCGCCGATGCTGCTCCGACCACCCAAGCAAATGCCGCTTTCCAGGATCTGGAAAATGAATCAACCCGCTTGCGCAAACTCTGGAGCGCATTGCGAGAGAAAGATATCCTGGATTTGAACAGGGAACTCAAGAAAGCGCGCTTGGCTGAAATTAACCCCAAGAAGCCTCTTGCCGAAGAACCCGGCGGCGCCGCCGAAGGTGACGACGAACCATAATTCTTGCACTACGCCGACTATTTAGTGGAAGCGCTCTGACGTTCAGCGCTCAGCTCTTGCTCAGTTCATCGATGGCTGCCAACACTTGGTCGCTGTGGGTCTTCACGTCCACGTCATTCCACACCTTGCGCACCGTGCCATCAGGACCAATCAGAAAAGTGTGGCGGGCGGAAAGTTTGGTCACCCCAAGATTCATAATTGAATCGTACTTTTCCGATACCTCTTTCTTCGTATCGGCCAGCAGCTTGAAGTTCAGCCCTTCTTTCGCGCAAAATTCCTGGTGCGATTTTTCATCTTGTACGCTGACGCCAAGAATAACCGCATTCTTTGCATCGTATTTCGCGGTGTCCCGCTGGAAGTTGTGCGCTTCGATCGTGCAGCCCGTCGTCATATCTTTCGGATAAAAATACAGCACCACCCACTTGCCTTTGAAGTCGTGCAGACTGACCGCTTTGCCTTCTTGTGAATTCAGTGTGAAATCCGGCGCCGCTGTTCCTACGGCTGGTGCTTTATCGCCCGCTCGCATCGCCGAAACCAATAGCCCCACGATCGCAACCACCGCAATCACTCCCAAAATCGCTGTGAGCATACGCACTATCCTCATCATTCACCTCTGAATCTAAATGTCGAGCCACAAGCTTCTAAAGCTTGATTTCTTGGATGCACCCTTTTCCAGAAGGGCTACACTCGTAGCCTACACGCACTCGCTATTTGGGGGAATAAGCTTATTTCTTCTCCGACCGTGGCGTGCCCGGCGCTGTCGGCACCCTCGGCTCGCCTCGCGTACCCAGGGCCACCAGTCTTTTTGCTTCCGGACTTCGCGGCGTCCAATCCGCCGGCGGGAATGAAACGCGCCAAAAACGTGGACTCGGGTGAGTAAACTCCACACCAACTTCGGGCACTCCGCTGTTTCCTGGATTAAAGTCCGCAACGGTACAGTTCATTTTTTCTGTAGTGGCCACATTTTTTAATGTCAAAACTTGTCCAATCGCCACCGGCTCATGCAGTAGAATCAGCGCTCCGTGGGCACTTACAACCACTGTTGTCGTTCGCTCCGAAAATGCCACACTATCAAATCGCTTTCCGGTGACGAGCAGGGGTACCGCTAACAGCACGCGCTGACTTCGCCTTTGCGCGCTCTGCCCCGTCGGTCGAATGCTTGACGTGCCCATACCGGCCCGGCTTTCCTCTGGGTATCTGCATGCAGGAATAGCGCCAATTCAATTTGTCAAAGTTCACATCCGCTCTGGGCGAAAATGAGAGAAGTCTCAATCTCGCAACGATCTCATTTGAAGGCGCGGCCCGTTTCCTCTAAAAATGAAACATGTGGCGATGAATAAGTCATTCTTAAGGCCGGCCTGTGCCTATCTGAATCAATCCCGGTGGGGAAATGCCCCTCTTTAACGCGGAGTGCCGACGAGCCTCTAGTAAGAGAAAACACCTTGGCTGTGCTAAAAGAATGGACTCTGTCTCAGCTTGGAATACCTCCGCTCGCCACCCCCTCCTCTCCCTTTTCGCCAGCCTCTCTCCTATTCGGGTATGATACTGGCTATGCGTGCCATCTTAGGCCTTGGCGCTTCATGTCGTCGCAGCGTATCGAATTCCCCCGAAAGAGAGGCAACCAATGACTTCATCCTATGACTATCCCTCCATCGCCAAAATGATAGACCACTCGTTGCTGCAGCCGTTCTTGACTACCAGTGAATTGGAAGCGGGTTGCCGTTTGGCTTTGGCCTATGATGTTGCCAGCGTGTGCATCTTGCCCTATTACCTGAAACAGGCCGCTCAGCTTTTGCACGGCAGCACCGTGCAACCCACCACTACCATCGGGTTTCCTCACGGCGGCCACACTACCGCAATAAAATTGGCCGAGGCCCGGCAGGCTCTTCAGGATGGTGCAACCGAAATCGATATGGTCATTAACATCAGCAAGGCAAAAAGTGGCGACTGGAAATATGTTGCTGATGAAATTGTTTTGCTCACCAAAGAAGCCCACGCTGGCCGCGCGAAGATCAAGGTTATTTTTGAAAACGCCTATCAGGACGATGCGTCGAAGATCGAACTCTGCCGCATTTGCGGGCAGGCGAACGTCGATTGGGTCAAGACCTCCACAGGCTACGCGCCCAGTGGGGCAACACTTGAAGATCTCCGCCTCATGCGCCAGCACTCTCCTGCGCATGTGCAGGTCAAAGCCGCGGGCGGTATTCGTGATCTCGATAAACTCCTGGCCGCCCGCGAAATCGGCGTCACCCGTGTGGGTGCATCCGCCACCGCGGCGATGCTGGATGAGTGCCGCAAACGTCTCGGCCTGCAGCCCATTGCGGCCCCCAGCGCTTCGGCAGCGGGAGTTCCTGCTGCTTCAACCTACTAGTATGGCTTCCGTGCGAATTGAGCCATGACCAATCTGTTTGCTACATATCCCAGTTTGCAGAACCGCGCTGTAGTGATCACCGGAGGCGCTTCTGGAATTGGAGCTTCGATGGTCGGTGCCTTTGTTCGCCAGGGCGCTCGCGTCGCCTTCCTCGACGTGCAGGATGATGCCGCTCAACATCTTGTCGCCGAACTACGACCGTCCGCCGCGCACTCTCCCCTTTATTTGCACTGCGATCTTCAAGACATTCCTTCGTTGCAAAAATGCATGGCTGATATCCAACAGCGTTTCGGTGGCGTCCAGGTATTAGTCAACAACGCGGCGAACGATGATCGCCACGATTTCGCAGACGTTACACCGGAATATTGGGACCAGCGCATGGCCATCAATTTACGTCATCATTTTTTCGCCATTCAGTCAGTCGTTCCCGCGATGAAAGCCGCCATGGCCGGCTCGATAATTAATCTCAGCTCCATCGCCTGGCAAATTCCTTCGATTCGTCAAGTCGCCTATGTGACCGCGAAAGCCGCGATCGTCGGCCTGACGCGCACCATGGCCCACGAATTAGGTGAATGGAATATCCGCGTCAACGCCGTGCTTCCCGGCGCGATTTTGACGGAACGCCAGCGCCGTCTCTGGCTGACTCCCGAATACGAAGCCAAGGTTTTCGCCAGCCAATGCCTGAAGCGCTCGCTACTTCCCGAAGAGGTCGCCAATCTCGTGCTCTTCTTGGCCGCCGACGATAGCAGCGCCATGACGAATCAAAGCTACGTAATCGATGGCGGCTGGATCTGACGCTTGTGTAGCGGCCGCCTTCTGAGGCGGGCGCCTTATATCTGTCCACCAACCTGTCCAACCACCTGCAACTTACCGCGCATCCTTCGCCGAACTTTCTATCTGCTCCAAATTCAACGGCACATGTTTATTCCAATACGCAAACAACTCTGGCCTGCCTTTTGTCGCTTCTAAAATCGCCTCGATTTCTTCCGGCGAAAAATAATTTCGCTTCTTTCGCTTCACCGCATTCGCCGGAATATTCTTGTACACCCACTCGCGAAACGATATTAATCCCGGGCCATATCCTCGCCGTATCGCTTCCAGATCCGCCGAGCGCTCAAACCGCGCCGTATATCCCCCCGACCCCAGCCGTACCAGCCCGAACAAATGCAGTCGATTCCCGTCGCTCATCCGCGAAATATGCACCAACTCATGCGCCAGTATCGCGCACACACTCTCCGCCGATGGCCCCGCATGCTCAATCCGCGGATTCATCTCCACGAAATAATGCATCGGCCTCCATAGCAGGAATCGTGAAACGCTGAACCGAGTCCGGAAGTAATCCGCGGAGCTGTCAAACGTCCGGGTCTTGACCACTTTTGTTTTCAGCTCAGGGAAGGAAGCTGCTTCTACAAGTCCGAGATCTTTCTGCAAATTTGCAGGTGCCGAGTTCTTGGCAACCGTATTCGCTTGTGTAGCTGGCGCAGAGTCAACTGCTGCGTTTCCGCAAGAGACCGCAGGTAGCCTCGCCTCTTGCGCCATCGCCGTTCCGCACCCGCCAATCAAGCAAAGCAAGCAGGGAAGCAGCATGACCCTGCGAAACATTCCACGCCTAGTCTCGCCTTTCACTCCGGCCATCAAGTTCCATGCTCGCGGGAAATTTCCCGATACGCCGCCACCGCCGCTGCCAATTCGCCAATAGTGGCGGGCTTCGTTCCCCTGGCGCGATTCTCGCTGCCAATCTCAAACGCAATGCGCCACTGTTCGAATAGCACGCGATAGGCTTGCAACAACGTCAGTTTGGGATCATAAATGTGGGTTGCCTCGGAACTCACTCCATTCAACTCCACAATCTTTAGATTGCGCCCTGCCATCAAATCCTCCACTGACGGCGTGCGAATATCGTATCGCCCAAAATAAAATCCGCGGAACGTCTTGGAAATGCGGTCAATCGTTTCCGTCAGCGCCGGTGTGATCCCCGCGCTCCCATCCAGAAATATTGCTCCCCGGCAATGCGTTCCCAATTCCACTAGCTGAACCGTTTCACCCGCTTCCAGAACTGTATCCAGCCTTTCAGCATTTTTGCGGCAGTAAAAATCCGCCATGCAGACCGCACGATCATCCATCAATATCAGTTGCTCCAGCGTATGTTTTCCATCGCCAGTCAGCACCGGCAGCCGCTTCTCGGTAATCGAAAAAATGCGTCCTTTTTCTTCGGACGGGTGCCGGTAGTAGAAAACTCCGAACTCTCTTCCCGGTGCGTACTCCTGAATAATCGTGTCGTAGCTCCGGCTGGTCAGATATTCGCGTAGCTGTTCTTCCGACCGGACCACCGCTACTCCCGAGCCGCGTTGCCCCGCGTCGGGCTTCAGTACAATCGGAAACCTCAGTCCCTCGCGTTCCATGAACTCATCTGCTGCCCGCACTCGCTCTTCCGCCGAACCTTGCGCGATCAGCGCGAACCGCAACATCGACTCGTCTGCAGCGGGCAACTGCTTCAATATTTCAAATTTGGATTCGCCCACGAATCCGCTCGCCACGATCCCCGGATTGCACGAGGTAAAAACCGTGAATCCTCTGAATTTCAGCCCTAAATACAACAGGTACAGAAATACGGGCGGGTAAAACACGTACATCGGCCAGAATTCCCATCGTACCTTCCGGTAGAACCATCCAACCATCTCTCGTCGTCCGCGCCACGTCGCCGCCTTCAATCCCACTCGAAGTACGACCAAAAACACCGCAGCAGCCAGCAGTAGTTTCATCAATAAGGGTTTCGCCGCCATCGGCCCGTAATGCATCAGCGGTGCAAATAACCCTGCTGCCGAACCAACCAGCAGCGGCGTCCACACCGCTGCCGACACCAGAAAATACAGCGTGAATCGCAAAGTTCCCCGATGAAGTAATCCTGCCGCCAGGTACGTTGGCAGCCGCGTCCCGGGAATGAATCGCGATGTGAAGATCACCGCTGCTCCATTTCGGTCCAGCCACTTCGCGCTTTTTTCCAGTCGTTCCGGTGAAACCACCCAGCGCACCGGTGCCCATTGCAACGCACCCCTTCCCCACAAATTTGCCAATCAGGAAGAGCATCATGTCGCCAACGAATATTCCTACCAGGCACGCCAGCGTCACCAACAGAAATCCTGCCCGTCCATCCGACACCAGCAATCCCGCCGTGATGCACGCAAGGTCTTCGCTGACCAACGTCGCTAGCGCCAGCGCCATGAAAATCACAATGGCAGTGACCGGCAACATTTTTGCCGTGTGGGTGTGCGCCATCGGCATTGCCGCCTGCGCGATTCGCGCCGGATCCGCAGTGTTCTTTGTTTGTGCGGTGCCATTTTCCACTTCATCCAGAAATGGCAATACCTGTTCCGCAATAAACTGCGGGATTGGTGAACACAGTGAAGTGGTCGCCGTCGTAGACAATCAGTTTGCTCTGCGGCACCAGCCGCGCATGTTCGTACGCCGCTTCTACTGGCACCAGCGGATCACGCGTGCCATGCACAATCAACATCGGTCCCGCATAGCTGCTCAACATCCCCCGCAGCGGCCGCTGATCCGAATCGTAGAAATTTCGCGCGTAAGGCACGCCCATGTCCGAGCGGCCCCATTTTCCAATCCACGGCACTCCATACTTCAGTGCTTCCAATCCAACTAACTGCACCCAGTGCACAATATGATTCACGTGATAGTCGCCCAGCAGTTCCTGCTCCTGCACTCCAATCGCAGACACCATCGTGATCGACGCCACTCTCTCTGGCGCAATCTGCGCCAGATTCAGCACCACCCCGCCGCCCATGCTGTGCGCGACCAGATGTACCTTCTGTATTCCCAATTGATCCAGCAATTCCTTCAAATAAATGGCGTGTGCGCGGATCGAATAGTCCGCTATTTCATGCGAAGAGTTGCCAAATCCCGGCAGGTCCGGCGCAATCAGCCGTCGCTTGCCGCGCAATTTCGCCGATAACTTATCCAGATCATCCCCGCTGCCCGGGCTTCCATGGACCAGCAAAATAGGGAACTCGCCCTTCGCTCCAGCTTCTGCAGGATAGTCCAGATATGCGATGCGGATTTGTTTCCCGGTAGGTTTTCCGTCGCGAATTTCCGCCACCAGGCTGGCCGACTGCTGAGGCAGCAACATCAATGGGGGAGGCGTGCTCAGGCCTCGTTCAATGTACGAGCCGATCAGCAGTGCCAGGTACAACGCGGGCAGGCTCATCCACCAGCGCCACAGCTTTTTGCGAGGTAGTTCCGTTGGACGGGGTTCTGTCATGCGCAATCTATGGTCTAACCATGAGAATGCGCATGTCAAAGAAAGGTTTCAGGATTCTGCGTCGAAACCCGATTTAGTTTTGCTTGCTGCAGGTTTTTGTCTACGGCCAATTCCAACCAACCCTTGTGCCGCCCAGCTTTGTTCTCTTAATTACTTATCGCGTCCATTCCGTTCCTGTCCAGCTGAACCGTTGCACATTTCCGGCGCCGCCCATGATCGTTACGGCGCGGGCGGTGGACGGAACATTTGGCACGCCAGTAAAAATCGTGCCGTTCAGATCGTTGTTGTTGCTGTCTGTGAACTCGCCAGTTGGCGTGAACTGGAACTGTGTGATTCCTGTGTCGCCGGCCGCATCTTCAAAGTAAACCGCGGCGCTGTTGCCGAAATCCATTGGCGTGTCCGGAACGCCCGCTTCCAGCACGAATTGCGTTCCCCCCGGGAGCTCTAAACTCTGTACGTCCTGCGCCGGCTCACCCGGCAGAGTCACCACCTGATAGTTCAAATGCTGCGCGTTATCCGGGCCTGTAAACGTGGTATCGACAGTCACCACCACATTCCGCCTCTGCGTGATCGCGATCATTCGCGCTACCCGTAGCTGACCCTGCACCGCGTCCACGGCCGACTCAGCCTTCACTATCTGGGCGCTGCCGCTGGTGTTGACGACCGCCGCTCCCATCAGGACGCACACAAGTCCCAATACCGTCGCACATTCCACCATCGTGAATCCGCTCATTCGGTTCGCTGTTTTCCGCATCGGCAACTCCCATCCATTCACTAAAGATTTCGAAGGGAACCCGGGCCCAACACCCAATCCCGAACTTGCGATTGCCATCTCCAATCAATCTCTGATGTGGAGTAGTCTGCCGTTCCAATCTGGAACGCAAAATAGCTGTACCGTACCGATTTCGATACCTGACCTCTAGTACTTCCTGCCCAGCACTTGCTCCCCCCTGGTTGCCTGCATCTTTGCTCTATGTCATTGATTTATAGTTACTTAACGATTCTGGAGAGAAACGGCCCCTGCCTGACCCTGCCACTTTCAGTACCTGTCCGTCGACTTTCCACTAATACTAAGAGGACTCTAATTGCCCTCATCTTGGGCCTAGCCGAGCGCTTTAGCCGCGAACGTGGCCAGCCTCTTCCTCTTCAACCGTGTAGCTGATTTCGATCGGATTGCAGCACACTTCGCAGTCTTCCACGTAAGTCTGCCTGTCCACCGACAGGTCCAGGACCATGGAAATCTGCTCCCCGCAATACGGGCAGGAAAAATAGTGTTCCATTCCTCTGTAACCTACCCCAGATCAACCTCCGCGACAAATCCACGCAAAAAATGCGGGGCAGATTGCGCACTCTGCCCCCAGTTCGCATTCCAGCCCCGCCTTACATCGCCAGTATCGGTCGCACTTCAATCGACCCCAACCGGGCGCCCGGGATCTTCCCCGCTATCTTGATAGCGTCGTCCAGATCCGTAGCTTCCACCAGGTAGTAGCCTCCCAACTGTTCCTTTGTTTCCGCGAAGGGCCCGTCGATGACCAGCGGCTTGCCATCGCGTACTCGCACCGTTGTCGCTGTAGACGTTGGTTTTAGCGGATTGCCCCCCAGATACTTCCCGCTGTTCTTAATTTCTTCCGTGAATTTGTAATACTCTCCAAACATGCCCTGTCGTTCCGCTTCGCTCAGCTTGTTCCAGACCTTTTCCTCTTCATAAATCAATAATAGATACTTCATGGTGCCTCCTTGGCGATTCGACCCTGGTTTGCCCTGGGTCTTCATCACTAAATCGAACGGCGAACCCCGAAATCGACATCGGCTGATAATATATTTGCTAGAGGGAAGGTCAACCCATATTGAGCGCAGAAGCTACCGATACCATTGGCCGTTTGCATCGCGATGAATGGGGACGCATCGTAGCCGTGCTGATTCGTCTCTTGGGCGACTTCGATCTTGCTGAAGACGCCGCCCAAGAAGCCTTCTCCGCTGCTCTAGAGCAATGGTCCTCTTCAGGCATCCCCGAATTTCCCGTCGCTTGGATTATCCGTACCGCACGCAATAAAGCCATCGACCGTCTGCGCCGCCGTTCTCTCTTCCAGGCAAATAGCCAAGCGTACGCCGCTCTCCAGCCCATCTCCGAACTGCCCGACTATGATGACGACGATATTCCCGACGACCGTCTTCGTCTCGTCTTCACCTGCTGCCATCCCGCCATCGCTCAGGAAGCCCAGGTAGCGCTCACCCTCCGTGAACTCTGTGGCCTTACCACCGAAGAAATCGCCCGCGCTTTTCTTGTTCCCGTCCCCACGATGGCCCAACGCCTGGTCCGCGTGAAGCGCAAAATCCGCGAAGCCCAAATTCCGTATCGCGTCCCTACCGTCGACGATATGCCTGAACGTCTCGATGCCGTGCTTACCGTCATTTATCTTGTATTCAACGAAGGTCACACCGCCACACAGGGCGAATCCCTTATGCGTCATGATCTCTGCCTCGAAGCTATCCGCTTGGCCCGCTTGGTTAGAACTCTCATGCAGCCGAATGCTCCTGCCGAACTCATCGCTCTGCTGGCCCTCATGCTTCTCCACGATTCCCGCCGCAATGCACGTCTGGATGCTCACGGTGATCTGGTCCTCCTGGAAGACCAGAACCGCAGTCTCTGGGACAGCGCCGAAATTGCCGAAGCTTTGCCTCTCGTTGAGCAGGCACTCCGAAGCGGTCCCGCCCCTTTTACCCTGCAAGCTGCTATCGCCGCGCTTCACTGCCAGGCCCAGCAAGTTGACCAAACCGATTGGCCGCAAATCGCACGCCTCTACGAGTTGCTTCTTCGTGTGCAGCCTTCACCCATCATTGCTCTTAACCACGCCGTCGCCGTTGCCATGGCTGAGGGTCCCCAGCACGGTCTTGCCCTGGTCAATCGCCTCGCTTCCCACGGCGACCTCGACGACTATCACCTCCTCTATGCTGTCCGTGCCGACCTTCTTCGTCGATTGCATTCATTCAACGAAGCCGTGGCTGATTACCAACGCGCCATTTCTCTTACCAACAACGAAAGCGAACGCCGTTTCCTTTCTCGTCGGCTGAACGAAGTCACTTCCGCATTGGCCACCTGATTCGCCCCCCTGCTCGCGTCCACCCCATAACGATCCGTCTTTAACGGGCCATGTAGCGGCCGCCTTCCGAGGCGGGCGCACGCATTCTTCATACAACTGGAAACCCCTTTGCCCAATCGTGTAAAGTGGCCACATCACTTCTCTTCTGTTTTCGCTCCTCGGAAAGGGCCACCTGACTCCATGATGAACTCGTTGTTCAGCCTGCGCGACAAAACTGCCGTAGTCATCGGCGGAACCAGCGGCCTCGGTCTTACTCTTGCTCTCGGCCTCGCCGACGCGGGTGCAGATGTGGTGGTCTCCGCACGCAGGAAAGAGCTCGTCGATTCCACGGCGCTTCAAATCGAACACAAAGGCCGCAAAACACTCCGCCTCGCCTCCGACGTACGCAACAAAGATTCCCTCGTCAACGTTCGCGATGCTGTCCTGCAGCAATTCGGCAAAGTCGATATTCTCGTGAACGCCGCCGGTATCACCCGCAAAATCCCCACCTTGGACATGCAGGAAGCCGACTGGAACGAAGTGCTCGACACCAACCTCACCGGGACGCTGCGCGGTTGTCAGGTCTTCGGCGAGCCGATGTTGAAGCAACGCTCCGGCCACATCATCAACATCGCCTCACTTGGTTCTTCGCTCGGTTTATTTGAAGTGGCCGCCTATAGCGCCAGCAAATCCGGCGTGGCCTCACTGACCAAGTCGCTCGCCGTGGAATGGTCTCGGCAGGGTGTTTGTGTGAATGCCATTGTTCCAGGAGTTTTTCGGACCGACATGAACACCGCGCTTCTTGAAGGCACCGAGCGTGGCAAGGAGTTTCTGATGCGCACGCCGATGGGCCGCTACGGCAAGGCCGAGGAATTGATCGGCGCAGCGGTTTTTCTTGCTTCCGAGGCCAGCGCTTTCGTTACCGGTCAGCTTCTAGCGGTGGACGGCGGAATCCTCGCCAGTGGCGTGAACCGATGAGGTTTAGCTTCGTTGGAATTTAAGTCTGGGCTTGTGAATTTAAAATCCGCGGCCTCTCCCCGTCTATCTTCGGAATCGGTTTCAACAGTTGATCCGCGTAGGCGATTCTTAATAGCTGGTTTCTTCCAGCCTGTCGCCCTCTAACCGGTAGAGCGTCTCAAGCGCGGCGAACTTGCCTAACCGGGCCGCCAGCAGATCCGCCACTTGTTCAATCCTTCTGAAAAATGCCGCATACCCATACTCGCCTTCTGGAATCAGCACTATGCTGGTTCGCGTGGCTGATCCGCTGTTCACGTGGGAATACCAGAAACACACCGATACCAGATTCGTATCCGCGCTGTCGCTTTCCGCTGGATACGCTTGCGGCTCATCGGCTAACAGCAGGTGAAAGCTCCAACCATCTGACCGGGAGATCATGGGAACTCCCTCAGACAGCCGCTCCAGCAAACTATCCTGCCCCTGCAAATCACAGTGAGGACATAGATTGAAATTTCGATAAGAAGTTGTTTCTGTGAACGGAGCGACTTGAGTGCTCATTCGAATTCCTCCTGGGAAGGCAGCCGTCTACCTACGCGGCCCCGGGGCGCTGATTCCCCGGGGGAGAAGGACCTGGGCGACTCCATTAATAGAATGACTTGACTGTAAAGTCAATAGTTTTGTTTATTGATTACCTACATTATAACTGGAGCGGTGTTTCGTTTACAGTTTTAGTCTTCCTTTGTTAATTGCTTCTTCGGCAATCCCCAATTCTTCGAGTATCTCTTGCTTATGTTCGCCTAGCCGGGGTGGTGGCATTCGATATTGCACCGCCTGCTTATCGTATCGAATCGGATTCGCTATGCTCCGTACCGTCTTAAGCACCGGGTGCTCCAGTTCGACCACCAGTCCTCGCGCAATGCTTTGGGGATCGGCGAACGCTTCCCCGACAGTTTGAATCGCAGCGGAGGGAATATCCGCCTCACTCAACTTCTCTAGCCAACTTGTTGAGGAAAGTTCATCGAACCTTGCCTGCAGAAAGGGAACCAGTGCCTCGCGATTTCTCACCCGCGCCGAATTATCTGTGAACCGCGCGTCCTTTCCCAATTTCTCTTGAAGCCCCAATATCTTCAACAATCTTTCCCATGTGGGCTGCGATCCTATCCCCACCACAAAGTAACGCCCATCGCTCCCGCGGAACGGTTGGTAGGGCACGATGCTCGGATGCGCATTGCCCCACCGTTGCGGAGACTCTCCGGCGTTCAAATAATTGCTCCCTATGTTTGCCAGCCAGGTCAGTTGCGAATCGAACAGAGACATATCCAGAAAATCGCCTACGCCCCCGTTGCGTTCCCGTGCATAGAGCGCTCCCAGAATTCCCACGGCCGCATAAATCCCCGTCGTCATGTCCGCAATCGCAATCGGATACCGCATTGGTGGGCCATCCGGTTCACCTGTGAAGCTCATGACTCCGGCTTCGGCCTGCGCCAGGATGTCGTAGCCCGGCTTGCCGGACTTTGGCCCACTGAATCCGTAGCCGGTAATACTGCAATAAATCAGTCGAGGATGTTTCGCGCGGAGCGTTGCTGAATCGAGTCCCCGGCGTCGCAGCGAATTCAGCGACGGTTGGTTGCACAGCAAAACGTCCGCAGAGGCCAGCAGCCGAAGCAGGATAGCCAAATCCTCAGCGCGGTCATAATTCAACGTAATGGATCGCTTGTTGCGATTGGTCGCAAGAAAATAGGCGGACTCTTCCCCAACAAACGGTGGTCCCCACGTCCGCGACTGGTCTCCCACTCCTGGACGCTCCACCTTAATCACATCGGCGCCGAAATCGCCCAACATCATCGCGCAATACGGCCCGGCAAGCGCCTCCGTCAGCTCGATTACCCGCACTCCATCAAGTATTCCAGCCATTACCCGCGATTATAGCCGAGTCACCGCTTGTATCGACCAACGAATTTATTAGAGAGTTTTTGTCTCCAGTGAAGCCCATTTTAAGCAAGCCAGCCGGGGCGAACCCGCCGAACGCCGTTTGTTGACCATCTAATTTCCACAAAGTGACGCCTTCCCTTGCTTGCAGAGCGGCGTTCTCGGACAATATTACCTACTGACTTCGCGCCCATTTAGAAAGAGACGCACTGTTTGCGTCTGACGGAGACTCAGGAACGATGGCGACCGTAGCCCACCCACCTAAACGATTTGTTGCTTACTTTTCGATGGAAATCGCTCTGGAGAACGACATGCCCAGCTATAGCGGGGGGCTGGGCGTTCTTGCGGGCGATACCATTCGCGCTGCCGCCGACATCCGCCTGCCCATGGTTGCGGTTTCGCTCCTCTACCGGAAAGGCTTTTTTACGCCAACGGCTTTCAGAAGAAGGCGCGCAGACCGAAGAACCTGTCGATTGGGACGTCGAGAAATTCCTCGAAGAAGAAGCACCTCGCGTCTCTGTTACCCTGGAAAATCGCAAAGTAGAACTGAGGGCCTGGCGATATACCGCCAAAGGTGTGCGAGGTTACGAAGTACCAATTTACTTCCTTGATGCCGACCTGCCTGGAAATGATCCAAACGACCGTGAGTTCACGGGTCAGCTCTATGGCGGAGATCCATATTATCGGCTTTCACAGGAAGTGCTGCTGGGAATCGGCGGCGTGCGCATGCTTCGCGCTTTGGGCCATACCGAATTGATGCGCTATCACATGAATGAAGGTCACGCCGCGCTGCTCACGATGGAATTGCTTGAGGAAGAAACGAAGCGCGCCGGCCGACCTTCCGTCAAAAGTGAAGATATCGAGAAAGTGCGCAGCAAGTGTGTTTTTACGACGCATACGCCGGTTCCGGCCGGTCATGACAAATTTCCCGTCGAATTCATGACCCGTTTATTCCCTGATCAGACTCGGTTCTTTGACGTGAAAGACGAGTCCTCTGCAGATCTCGTCAAGAATATCCTCCAGGTGGAGCAAAATTATCCGGATTTTGCGGAAGCGGCAAAACGTGGTGCCTCGCTGAACATGACCTATCTGGCGTTGAGCTTGAGCAATTACGTAAACGGCGTGGCGAAATTGCACGGTGAAGTTTCGCGAAAGATGTTTCCGAACGTCCACATCGAAGCCATCACCAACGGAGTACACGCGGCAACATGGACTGCTCCGGCGTTTCCGCGATCTCTTCGATCGATACATTCCTTCATGGCGCGAAGACAATTACAGTTTGCGCGGCGCTCTCGGCTTGCCTCCGGAGGAAGTATGGGCGGCGCACCTGCTTGACGAAACACGATCTATTGGAGGCTGTGCGCAGGAAAACCGGCTTGAAGATGGATCCCGGAAATGTTCACGATAGGTTTCGCTCGGCGCGCGACTGGCTACAAACGCGCCGATCTGATTTTGAGTGATCTCGACCGTTTGCGGCAGATCGCAAAGCGCGTTGGGCCCATTTCAGATTATTTTTGCAGGTAAAGCGCATCCGAAAGACGCGGGCGGTAAGGAGATTATCAAGCGGATCTTCAAGGCCAGGAAAGCCCTGAAAAAAGCGGTCTCGATCGTCTTCCTGGATGACTACAATATGGAGCTTGGTGGGAATCTCACTTCCGGAGGAGATCTCGTGGCTGAACACGCCGCAATATCCTCTGGAGGCTTCGGGAACCAGCGGAATGAAAGCGGCCCTCAACGGTGTCCCCAGCTTAAGTATTCTCGATGGATGGTGGGTGGAAGGGCACATCGAAGGAATTACCGGCTGGTCGATCGGCGAACCCCATCGCGGCGAACCCTCACACGAATCTGTCGCCGACAACGCGGCCGACGCCGAAAATCTATATTCGAAATTGGAGAGCGTGATCTTGCCAATGTTTTATGAAAGCCGGAATCGCTATCTCGAAGTGATGCAGCATGCAATTGCAATCAACGGCTCGTTCTTCAATACCCAGCGAATGGTGCAGCAGTATATTACCGACGCTTACCTGAGGTAGCCTGCGCAGATCGCAGTTCGCAAGCGCATGCGGCGCGCGAGTCCTTGCTCCTGCCGGACGCCGAGCAGCATGACCTGGCGGGGCAGAATCTGGAATCCCGCCTTGCGGTAAAATGTTTCCGCTGTCCGGGTTGTGATGGCATCACCTGCAATTCGATGTTGGGAATCCCGCGCTCACGGCAAAAATCTTCGATCTCATAAAGCGCCAGCGACCCGATGCCACTGGTTCCTATACCGCTTGCTAACGTAAAAGTCCGTCAGCATTCCCTCCACGCCGCCGTATTCCAGGTCAAAATTATAGGTCAGCACCGCATAGCCCACCGGCTTCTTGTGGCATTCCATCAGCCATGCTTGCCCCTGTGACAAATTGCGCAAAAGGGTATCGAGTCCTTTGCTGAGTGATTACCGGTCGAATGGAATTTTGTCGAACCGGTAATACTCAATCACGAATTTAAGCAGTGTTGCGTGATCTTTAGGACCGCATGGACGGAAAGTAACCAGCATAAAACCTCTTTTCCTATTTCTTTGTCCGTGGGCGGCACTCTTTTCGTGCCATTGAGTTCTCGCAGCGGCGTCAAGAATGTTCGAACGTGAAAAATCCTTGAAAAAATCCCACGTGCCGTACGCCTGCGTCAGTTGTGGAAAGACCGTGCTCACCAGCTCATCCCCGGACTTTCCTTCATCCATCGCTTTTTGCGTAACGATTCGCAGAAATTCCAGGTATTTCTGGAAATCCTGCACGTCGCTGGCAGTTCCCATGTCGCCGTGCCCCGGCACGAATACCGCCGCGCGCATTGCTGGCCGTCCACCAGCTCTCTGAACGGGTATCGCCGGAATTTCATCGAGTGTAGGAATCCACGCGCTCGTCGTTGCATCGATCAGGTTCGGTAGCGTTTTCCGCCAGAACAGATCGCCGCAGAATACGATTCCTGCGTCAGGAATGTTTACAACCGAATCGCCGCCGGTGTGTCCTTCGAAAGACTTCACATCAATCCGTCGCGACCCTAAAAACAGCGTCAATTCCGTTTCGTAGGTGACATCCGGCCCCACCAGATTCTCCACGAATACTTTCTCTTCCGGTTTGATCTTGGCGCCATAAAACTTCAGATTTTCTGTGTTGATCCACCCTCGCACATTGCGGTGCGCCACGATGACCGCTCCCGCATTTGAGAAAACTCGATTTCCCGCTACGTGGTCCACATGATAATGCGTGTTCACCACGAACTTCACCGGCAGGTGCGTCATTTTCTGTATCTCCACCAGCAGTGCCTTGGCCGCCGCTTCGTTTTCAAACGTGTCGATCACCAGCACGCCGTTGTCGCCAATGACAAATCCGGCGTTGGCACCCGCATCGCCGTTGGTCATCGATCGCCGCCCAGATATTGGGCCCAATCAATTTCAGTTCGAAGGGAAGTTTACCCGTAGAGGTTTTGGCAGTCTGCGCCGGTGATGCACTTGCACACGCGCACAGTAGAATCGCAATTGCCAAGCGGGAAAGGAAGCGCATGCAAATATCGTACTTCACCCCAGCCAGCCTGAAAAGCGCATCAACACTGCAAGCCAAGCCTTAAGAGAGCCGGTTCTTGTAAAGCGCCATCCCGACCGCGGCGTCCATTCCGAATTTCTCGAGTTCGCGCAATTCGCGTTGAGTCGAGATCCCTCCGGCGGCGATGATCTTCAGTCTTGTCGCCGTACGCAGCTCGCGAAACCATTTCAGGTTTCCTCCACGCATCGTTCCTTCGCGATCCACGTCCGTGCAGAAAAATCCTGCGCAATAGGTCTCCAGTTCCTGCATCACTTCTGTCGGTCTCAGCGCCAGTCGCGTTTTCCAACCGTGCGTCACGATTGTTCCTTTCACCGTATCCAGCGCCACCAAAATATGTTTCCGGCCGACCCGCTTTGCCAAAGTTTTCAGAAATCCGCTATTCACCGTCCCTTCGCGAAACGCCGCGCTGCCCACTATCACCTGCTCTGCTCCGCACCGCAGCAGCGCTTCCGCTCGCCGATACCGTGCGTATCCCTCCGCCCGCACGCACCTTCATCTTCCATTCGCCGGCTGGCCCGCCGGCACAGTTCTTTCACCAACCGATTATTCTGCCCTTGCGCATTGCTGCATCCAGATCAATCACATGCAACCATTTGTAGCCCGCGAATCGTTCGAGTAGTCCAAACACGTCAGCGATCGCCAGTTCGCGCTTCCGCCCATGCACCAGCTGCACCGCTTGCCCATTTTGCAGATCGATGCAGGGAATCAACATGGCAGTCGAACTTCCACCCCATTTTCGCGCAAATATGTTTTCAACCCGCGAATCGATTGCACCTTATCGTGAAAGATCGAAGCCGCCAGCGCCGCGTCCGCCGCCCCTTCCGTAAACACTTCCAGAAAATCTTTCGGTAATCTTTGCTCCTCCGGAAGCAATAACCGGCACGGTCACATGCCGGCTGATCGCCGACGTCAGTGCGATATCGAATCCCGATTGCGTTCCATCTTTGTCCATCGAGGTGAGCAGAATCTCTCCCGCACCCAGTTCTACTCCCCGCTCTGCCCACTCTTCCGCATTCCATCCTGTTCCGCTCCGACCACCGTGGATGCGCACTTCCCAATGCGACTCTTCTCGCCTGGCATCAATCGCCAGCACCACTGCCTGCGCGCCAAATTCTCTCGACAGTTCCTGGATTAATGCAGGCCGCTCCACCGCCGCTGTGTTCAGTGTGATTTTGTCGGCTCCGGCCCGTATCACGGACCGCGCGTCCTCCAGCGTCCGTATCCCCCCGCCCGCGGCGAGTGGAATCGCTAATTCTCGCGCCACCCGCCGTATGGTCTCCAGAAATGTCGGATGATTGTCCCGTGAAGCCGCAATGTCCAGCACCACCAACTCGTCCGCGCCTTCCGCGTTATACCTTGCGGCTAATTCCGCGGGGTCGCCCGCATCGCGCAGTCCCTCAAAATGCACGCCCTTCACCACGCGCGCGCCATCGGTGTCCAGGCAGGGAATGATGCGGTGCACCAGGCTCATGCGGCCCGCCGCAAAAAGTTCTCGAGTAGTTTCGCTCCCGGTGCGCCACTCTTTTCCGGATGGAATTGCACTCCGAAGATATTTCCTTGTTCGATCACTGCCATGAATTCGCGACCGTGCAGCGAGAGCGCGGTTCTCTCTGTCCCCGCCGCCGGCGCCGCATACGAATGCGCAAAATAGAAATACGCTTCGGGCGCAATCTCTGCCAGCAAGACCGACGGCTTGATGAGATGCAGTTGATTCCAGCCCATGTGCGGCAATTTCACATGCGCAGGAAGCTTCGAAACGCGCCCTTTCATCAGGCCCAGCCCCTTCAGGTTTGGAGCTTCGTCACTTCCTTCATAGAGCGCCTGCAATCCCAGGCAAATGCCGAGAAACGGGGTGCCTTCCGCAATTTTCTTCAACAAAGGTTCGCGCAGTTCCTGCGCGTCGAGCGCACCAATCAGCGCGGCACAATGTCCAACGCCCGGCAGAATCACGCACGTTGCAGAACGAATCTCCTCGCCACGGTTAGTTGTTGCAACTTCAACGCCAAGTTTGCGCAGCGCTCGCTCCACTGAAGTTACATTTCCCGCTCCGTAATCGATCACTGTGACTTTCACAAGAGTTCCTTTGTGCTGGGCAGCACATTGCGCAATCTCTTGTCGCGCGAAACGGCAAATCGCAGTGCTCGCGCAAACGCTTTAAACACCGCTTCAACTTGATGGTGCGATGATCGGCCATACACAACGCGCAAGTGTACGTTGGCCCGTGCCGAAAAGGCAAATCCCTGAAAAAAGTCCTCGATCAACTCGGTTTGGAAATCCCCGACTCGCTTCGCTGAAAATTTGCCTTTTACCACGCAGAACGCCCGCCCACTGAAATCCACTGCCGCCGCAGCCAGTGTCTCGTCCATCGGCATCAGAAAATATCCTGCTCGCAGGATGCCTCGGCGGTTACCAAGCGCCGAATTTACCGCTTCCCCCAACGCGATTCCCACATCCTCCACGGTATGGTGCTGGTCCACGTCCAGATCACCTTTCGCCGCGATCTTCAGATCAAATGCACCGTGTCGCGCCACCAGATCCAGCATGTGATCGAAAAATCGTATCCCTGTTGATATGTCCGATTTGCCACGCCCATCGAGATTCAAGCGCAGATCGATCTGCGTTTCCTTCGTGTGGCGCTTAACTGTCGCAACTCTACTCATCAGCAACACCCATCTTCTTCGGAACAGCCCAAGAAGTATTTTCAACTCCCGTTTCCGTTCCAATCGTGATCCTTGCAAATCCCGGTCCCATCTCTTTTCGCGCTCGCACCAGAATCTTGTTGCGCGTCAACTTCTCAAAGAGCTGGGACCATGCTTCCCAAAATCAACGAGCAAAAAATTTCCAGCACTGGGAAAGACGCGGGCGCCGCGCAGGCGAAGCTCTTCTGAAAACCACTTGCGTAGCCGTTTCACATCTGCAACATAGCGCCCAATCGTTTTCTTCTCTTCAATTGCTGCGACTGCAGCCTCTAGCGCCGCTGTGTTGACAGGGTAGGGAGGTAGCGCCCGTCGAACAAGGGCAAGCGAGTCCCGCTGACCGATCACCGCTCCCAACCGGAGTCCCGCCAGTCCCGCCGCCTTGGAAAAAGTCTTTGCAATGAACAGCTGCGGATACTGCCTGATCCACGCTGTCCCCGACACTCCAGAAAAATCAGCATATGCTTCATCCAGAACAACAACCGTGTGCGTTGCAACCGCTAGCAGCTTCCGCAAAACTTCTTTCTTCACTAGAGTACCTGTCGGATTATTTGGATTGGCCAGAAAGAATAACTCTGGGCCTTTTACGAAGTGCGGCGATCGCCTCGCTCGCAGGGAATTCCATTTCTTCCGTGTAGCGCAATGTCTCAACCGTCGCGCCCGCGATCTCTGCGTAGTAGCGGTACATCGGAAATGTAGGCTCACAGATCAATATCTTGCTTCCCGGCTCAACGAATGTGTCGAAGAACACCCGCAGCGCGTCATCCCCCCCGTTGGTCAGCGCAATTTCGTCAGGCCTCACCTTGAAATAGCGGGCAATCCTTCTCGTTGCTTCCTCATACTCGGGATATGTCGCCAGTTCTTTTCCGCTTAGCCGTGCCAGCGCTTTGCGCGCGGCTTCACTGCATCCACTCGTGTTTTCGTTGAAATCCAGCCGGATCTTTCCTCTTCTTCCTTCCGCGGGAGCTTCGTATGTCTTCCTGGCCAGGATTGCCTTGCGCACCGGCAAATGTACTTTCATCGGCGCACCTCCACCGCATTCCGGCATGCGCTTCCAATCCTTCCGCATTCGCCAGAATCTGCACATCCTTGGCCAGCCTTTTGAATCCTGCCGCGTCGATTGTCTGCACGCTGATTCATTTCACGAAATCGTTTGTGGAAAGTCCGCCCCTCCGCCGCGCCCACCCTCCGGTCGGCAGCACGTGATTGCTTCCGCTAGCGTAATCGCCGAATGGTTGCGCGCTCAGAGGACCCAGAAAAATAGTCCCCGCACTTCGAAATCTGTTTCAGACATGCCCACATTATTTTCCGGGAGGCTCAGGTGTTCCGGAGCAAATCGATTCACGAAGGCAATCGCGTCGTCGCACCGACTTCGCCACAAGAATCGCACTCGTCGTCGGTAAACGAAGCGTGCGCCGCATTCTTCGGCGATAAAGTTTTTAGCTGCCGTTCCACTTCCATTGCTACTTTCTTCGCCAATTTTATCGAAGTTGTCACCAGATAGCTTCCTGCATCCGGCGCGTGTTCCGCCTGCGCCAGCATGTCTGCGGCAATCCATTTTGCATTTCCTCGCTCCGCCAGGACGACCGCTTCTGTTGGTCCCGCTGGAAATCGATCGCACAGTGAGTGCTTACTATTTGCTTTGCCGCTGTCACGATACCGATTGCCGGGTCCAAAGATTTTTTCCACCCGCGGAATCTTCTTCGTTCCATAAGCCATGGCCGCTATTGCCTGAGCTCCTCCGATTCTCGCCAGATCGCGTAGATCCCGAGGAATTCCCGCAGTCGCCAGTAATTCGTCATTGGGCTGCGGGCAAACCGCGATGATCTCGCTAACTCCCGCGACTTGCGCCGGCACCACGGTCATTATTAACGTCGAAAACAATGCGAACCGTCCGCCAGGGACGTAGCATCCGATGGATTCCAGCGGACTGACCATCTGTGCAACCGTCACCCCTCTCTCTACTTCGCATTTTCCATTCCTGCGGCTTCTGTTTTTCAGCTACACTGCGAATGTTCTCTGGCTGCATGCTTCACCGCACGCAGAAACTCCGGGCTTACATTTTTCCCGGCTGCCGTAATTTCGCCGCGCGCTGACCCATAATCCCCGTTTGCGCAATATCAATCGTGGTCCAATTTCCTAGTCCACGCTTCAACGGCCTCGTCACCCCGCGCACGCACATCGTCTGCACGATGCGCGATTTGCCACCTTCAAACGCTTCAAAGTCTTCGCTCTCCCGTCTTTGAAGAGCTCTTGTTCCGTCGTCGTATTTAACTTTATGATTTTGCATCATAAACACAATCTTGTTCAGCGGGTATTCCACGATCCCCTGCGCCTTCGCCGCCTTCAATTTCGGCAGAATCTGCCGCACCACGGCCTCCTCAATAATTGTATTCACTGCCACCCAATCCGAATCGCTCAGCGCAGAAATCGTTGGATTCTTCAACGCCGGCAGCACGCTTAGCACCGTCAGCCAGATCCTCGCGCTTTACGTTCAACATCAATCCTACCTTCGTGGCCGCCGCAATTGCCCCCTGCAGCATCAGCACGATGTTTTCTGCCTTTTCCCGTTTCGCCGCATCACGCTGCCGCTTTCGGGTTCATGATGAAACACCGTCGCCGATTCCAGCACCGTATCGAGATATCCTTAATCGGTTTGCGCTCAGCGAACTTCCGGTCTCCGTCACTTCCACGATCGCGTCCGCCAGTTGCGGCACCTTCACCTCTGTCGCGCCCCACGAAAATTCCACCCGCGATTTTACCCCGTGCCGCGCCAGGTATTCCTGCGTGATGCCCACCACTTCCGTCGCGATTACTTTTCCTTCCAGGTCCTTCGGCTCGCGTATCGGCGAATCCTCTGGCACCGCCAGCACCCACTTCACTCGCGAAAGCCGCTGCTTTGCGTAGACCAGTTCCGCCAATTCCACCACATTGCGCCTTCGTCTCCACCACCCAATCGTGCCCCGTTATTCCCGCATCCAGCGCGCCGGACTCCACGTAACGCGCCATCTCCTGGGCCCGTACCAGCAGACATTCCATTTCCGTGTCATCAATGGCCGGCACATAACTCCGCGAACTGATCGTAACTTTCCATCCCGCCCGCGCCAGAAGATCGATCGTGGCTTCCTGCAAACTCCCTTTGGGAATTCCCAACTTCAATAAGCTCATTCCGCCCCCTTCTTTTCGTACACCGCTCCGGATCAAACCGTTCGCTCTGCCACCACCCGCGACGTTTCCATCCGCTTGCAGTTCTCGAAAGAAGCAACTGGCGTATCCTTCGTGGCAGACTCCCGGCCCCAACGCCTCCACCCGGATCAGCAAAGCATCCGCATCGCAATCCACGCGAATCTCGATTTCACTTTCAGTACGTGACCGCTGGTCTCACCCTTCTTCCATAATTGCTTGCGCGACCGGCTGTAAAAATGCACTTCGCCGCTCTGCGAGCGACCGCTGGACCGCCTCCTCATTCACGAACCCAAGCATCAGTACTTCGCGGCTCTCCTCGTCCTGGATCACCGCTGGAATCAGTCCGCCCATCTTTTCAAACGCTAGTTCCACCACGATCCTCCCCCAAAAACAAAAAACCCACTGGAGCGATTCGCGCCAGCGGGCTGAACAGTGCTTTGTTTAAGGAAATGCTCTAAGCAGTCCAGTACGGGCGCGGCAGCAGGCCGTGATGATGATGGTGTCGATGCGCCCGATGAATCATTTCCAGATGAAAGTACACTGCGGACCCCTCGCGGTACCAATCGAAATTACCGCTAAGCCCCATCTGATTTTTGTATTCTTGTTTAAGCGTGTGGATCGCGACTGGGGTTTGAACTCGAATTGAAGTTCACAGTCATAATTAGATGTAGCGCAACGCCAAACCGCGCGTTCGGCAATGTTTCCACTCGTACGACTTCCGCTACGTATTCACAGTTCATCGGATCGTGCGCCGAAGTAAACGGAAACGTCACGAACACCCTCATCCCTTTGTAGTAATTTGGCCGCCGCGTATGAAAGTAGATTCCTTCTTTTGACGCATTCACGCTGATGGGCATATCTTCAAAATGTTCGTCGCGTGGTTCCGACGGCCGCACCCGTAGCGGCTTCGCGATTTTCGCGCGGCGGCTGCGCCGCTTGTCCGCGTACTTTGCTGTGGTTTCAGCCATAGTTTTAGCCACAATAAGGGATAGATACATCATTGGGGCGGCCAGAACAAAGGTCAAGCCTCTGCGCTGAATCCGATATTGACTCTGGCGCATCAAATGTGGGGAGAAAACGATACATGGCCGATAAAGTGCAAAAGTCCGACGCAGAGTGGAGGAAACAACTTACGCCGAATCAATATCATGTGACCCGCCAGAAGGGCACGGAACCTCCCTTCACCGGTGAGTACGAATCCACCGATACACCCGGTGTTTATCAGTGTGTTTGTTGTGGTCAGCCTTTATTTGCTTCCGATGCCAAGTTTCATTCCGGCTGCGGTTGGCCCAGCTTCACCGCTCCTGCCGATGCAACTGCCGTGGAGGAGCACGCCGATCATTCGCATGGCATGAATCGCGTCGAAGTGCTCTGCAGCCGTTGCGACGCACACCTCGGCCACGTGTTTGACGACGGACCTGGGCCCACACGGTTTGCGCTACTGCATCAATTCGCTTTCGTTGAAGCTCGACAAGAAATGACCGGCGGAAGACGATGGCGGTTATGCGGCGGGGCAGGAGCAGGCTACCAGCTCAGCGACGGGATCGCTTTGGCGATCCCACGCTGCTACAAGCAATACCTTGTGCCCGGTCGGGTACCGGAACACGTAATACACGTTCTGCATTCCATCCATCTCATAAAATCCCGGACGCCGTTCATCTTCGCGTCCTTTTTCCCCGCTGTTCAACAACAGTCGCAGCTCCAACATCTGCTCGGGCGTGTGGCTTCGCAGGTCCTCCACGATTGGCGGTAATTTCTGTAAATTCTGCATTTTCTCTTTCCTTTGCCTCTACAACCAGCATATCGGATACTCATCCTATAAGACGCAGAATCTCGCCAAATGTTTCATGAAAAGAAACGCCTCAAATGCGAAATCCTGCACCCCTCCATCCAATATTTGAATCCAATCCCGCAGAAAGACTTGGCCGCTAGTTCGTCTCTTCGTGAGATTTCTTATCCTCCCCTGAGCCGTCTTGCCGCCCAGTCTATTGCGCCCGATCTAAACTCATTGGATACCTGTTACTTTTTTGTAAGCCACTTGCGCCAGGTTACGTTTCTTGACATAGTGATCTTTACAAACTTGAGCGATTGTTGAGGCCGCCAAACGTGGTTAAAGCTCCTAAGAAATCTCCCAAAAAATCCGTTCGCGACGAAAAATCGCAGTTCGGCAAAGACCGCCGCCGCCAAGCACCATCACTTCCTGGTTACCGTGAACTACGCGGATGGTGAAACCTTCGGCCGCGTCTATACCGACAAGGACAAGGCCACTCGTTTTGCCGAGCGCCAGCGCCGTTCGCCGGTCGTCAAGTCCGCTAGCGTTTCGCAAGTTTCCTAGCGCCACGGTCTTGCTTGATCCAACCATCCTGTTGCCCAGAGTGTTTGCGGTTTTTTGCGCTGGTCGTGTTATAAAATGAAGTCGTCGTTTAGCGGCCTTAGTATAGTGGTAGTACGGAACCTTGCCAAGGTTCAGGTGTCGGTTCGATTCCGATAGGCCGCTCCATTCTTTCCCCTCTCCTGCTTATTCGCTTAACTTCACAACGTCACCTAACTCAAATCCTGCTTCGCTCTTCCGCTCTTTCTGGTGATAGTATCCATTTCGTATGGCCAACACGCCCGCGTCTCTCGGTCCTCCGCACGTCATCAACATTCACGATCTCCGCACTTTGGCGCAGCGCCGCCTCCCCAAAGTCATCTTCGATTATCTCGATGGCGGCGCCGAGGGCGAAGTCACCCTGCGCGAAAATTGCCGCGTTTTTGACGACGTCACCTTTCGTCCGCGCCAGGCCGTTGCTATTTCCAATCCCGATCTTCGCGCTCAAGTTCTCGGCCAGCCGCTGGCTTTCCCCGCCATTCTCGCGCCTGTCGGCTACAGCCGCCTCATGCATCCCCGGGGAGAAGTCGCCGCCTCCGCCGCCGCTGGCGCCGCCGGACTTCTCTACACTCTCTCCACCATTTCCGGGCACAAGCTCGAGGACGTGAAAGCCGCCACCACAGGCCCGGCCTGGTATCAGCTCTATCTGGTTGGGGGACGCGCCGTCGCCGAACCTGCCCTCGAACGCGCCCGCCGCTCCGGTTATTCCGCCTTGGTCGTCACCATTGACACGCCCGTTGCCGGCATGCGCGAACGCGATCCCCGCAATGGCATGAAGCAGCTTCTCGGCGATTCGCTGCTCGCCAAAATTCCCCACGTGCCGCAGATTCTCGCGCATCCCGGATGGCTCGCCAGCTTTCTCCTCGATGGCGGCACGCCACCTTTGCAGAATATTGTGGAGCCCGGCAAAGGTCCCATGCCGCTCGTGGACGTCACCGCCGCTCTCGCCGCCGCGGTCGTCACTTGGCAGGATCTCCGTTGGCTCCGCGAAATCTGGCCCGGCCCCATCCTCATCAAAGGTGTCCTCACCGGTGACGATGCCCGCCGCGCCGTGGACGAAGGCGCCTCCGCCCTGATCGTCTCCAATCACGGAGGCCGCCAGCTCGACGGCGTTTCCGCCACGCTCCGCGCTTTGCCCGAAGTCGTTGCCGCCGTCAACGGCCGCGTCGAAGTGCTCATGGATGGCGGCATTCGTCGCGGTGCCGACATCGTCAAAGCCCTCTGCCTGGGAGCCAAAGCCGTCCTCATCGGCCGCGCCTACGCCTATGGATTGGCCGCCGCAGGCCAGCCCGGCGTCACTCGCGCCCTCGATATCCTCCGCGCCGACGTCGAGCGCACCCTCATCCTCCTCGGCTGCCCCTCCGCCTCCGCCCTCAACTCCTCCTACATTAATTTCCCCCACCACTGGTCCGCCTAACCCGTAGCGCTGGCTTTTATGCCAGCGCCCCCGCAGCAGTTCCAGCTTCATCTTATGTAGCGGCCGCTTTCCGAAGCGGGCGCCTTTCCCCCGCAGCACCCTTTGCTGCTCTGTACTTCCAGAATAAATAATGAAGTGGTATCCTCTCCGCGCGCGTGTCAGTCAGTTTCGAATCCCGAGAACAAACACGATCAACAGGCGTTTCCTTTTGAAAAGTAAATTACAATCCACTTGGAGAAAATGGGAAACGTCCCGTCTGGTCCCCAATTTCCCCGATTTCGATGACAGTTTTTCGCGTCTGTTGTGGGAATTGTGGATTAGGGGTGCATCTTCCGGAGGTTCGGGGGGCGCTGGGGGTTCAGGCAATCCCGATCCACCTAAACCGGCAGGAGGGTTAGCTTGGTTATGGTTCTCTAACCCATGAAATACAAGGGAATACACCTATTGATGTTCGTGCTTTTGTTCCCGCCAGCTTATGGGCGGGTTAAGCCTCACTATTCGTTTATCCTCCCGGATGGGTACATTGGTTGGATTCAAGTCGTTTTCAGCGATCCAGGAGCCCAGCTATTTTCATTGAGGAAAGATGGGGGTTATGAAATCAATGTACCGGAGTCGGGAATCTCTCGAACTTCCGAGATTCTCGTTATGGATGCAAAGGGAAAAGATGACTTCTATTACCGAACACTACTTCCCGACGGGAAATCCAAGTTTCGGCTCGTTCCGTCACAATATGTTATACAAGGAGTGCTCGACGGCGGATTCAGCGTGGGAGACACTGGAGGAAAAGGGCAAGGGTACTCTTGGTTTCTCTTCGTCGGTCCACCCGAAGTCCGAGACAAAGTGCCATTTGCAGACTGGGCCAAAGTAATCGCAACTCATGAGAAATCAGACAAAAGAGGGACTCGCATCGAATTTTCTGGTCCGTACCCAGCTCCCGGGAGAATCGTTTCTACCACTACTCCGCAATAACTTATTTGGCGGGTGGCGCACCCTTCCAATGTAAAGACGAATTTGGGTGGCCTACCCTTAGCGAACTTGCCTTATGCAAAGGGTGGGACGCTCTTCTCCTTCTGAACTCTCAAGCTTCTCCTTCGCTTTCACAGCACTTGGCGTCCCCTCCCAATGCTAAGGCGATTCTGGGTGGCCTAAGGCAAGACGCGGAGCCCACCCTTTGCCTGAACCAAACCCGCAAAGGGTAGGCCACCCAATTCCTGCCTCATATCACTTTCTAGTTAGCTTCCGCAGTGATATCCTCCCACCGTGCAACCAAAATCCATGCCCAAGGCTGCGCCACCCGCGAGGGCTTCAATGCCTCGGGGGGATATTCCGTTACCTCGACAACCACGTTTGGAGCTCCAAAATGACGACTTTTCACGATAGGGGGCTGAGCCTTCCTGCGACTGCCCTTGTCATCTTTGTGGTCGTCGGGACCGCTTTTGCCAACCGAGTCACTTACGCAACCGAGCCGCAGTCCTCAAATACAAGTACTTCCGAGCGCACATTCAAGTTTGATACACCCAACGTGAAACTTGAGGGAACGCTCTCAGAGCGCGTCTTCTACGGTCCGCCCGGCTACGGCGAGACGCCAGACAAAGATGCACAAGAGAAGGTTTTCGTATTGACCTTGGGGCAAGCGATCACAGCCGTGCCTACCGAGGATGCGGAGACGAAGGGGAGCTCCAGCCTGAGCATCCAAAGAAACGTTCGCACCGTGCAGTTGTTTATATTCCCGTCCGCAAAAAGAGAGCAGGCTGGTAAGCTAATTGGTAAGACCGTTGTTGCAACCGGGACCCTGAACGAAGCTACGGCTCCGAGTGAGCATCTGAAGGTCTCCATGCGCGTTGAGGCCCTCGATCCCAAATAGGAAGCCCTCCAAAAGGGTGGCGCGTTCAACTAGAAGCCGTTAGCTGGAAAAAAGGGGACAGGAACGTGTGAAGAAATTGCTGGGAGAACCCGGGGACAGACGGGACGTTTTCTGATATTGTACTCGATATGGCTCGTTTGGCTCGTGTCGTAGTCGTAAATATTCCTTATCATGTGACCCAGCGCGGCAATGCCCGTCAATTCCTTCTTGCGTCCGATGCTGAACGCAAGGTGTATCTCGATCTATTGGGGAGACCCTCCGACTTCATCCGCTGCTGCTGCTGGGATATTGCCTCATGTCCAATCACGTCCACCTGGTTGTCATTCCTCGAGAAGTCGACGCCTTGGCCACAACGCTGAAACAAACTCACGGACGCTATGCCTCTTATTGGAACGCCACTCACAGGTCAAGCGGACACGTCTGGCAAGGCCGATTCTATTCTTGTCCCCTGGACCAATCGCATTTGTGGATAGCCATGCGTTATGCAGAGTTGAATCCCGTGCGAGCCGGTCTGGTCTCTGAGGCCGAGTCGTGGGCGTGGTCGAGTGCCGCTGCTCACTGCGGTTCCTGCGACCCGGCTCTTGGACTTGAAATGGACACATGGAAATCACGGTGGTCAACCGGAACGTGGCCCCAGTATCTCACTGCCGGCGAGCCAACGGAAGAGGTTGCGGAGATTCGTCGATGCACACACACGGGTCGTCCGCTAGGTGCTCCCGAGTTTTTGCATTCTTTGGAGATAGCTACGCAACGTAACTTGGTCCCGCGAAAAGGGGGCCGTCCGGCGAATCCCGAGAACAAACGAGATCAACAGGTGCTTGCTTTTGAAAAGTAAATTACAATCCTTTTGGAGAAAGTGGGAAACGTCCCGTCTGTCCCCGATTTCCGAAGATGTGAACAACGTGAACGTGATGAGAACGACAAATTCGGCGCGAAACAGATCGACAATCGTCATGATCGGGGCCATGGCAGGTTCTGTAGTGGCGATCGTTTCTGCAATTCCTTATTACAGGCCAGATTACAGCGGGCCTGGACACTTTTTGTATACAGCGATTTCGTTCCTTTTTGTTCCCGGATTTCTAGGTAGCGTCCTGATCAGTCACAATGTGCATAATGCAGGGCGACCGCTGGCAATTGTGCTGAATTGGTTGTTATATAGCTCGTTGTTCTATGGCTTATTGCGTTGGAGAATTCGGTGATCCTAATCTGGTGCCATCTTCGTCATGAGTTGGGCAGGCTGGACGGCTGCCCCGACCACGCTACAAGCGTGAAGAAGATCCGGGTGGCCTGCCTGATCAAGACGAGAGCACGGCTTAAGGCGGGAGTTGAGACCCTAGCGGTTGCAGGGCTACTCGTGATTGGCTCTGCACTCGCCTGCGGAACCCGGGGACAGACGGGACGTTTTCTGATATTGTACTCGATATGGCTCGTTTGGCTCGTGTCGTAGTAGTAAATATTCCTTATCATGTGACCCAGCGCGGCAATGCCCGTCAATTCCTTCTTGCGTCCGATGCTGAACGCAAGGTGTATCTCGATCTATTGGGGGAGACCCTCCGACTTCATCCGCTGCTGCTGGGATATTGCCTCATGTCCAATCACGTCCACCTGGTTGTCATTCCTCGAGAAGTCGACGCCTTGGCCACAACGCTGAAACAAACTCACGGACGCTAGGCCTCTTATTGGAACGCCACTCACAGGTCAAGCGGACACGTCTGGCAAGGCCGATTCTATTCTTGTCCCCTGGACCAATCGCATTTGTGGATAGCCATGCGTTATGCAGAGTTGAATCCCGTGCGAGCCGGTCTGGTCACTGGGGAAACCGGGGACAGACGGGACGTTCCCCATTTTTTAACAGCTCTCTCAGTCGAATAAATTTACCTATTGACAAACAGTACCTTGCAATATACAATGGTCCATGTACTGTCGAGAACTCTTCGAACATTGCGCCTCGCCCCGAGCTCTGCGCGGAGTTTTGCGGGGACCCACACCCTTTCCCTTCATCCGGTGACTGAATCCTCCTCCAACTCTCCGACGTGCATTTCCACTCCCTCACATCTATATCATTCCAAACACTTTATAAACTCTTTCCTTTCACAGACATCCGCACCGCTCCACCCGCAAGCGCTTTCTTTTGATAGACATCCATTTTTCGCAGGGGGAGGGGTAGGGTATCAAACTGGTTATCCTTTCGCTGCAATTTCCGCATTTTGCCTTCCTGTAAGTCCTTTAGATAAGCCTCTTACAGACACCCTCTCCCGTAAGTCCTTTCGCTACGTCTCTTACGCAAAAAGGTGGGGGGTAGGGGGTGGGAGTAACTCAAAACTAAACAGCACTGAGCACAACCGCTTACGCCGCGGGGCCGTCCGTCAGGCCAACCAGCTTCTTGAACTCCGGGTCATCATGGAGGCAATCGAGATCGGAGTCGCGCGCGGCCCAATTGAGATTGCCGTAGCCGGCCGCGAAGGCCTTCTTCAACGTTTCCAGCGCTTCTGCTTTTCGAGAGAGGACGCCATACGTGCACGCGGCATTGTATAAAGTGTTGCCGTCGTTCGGACGCAGCGCCACGGCCGTCTGCAGATGCCGTATGCTCTCCTCGGCTTCGCCAAAGGAAGCCAGATTGGTGGCCAGCAGAATTCGCGCGCGCACATCTTCGGGCACCAGTTCCAGTTGCTTCTTCAGCACGACGTTCATGCGTTCGCGGCACTGCTCCGCTTCTTTCTTGCGCCCGAGCCGCTCCATGCACAGTCCATACGGTACATATGTGTTGTAATCGTCGCCATTGGCATCCAGGGCCTGCTCGATCAGCGACGCGCCTTCTTCGTATTTGCCGACGGAGAGCAACGCGCGGCCAAGAATATTCCACGAGCCGTCGCAATCGCGTTTCCGCTCAATCGCCCGCCGCGCCATCAATGCGGATTCCTCATATTTTTTCTGCGCATAAAAAAGTCGCGCCCGCGCCACCATCACTTCCGGGAGGTCCGGCGCCAGAGCCATCGCGCGATCGCACGCGGTCAACCCGCGCTCAATCCATTTGGGGCTCTGCTCGCGGAGTTCGTAGATCAGTCCGCAAAGCTGCGCGATACCCGCGTGGGCCAACGCAAAATGGTTGTCGAGCTGGATAGCCTGATCGAACATCTGCAGCGCGTAATCCATATTTTCGCGCCGCGTGTAGCTCCTGCCGCGCAAATAGAAATCGTACGCCTGCGTATTTTCCGTGGGCTTCAGTCCAATGATTTTTTCTTCCTGCGGAGTCAAGGTAATCCGCAGAGCCTGCGCGATGCTGCGGGCAATTTCGTCCTGGATGGCGAACACATCTTCCAGTTGGCGATCGTACCGCTCGGCCCACACCGAATGCCGCGTGGAACTCTCCACCAGTTGCGCGGTAATGCGCAAACGATTGCCCGAGCGCCGGATGGTGCCTTCCAGCACGAAGGTAGCGCCCAGCTGTTGGCCAACCTGTGGCGCGGAAGTCTGCTTGTCGCGAAACGCCAGCATCTCCGAGCGCGGGAAAATCTGCAGCTGGGTGATCTTGGAAAGCTCGGTGATGATGTCTTCGGTCATGCCGTCGCGAAAATATTCATCCTCTTTCCCGCCGCTCTGGTTTTCAAAGTACAGCACCGCGACGGACTTTTTAGTCGGCGCAGCGGCAGTCGCGTTGGCGCTGGAGCTGGAGGAATCGGACTTTTCGGCCGACGGACGACGATTGGAATCGAGATCGCGCTTCATGCGCTTCAGGTCGGCGCGAAGCTCGCCAGCCGTCTGGTACCGCAGGTCGGTGTCTTTCTCCAGCGCTTTGCCGAAAACGTTTTCCATGGCCATCGGCAAGCGCGAATTCAATTTCGTCGCTGGGGTTGCATCGGCATGAAGGATGCCATCAAAGATCAAGGCATGCGTCGAGCCAGAGAAGGGAACTACACCGGTGGACATTTCGTAAAGAACCACGCCGAGGGAAAAGAGATCGGAGCGCGCATCCAATTCTTCGCCGCGCGCCTGTTCCGGCGACATGTAGGAAACGGTGCCGACGGAACTGCCGGGACTGGTGAGAAGATCGGTGCCCTCAAAGCGGGTGCGGTTGGAGGCTTCGGTGACGAATTCATTTGCGCGAAGCAGACTGTTGGCCAGCTTGGCCAAGCCGAAGTCGAGGATTTTGGCGGGGCCGCGATCGACGAGGAAAATATTGGCAGGCTTGATGTCGCGATGCACGATGCCCTTGGTGTGCGCAGCTTCCAGGCCGTCGGCAATTTGTATGCCGATTTCCAGAATGTCGGAGATGGCGAGCTGCTTGCCGGAAATGCGATGCTTCAGCGTCTGGCCTTCGAGCAGCTCCATGGCGATGAACGGACGGCCCTCGAACTCGCCAATGTCGTAAATGGTGCAGATATTCGAGTGATTGAGCGCGGAAGCGGCGCGCGCTTCGCGACGGAATCGCTCGATAGCTTGAGTGTCATGAGAAATATCGTCGGGCAGGAATTTCAGCGCGACATTGCGCCCGAGACGCGTGTCCTTGGCCTTATAAACCACGCCCATTCCGCCGCCGCCGACCTTCTCCAGCACGTTGTAATGAGAGATGGAGCGACCAATCATCGAAGCGGTATCCGTCATAGGACAGGGAGTTTATCTCAGCCGCACATTGCTGGCAAACGCGCAGACGGAAGAGAAGCAGCGTTAGACAAAGTGGGTGGCATCCCACTGGCGAGAGTCGCTGATCGCCCGCCAACGCGATGAGAGAGGTTGTTTGCAGTGTCGCCAGCAATTCGCAGTTGGAGTAAACTAGGTGCGAGAGGAAAAACGCCCATGAGTATGCATTACCGCTGGTCCATTGCTGTCGCCATAGTTTGCCTCGCTGCGGTTGACCTGCCGCATGGCTCCTCTTTAGTTCCCCCACAGCCAAACGCAACGCAGCCCTTCCCATCGGGAGAAAACATTCCGGTGTTGCCCGTGATTGTGGTGGACGATTCGCCGACGCAGGATAAGACCGGCAACTGTTGCACCGAAGAAGGGCAGCACGCTGACAGAACCTTCCAAACTTGCGCTGATTCGCTACGTGTCCGGGGAATTTGTGAAGATGCGAAAGGCATTACCGGGCGGCAAAGAAGGCTTCGTTCTCTATGTGGATAAACCGCTGAACGAAACATATCTGGATCGCGTGATATCGTCGCACGGCGCGGCGGTAAATACCGGCGACAACGCGCAGATCACCAACATGGAATTTCGAGAGCACACTATTGTTGTGGATATTAACGGCGGGGGCCGGCCGAAAAAGAATTGGCGCGACCGCATACAGATTGGGATGGATGGTGGTGGAAACGCACCGCAGCCACCGATCTCGTCTACGCAGACTGGCGGGCAGGAGCAGGGTCCGCCGGGATTCCAGCCAGGCATGGGCGGAACGATTTATGTGGAATTTCCGGGACACGTGCCGGACCTGTCGCCGGACCAGTTGAAAGAAATCCTGGGACCGTTTTTGAACTTTGCGAAAGAGCGGTCCGCGTCGGTGCACTGGATTGACACGCTTGCCGCCGGCAACCAAGCAGGCCATCACCGAACGTCACGCAATCATTGGGATGGATCGCGATGAAGTGGTGGCGGCGATGGGTAAGCCCGACCGCAAAGTTCGCGAGCGCGACAGCAATGGAAACGACACGGAGGATTGGATCTACGGGCACCCACCGGACAAAACCGTGTTCGTGCGGTTCACCAGTGAGAGGGTCACCGCGATCAAGCAGTTCCCCCAATAACTCGGATCGCGTTTTGAGTTCTCTACTTTCTCCCGCCCACCGAAAATGCATACAATCATGCGGTCAAGTGCACTTGTGTTTGTGAGATGGCATTGCGTTTTGTAGAGAGTGCTTTGTACGCGGCAGAATCTCATCTGGGAGAATCGCAAACATGGCTGAACCGCTTTTAATCGCTCAGAGTACTCAACCACTTTATCTGTTGCCGCGCATGGCGAATCGTCATGGACTGGTTGCCGGCGCGACGGGTACAGGAAAGACGGTAACGCTGCAAGTGATGGCGGAAGCGTTCAGCCGCATCGGGGTTCCGGTATTTGCCGCGGACGTGAAGGGCGATCTCTCTGGGATCAGCCAGGCTGGAACGGAAAATCCAAAAATTGCAGAGCGCGTGAAGAAGCTCAAGCTGACCGATTTTGCCTTCGCTGCTTGCCCGGCCACATTTTGGGATGTGTTTGGCGAACAAGGCCATCCGGTTCGAGCCACGATTTCTGAGATGGGACCGCTGCTGCTGGCGCGGTTGCTGAATTTGAACGATGTGCAGGAAAGCGTTCTGGCATTGGTGTTCAAGATTGCGGACGACAATGGCTTGTTGTTGCTCGATATCAAAGATCTTCAGGCCATGCTGCAGTATGTAGGCGATAACGCCAAACAATTCCAAACGCAATACGGGAATATTTCCGCCGCGAGCATCGGATCGATCCAGCGCGGGATTCTGGCCATACAGCAGCAGGGTGGAGAAAAGTTCTTTGGCGAGCCGGCGCTAAATCTGGATGACCTGATGCAGACGGATACCAATGGGCATGGCCTTATCAATATTCTGGCCGCCGATAAGCTCATCCAGTCTCCGAAGCTGTATGCCACTTTTCTTCTGTGGTTGCTTACTTCGCTGTTTGAAAAGCTTCCGGAAGTAGGCGACCCGGACAAGCCCAAGCTGGTTTTCTTTTTCGATGAAGCGCACCTGCTGTTCACCGATTTGCCGAAAATCATCGAGGATAAAGTGGTGCAGATTGTGCGGCTGATCCGCTCCAAGGGAGTGGGCGTGTATTTCGTGACGCAAAATCCGTTGGATCTGCCAGAGACGGTTCTCGGACAACTGGGCAACCGTGTGCAACACGCATTGCGAGCGTTTACGCCGAAGGACCAGAAAGCGGTACGCGCCGCAGCAGAAACATTTCGCGCGAATCCGAAGCTGAAAATAGAAGAAGTGATCACTCAACTGGCGGTGGGCGAAGCGCTGGTATCTTTCCTGGATGAAAATGGCACTCCGGGCATCGTGGAGCGCGCATTGATTTGCCCGCCACACAGCCAGATTGGTCCGATCACACCGGAGCAGCGCAAACAGTTGATGCAGAGTTCCGTGGTGGCGGGAGTTTACGAGAACGCGGTGGATCGTGAATCGGCGTATGAAATATTGAAGAGTCGGGCAGGGCAACCCTTACCTGCACAGGGTTCTCAGGATTCGACCGCCGGGCGCGCCGGCATCACCCCCGTGGTACGAGAATATTCCGGGCATGAGCCACACTTCCGGAGGGCGGCGCAACGACAACGTAGTCGACATAATGGCGAAAAGCGCGGCGCGGGCGATGGGAAGTTCGGTAGGCAGGCAGATCATTCGCGGAGTGCTTGGCTCGTTACTGGGTGGAAATAAGCGCTAGATGCCCGAAACGGGACAAGTACTGTGTTTGCGGCTGTTTGTGAATGAAAATGGGCAAGGAATTAGCGGCTTTGTGACCCAGGACACGTCCAGCGTCGTTGACTTTTCGCTACACTACACCTAGCATTTTTAGTTCTACTCGCGGCGTCATCCTCGCTTGCTCTTCGCCGCTATCCTACAACCCTCACCGGAGGAAGTAATGCCTATTAAGGTTGGAATAAACGGCTTCGGCCGAATCGGTCGCAATATTGTGCGCACTGCGATTGACGATAAGGACATCCAGTTCGTTGCCGTCAACGACATAACGGATTCCAAGACCCTGGCGCATTTGCTGAAGTACGATTCAGTGCTCGGCAACCTGCCGCACAAGATCACGCACACGGACGATACGATCAGCATCGATGGGAAAGTGATTAAGGTCTTCAAAGTGAAGGACCCAGCGGAAATCGACTGGTCCAGTGTGGGCGCAGAGATCGTCATTGAGTCCACCGGATTGTTCACCAAGGGCGCCGATGCGCGGAAGCACATTCGCGGGACGGTGAAGAAGGTCATCATCTCGGCACCGGCGACGGATCCAGATGCCACGTTTGTTTTGGGCGTGAACGATAAGACATACGATCCGGCAAAACACCATGTGATCTCGAACGCTTCCTGCACAACGAACTGCCTGGCGCCCGTCGCAAAAGTTCTGAACGATACGTTCAAGATCGTTGCCGGCACGATGACGACGATTCACTCGTACACCAACGATCAGAAGTTGCTCGACCTGCCACACAAGGATTTGCGGCGTGCGCGCGCAGCAGCGTTGAACATGATTCCCAGCACCACCGGAGCGGCCAAAGCGTTGAAGCTGGTCATCCCGGAATTGGGTGGGAAAATCGACGGCTACTCGATGCGCGTGCCTACGCCGAACGTCAGCGTGACGGACTTGACCGTGTTCGTGGAAAAGCCCGCGACGAAAGAATCGGTGAATGCCGCCCTGAAGGCCGCCGCAGAAGGCCCGTTGAAGGGGATCTTGGGCTACACGGAAGAAGAGTTGGTTTCCTGCGACTTCAAGGGCAACTCAAATTCGTCCATCGTGGATGCGGACTACACCAAAGTTGTCGGCGACAAGTGCATCAAGGTCCTGTCCTGGTACGACAACGAGTGGGGCTATTCCTGCCGCGTACGAGACCTGGTCAAGTTGCTGGCGTCGAAGTTCTAACGGGCCGCAAGCACCTAACTAGAAAGGGTGCCGCGACCTGACAGATGTTCCTGGCGAGGCGAGGAGTTTGCAATCCTCCCAAGGTGCAAAATGGCAAATTCCTCGCCGATCGCTTGAATACTAGATGTGGTGAAGAAATCCGTTCTGCGCAATAGCTGAAATTCGTTATTTCAAATTGAAATTTGATACCGAAGGCAGACTTACCATGACCAAACTTACGATTAAAGATCTGGATTTGCGCGGTAAGCGTGTGTTCATTCGCGTGGATTTCAATGTGCCGTTGAAAGATGGCGTGGTTACGGACGACACGCGCATACGGGAAACATTGCCGACGTTGAAACTGGCGATTGAAAAAGGCGGGCGGCTGGTGCTGGCGTCGCATCTGGGGCGTCCCAAAGGTGGGCCGGATCCGAAGTATTCGTTGAAGCCTGCGGCGAAAAAGCTGGAAGAATTGCTGGGCAAGCCTGTGGCGTTTGCGGCGGATTGCGTTGGCCCGGAAGCAGAAGCCAAAAGCAAGGCACTCAAAGATGGGGAAGTGTTGGTACTGGAGAATGTACGCTTTCATCCCGAGGAAGAGAAGAACGGTGAAGATTTTTCCAAACAGCTCGCGGCGCTGTGCGACGGCGTGTTTGTTTGCGATGCGTTCGGCTCCGCGCACCGCGCGCATGCATCAGTGGTTGGAATTACGCATTTCGTGAAGCAATCGGCTGCGGGACTTTTGATGGAGAAGGAACTGGCGTATATCGGCAAAGCCATCAGCAATCCAGCGCGGCCATTTGTGGCAATTCTTGGCGGCGCGAAAGTAAGCGACAAGATCGAAGTCGTCGAAAACCTGATGAAGATTGCTGACGCGATGCTGATTGGCGGGGGAATGGCGTACACATTCTTGAAGGCGCAGGGTCTGCCGATCGGCAAGTCGCTGGTGGAAGATGACAAAATCGAGCTGGCCAAGAGGTTGCTGGCGGAAGCCAAGCAGAAGAATTTCAAGCTGCTGCTGCCCATCGACCACGTCATTGCTCCGGAATTTAAGGCTGATGCTCCATCGAAAACCGTGGATGTTGGGGCCACGCCTGCGGATCAGATGGGCCTGGACATCGGGCCGAAGACGATTGCGGCATACAACGCGGAAATTGCCAAGGCGAAGACCATTGTATGGAACGGACCGATGGGCGTGTTTGAAATGCCCGCGTTTGCCAAGGGCACTCTAGAAGTGGCCAAGGCCGTTGCCGCCGCGACGACTGCTGGGGCGACATCCATTGTCGGTGGAGGCGACTCCGTTGCCGCTGTTCACCAGTCCGGCGTCTCCATGCAAATCTCGCACATTTCGACGGGCGGCGGGGCTTCATTGGAATTTCTAGGTGGCACGAAACTACCGGGCGTGGAGGCCCTTACCAACAAATGAGCACCACAAAACGTCGCCGCGTAATCGCGGGTAATTGGAAGATGTACAAAACTCCGCTCGGACACGCGCGCGTTTTTCGCCGCGTTTAACCCGCTGGTCGCCGGCATCAGCGACTGCGATATTGTGGTCGCGCCACCGTTCACCAACATTCCCGCCGCCGTAGAGGCCGTCAAGGGCACGCACATTGGCATATCGGGGCAAGACGTTTACTGGGAAAAAGAGGGCGCGTTCACGGGGCAAATCTCGACGGCGATGCTGGTCGATGTAGGCTGCAAATACGTGATCGTCGGCCACTCCGAGCGCCGGCAGTTTTTTGGCGACACCGATGAAACCGTGTTCAAGAAGACCAAAGCCGCTCTGGTTGCAGGACTTACCCCGATCGTTTGCATCGGGGAAATGCTGGCGGACCGGGAAGCCGGGAACACCGAAAAGGTGATCGGAACGCAGTTCAAGGGCAGCGTGGGCGCGTTGACCCCCGAGGAATTCTCCCGTATTCTAATAGCTTACGAACCGGTCTGGGCGATTGGCACGGGCCGCGTGGCAACTCCGGAAATCGCTGCGGCGGTGCATAAGTTTGTGCGTCAGTCTGCCGCGGCTCAGTTCTCCGCCTCTGCTGCTTCCGCCTTGCGGATTCTCTATGGCGGGAGCGTCAAGCCCGACAATATTAAAGGGTTGATGGCTCAGGAAGAACTCGATGGCGCGCTTGTGGGTGGAGCGAGCCTGGACCCGAAGTCGTTCGCAAGTTTGGTGAAGGATTGGCCTCGCTGAAGCGGGTAAATCCGCCGGCCGCTAACCGGCTAACGCAATTTAACTTTAGGGGTGCATGAAATGCCGTCAGGATTAAAGTGGGCGATCGCGCTGATCGTTGGATTCGCGATCATTGTCATAGGGTTCCGGTGGGCCGGATGGTTGTTGACCACGTTCTTCGTGGCGAATTGCCTGGTGCTGATCATCGTCGTGCTGCTGCAGAGCGGCAAAGCGGCTGATCTGGCCGGGGCATTCGGTGGTGCGGGAAGCCAGACAGCTTTCGGGCCGCGCGGAGCGGCGTCGGTTCTGTCGCAGGCCACTACCTGGTGCGCAATTATGTTCATGGTCTGCGCGATGGCGTTGGCTGTGCGGGTCGACCGGGTTTCTGGCGGCGGCAGTTCGATCCTGGAGAAATTCTCCAAGCCGGCTCCGGCAAGCAAGACCGCACCCGCGACAACTACTCCACAACCTGCCACGCCGCAGGCACCTGCTTCTCAACCAAAGCCATAAGCACTGCGTTTTAGAAAAGCTTAAACGTAAGAGACAGTTTCAACGGCCGGCCTGAGAGGGCTGGCCGTTTTGTTTTGGCGTGGACCAACGCGAATCGATTCTAAACGTCAGAGTAAACAATGGTATAATATGTGTTACCATTCGTTGTGATGCTGGAATTGCGCGAATATCGTGTTGAGGGAGGACCGAGCCCGTTTCGACAGTGGTTCGACCGACTAAATTCCGAAGCTGCCAGAAGAGTGACCACCTCGCTCTACCGCCTTGGTTTGGGAAACTTCTCTAATGTCAAAGCGGTCGGTGGGGGCGTAAGCGAGTGCAAGATCAATTTTGGACCCGGCTACCGCGTGTATTTTGCGAAAGACGGTGAGGAGATAGTGATTCTTTTGGGCGGTGGGACGAAACAACGGCAGCAGGACGATATCAAAGAAGCGCAAGCTCGGTGGCGAGATTACAAGGGGAAAAAGCAAACGAATTCGGAGAACTAAAATGCCATTAACACGAGATTTTCGGGAAACAGTTCAGGCTCGCGTGAAAAGCGACGCGGCGTATCGTCGCGGCCTGCTTAGCGATTCATTGGAGAGCTTACTGTCGGGGGAGATAGAACTTGGCAAGGAATTGTTGCGCGATTATATCAATGCCACCGTCGGCTTTCCCAAATTGTCCGAACGAACCAAGCTGCACGTCAAGACGTTGCACCAGATGTTCGGAGCCAAGGGCAATCCCACGGCTGCTAACCTATTCGGAATTGTGGCCTATCTACAGCGTGCAGAAGGTGTCAGGCTAGAAGTCCGGTCGACTCATGCTGCTTTACGATTGAAGCGCCGTCAACGGCGTAGGTAGCGGGGCGAATTGAATGAACCCGGCTGATTGATGCCTGGGTTGCTCTTCTCAAGCAACTTACGTTAAGAATTGATTGATTGTGCAGTTCAGGAATGGTGCGGCCGAGTGGATTCGAACCACCACGGTATTGCTACCGCCAGCCCCTCAAGCTGGTGCGTCTGCCAGTTCCGCCACGACCGCGTTTCAGAACTTACTAAGTATAGACGAGAAGAAGGGCGATTGCGAGCGGGCGGGCACTTTTCAGATTGCCTGCGGCGGAAGGCTTAAATAGAATACTGCCCGGCACCCTGCGGAGATTCTGTCAGTTTTCAGGAGGCCAGATGCGGCCCACCACTTGGTTCTTTGTAGCACTCGCTGCTTTCCTGTTAAGCCTGTCAAGCGTAACTTCGATTCTTGGGCAGACCAATCCTCCTCCTGTCCGACCCACATGAACTGGTGACCCGGGAGCCGCGCACGCTATCCAAAGCAACGGACCGCGCGGCGGCGATCGATCTGCTGGAACGCGCGAGGAAAAATTACGACCTGCGGGACATTTCCTACAGCTATTCGCTCAAAGTTGTCTTTCCAAACCAACGGTGCGTCGGAGTACGAGGGCGACGGCACGATGGAAGAAGTTTCGGAACGGCAATGACAAGTGGCGGTGGACGGCGCAGATCGCGAATTCGGAAATCATCCGCATCGGAAATCAAGGGCAGGTTTACGGCACGAATCCTTCGGTGGCCGTGCCGTTACGCGTGCAATTGATTCGTTCGGCGTTGCACTGGCCAATTCGTCAAGAATCCCGGAGCGGCAGCGATCCGCGCCAGCGAGATCAAGCACGACGGCAAAACATTGTCGTGTCTGCTGTTGAGCGGGGCGATCCCGGCGAATCCAGCACCGCGTTCGTGGTATGAGAGGGAATACTGCATCGATTCGGCTTCTGGTTTCTTGCAAATGTTGGTCGGAAGCGCCGGGAATTTTCGCGGTGTACGACTACAACGGTGCGGTCGACTTCCATGGGCATACTCTGCCGCGGCAGATTTCCATATTCGAGGAGGGCCAACTTGCCGCGGAGGCAAGAGTGGAAACCCCGGTGGATACGCCGAACGTGGACGCAAGTCTTTTCACGCCCACGCCGGAAATGGTGGAGACTGGTGGATCGTTCATGTTGGCGTCGCCGAATCGTTTTCCGATGCGCGTTGATCCTTCGGATGGACCGACGTCCACGTATTTTCAGCCAGTCATTGTTCACGCAATTCTGGACGCGGAAGATGGCCACGTGCTGGACGCGGAGTCGTTGCAGAATACTGACAGGGAATTGAGCCAGGCGGCCATGGATCTGGTGAGGAGCACTACATTTCCGGCGTCGGGATTTCAGCAGGAAGTATTCATCAACGTGCAATTCCACCTGCCCGCGAAGATGGTTGATGGACCGCCGATTTTTCATACTTCGGTGCATTGGGTGATTTGGGATGAGCACCACCGGGGACCACATGGCGGAAAGCCGCCACACGTAGGTAGTTAAGTGGTGGGTTAGCAGTTCTCGACGAAAATTATTCTATTTGTTTTCGCTGATGCGTTTCTCCCAGGCTTCCTGCTCGGTTTTGCCCCAATGCATCACCGCGATGTGGAAGCCGTCGGGGTCAGGAAAATCCAATTCCCCGCTGGGCATATAGCCGGGATAAACGATCGCGGGCATTTTGAGTCCGCTGGCGATGAGTTGCTCGCGAAAACTCACCAAATCTGGCGTGTACATGCACAGCATTACGCCCTGGGCCGCAGGATCGATGGGCCGTTCGGCGCGAACAAACATAATTCCGCCGCCGTCTACGTGCAAGCGCGCCCAACCCAGAGGAGTGCAACGATCGGTATCAACAACCACAAAACCGAGGAGTTGGTAGAAGCGAATCGAGGCCTCGATATCGGCGACGTGCATGAGCGGCGTGGAGTAGGTGGCTTTCACGGTCATGAAAGTTTCCTCCCTGTTGGCGAGTGCGTGGTTAAACGCGGAACTAAAACAAGGGGGAAAGGATACCGCAGAGACGAAGAAGTGAATAGAGATATGCGGAGAGGGTCGAGGGATTAAAGGCTACGATAGGGCTACCTTCGCCACGGTGGATTGAACTGTTATGATTTCAGTATGAGCCTGCAATTTTCGGAAACTGAAATTCGGGTGCTCGGCTGCCTGGTCGAGAAAGAGAGCACCACGCCGGAATATTATCCGCTTTCGCTGAATGCGCTGGTGAACGCGTGTAACCAGAAATCGAATCGCGAGCCGGTGATGTCGCTGGATGAGGCAGCCGTGCGCAACGCGCTGCGCTCGCTATCCGATCAGGCATTCGTGCGTAGCGCCGGGAATGAATCCCGAGTCGCTAAATACGAGCACCGGCTGAATGAACTTTACAATTTTCATCGTCACGAAATTGCCGTGTTGTGCGTGCTTTTCTTGCGAGGACCGCAGACTCCCGGCGAATTGCGGACACGAGCCGAGAGAATGTATGCGTTTGAAGATCTGGAAGCAGTGCACTCCGCGCTGAACCTGCTGATGCGCCGCGAACCGCCATTGGTGAAAGTGCTGCCAAGACAGCCCGGAACCAAGGAATCGCGCTACATGCACCTGTTTGCCGGTGATGTGGCTCCTGAGGTTCCCGCTGAATCTGAGCGGACCACCGGCGGTCCGATAGCCAGTGTGAACGCGGCCGATGCAGAACGTATTGCGCAGCTTGAAGTTGAAGTGGATGCCTTGCGAAGGGAACTGGAGACGTTGCGGGAGCAGTTTGCCAGTTTTCAAAAGCAATTTCAGTAAAGTTGGTGTAATTTATTTTTTGCGAAAGACGGCGCGCACGACAGCGGCTTTTCCGCTGTGCATCGTACCCTCATCGAGATGAACTACCGTCTCTTCCAGTTCCAGAATTTCCGCCGATGCGAAATCGCTTCGCAATATCTCCGCGCTGTATAGCAAATCCAGTGTTTTGGGACCGCCCGAAGAGAATTGCAATTGAGCGGGCGTGAACGCTTCAAGTATGAGGATTCCGCCGGGTTTCAGGGCTTGCAGCATCCGGGCATGAATTGTCGGGCGGACTTCAGCGAGAAGATGAAAGTAGATTGAGGCGATCGCATCGTACTCGGCGGTTGGCCACTTCCAGGTAGTGAGGTCGCTGAGCAAAATTCGTGCGGGAATTTTGAAATCTCTCGCGGTATTGCGAGCGCGCTCCACGCCGACCGAAGAAACATCCACGGTGGTCACGGCGAATCCTTGCTTGGCAAGCCATAAGCCGTTGCGTCCGTAGCCATCACCGGGAACCAACACCTTTGCGCCAGCTTTAAGGCGTGCCGTTGCCTGAGCGCGGAGGAATGCGTTGGGCTCTTCACCATAGACCGGTTCAGGCCTGGCAAAGCGTTCGTCCCACATGTCCGCCGGATTGACTGCTTTTTCCACCATGGATTCACCTGGCGCAACTCACCACGCTTCTGGGGTTGCGCGCGTGTGCATATCGTACTCCAATAAAAAGGCCGCCCGAAGGAAAAGGCGGCCCAAGGTGATTTTAGCGATAGGCGATTATTTTTTCTGTGGAGCCTTCGCCTCATCCGGCTTCGCCAATTTGTAACCGGCCTTTTGTGCTTCAGCTTCAGTCATGTACTGGCCATGCTTGGTCTTGCCATACCACTCGTCGCCTTCCTTGTGATAGACCTTCGTCGAAGTGTTCACCCAGACTTTGCCGTTGCCGCCCCCGGGTGCCTGCTGAATCTTCGAAGGATCGGGTGGCGGAGTCTTGGTTTTAGCTTTTGTACTCGAAGTCGCAGGTGCAGTCTGAGTTGTGGTTGAACTCTGTGCCGCCTGCGGGAGTGCTGCGGAAAGGTTGACTGCCGCGAGCCCTACGAACATCGACATTGCCAGCAAGACTGATTTGCGGTTCATCAATAAATCCTCCTGAGAAATTTAAATGTTGGGCGGAGGGCTAAGTTGCCCGCTAGCATACACCGCTCCGGTGCATTCACGAAGAGTGTTCACTCAGCGGAGCATGGAGTGGCGGAGAGTTCGCGTCTTGCTTGCATTTTCTTCCACACTCGCTAAGATAAACCTTCGGTTCAGAGTGCCGCTTGGGGCGGAACTACTTCTAAAATGGTCACTTACGATGATGGGGCCAATATGCCTGGGGATACCGGGAGGGGATTTCTCTCTCGCGTGGTGTTTTCCACTCATCACAAGACCATAGGGCTCCAATATCTCTGGTTAGCGCTGGGAAGTGTTTTTGTTGGCATGATTCTGTCGGCGCTTCTGCGGGTCCACGCGTCCTGGCCATCGACCGCGATACCCTTTCTTACGAATCTCGAAGCTACCCCGGAACGATTTGCCGCGGTTCGCCTGCTGCACGGTTCGCTGATGGTTTTCTTTGTGCTTACGGCCGCGCCGCAATTGGGCTTTGGCAACTATCTGTTGCCGCTGGAGATTGGCGCACGGGAAATGGCATTTCCGTCGCTCAACCGGTTGTCCGTCTGGATGGCTTTCGCTTCGCTGTTGGGAATGACCGGATCATTTTTTTTGACGCTGAATTCCGGCGTCAATGTTTGGCTGGCCAGCGCATCGGTTTTTTCGCTGGCGGCGCTGCTGAGCGCGATTAACTTCACGACCACCACAATTGACCTGCGTACGGATGGCATGACACTGCCACGAATGCCGGTAACCGTTTGGGCGTGGTTTATCAACGCCATTCTGAGCATGCTGATCTTCAGCGTATTGTTGGCGGGCAGCAGCGCGGTGCTTTCGGACCGGTTGCTGGGCTCCAATTTTTTCTCCACGGCGTCGTTTCTGGCGAATCAGCCGCAGAATCTGGTGCGGCAGGGAAGCTTGCCGATTTTGTGGCAGCGATTGTTCTGGTATTTTGCGCAGGCGGAAGTGTATGTGGCGATGCTGCCTTGTTTTGGATTCACGACGCATCTGATCGCCACGTTTTCGCGCAAGCCGGTGTGGAAAGAACGCATGGTTGTGCTGGCGCTTTGCGGCGTCGGAGTGGTGGGCTTTTGTGTTTGGGGCTACCACATGTTCGCCACCGGCATGAATCCCTACGCCCCGCTGGTGTTTTCCGTACTGGCTTCTTCGTTGGGAATTCCCGCGGCGCTGCTGATGGCCAGTTGGTTTGGCACGCTTTGGAATGCGAAGTTTCAGCTCACCACCGCAATGCTTTTCGCCATTGGATTTATCTCCCTGTTTGTTGCCGGCGGCCTCTCGGGGATATTTCTGGCGCGCCACGAACTGATGCAGGCGGCGGTCAGTGAGGATTTTGTGATCGGGCATTTCCATCTGGTCATGGGCGTAGCTGCAACGTTCGCGATTCTCGGCGCGCTATTCTTCTGGTTTCCGAAAATGTTTGGCTGCCGGTTGAATGAAACTCTGGGCAAGATTCACTTCTGGGTGACGTTTGCCGGCGTGTATGGCATCTTCATGCCTTTGCATTGGCTGGGCTTATTGACGCAGTCACATATGCTGCCCGACGCGCAACGAATAGCGATTGCTTCGGTTGGCTCGTCATTCCGAACTTTTGTTACCGTGGCGACGATCAGCACCGTGGCGGCACAAATTCTGTTTGTTTTCAATTTCTTTGGAACGCTCCTCAGAAGCCGGAAAGCTCCGGAAGAAAGTAACCCGTGGCGTTCCACAACACTCGAATGGAGTATCCCCTCGCCCGCGCCGGAAAATAACTTCGGGCCGGTGCAGCCAAAGGTTTATCGCGGGGCTTACGAGTTTCACGAAGGGTTTTCAACCGACTACTTGCCGCAGCACCTCTCGCCCGAGCTGCTGGTTCAGAAAGTCCTTTAGGGTAAGATTCGGGGAGAAAGAACATGCCAGGCGCTTCCGCCACAAAAGATATTGAGCTGATTATCGAAGACATTGGCGGAGGGGGAGGAAAAATCCCACCGACGGGCGGCAATGGCGGGGCGGGGGCAACGGCGATGGCAAGCCCGATCGCAATCCGAAACAGCCTTCACCAAATCGCTATTACACCGGAATAGCGCTGGCCATCGTATCCATTCTGATGTTTTTCATGGCCCTGGCAAGCGCGTTTCTGGTGCGCAAGGGCACCAGTGGCGACTGGGTCGCAGTGCACATTCCAACTTTGCTGTGGATCAACACTGGGGTCTTATTGTTAAGCAGTGGCACACTCGAGATGGCGCGCAAGCGATTGGCTGACAACGACTCCTGAGGGCTTCAAGAAGTTGTGGCTAGTGACAACGCTGCTGGGCGTGCTCTTTTTGATCGGCCAGGTGGTTGCCTGGAGGCAACTGAACCACCAGGGAATTTACCTGGCAAGCAATCCTGCGAGCAGCTTCTTCTACATTTTCACGGGCGCGCACGCACTGCACCTGATCGGCGGAGTAGCGGCCCTGATTTACGTGGCGCGGCGCAACTTTAGCGCGGCATTGGTTACGCGCTCCGTTGCGGCAGAGATCACTTCTTACTATTGGCACTTCATGGATGCGCTGTGGTTGTTCCTGCTGGCGCTGCTTTACCTGGGAAAATAAACGCAAGAGTAAAAGGTCATCGCCGTGCTGGTCATTTGGCGAGATCCAGGCTGGCTGCTAGCGCAAACGGGCTGGTGGATCTGACGACGGCGGGAGCGGCGGGAGCGGCTGACCTGAAGTTGAATTTGCCGTTACTTTGACGGGAGCCGGATTCGCGAGGCCGACACCCGCGTTCCTGTCGAGATGGTCTTTACCGCAAACCGGGCAATATCCCTTGCCGGTGTCATCGTCACGCAGACTCGCCAATTCATAGCAACCGCAAACACAGTCGCAACAGCCTGTTCTTGACGCCGTCTTGATTGGTATGAGAGCCATATTTGTTTCCCACGATAAAGATAACACGAGGGGATGGATCTCTAAGAGAAAGATAACGCGGAGGCGGAGAAAATAGGCAACGGAGGTCACAGAGAAGAAAAGACCCAAACTCAAGATCAGGTGGTGAACCATCACTGCATGGAGAAACTTAACCCGGAAGAGTTGGAAACTACCCCACCCTCAAAAGGCGAGAGTGGGGCACCCAGAGGCAAAAGCGCCCAGAACTATGCGTCAGGGACTAGGATTAGAGGTTCTTGAGATGGGCCAGGCGGAACGGCGAGCCGAGATTCTCGCGCAGTTCGATCCAGTGCTGTTCGGGGATGGACATGAACACGTCCACAATGCTTCCGTCGAACTGTGTGCCAGCGCATTTTTTGATTTCGGCACGGGCATGCGACATCGGCAGAGCTTTGCGGTAAGGCCGGTCGCTGATCATGGCATCAAGCGCATCGGCAATCGAGAATATTCGGGCTCCGAGTGGAATCTGCTCGCCACGCAGGCCGCGTGGATAGCCGCTGCCATCGTAAAACTCCTGGTGAGCCAAAACAATTTCCGCGGCGTCGCGAAGGAAGGGAATGCGGGTCAACATCTGGTAGCCGATGTCGCAGTGCGTGCGCATGATGGTTTTTTCGTCGTTATCCAGCGGACCAGGCTTGCGCAAAATTTTGTCGGGAATGGCCATTTTGCCGATGTCATGCAAAAAAGCCGCTCGGGCCAAGACCGCCAGATAATCGACCGGCACGGGCACAGCCTTGGCAATCGAAATGGTAAAAGCGGTGACGCGCTGGCAATGCCCTTCGGTCTCCGCGTCCTTCAAGTCGAGGGCGCTGCCGAGAGCTTCGAGAGTATCGTCGTAAGACTGTTCTAACTTGGCGAGTGCTTCCTGATATTGGGCGGTGGCTTCGTCGACCATCTGCACCAGGTTCTGCTGATAGTTCTTGTTATCGCGAACGACCTGGCGCCAATCGAGGGCGCGCTTCACGCCGTGAAAGAGTTGATCTTTCTCGAATGGCTTCAAGATGTAATCGTAGGCGCCCCGGCGAATTGCTTCGAAAGCGGTGGAGATATCGTGAATGGCCGTAACCATGATTACCGGAATATCAGGATCAAACTGGCGCAGCCAATCCAAGAGCTTGATGCCATCCATTTCCGGCATGATCATGTCGCTCAGGACCAGGTCCGGAGTCTGCTTCTTGACGGACTCCTGCGCGGCGCGACCGTTGCTGACGGAAGTGCACTGGTAACCGCGGGACTCGAGCATCGTTGAAACTACTTCCCGGATAGCTTCTTCGTCATCCACAACCAGAATGTTTCCGAGGTCCACGGTAAGGTTCTCCCAAGCACTATTATAGAGCACGTCACACAGGCATTTGTGGGCCCTTGCCCAGTAAGAAAATAGCGTGTTAGCGTCACTGTAGATGGGGGCGTCCAGACCTTCCGAGCAGAAGGTGCCCTCAATTACTGTTTTGATCCCCCGAATGCAAGGCAGGAGGTCGGGCCGTGGTTCCGAATCAAGGCCTACAAGGCATCGCGTTCTTTGAAGCCACTGCGTGCCTGACCCTGCTGGTTTTGTTTGTTCATCTAAGAAAAGAAAATCCCTCCACATTTTACAAACTCTGGTTATTGGGCTGGGTATCACTTACGGTGTCGTCGTTCTGTGAACTGGCAACGTATTTTGTCCCCTATACGCCCTTGGGAATCCTTGTCGATGGAGCGAGCATAGCGGCGTTTGTGCTTTTTCTGGCTTCCATTTTGCAATTCAGTGCGGGGAACAGCCGATTGTACTGGCCGACGCTGTGGCTCTCTGGGCTATTCGGGTTGGTCACCTGTTACTACGAAAGTAAAGCACGGAACTGGATGGAAACCAGGTGGGAAACGGCGATCCTGCAAAGCGTGATCTGCCTGGCGGCAGGTTGGCTGCTTTGGCGCACCACGCAAAAGTCTTCCGGACACGGGACAAAACTTCTGGCGGGTGCTTTCATTCTTCTCGGCTTGAACAACATGGACAGGCCGCTGTGGACACAGGAGGAAGTTCGCCTGTTCCGTTTTGCGTTTGATCATTTCCTGGATGCCAGCCTGGGCATAGGTATGATCGTGCTCTTGTTGGAAAATGCGCGCGTTCGGTCTGAGGAAATCAGCGAGAAAATGCGTCAGTTCACCATGCTGACGGCTTCCAGCAGCCAATCTGTATCCATTAATGAAATGCTGCAGAAAGTGCTTAAACAGATCACCGAAAGTCTGGGCGCCACGCATGGATTGATTCGCTTGCAGGACGCTAAAGAGGAGGCGAGGGAATTTGTTGTGCGCGCCTCGGTGGGCTTTACCGAAAATTACCTGAAACAATATGTGGCATCGGGGCCGTGGGGTCCGGAGCTACCAGATGAGCAATACCGGATTTCGCGCTTTGAGAATGAGAAGGACTCAAGAGTTCGCAGGAGCATGGCGGAATCCGGGATCTCCCAACTGATTACCATTCCGCTGCGCGGACAGGAAGGGCCCGTCGGCATACTAAAAATCGGGGCGCCTTCAGGAAAAAGCTTTCATGAAGACGAACTGACTTACCTGGTGAACGTAGCAACGTTCCTGGGCACCACGGTGGAGAACGTCAGCCTATTTGAGCAGGTGAAAACCATTCAGCAGCAATGGGCGTATACGTTTGATTCGATTGGTGACCCCATTTTTGTTCACGATTTGCAGGGGCGAGTCCTACGTGGAAATCAACGCCTCTCGAACCTGCTTGGGCGGGACAACCATTCGATTGTCGGCCGCTCGGTTTACGATTTGTTCAGCTCAAGGGACAATCCTTATAAAATCTGCCCCTATTGCGAAGGTATTTCTGGCGAAGGAGATTTTCCCGACCCTGGCTGCGGGGATACTTCCTGGCCTCCACTTCCACGTTTACAGATCCCGCTGGGCATAAACTGGGAACAATTCATGCTCTGAAAGACATTACCGAGAGGAAACGCGCCGAAGAAAAATACCGCACGCTGGTAGCCAGCGTTCAGGAAGGCGTGTTCATCGCCACGGTGCAGGGGCGGTTCCTGGATTTTAACGACGCTCTGATGCGCATGACCGGCTACAAAAGCCGCGAAGAGTTGCTGCAAGTGGATATCGCCCAAGGGTTGCAAGTCAATCCCCTGGAACGGGAACGGCTGAAAAAACTTCTGCACGAACACGGCGCTGTGAACGATTTCGAGTACGACATCCGTACAAAGGACGGCGATGTTCGCACGGTGAGTGAATCTTCTACCGCGGTGCGCGATGCGACGGGCAATGTCACGGCGTATCAGGGATTTCTTCTGGACGTGACCGAGCGGCGCAATGCGGAACAGGAAATTCGGCGGCGCAATCGCGAACTGGTGGTGCTCAATTCACTGGCGGAGACGCTGGTCTCCACTCTTGACCTGCAAGATTCCATCCAGCGCACGTTGCGCCAGATCATTGAACTGTTTTCGCTGGACGCGGCTTCGCTCTTTCTGTTTGAGCGCGATGGGATCACCCTCAAGCGCGTCTCGGCGGTCGGCCACCGCACGGAAATCAGCAAGAACTTTCCGCCAATTACCGTGCCGAAAGAGCTTCTGAACCAGATTCGCAGTGTGCGCGCCACATTTCTTTCGGCGCACGGACTTCCTCTGCCCGCAGTGGCGAGAGAGATGCAGCTGAAAGAAGGGCTGGAATCTGCGTACGTCGTGGTGCTGTGGTCGAAAGACAAAATCATTGGAGGATTGACGGTCGGGTGCAGAACGGTCCGGGAATTTTCCAGTTCGGATATCAGCCTGCTGATTGCGGTCGCCGGGCAAATCGCCAACGCGGTAGAGCGCACGCTTCTATATGAAGAGACGCGGCAGGCTTACGACAATCTGCGGCGCACGCAGGAACAATTGCTGCACAGCGAAAAGCTGGCGGCCGTCGGGCAGCTTATTTCGGGAGTGGCGCACGAGTTGAACAATCCGCTCACCGCGATACTGGGCTACAGCCAATTGCTGACCTCGAGCGGACAGGTTGGGCCGCAGGCGCTGGGATATACCGAAAAGCTTTACAAGCAGGCGCAGCGCACACACCGCATCGTGCAAAATCTTCTGAGCTTCGCGCGTCAGCACAAGCCAGAGCGGATACCTGTCCGGCTGAACGCGGCCATTGAGGAAACGCTCGCCTTGCGCGATTACGACCTGCGCATGAGCAAGATCCGCGTCCATCTGGATCTCGCGCCAGACTTGCCGGAGACTCCTGCCGACCCGCACCAGTTCCAGCAGGTATTTCTCAATTTAATAAACAACGCGGTGGATGCGATCCTGGAAAAAAGCGAAGAGGGAGATTTGTGGGTACGCACGGGAGTTGAAAAGGACCAGATTTTTGTTGAGTTCACCGACAGCGGAACAGGGGTGAAAGATGCTTCCCGGGTTTTCGATCCGTTCTATACCACAAAGCCGGTTGGTAAAGGTACGGGCCTGGGCTTGAGCATTTGCTATGGGATCGTGACGGAGCACGGCGGAACGATATTGGTAAAGAACACGGCAACGAGGGGTGCTACGTTCCGGATCGAGCTGCCCATGGCAAAAGAGACCGTCTTGGCGGAGAGCAAGTTATCAGGACTGCCCGTTCCCCTCGCCCGGCAGTGAAGGAAACTCCATACTGAGCGCGGCCCGTTCACCGATCTGGGAAGTCACCAACTCCAATCGATAAGACATCTGGCTGGCCATATCAGAGAGCCGGGCGAAACCGCCCCAGGGGCTAAGACCTGCACGTAGCTTCATCCTCAGTCCCATGCAATTCAAGGCGAAACGGACATGGAGCCGGAACCGCTGCAATTCCTCGACGCCGACAACTTCAGGAGCCATGGCTGCGAGCATGCGCGATGCTGCTAGCAAAGTTTTGTAGTCGGCTTCCATCCGATCTAGAAATCGCAGAGCAACCAGTTTGCGTTCGGCGCGCACGCGATGGCATAAAGCGGGAAAACCTCGATCGATCAGATGTTGAGTGTCCGCGTGGTCAAGGGCTAGCAGAATCTGTGGCAACCGGTAGTAGTGTCGGGGTGCGGAGAGCGCTTCGAAAACCTCATCCGGGTTCTTGAGTTGTACACTTGCCGGGCGGATGGCCCAAATCAGCAATCCTATGAGCAGTAGAGCAATACCTATAAAGAAAAACAATATGAAGTTCATGACCGTTGGTTCCCCGCATGAAGAAGTTGCGCCACTTGATCGTTGATATGCTTCAAGCGGAAATTTAATGCAGGAGAGAGGGTGTCGTATACATCTGCCGGAATCTGTTGAGGTACGGAGGCAGTGGAGGAGATTGATGAATAGACCCGCACGGCCTTGACCCAAATCAGCAGACTTGCCAGGAACGTAAGAACATCCAGATATCCCCATAGACCTAAATACGAATCCAAATACTTTTCAAAAAGCGAATCGTTGATAACGTAGAAGCAGGAGTACATGCAGAATCCGATGGCCAAAGCGCGATCCAGAGGTTGCACGGGCAATAGGTAGTATCTGGCGAAAAGAAGCAGCCCAACGACGAAAACCGCGATCGCTAACTCGAGGCCCCGGTCCAGGCTAATCACCATCGCGGCCAACTGCTTTTTGGCGATCAAGAGAGAATAAGCCAGGGTGACCAGAGCCATCACACTCATCATCCGCGTAGCCAACGCCCAAAGACCGCGGTAAGCAGAAAGAATCCTGCTGGCCATCTCGAATACGGCACTGAATCGCAGGCAGATCAAAATCCCCTGACTGGCCCAAATCACGTTCGACGCGATGAGGGAGCGCCCTCCCCATTGGTAGTAAATCCAGGCGGCTAAGGCACTTTGCAGGATAGTGGCGGCGATGTAGATGACAAAGGCGGGGTGAGTATTCTGTAATTTGCGCCGAAGCAGAAACACCAATAAGACGATTTCTGTAGCCGTGGTGCCCAGCCAGAGAACATTGCGCAATGCCAGCGGGCCTGTCATTTGTACTGAGGCTACCATTACATAACTTGAAAGTAAATAGTACGGGAGGCCTCATCTGCTGTGGAAAGAAGGGGCAGATGAGGCCTTTAAGATTTAGTGAGTGAGGACTAAGCAAAGACTACGGTCCCGGGCTTTTTCCCTGGAGGTGGAGGCGGCATGGGAATGCCATCGGCCATCACGACAGTTCCGGGCTTTTTCCCTGGCGGTGGAGGAGGCATGGGAATTCCGTCGGCCATGACAACGGTTCCTGGCTTCTTCCCTGGTGGAGGAGGAGGCATGGGAATACCATCGGCAACCTGAACACTGGACTTCGCCAACGATGTCGCTTTAGATTGATTGACCTGGAGCAACCCCATCAGTAGGATTGAGCTCAGTGAAATTGTGACCACTGTAATTAGAATTCTCTTTTGCATGGGAACCCTCCTGCTGTTCACCATGCGTCTTGAAAGAATTCCCGGCGGACAATTCACTAAAAAGTTCCGCTGACGGAACAAAGAAAGTTTCAACAAACCAATGCTTCACCAATTACAGATACATCGTCAGGTTACATTTCATCTTGCGAATGACTATTTGGAACCGCTGGCGGGCAATTTTGAAAGGCTTGATTATTTAGGCGGGCTGCAAGATCCGAAGACGGGGTTGTATCGACACGATCGACTGGAAGCGGCATACGGCGCTGTGCCAGTCAATGAAGTAGCTGGAAAAGTGCACGAAGAATTATTTGAGCGGACTTTAGAAACACCGCTTGTTCAGCAGGAAGCTGAGTTACGGGCGTTCCTGCAATCGCAACCGGGCGGAAGTGAGGAAGCGATAAAATGCCTTGCGGCCAGAATTCAAGCCTGGATCCCTGCGGGATCGCCAGACTATCTTAAAGACTTGTTTCGTTCCAATCTCGCGGCCCTGCGTGAATTGATTCAGGAGCAGTCGCCCAAGGCTCGTTCAGATAAGTAACCACGCCGATCACCTGTCCAACCAGTTCGGCTTCTTCGGGAGTACGCCAGGATTCCGGGGCGCAACGGGAAAGTGTATGGGGTTGCATGAATAATTGTGATTTTACTTTCTGAAACCAGCCGCAACGATAGCCCCCGTGCAATTCAACAAAGTACATGGGCCGTTCGTGCTCGCTTTTCCAATCCGCGTCCGCAATGCGGTGCACCGAAGTGTCCACGAGCACCATGCTTCCAGGCCGCAGAACAGGCATCATCCGCCGGTCAGAAAGTCCAATGTATCCGTAACGGTAGCGCCCTCTGGATTCTTCGGCTGGCCCAGGAAGTCCGTTTACCGCAGGAGGCAATTCGCGTAACAGGCCAGTTGCCGCAGCGTCGTGCAGATGATCCGGATGGACTGAAGAGGGCATCGGGCCAGGCAGCAAAAACTCGGTCAGGTGGGTTCTCGGCGAAGGGAAGGAAGCGCCATCCTGAAATGTCTGCTGGAAAGGGGCCTCGTACCATCCGCTAATTTCTGAAACGCTTAAATGATAGATGACCGAGACGGAATAGAGCTTGTAAAGAGAAGGGACCACGTTGCGATTTTCAATATCTGCCAGCCTGCTGATATGCAGTATGAAATCGGGCCTGCCACGTTTCATCGCGATTTCAAAGCTTGCTTTTTCCACTTCTCGATAAGTCAATCCAAGTTTTTCTCGTGCCTGACGCAATCGAAGCCCGGGAGGATACATTACGGTCTCCTTTATTGTTCACTTAACTACTAATAAGTACACTATATCAAATTATGAATATGTACCGGATACGGAACGCAAGTTGCCTGTGGAAAACCCTTCTGCCGCCATACAGGCTCTAGGGACAGGTTTTGCTTGCGACACGAAGCTCGATTCACTCTTGTTTCTTCCCGCTGCTCATGAAATTCTTTGGATAATCAGTCATCCCAACTTACCGGAGGAAGCGTGTCGCTTTCCATCTATCTCGTGCGCCACGTAATGAGCCGTCCGCCGATAACCGTCGCGCCATCCACTTTACTGCTCGACGCGGCGCTGACACTCCGCACCGCTGCCATCCGCCATCTGCCAGTAGTCGAGAACGGATTTCTGGTCGGGCTACTTACCGACCGAGACATTCAGCGTTGCGCCCCCTCACGGTTAATCCCCATTTCCGAAGAAGGCTACAACCGCGTTTTTGAAGGTACTACGGTCGAACGGGTGATGACCCGCGAACCACTATCGGTCGAGCCAGATATGGCACTTCCCGCGGCTATTGCATTAATGCAACAATCCCGTTTTGGCTGCCTTCCTGTAGTGCAGCAAGAACGAGTTGTAGGCATACTGACGCGGAGCGATCTGGTGGACACGTTGAGCCGGCTGCTTTCCGGCCAAAACCCGATTCGCTATCCCGACGAGCCCTGAAGTTGCAACGGATTGCCGCGTTCTGAGTTAGAGATCTTTTCGCTCATACTCACGCTGAATCCACGAATAAGTGCAAAAGCACTGAATCTGTTATCCTGCCTTTCTATGCCAATTTCATGCCAATTTATCCGTCGCCATCTCCGCCTGACCATTTGCTTAGGCGGAATGCTGTTGGCGGCGTCTTCCGTCTTGGGGCAACAAACCGCTCCACCCGTGCCTGACCCTCCTGCGGGAAAGAACAACGCGGAATTTCTTGCTGCGGCAGATGAGGTCTTGCAGGAAATGGTGAAGATCACCGGCTGGGAGTTGAAAACTCCGCTGAAAAAGTCGATTCGCACGCGTGAGGAGATTCACGCCTATGTTTTGCAGCAGATGAACGAAGAAAAAGACGCGAAAGAGCGCTACGCCTCAACGCGCAGCGCCGAAGCGTTTGGACTGATTCCCAAGAACTTCAATCTGGATTCTTTCCTGGTGGACCTGCTGACGGAGCAGATTGCCGGACTTTACGACCCGAAAGCGCACGAATTTTATATCGCTGATTGGATTGCGCCGGACGAACAGCGCATGGTGATGTCGCACGAATTGACGCACGCGCTGGAGGACCAGCACTTCCAGATCGAAGATTGGGTGAAAGCGGCGCGCCCCAATGACGACGCGGAAATGGCGCGTGAATCGGTGCTGGAAGGCAGCGCCATGGCCGCCATGCTGGATTACGAATTGAAAGACAAGGGGCTGAAGCTGCGGGACCTTCCGGATGTCGATCTATCGGTTTTTATAGGTCAACTGGGCGATACTCCGCTTCTGAAAAAAGCGCCGCCATTCATCAAAGACTCGCTGATGTTTCCATATTTTGCGGGTCTTAGGTTTTCGATGAATATCGTGAGAGCAGATGGTTACCACGGATTCTATGCGGTCTTCGCGCAGCCACCCGCCAATACCCAGCAAATCCTGCATCCGGAACTGTACCATTCAAATACGGTGCCCAGACCATTGAAGCTGGAGTTGCCCGAGCATTTTCTGGACGCAAGCTGGAACCTGCTGGAAGAAAACGCACTGGGGGAATTCGGCTGGAAAGAAGTGTTGAAGCAATTTTTGGATGAAGAGCGCGCAAAACAGCTTTCTGTGGCCTGGGATGGCGACATCTACGCCACGTACGAGCAGAAGGAAACAAAGAAGCCCTTGCTGGTTACGCGGATTCGCCTCTCCAGCGAGGAAACCGCCGCGCGTTTCTTTGGGCAATACTCCGAAGCGCTGGAAAAGAAACACGAGCAGCGTAGCAACCTGGTTCGCCAACCGAATTTCTTTTCGTTCGATACACCAGACGGCGGAGTATTCCTGCGCTGTGCAAAGAAAGAGTGCGTGACGCTGGAGGGCGGAGATCGCCACCAGTTCAATCAATGGGTAAAGTCGCTGCTGTGGCCCGCGGCCACCGAAAACCCGCAGAAACCCGACACCACCCATATTCAGACGACCGGGGTGCTCAGTGCGGGCACGGTGGAACGTTCTGGATTCTAGATTAAAGTAAGTCCTGGATCTGACTTCCAACTTCGGGCTTCAGTGTGATCTTCGCAAGACCAACAACGTCAGGTCATCCGTTCGCTTGACCCCAGCAGAAAAACTGCCAATTTCGCCGAGGCATTCCGCGAGCATGTCCTCCAGTTCGCGCGCGCTGTGGCGTGAGGCAAGCACTTCCGCCCGGCATAAGCCGTACTCATCGCCGGCCAGGTTAAAGATTTCAGTCAGTCCGTCGGTGTAAAGAAACAAACTGTCACCCGGAGCCACTTCTATCGTGCAAACGGGGAAGTTCGACGTTTCGAACATTCCCAGGGGCACCCCAGTCGCCTGGCGCGAAGCGACGCCCGAACTGGAAATATGCAACAGCGGCAAATGTCCCGCGCTGACATATTCCACTTTTCCATCCGACGTAACCCGTCCGACGACCAGAGTTGCATACTGGCCTGCCATGGTGCTGTCGCAAAACAAGCGGTTGGCATGTTCAACCAGTTTCTGCAGAGGCAAATTCTGACTGGCGAGAGTGCGAAACGTCGCATGGAGATGGCTCATGAGCATGGAAGCAGCGACTCCTTTGCCCGCTACGTCGCCAAGAAGAAAGAGGAAGCCGTCGTCGGTCTGAATCAAGTCGCAATAATCTCCACTGACCAGGCCGACAGGCTGATAGTGGTATCGTGCTTTCCAACCATCCACGGCCCAATCTGCGCGTGGGAGGAGGGCGCGTTGGATTTTCGCCGCCAGCGTCAAATCATTCTCGAGCGCGCGCTGCTCCTCTTCCGACAAATGGTCAATGCAGAAGCGCAGTAAAGGATTGCACAAGAGGCGGTCAGACTCGATCGTGTCGTGGCACTCTTCGCAAATGCCAAACGTGCCGTGTTTCAATCGAACGAGCGCTTCATCGACGCTGGACAACAACTGCCGCAAAGAAGCGTCCTCAGAGTTTATGCGAGTTGCCTCTAACAAATGCTGGCGGCGCTGTTGGAGTTCCGTTTGAAAGTAGGAATTTTGTGGAGTGGCCATGGTGTCCTCGCCGATAGCTTGGCGCTTGGCTGCTTGAGAATCCATCCGATTTGCACCTCCAAATTCGCGAGAGTTCAGAAAGGGAAGCGAAAGGTCAACCAGCCTTTTGCCGTAAAGAAGGGTGCGCTTTTCCGCCGGAAGATGGCAACGAGGAAGAGCCGGTTGATTTCCCTCTGCCCATTCGATTCCGCAAACGGGCCAAACGTCGCGTGAACCGAAGTTCCCACTGTTCCATTCGGCTGGCCTCAAATGGTTCACGGCAAAGCCATTTAGCTTGACCTGCCTTCGCCAGTCCTAATTCGGCGTATTCCAATGCCTGCGCGCAGTCTCTCCCTCGTCGTTCGTAATACATTGCCAATTGCTCGCAAGCCCCAATGCCATCTTTGGGATTCATGGATAGTTCTTTCCACAACGAGACTGCTGAATTCCACTCTCCGCGGCTTTTCGCCAGCAAAGCCAGTTCATTGGTGGCTTGCCGGCGGAAGGGGGCCGGCAGTCCGGCATTCAGCGCCTTGGTGCACAGGGAATGCGCGCGATGCTTCTCTCCACGGCGATTCAGGAATCGCGAGAGGCCGAACAGATCGAGCGAGCTGGTTTCCGCCAGGTTGCTTTCCCGCTCATCCAGCAAGCCGTTAATTTTTCCGTAGAGCGCGGCGAGTCCACGCAAATCCATGGCATTGTGTCTGGCGACGCCCAGTAAAGGATCGGGAGAGGCACCGCGGAGATAATCGAAGTAATACTGGGGGATCAGTGCGGAGGCGATATCGTCTTCACGGTGCCAGCCGAGAAGATCCGGATTCAGGACATGGCGCTCCAACTCCACCAGTCGCACGGAATTCAGCGCGCATCTTCCACAAGGCTCGCGCGGGATGCAGCAGATCGAGATGGGCGGCGAGTTTTGGCACGGGAATCTGGCGCGTCATGGTGAAGCGGCTCTGCAGAAGCGGCCAATCGAAAGATTTTCCGTTGAAGGTGACCAGCACAGGACGTTCGGCGATGCGCAGCGAAAGCTCATGCAGCAGGGAAATTTCCTCGCTGAAATCGCGCAAGAAAAGCTGCTCGACCTGCAGGCCGCCCGGCATCCCACCACGCCAGGCCGACGAGAAACGCGTAAGTGCCGGTGCCTCCGGATAGACCCGTGGTCTCGGTATCGAGGAACAGCCACTTGGCTGGATTTTCCAGAGCGGTACGCATACGCAGAGCGGAACTGTCTTCGCGGACGTGCGCGAAAAGAGGATTGCTCGAGCGCGCCCGTTTGTTCGGAGGGCCCGCAACGCGCGAAAGTAGATCCAGGGCGACTTCCGAAGGTTCGATGAATTCTGGGGTGGAGTACCAGTTGCGAATCACAAGGTGCTCGCCGTAGTCGTTTCGTGCCACGCCGGCACCGAGGAGGCGGCCAACCAGATCGGTATCGTCGGTGGGGCGCAACGTCGCGTCGCGCGGAGGCATGGTCCGCGCGGGTTTCAGTGCTGATAGGCGCGCAAATTTATCCAGCATTTTCATCTAGCTGCACAGCCGATCCAGAATGGCCAACGCTGCTTCTTTGGCCTTGGGAGCTAAATCGCCAGCGGGGCCAACGCACGAAGGGCAACCCGCTTCACACGCGCAGGCTTGAATCAATTCGCGGGTCTTTTCCACCAGCAACTGGTGGGCGCGAAATAACGGCTCGGAAAATCCGATGCCGCCGGGATAAGCGTCGAACAGATATAAATTTGGCTCAAAAAATTCCTTTGCGTTAGCGCCAATCGCCTCTTCCAGGCGCATCGGGGTCGAGTCGTCGTTCTCTGACTCCCGGCACAGGTGGGCGCTCGCCAATCGCCGTACCCAGATCGCGGCCGTCGCACATCAACAAGAGCGTGGCAACGGACTCCAGCGCGTGGAGAAGACCAAACATTCCGGACTGGCGCTCGCTGATCGAATAGGGCAGGGAATCCAGCAGCGAGCGCTCCAAGGTAATCCAGTAAGAGGTGGTGTGCATTTCGTTTTCAGGCAATTCCAATTGACCAGCGCCAATATTTTCATTGGTGAAAAACTTGATTTTCTTGAAGCCGACCACTTGCGAGCGTACTAATACGTCGCCATGCGAATTTGAGTTGTTGCTCCCGCAAGTCCTGGCGGAATCGGCAATTTCCAGGACGCGCACCTGGGTGTAGCGAATCGCGTCGGTGTAGTAATCCACGTCAACCTGCTTCACGTAGGCCTTGCGCTCTTTAAAATCCAGGTGCTCGACGTGGTATTGCTGGCCACCATGGATGTAGATGGCTTTTTCGTGCACGGTGGTGAGGGCGCTGACAAAATCGACTTCGCCAATGACCAGGGGCTTCCCAGTGATATCGATGATGATGAAATTGTCGCTGGTTACCGAGCGCAGGCTGATGGTGTCGGCGGGATAGGCTTCATGCGTCCAGTGGTAATTGTCGCCGGCGAGGTGCAGGTAGCCCGCTTCGGCCAGACGCGCGCAAAGATCGCGGACATCCACATCGCCGAACTGTTCCTGCGGGCCAATGGGCAGCTCAAACGCCGCGCATTTCAAGTGATTGATCAACACTTCCAGATTGTCCGGCTGGATGAACGCATGTTCCGGCGTGTTACCGAAAAAATAGTCGGGATGGCGCACGATGAATTGATCGAGCGGGGCGGAAGAGGCCACCAGCACGGCGCACGAACTGCCGCTGCGTCGTCCGGCGCGTCCGGCGCGCTGCCAGGTGGCGGCAATCGTGCCAGGATAACCGGCCATGACCACGGCATCGAGCGAGCCGACGTCAATTCCCAGTTCCATCGCTGAAGTGGTAACCACGCCGCGGATTTTGCCGTCACGCAAGCCGCGTTCGATCTCGCGGCGCTCGGTGGGCAAATATCCGCCGCGATAGCCGCGAATGCTCTCTGGCTTGCCGGGCATTTGCGGATTGGCCTGCTGCAGGTAGGTGAGCATCAATTCGGTATGCAGGCGCGAATTGGCAAATACCATCGTTTGCAGATCGTGCTTCAGGAATTCCTGAGCCACGCGCGAACTTTCGTTGATGTAGCTGCGGCGTATTCCCAGGGCGCGATTCACAACCGGCGGGTTATAAAAGACAAAAGTTTTTTCGGCGGCGGGAGCGCCATTCTCCGCCAGAACTTCCACATCATTTTCGATCAGCTTGGAAGCCAGCTCGCCGGGATTGGCAATCGTCGCCGAGCAGCAGATGAATTGCGGCGTGCTGCCATAGAATTTGCAGATGCGCTGCAGCCGTCGCAGTACATTGCAGAGATGGCTGCCGAAGACTCCGCGATAGGTGTGCAGCTCATCGAGCACGATGTAGCGCAAATTCTCGAACAAGCGCGTCCAGCGCGTGTGATGGGGCAAGATGCCGGTGTGCAGCATGTCCGGATTGGTCAGGACGATGTGGCTCTTCTCGCGGATGGCTTTACGGGCATCGCTGGGAGTATCGCCGTCATAGGTGAAGACTCCGATGCGGTTGGCCACTTTCTGATTCAGGTCATGCAATTCGGCGAGTTGATCCTGGGCCAGGGCTTTGGTGGGGAAGAGATACATCGCGCGGGTATCGTCATCGGCAAGAATGGCATCCAGAACTGGCAGGTTGTAGCAGAGCGTCTTGCCCGAAGCCGTCGGCGTAACGATCACCACGTTTTTTCCTGCATGGACCGCTTCCGCGGCCGCTGCCTGGTGAGTGTAAAGCTGGCGTATCCCTTTGGCGCCATACGCAGAGCGCAAATCCGCTTGCACCCATTCGGGAAACTCCGCCCATTGCGCCGCTCGCGCCGGATAATGCCGTACCGCCGTCAGCAGTTCTCCGGCATGATCGCGAGCCGTGAATCCATCGAGCACCTGATTAACGCGGGCGAGGGTTGACGAGCCGCGATCGGCCTCGGACGCAGCGTCCGGGGCGGCAGGCTTGGCAAAGCGCACCGCGAGAGATTCAGCCATAGTGGGGACCTCCAGTCATTCGCCTTTTGTTCGCTAAGGCTAGCACGGCGCTCGCAGCCGAACAACTCTCTTTTTGATCTATCAACAGCACAGAGTGTTGAGGCCGCTCTCAGGTGAAGCCTTATTCGGGCGTTCAAGAAGCGGATCGTTTACGGGCATCAGCAAGCAATTCTTGGAACTGGGCGTTGGTGCGCAGGGATCTCAACTGTTCATCCTTCGCCATACGGTCGGGCTCGTGGAACCCCGCGTCGATAGCCTGATGAAGGTTGTTTAATGCTTCGTTAGTGTGGCCCGTTAGAGCCGCGCCGCAAGCGGAGCTGTACCACGCTTCCGCCAGGCCATCTTGCACCTTAATCCGTGTGGCAATCTGCACAGCCTCTGCGAATATCGGTTTAGCCTCGTCGTAGCGTTTCTGATAGCTCAAGCAAATGGCGAGTGCTTCCAGAGTGTTCAGCGTCTGCTCGGAGTCGTTGCCGAATATTTTCCGTACATTGGCGAGAACTTCCCGTTGGATTTTTTCTTCCTCAGCGTAACGGCCCTGCTTTTCCAGCGATTCAGCGAGGCTGCCCATGATTGCCAAAGTATTCGGGTTTTCAGGGCCAATCACGCGGCTGGCGATTGCGAGAGCGTCTCGTTGCAGTTTTTCGGCCTCGGCATAATGCCCTTCGCTTTGCAAAGTGACTCCGAGATTGTGCATGGCGTCGAGGGCCTGCGGGGACTCCGGCCCCAACTCCTTGCGAATGGTTTCCAAGGTTTGGCGTTCGAGTTTTTCCGCCTCGGCATAGCGGCCTTCTTTCTGAAGATTGCCCGCCAATCCGTTTACGGTGTCGAGCACTTCCGGATGTCCGGGGCCGAGGACTCGCCCACCAACCGTGATGAACTGCCTCTGCAATTGCTCTGCTTCTGCATAGTGTTTCTCGTATCCAAGCGTGAAGCTGAGATTTTGCATGGCGTTCAAGGTTTGCGGATTATCGGGTCCAAACAGGCGCGAATCGATCTCCAGATTTTCACGCTCCAATTTTTCCGCTTCGGCATAGTGGCCTTGCTCGGAGAGCGCGTTGGCGAGATTCATGCCGTCCAAGAGCGTGTTGGGATGTTCCGGCCCGTTCACGCGTTTTGCGGTTTCGTAAACCTGGCGATAGATTTTCTCGGCTTCAGCGAATTTCGCTTCCTGAAGAAGAGCGTTGCCCAGGCTGGTCATAGTACGCAAGGTATCCGGATGATCGGCGCCTTTGGTGCGGAGTTGGATGTCGAGTACTTCGCGCAAAATCTTTTCCGCGTCCTCGTAGTGTCCCTCTTTTCGAAGGGTTGCCCCCAAATCGCGCATCGAAAGAAGAGTATCTGGGTGTTGCGGCCCCAGTGTCTTGCGCTGAATCTCCAGAATCTCGCGCTGCAATTTTTCCGCTTCGGCAAGTTTGCCTTCACGGAAGAGCGTGGCCGCTAAATCTCCCGTGGTGCTGAGAGTTTTAGGATTTTCCGGACCAAGAACGCGGCGTTGCAGCTCAACGGTGTGGCGCTCCAATTTTTCCGACTCTGGATACTTGCCTTCGTAGCGCAGTTCCGTCGCTAGGCTCGCCGCGGTTTGTAATGTTTCGGGATTATCCTCGCCGAGGGTCTGGATCTGGATGGCCAGCGCGTGTTGCAGAAGGGTTTCCGCGCGTGAATCCAGTCCTAATTCCATATAAACATTTCCCATCGTGGACATTAATCCGGATTGCAGTTCCGGATCGCTGGCTAGCCCGGTTTCGATGTCGCCCGAAGCTTTATCCAGGATTTCCCGCGCCGTGACGGAATTTCCGCGCGCTTCGCTGGGATCGGATACCTTGAACATCGTAGTCATGAAATCGGTGATGCGATTGGCGCGGTCGCGTTCACGGGTAATACGACGAAGCTGCAAGGCTTGCAGGACGGCGAAGGAAATCAGCAAGTATCACCAGGCTTGCCGCCACGGCAACGGCGGCGCGATGACGCCGAATGTACTTCTGGACTCGATAGGCCGCTGCTCGCGGGGCGAGCCTCGACAGGCAGGTTTTTCAGATAGCGATCGAGATCAGCGGCAAGCTCGGAGGGAGTGCCGTAACGTCGATTGCGGTCTTTCTCCAGAGCCTTCATGGTGATCCAGTCCAGATCGCCACGAAGAACGGCCAGGAGAAGTTGCGGTTCAGTAGAGCGCAGCCGCGCGGTGAGTTCGGCCGTATCGCGCTGCGTTACAGTCTTGTTGCGGAACTGAACGCTGGGCAGCGGAGGATCCTCTTCACGCAATTTTCGCAAGCTTTCGTGCATGAGTTCGCTTCGCCACTGGGTGTTGTCGAAAGGCAGAGCGCCGGTCAGCAATTCGTAGAGAATAACCGCGAGCGAATAAACGTCGGAGCGGGTGTCCACGTCCGGAATTTCCGGGTCAGCCTGTTCCGGGCTCATGTAGGCGGGAGTGCCAATGAAATTTCCCGCGCGGGTAACCATGGTGGCCATGGAATCACGATCGCGGACAGCTTTGGCGATTCCAAAATCGATAATGCGGGGAGTGGGCTGACCATCAATTTCGGTTATCAGGATGTTGGCGGGTTTCAAGTCGCGATGGATGATGGCCTTTTGATGCGCATGTTGCACCCCTTCGCAGACTTTGCTGAACAGCTCAATGCGTTGACGAATCGAAAGTTTTTTCTGGTCGCAATACTGGGTGATGGGAATTCCGGGAACGTACTCCATCACGAAATAAGGAATGCCATCCGGAGTGGTTCCCGCGTCAAAGACCTTGGCGATCGCCGGATGGTTCATGCGTGCTAGGACCTGGCGCTCGGACTCAAAACGTTCCAGCAGAATTCCGTCGGCTAGACCCGCGCGGATTAATTTCAGGGCAACAAGACGCTGCAAAGGTGCGGTCTGTTCTGCCAGCCAGACCTGGCCCATCCCTCCTTCACCGAGTTTCTGAACCAGACGGTACGGGCCAATCGTTTTGGTTTCGGCGCCGAGTCGGTTCCCGGGAACGCTGCCCGACCCCGAAGCGGCCGCGGATGAGCCAGAGGCTGGGGTGTCGAGAGTTTCCCCGCTGTCGTGGGTCGGAGTGTTGTTTTCGTCGGGCGAGGGGAAATCGGTGGGATTATTGTCTTTGCTAGACCCATCCGTTTCGCGCATAGACGCCTCCGCTGAAGAAATAGGTGGGCGGTGAAGTTTACCACGGGCAGAGGAGTACCTCACTGAGCGCTTTTCAAGCAGTCCTCAGCGGGGACAGTTGGCGTAGAGTTCGACTGAATCGAACTCAGCTAGTGCAGAGTTGTGAATCTCGTACTACGGTTTTATTTTTAGCATTGCCACCGCATGTGAAGCGACTTTCGTTTTGTAGCCGCCGGTGAAGGTGCCAAGGTCTTTGTGCTCCCACAAATCGCGGACGGCGGCGGAGAGGTGGCCAGGATAGGCGAGCTGTTCCCAGGTCACGCTGATTTCTGCTTCGGATGCGCCGCGATTGAACAAGATTACCGCGCGGCTGCCATCGGCTAGTGGGCGGGACCACACTTCCAGGTCGCCCTGCTTGCTGATGCGGCGGCCCTGGCGTCCCAAGGGATCTTGATTGATGGCGATGACTTCTTTGTTCTCGAGAATTTCCTTGGTATCGGCAGACATCGAGCGGACATCGTTGCCCGCAATCAGCGGAGCCGCCAGCATCGCCCAAAAACTGAAATGCGAGCGGTACTCCGTCGTGGTCATGCCGCCATTGCCAACTTCCATCATGTCGGGATCGTTCCAATGTCCCGGACCGGCAAAGGCTTCGCAGGCCGACCTGCTGATCCAGAATATCGACCATGCCATTTTGACAGCAGGTCCCGTCATCCCACTTCTTGTGCAGCGACCAGTTATCGCTGATGTCGCCCGTGTGCGCCACAAATTGCCGATGCCTTTGCCCCATAGCCACGGCTTGGCGGTGCCCCATTCACACATGCTGAAAACGATCGGCCGGCCCGTTGCGAGCAGGGCATCGCTCATCGTGGTATAGGCTTCTTCGGCGTTGCTGCGTGCCGTGTGTTGCACCAGTCGTACTTGAGATAATCGACGCCCCACGCGGCATATTGGCGGGCATCCTGGTATTCGTGCCCCGGCTGCCGGGACGGTCCGGCGCAGGTTTTTGTGCCCGCGTCGGAATAGATGCCGAACTTCAGGCCTTTGCGCATGGATGTAATCCGCCAACGCCTTGATGCCCGGAAGGGAAGCGCTTGGCGATCGGCGACGATGTTGCCTTGCGTCATCGCGCTCCACCTGCCAGCAATCGTCGATCACGACGTATTGATAGCCGGCGTCTTTCATGCCGTTCGTGGCCATGGCGTCGGCGACTGTCTTGATCAAGTCTTCGCTGACGTTGCAGGCAAACTTGTTCCAACTGTTCCAGCCCATCGGCGGCGTTTGCGCCAGAGAATTGCGCTCGATCTGAGCCGAGCAGAGAGTCGGTCCGAAAACGAGTGCTGCAAACACAAAAAATCGAATTATGGATCGAGTGGAAATCGAATTCATCGACATGCTCCTAACGATTAGCAGGCAATAATTTGTAGCGGCCACTCGCCCGAAGACAGCAAGCAGGCGCTCCTACGTCAACGACTTTTTTTCTGAACTGATTTTTCCAAAATGTGAAACGCCAGCGCTTGATTTGCCTGGGTCCAAGCCAGCGGCGTATGCGCGTTTGCAACATAGCGCCCCTGCTTCAGGAAGTAAAGCTCAGGACAGTGTCCTTCTGCTGTGATTTGGCGCAGGGAACGGTTGAAATAATGAACCTGCCTCTGGTAACTCGCGTCATCCGCCGGGTCGGCCAGGAAGCGTTCCCCATAAATAATCGAGAGGACCGGATCGAAGATGCACCACTGGGCTTCGCAATTGGGTTGCAGGAAAGCATCGCGAAAATCAGTGCGCTCGCTAAAGCTGGCGCTCATTTCGCTGGGTGAAAACCACTCGTCGTAGTCCTGGCAGAAGTAGGAATCGTTGGCATAACTCTTGATGCCCACGTCTCCCTTCAGCCGTGCCTGGACCAGATTCAAGATCGCGTCCTGCATGGACCGCGAGCCCACCACGCCGAAGGGATGAATCAAGAAGAGCAACGCGGAATCTGCCAGCCGCTCTGGAGGCGCCTCGAAGGGAAGCGTTTCGTCCAACCGCGCACGACCGTTGGCAATCAATTTCTCCATTCGCTCAATTTCTGGGCTGGTGAGTGTGCCGCTGGAAGACCGCTTCCTGCTTTCTGGCGTGGTCGCAAACTTCAGCATCTCTTCCAATCCGGCGACGACTGAACCCACGCTGGAGTTATTGGTTTTTCTGCCTTCTTCCCATGCCCCGCTATCTCTATCCTGCCAAAATTCGATGGCTTCAAAATATTCGGGGAATAATTCGTAGATCGCCAGGTCTGCGGTGGTCATCGGCAGTTCGCCGGAATTTGCCAGGACAAAACGAAACCATAGTGCCTGGCCGAGGGCGTCGTTCTGGCGCGTGAGGCCATTTCTCCGGAATTCCCACAGATTTTGCGCCGTAAACGGATGTGCGGGCGGCGGTTCGCATCTTCTTTCAGCACACGGGCCGGGTCATCGATGATTTCGCGGAAACGCGGCGCTGTTTCTCGAAGAATTCCGTTAATCCCTTCATGCAGGTGATCGCGGGGCCCAGCATGCCCCGCTCGCGGAAGAATTCGCGACCATGATATTGTCGCGGACCCACACGTTCTGATAGCCGGTGAGCGAATCCGGCAGTCTGACTTCCGCTCGCCGCAAACAATCCGTGTGCCACCGGCATGGATCTCATGCGTTCCGCGGATTCAGCGACCTGTTCTTGATCTTTGCGATTTGCTCAGGGGTATAGTCCTCCGCGATGAGATGGGTAAATGGTCCCGGTTCAGTCATGGATTCCAGCTTCCTTCTGCCTGGAGCGCGCTCTTCTGTAGTGTCGATGAAATTCTAACATTCCTGCCAGGGAACGTTTCCGGCCGTATCCGCCCGACGTTTGAGTCCCAGTGACTTTCGCGCAGGACTTGTTTCACTTGTGTCCAACTGGAAAATGGCGGGAACAAAACATTCCGTGCTCGGTGTCCTATTCAATGTCACCGTCTCCGACGTAATCTTCATGGGCAGTGGTCACGATTGGGGGCCCCATTCTGCGCGCAATTCGCCGCCTCGAGGAGCGCTCGATCCATGAAGACGGAGGAGATCCGCATCACGCGGCAAAGAACGCCGCCGCGCGACGCGTTATCGTTTCGAAGCCGGTGTAGAAATTGAGTGGGGTTCCGCAAAGCTGACAGGCGCGCACGCGCGATATCAGCGCTGGCGGCATGTATCTGGAATCGGAGGATGTGCTCTGGGTGGGCGCTGGTTTTCGCGCGCGGCTGGTGGCCGAGCGGGCGTTGTGGCTCGACTGTTCCGTGAAGCGCGTTGAACCCGGCCGCGGGATGGGCGTCACCTTTGCGATTACCGAAAATCAGAGTCAACAACACTTTGAAGATTTGCTCTCCAAACTCTCGAGTACACACTAATCCAGCCGTATACTATTTTCATGACCCGATGCCTTGATTGTGGTTCGCAGCGGACTGCTGATCAATGCGACGTTTGCGGGCTGACTTCTGCCGCTGCGGAGCTGGTCTTCCGTCGTCGGCTGCTTCGTCAAATGGCCGTTTTCCTGGTAGGTTCCCTACTATTTCCCGTATCTCAGCCAGATCTATCCGCCACTGGACCTTGATGCCATGTGGGTGTTTTTTGGAGTGATTTTCTTTCTTGCCTTGGCCTTGGCGGTGATTCTGGACCGGCGCGCCAGGGGTCGACAGGACATTGAAGTTGCCAGGCACTTGTTCACCGGACTGCTGCCCCTGCCTTTTATTTTTTCTGTGGCGCTTTTTCTGAATGGCCGGCTGGATTCGCCCGGGAATCTGAAGTATTACCCCAGTACCGTCGATAGCCGTTATCAGATGAAGGGAATTATCCGCGGATCACGGCGATTGTTTGTGTACTCCTGGCGGGAGGGCCACCGTTACGAACGCCTGGCTGTGGACACCGATGATTTCGACCGTTTCCGCGACGGCGACAAAATTGTCGTGGGAGTCGAGCCCGGCGCGCTCGGCATTCCGTGGTATTACGGCGTCTACCGGCAATAATCTTCTAGTACATCGTTCTGCCGTTTATATCCAAAGGAAGCTGCAATTCCAGCACGTGCCCGTCTTTACCCAGGCGAAATTGTACGCGGTCCACTAAACCTACGTTTTTCTCCTTGAAATCTGGGGTATCAATCGGTTTGTCGGGCACATCACCCAGCGACCACTGCACTGTGTCTCCAATCACCGTTATATTCCTGGGATCAATGTCGTAGACTTCTTCTTCCGCGACATCCACAAACAAATAGCGCTTCCACAAACGCACCAGCAGAAGGCCCTTTTTCTCGCCGTGATAAATGTTCCAGGAATTGGGAGCTTTGTTGTTGAATTTCACGATGCCAAACTGAATGGAATGCCAGGTGGACTTTTTCCCGGCGTCGGATTTCGATTGGGCAATGGCTTGGGCCGCCCAAAGCAAAGCGCTCAGAATGAGAAGCGAGGCTGCACCGAGTGTTGTAAATCTGCGGGTCACTTGGTGGGACCGCCGCCGTATCCACACTCTTTCCATAACGTGCCCCACTCCCATAATCCAAAAGTCACCTTCGGCGGCACCGGATGTCCCACCTGGCGCGCCATCATGGCGATTTGACCGCGATGATGAGCATCATGAGCGATTAAATACCCCACGAAGCTCACAACGTCGGGCCGGAAGTTGGGCACCCTTCCTGCTGGATCTTCCAGGGCCTTTTGCAGCAATTTCTCAATGGCTGTGGCGCTTGTTTTCAGCGCAGTCAGCACCTGATCCCGAGTGGCGTTTCCGGGCTCCAGTTTTGCCGGCACTTTGGCGGTTTTGTCGGCCGCACTCAGCCACATTAGACGCACGTGGTGTATATGCGCCGCTACATTGGCGATGCTGCGCCCTTTTCCTGTTGGCGAGCTCCGCTTGCCATGCCTCGTCGCTGATATTACTGATGAGCAGTTGGTTGGCTTTCTCGTTGACCGCGAAACTCTCCAGCAGCGATTTCTTGAAGTCCAAGTGCCGGAGTCTTCGCTCCGGGCGCAAGGGAGCTTTTCATTGTTTAATACCTCGGGCGTACCAGGAAAGTGTACGACACTTGTAGATGCGTGATAGCTGCTCCGGGTAATATACACCTGGTTTGCCTCCAAGAAAGGCCACCGCGATCTGGTGATCGATGTGCTTTGGATCTCACTCTCTCCTCGCGGGTAGTGGGGCAGATTCCGATTAACCAACTAACCAGGACTTGGCTGGGAGAATGGTATATAAATCGGCATGAGGTTTGAGTGTGAAGAACCGTGGAAGTGGCATTGAAAATTTTCTGTCGAAGTATCCATACATGTTGCGGTGGGTCAACGAATGTCTCTCCTGCCACCATAAGGGTTACAAACCTGAAATGCCGGAACCTGAAGTTGATAATGCAGTCTTCATTCCCGCCATACTGCGCCGCCTGGTAGATGAGTTGGCCCTTGATGAAGACGGTTTGTGTGAGCAATGTCGGGAAGCGAAACGACACGCTGTTCAGTGAGCATTCATCAATCCCGGAATCAATTGGCGAATCTAAGTACTATGAGGAACTTTTCCGTAACTCAACAAATCAGGACCTAACTTTATTCCGCTGGAAAACAGCGGCTAGCAAGAGCAAAATCTCAGCATGGAATCCGCCGCCGCACATCGCAATCGCAAAAAAACTCTCAAGTGCCAGTTATATTCGCTCCGATTTATATTCCGTTCCTGTTCATTGCCGGGGCGGTGTCAATGCCGTGGACTTACATTCAAAAGTTACAGCAGCGCCGTCAAGAACGGAGGTTTGCAGAACGGATGAAGGATGCTGGCCGTCTCATGCAGTGGGTAGAGTTCAAAAGGTGGAAGCGAACGGCACAGGAACTGCCATAGGTGAGTATCTCTCAACGAAGGGACCCTTTAGGCTTTGGTGGACTCCTGATGACGTTCCCGCAACGAGTCCACATAAATGGCAACGCGAACAGAATATCCCGTGGATGGAGCCAGAATTTCTACCGTTTTTTCAGTGGTGTTACGCACGATACACAAACCCACAGTCTGGTCTGGCTAAACTGGTCCCAGTTTCCGAAGAAGACCAAGGCCGATTGAAGGCGATGCTAGCGAGTAGCCGTTTCGTCTCGACTTGCTCTTTTCGCCCACTCCGTGAAGGTGCGGCTTAATTGACGAGGTCTGGGCAGGGCGAGCACTAGGCGGAACTTTTCCGGTTTTCCAACTTCCCATCCGCGAGCAGCGATTTAAGGTATGATTCTCGCTGATGCTTCTTCCTGCTCGCTCTCTTCTCCTAACTCTTATCGTTGCATTCTTACCAACCGCTGGAACAACTCAGGTACCAGAAGGCTCCGCACTTCTGGAGCAGGTCAGGAACGCCATGGCGGAAGTGCAATCTGGCAAGACCATGAATGTCAGAACCGATGCTGCACAACATCTCGCAAGCCTCACCAAGAAGATCAGCAAGAAAGAAAAATCTCGGAGTCGCTTGTGGGCGATTTGACGTCCCTGCTCGATTCTCCTGATGATTCAGTGCGCTATTGGGTGGCGATGGCTTTAGGGAATATTGGACCTCCTGCGAAAGCCGCACTTCCCAAGTTAGAAAAACTCTTACCCGAGGCGGACTGTCTCAATGGAGCGATTACTTCAGCCAGCGGTATTCGATACGCCTTACTCAGAATGGGCGTAAAGCCGCCGCCTCCTCCGAAGTGTGAGCACGTAGCTGGTTGATGGCTGGCTTCCGGTACTATGAGCAACTTTTCCGATTTGCTGACAAATCAGGACTTGTCCAAATCCCTTCGTATAAAATACCCACTTTGGTTGGCTTGGCGCACTCATTGCAGGTGAATCATGGCTTACTACGAAGACCTCTCAGACTACGTTGACTCTGCACCAGGTTGGCGAAAGGGGAGCGAGAAACGTTGGCTGGCGGGACCGAAATCACAAGTTTGACTTGGCAACTCCGACGGAGGCGACACTGAATCGGCTTTGGGAGCATTGCAGGATTTTTGTCATGGAAACGCGGGGTCGTCATTGGTGCGAGCTTTGCAAACCGCCGAGCGATATTTTCGCCGAGAGAAAAGGGCAACAAATACATTTGGGGTCGTCAGAGATTCGAGTCTGGTCTAAGACCGGTGAAGTTTATGCCGCTCCGAATCTGATATTTCATTATGTCCATACGCACAGGTACAAACCGCCTGACGAGTTCCTAAGAGCCCTCCAAGAAGGAATAAGCCCATCCACCAAGTTGTATTTCGAGAAACTCAAAGATAACGACTGGGATTGGATTGAAGCTCGAATTCCGCAAGTCAACAAGGTTGCCTTCAAGTTCGATAAAGTGGCCGGAGAACTCAAACGAGTTGAAGTGCCCATTACCGTTTTCTGGGACCGCAGCTAGAAGGTAATCGTCTGTGTGGGTACTGGGAGCAACCTTTCCGGTAAGCTGACTTACCAGGCCCTTACAGGATTTTGATAAACTCACATCCAGACTTCCTTGAAAGACCACACATGAACTTCATTGGCCGACTGCTCGTCCCTGTTGTTGTTCTACTGGTGTTCGCATTACTGCGCAGGTATCTTCGGCTAGCACCCATAAGTCTCTCCGAACGCCAATACTCAGTGGAGGACCTGAGCATCCGCTTTCGCACGACGCAGTGGGTCGTGGGGATTAGCATCCTGTTAATTGGCTTTGTTTTCGCTTTCGGTTCCTACGCCGGCCTCGTTGCGCTGAATCATTTTTTGGCGACTCCGGACAGTAGTTCGGACTTGGTTTTATTGCCACAACCGTCAATTTGGATGTTTTTCCCTCTCTTTTTCGGAGCACTGACTCTCGCTTGGGAAATTACTCTGCAAATTTGGGCGCTGTTTGGTTCTCGCCAAGAGGCAGCCCTTTACTCTTATTGGACTAGTTTGAAAGTTGGCTTTGACGCTACAAAAGCTCTCCGATGGATGTTCACTCTCATTGCGCTCCCCATCGGCATTTTGACCATCCTTGCTTTGCCCATGCACGCAATTCTCGGCCAAACTAAAATTCAAGAGTGCGGCTATGCGTTCGCCCCCTGTAAGGATTACCGCTACTCCGATGCACGTCAAATGACTATCGTTGACGGTTTTCGGAATCGAGATGGCAGATTAACTCCGAGGGCAGGCATCGTCATTGACTTTAGCGATGGCCGGCGGTGGTCCTCCACAAATTTTGGTGATTCCAAGCCTCGACTCGCTCCTGCCCTAGAAGAGTTCCTGGAAAATCACGTCCATCTTGCGTACAACTACGTGCCGGCGGAAGGCGACATTCCTCGATTTCCAGTGCCTGGGGCCCAATCAAAATAGTCAGTGACTGGACCAACGGCATTCTTCTTTGCGCCCAGGTCCTGATTAACGCTGCCAGCTCAGGCGGTCGACCTTTGCCTTTAGCCTCCCGTGCGGTAAAATTGTAACTCCAGCGCGTTTTTGCGCACGTTTTACTGACGGCGGAATGGAGGCTTCGTTTGTTGAAGGCTGTGCTCGCGTTCACGATCTGTTGCTCGCTCCTGATTGCGGCAGCTATCTCGACCGGTAACTCCAGCTTTGCCGCCGAAACTGCTGCTTCGCAAGAGCACCATCTGCGCCTCTATCACACGCATACGGGCGAGCACATTGATATTGTGTACCGTCGCGGCGATGTTTATCTTCCCGAAGCGGAAGAGCAACTCGACCATTTCCTGCGCGATCACCGCACCGGCGACGTGAAGCATTATGATCCCCGGGTCTTCGATATTCTGTCCGATGTGGCCGCAGCGGTGGGGCATCCAGGCGCGGAGATCGAAATTATTTGTGGCTACCGGACTCCCTGGAGCAATGAATTTCTGAGGGCCCGCTCTGCCGGCGTGGCGAAGAACAGTCAGCACATGCAAGCGCACGCGATTGATATTCGCATCCCGGGAGTCGATACACTGACGCTGCGTAATGCAGCACTGGCACTGGGCCGAGGCGGGGTGGGGTATTATCCGCGATCTGGATTCGTTCACGTGGATACAGGACGCGTCAGAACATGGTGCTATGGTTGTTCTTCTTCGCAGGCCAACGCCGAATAGTCTTTTCCAGCGAAAAACTAAACAACAAATGCAGAACTAAAATTGAGGAGCCGCTCCGTGCCTCAGTTCTTCGATGAGTAGGCATTGGCAAAAAGAGTTGCCAACTTCTTGTCGTATCCATAGATGTCGTCCAAAAAGAAAACCTGGCCATTCTCTTTGGTAATCGCCGTGCCGTAGACGATCAGCACGGGGATCTGCTCGGTGAGATTTACCTGCTGCTCTTTCTGCGCCGCAAATGCCGCTTCTACGCGCTCACGCGTCCAGCCAGGATTATTTCGGAGCACCCATGTGGCCAAGGCCTTAGGATCCTCAACGCGGACGCAACCGTGGCTGAAATCGCGGCGGCTCTCGCTGAAAAGCGATTGAGACGGTGTCGAGTGCAGGTAGACATTCTGGTCATTGGGAAAGATAAACTTGATCAGGCCGAGTGCGTTCTTCGGTCCCGGTTTCTGCCGGACCATCAGCTTGCCGGCCCGCAATTGCGCGAGGACATCGTCACTCACGACGTTGTCAGTAACCACTACGCCGGCGAAGGTCGCCACTTCAAAATTGTTTTTTTGCAGATAGCCGGGGTCCTTGGTGATCTTCGGCACGATCTCGGATCGTAGAATGCTCGGCGGCACGTTCCAGTAGGGCCAGAAGATGAGGTACTTCATATCCTCTTCGAGTACGGGAGTCTGTGTGCGCATGGCGCGCCCCACGACGACCGGCATAATTAAAGATGGGCCCAACAGAGAATCGTAGGCGCGGAGCGTAAATTCCGGAATGTTCACAATAATGGGCGGTTGCGAAAAAGTATGTGGCAACCAGCGCAAGCGTTCCAGCATAAGGCGTAACTGCTCGACGCGGTCACTCATCGGGCGGTTTAGTTGCGTGATGGTCTGTGGGCCAAGCTTTCCTGACGCATCCAGCCCATGGCGCAGCTGAAATTGTTTCACGCCGGCTGCAATCTCAGCCGAATAGACCTGCGAGTTTTCGGGAACAGAAATCGAGGGGGGCAGATCACCCAGGAATTGCAGCCTGTGCACCAGTTTCGAAACGTCTGAGTATTGCTGGCCGGGTGCAATGGGTTTCGGCAATTGCGGCAGCGGGTCGGGAACTTCTTCCTTTTCCATCTGCGAATATCTCTGCAGCGAAACCAGGGTGCGCTGATAAATGGGATAGGAAGACTCGATCGGTGCGAGCGCTGCCTTCACGCTTTGTGCCCCGACTACGTTTTTCCAGAGGAATGCGCCGGGATCATGCTTGTGAGTTTCCGGATCGAAGTCTTTGTGGAGTGTGCGGGGATCGACTTTGCCCAGGTGCAGGTCGGAGAAATAACGGACCGCGGAAACCGTCAGGGCCACATCAAATTTCACCCACGCGGATTCACTGTCTACCGGCGGGGTCTGCAGGGCTTGCAGGCGCCCGGACCATCGCGCGCCGTCATAGTCCTTATTGTCGAGTCCTTTTTGATCCGCGTCTTCCAGAATTCCAATCAACTCCGTAGCCTGTGGCGTCAGTTTGCCAGCATTGCTCCATGCCAACTTGTAGGTGGAGAGATCGTAGAACTCTTTCACGGCGTCACGGTGTTCAGAGAAATTGGGCCATTGCAAATCTCCCAGGCGCCCGCTTTCTACCAAAGTGTGAAGTTCTTGCTGACCCGCTGCGCTGACTGAATCTGGCGTGCTCTGAGACTTGGAATCAACAATGGCTGGTCGAGGAGCCTTTGAGCAGGCCGTACCGACTGAGATGGCCGCGAGTGCAAACACGGCGACAAAAAGAAGGACTCGGCGATTCTGCATATGAGGTTGCACTCCTGGGTCTAAGTGCTTTCAGTTCGTTCGCTTGCTGTGGTTCACCACTTTACCGGTCCCAAGCGTTAAGTCAACTCCAGCGCGCCTTGAATCGCGCCAAGCAGATCCTCGTATTCAAACGAGCCATCGTATCGTTCGCCGTTAATAAAAAAAGTGGGAGTGCCATTCACGCCGCTACGCACGCCGCCTGTAAAGTCACTCTTCACCCGAGGGAGGAACTCCCGTTTTTCAAGGGATCTACCCAAATCATCGGCAGAGAGACCAATATCCTTCGCCAATTTCGTGTAAAGCGCGCCGCCAAGACTCTCCTGACTCTCGAAGAGAAGATCGTGCATCTCCCAGAATTTGCCCTTGGAGCCCGCGAACTCCGCGGTTTCCGCCGCAGATTCGGCGTGCGGATGCATTTCATTCAAGGGAAAATTCCTAAAGACGAAACGCAGCTTCTTGCCAAAGTGCTTCTGAATGCGCTTTACGATCGGATAGGCATGCCCGCAATGAGGGCACTCATAGTCACCGTATTCCACTAAGGTGCACTTTGCGGTGGCCGGGCCCTGGATATGATCTTGCTCCCCGACTGGTATCTTCAAACTCATGCTTCCCCCTTATTTCGGCAAGTGCTCCAGCGCCTCCAGGATGCCGTCGGCACCGGGATTGACGGCAACTGGCGAAAGATAACTCCACGCGATAACCCCGTTCTTGTCGATCACAAACAGCGCGCGCTCGCAGTAGCCATCGCCTTTTCGGTAAGCTCCATAAGCTTGGGCGACCGCGCCCTTCGGTTCAAAATCAGATAACAATGGAAAATGGAGCCGCCGGTCTTTACTGAAGGCTTCATGGCACCACGCCCCGTCAACGGAAATTCCCAATAGCTCAGCGTCGAATTTGTGGAACTCCGAGAGAACCTCGTTGTAGAGGGCCATCTGGTCGCCGCAGACGGGACTCCAATCCGCCGGATAGAAAGCCAGGATCACCGGCTTGCCGCGAAGTTCGCTCAATTTTAATTTTTGGTCTGCGGTAACATTCAAACTGAAATCGGGGGCCTGTGTGCCTGCAGGCAGAAGTGTCGACATAGTTTTCCTCAATGGGGTATTGATCAACACTTTAGATACAGAATGGAACTAAGGGGATACAGGGAAACATCAATGGTGGCACAAATTAAATGGCAGGCCGGCCGACAGCGGGAGTTTTAGGAAAGACGACCGGCCGCCACCCGGACTCTCGCCTCCCGCAGATCATATCTCTGGCAGAGAGCTAACCCGGGAGCTGCGTTTCCTGTCCGGCCACGGCTTGCCATCCTCTTGGCCCGTATACGTAAACGGTAATTACCCTGGCCTGGCGGAAGAATGGCTCACCCTTGGCGGTTCCACGAGAACTCCATAAACAGGTGACCACGGCCGTGCTCTGGAAAATGCGCACGCGAATGTCACTGACTACAAAAGTGGAATATTTCACCGTGGGGGAGAGTACTTCATTCACTAGCGCCTCTTTACCCATGCTGCTTCCGGACGGGGAAGTGCCGACAAAGTCGTCGCTATACACCCGCTCGAAAAAGCTATTGTTGTGCAGTTGCAATGCGTGGACGGTTTCCTTTTGCAGGTTCACCAATTCTTGCCGCTGAATCTCGGCATAAGCGGACTCTTTCCTCAGCCGCTCTTCCAGCGCGCGTTCTTCCGGTGTTTGCTGCGCTTTCGCCACAAAGCCGGTTAAGACCAAAGCCATACCCAAGCAGATGGCACCAATCGGTTTCATTACGCACCTCTTCCTGCCGTTCGGTCCGTTTTTTCAGGCTAGCGCGGAAATTAGAAACGCCCCGCGAGAGCTTAAGTCCCTAACATAACTTAGCTTTTTCCAGGTCCGAAGGCGATGTTGATGTATCTGACAACGCAAACTTTCCCATCCCCGTCTGCCATTTCTTTTGTGCCTTACGGCTATACTGTCTACGATGAAATTCGAGGGACAATTGCTAAAGAGAATCATCGGAACGGTCGGGCGCGTCTTTCCACGCTGCAGCATGATCTCGCAGGCGATCGCGTTCAACCTGTTCGTGGCATTTTTCCCCACACTGCTCTTTGCCGTTGGATTTGCCTCGGGCTGGCTGGGCACGAAAGCCAACACTCTGGATGCCATCAAGGATTTCATCAGCTTCCTTCCACCCGGCAGTCAAAGTATTGTTGCCGATTTTCTCAGCCGCCGCGGCCCGGACATCTGGAAGTACACGATCCTCGGCTGGGCGGGAACGCTTCTGGGCGGCGCGCAGGTTATGAAATTGTTCACGGAAGGCATTCACCTGATTTACGGGGATGAGGAGCGCATCGGATTCATTCGCCGTCAACTTCGCGGCCTGCTGCTGTTGCTGATTACCATGGTGCCCATATTGCTTGCCGGAATCCTGGGAGTGTTTGGCAGGCAGCTCCGCAATTGGCTCTCGGCGGAACTGGGCAGGAATATGCCAGTACATTTTGTCCGGTTGCTGCTCTTTCCGTCGGTAGCCATGATTCTGGCCATGTTGGCGCTTACGGTGATCTACTGGGTCGCGCGTACCAAGGAAGAGAGCTTGCGCGATGTTCTGCCTGGAGCGGCAGTCGCGACCCTCATGTGGTGGGTAGTCAACGTCGGTTTCGGCTTTTACATGCGCCGCGTCCCTTATAACCTGGTCTACGGAGGCTTGGCCGCAGTGATCGGGCTGCTGATCTGGATGCAGATTTCCGCGATTGTTGTCTTTCTGGGCGCTGGGTGGAACGCCGAACTGGCAGCCGAGCACCGCAGCGGCCGCAGGCGCTAGTTCATTTCAATCACGCGCAGTCAATTTCAAAAGTGCGGCAGTTTTCCCAAAATTCCCACGAAGTGCGCGTGGACTTCAAAAGGCGTATAGTCAAGGGACCCGAGCGTTATGAGGTTCAGTGAAGCCAAACGATAGCCTTCAGTCCCGATTTATTCTGATCCCGGGGAAGCCATGAGTTTAGACCTTTCGAAGCGCGCCTATTTTCGACCGATTCAGGTTCTGGTTTCCGCTGCATTCCTCGTTCTTGCCAGCGCATTTGCCGTTCATCCCCAATCTCCTGCCACTGCTCCGGCGACTTCCGCGAGCCCGGCCACTGCACAAGCTGCCCCAACTGCTGCGCCTTCTCTGGCGCAAGCCCCTGCGGTCGCAAGATGCCGCGCCGCCCAAGCCCCCGGCAGATTCCAAAACAGAAGTGGCCATACAGGACTCCGGCACCACCTTTCGTTTGCGCGTGAATCTTGTCCAGGTCCATGTGGTGGTGCGCGATAATCAGGGAAACCCCGTCGATAATCTGCATAAGGAAGACTTTCTTCTCTACGACCAGGGAAAGCTTCAGTCCATCAGCACCTTCGCGGTAGAAACCAGAGAGACGCGCCGCGCCAAGGCTGAGGCGGCTGCCAAGACCCAAGTTGAAGAAGGCGACCAGCCGAAAACACCGGATATAGTGCTACCCGACCGATTCGTCGCCTTGATGTTCGACGACACCCATTTCGAAATGAGTGACATGGTCAACGTTCGTGTGCAAGTAGGGAAGTTTCTGGATACCCTGGCGCCCACGGACCGCGTGGCCATCTTCACCACTTCCGGGCAGGTTACTCACGGATTTACCAGCGACAAGGAAGCGCTGAAGAAAACTTTGCTGAGCCTTTATCCCAGGCCCAAGTTCACTCACAACAGCCAGGATTGTCCAAGCGTTTCTCACTATGAAGCCGATCAGTACCTGAATAAAAATAACACCCAGGTTTTCAATGTCGTGCTGATGGAAACTCTGCGATGCGCGTTCAATAACGACCAAACCAAATTGCCCTTTGCGAGCCCTATGGCTCAGAGCGCCCTGCAGATCGCCCTCACCGATGGCGATACCGAGAACCAGTTTGTGTACTCGTACCTGCAAGACGTGATTCAGCGACTCACCGCCATGCCTGGAGAACGCGTAATGGTTCTGGTTTCTCCCGGTTTTCTGCAAAGCACGCAGTGGCTGGACCTATCCAATGTGGTGGATATGGCGAATCGTGCTGGAATCGTGATCAATACGATCGATGGACGTGGCCTGTACACCCCGGACGTCATGGGCGATATTTCTCAGCCGAGTTCAGACACTCTGCTCACCGCTGGCTATAAGACTTCTTACCGGCTTGACGCGCAGAACGAACAGGACTACGTGCTACGCGATTTCGCCTACGGCACGGGCGGCACTTTCTTTCACAACTCCAATGACTTAGCGGCCGGCTTTCAAAGAGTCGGGGCTGCTCCGGAGGCGGCTTATATCCTGGGCTTTTCCCCGCTCACAGAGAAGATGGATGGTCAATTTCACAATCTCAAAGTGTCGTTGACCGGGAAGCGCAAACTGGTCGTCCAGGCGCGCAGCGGTTATTTTGCGCCGAAGAAGTTCAAGGACCCCGAGGAACAGGCCAAGCAAGAAATCCAGGAAGCGGTGTTCTCGCGCGATGAAATTCTCGATCTGCCCTTGCAACTGCAAACGCAATACTTCAAATCGGATGATTCTTCGGTTCATCTCAGCGTAGTTTCCCGCCTGCAAATCAGCGGCGTTCATTTCCGCAAGGCCGACGGGCGCAATCTCGACAATCTGACGCTGGCGACAGTCATTTTCGACGACAACGGGAATTTCGTGACCGGCGGAGAGAAGTTCGTGACCATGAGGCTGCTCGATTCCACCTACGAAAAAATGTCGCGCACCGGTCTTATCGTGAAATCAAGTTTCGATCTAAAGCCCGGGCGATATATGATTCGCCAGGTGGTACGTGATTCGGAAGGTTCGCAAATGGCCGCGCGAAATGGCGCGGTAGAAATACCGTATTGAGGAGGCTCGCATGCACACCCAGGTTAGAATCAAATTACTCCGAAACTCCCTCCTGCCGTTCGCTGCTCTTTTTTTTCTGACCCCATTGGCTGCAATCGTGGTGCACGCTCAAGGGACTCAGAACCCTCCCGCCGCCAATCCTCCGGCCGCCACTAGCGCGCCTCTGCCGGTGATTAAGACGGAATCGCGAATCGTGCTGGTGGACGCGGTAGTCACCGACAAAAAAGGGAACTACCTTCACGACCTGACCCAGCAAGAATTCAAGGTGTACGAAGATAATAAAGAACAAGCAATCACCAGCTTCTCCTCGGGCGCTGATCCGGCCAACCCCTCAAACGGCGGCCAACGGCGATACGTCGTGCTCTTCTTCGACAATTCCTCCATGGCGACGCCAGATCAGATCATAGCCCGCGAAGCGGCGGGCAAGTTCGTCGAGCAGAATGCCGCCGAAGATCGTGTCATGGCCGTGGCGGAATACGGTGGAAGTCTGGTCATCAAACAGAACTTCACGGCCAACGTGGCCATGCTCAAGTCCGCGGTTTCTGGCGTACAGACACCCTACCTTGAAACCAATGGGCAGAGCGCTTCGCAGTCCAGCCTCGTTGCTTCAAACGCCCCCATCGTTCTGGGCAGCAATTTAGGGAATGCGGAAGCGGACCTGGGCGCTCGTTCCATGCTGCTTTCGATTCGCACGATGGCCAAGAATCTCCGCACGGTTCCAGGTCGCAAAATGCTCATTCTGTTCACTGCGGGATTTCCCCTGGATGTGGACCGCATGTCCGAACTTACCGCCACAATCGATGCCTGCAACAAAGCCAACGTCGCGGTTTACCCGTTGGATGTGCGCGGACTGGTAGCTCCCATTCCAACAGGGAAACCAAATAGTCTCAACAGCACTCCGGGAACCGGCACACAATACGCTCAGGCGCACAGCGAGGCTCAACCGGCACGGCCCAGACTGGTTTTGGCCAGTTACTCGGGAGCATCCACTTTTGCTGATCCGCAGAAACCCGGCGGCGGAGGCGGCGGAACTGGTGGCGGTCACCCAACCGGCGGCGGAGGAGCTCCCACGGGTGGAAGCGGAGGAGGCGGCGAAGCCCGGTGGCGGCACGCCGGCGCCTGCGCCCGGAGGTGGCAAAGGCGGCACTACCGGCACAACCGGTGGCGGCTCGCCAGTAAACCGAGGCAATTACTACAACAATCCGGCGAACCAGCCGCGCACCATTGTTCCCCCCATGCCGACCATGGTTGCGGACAATCAGCAAATCCTTCTGGCCCTCGCTCAGGGGACCGGCGGCTTCGCGATCTACAACACCAATGATCTGCTGGGCGGATTAAATCGTATCGGCAGAGAACAAAACGAATTCTACATTCTTGGATATGTGCCGCAGGGCTCCACTGAGGGCGCATGCCACACTTTGAAAGTGAAAGTGAATCGCGGCGGAACGGAAGTTCGTTCGCGCAGCGGATATTGCGATACGCGGCCCGCGGACCCTCTGGAAGGTAAGCCGGTTGAGAAACAGATGGAAGTCCAGGCCGCCAGTACCCAGCCCGGTTCCATTCAAGGCGCTATGCAAGTGCCTTATTTTTACAGCGCGCCCAACATCGCTCGCGTAAACGTGGCGCTGGACCTTCCCGGTGATTCGTTGGTGTTTAATAAAGAAAAAGGGAAGTACCACTCCAACGTCAATGTGCTGGGGATTGCTTACCGGGCGGATGGCACCATAGGCGCTCGGTTCAGTGAAACGCTTGATCTCGACCTTGAGAAAGATGAGATGAAGGAATTCGCCAAGCAGCCTTACCACTACCAGAACCAGTTCGATGCCGCCCCGGGCACGTATAAACTCACCATCGTATTCAGCGCTGGCAGCGACCACTTCGGTAAATTTGAGACGCCGTTGAAGATCGACCCATATGATGGAAAGAAAATCACTTTGGGCGGCGTAGTGCTTTCCAACAACCTGCAAAGAGTTGATCAGATATCCTCACAGATGGATGCCAATTTGGTGGAGGATCGCACTCCGCTGATTATTCAAGGGCTGCAAGTGACGCCAGCGGCGAGTTACCAGTTCAAGAAATCGGACAACGTCGTCCTTTATTCCGAACTTTACGCTCCGGTGCTCAAGACCGACAAACCTCCCCAGATCGGCGCCGGATACACCATTTATGACAAGGCCACCAACAAGCAGGTTTTCACCACAGGACCTGTTTCGCTGGATAACTACATCCAGAAGGGCAACGCTGTTGTGCCCTTTGGGATGAAATTGCCAGTCAAGGATCTGGCTCCCGGAACGTACCGCCTGGTTTTGGAAGGTATGGACGCCGCGAACAACCGCGCCCCTTCCAAGAACGCTGAGTTCACGATCACCAACTAGGTAGCAGCTGAATCCACTTGATGTTCTGCGGACCTCCTTGGATAGTCCGCAAACTCAATCAATTCGCCTTTGACTCCGTAGACGGACCAGCGGCCGGTTCCGATCCTGTCGCAGGGTATTTTTGCAGCCAAATTTCCCCGGCCACACGGTAGAAAATCTCTATTAAATCTTATGAAACCTCGCCAAACCAGCTACAACTTTTACCCGGCGGCGGGGTTAATCTAAACCATGACCCAGAAGCTCGATTCCTGGCTTAGTTCTGCGTCCCCGGCCCTCACGCCGCCCCGGAGTATCGTGCAGCGCTTTACCGGTCCTGCGCTCCCTGCTTTCCTTTTCGCTGGCGTTTTCTCTTTTCGTGGCGCAATGGGAATTGCCCTTGTCGGCTTCGCCCCTACCGTCGGCGCGAGAAAAAAACGAAAGTGGATCCCGTTCTGAAAGGCCTCCCAATAACTGAGCTGACCACGGATGAAGCTATTTTTCATGCAATGAACCGGCTAGCCTATGGACCGCGTCCCGGTGATCTCGATCGCGTCAAGCAGATGGGTCTTTCCAAATGGATTGACCAGCAACTGAATCCTAATTCCATCAACGATTCGGCGGTGGAAGCGCGACTGAACGTCTATCCAACCCTCGCCTTAAGCACAACCCAAATATTGGCCCAATATCCCGACGCCAAACAGGCCGCCAAGCAAGCTGGTTTAACCACTGAAGAATTCAAGACCCGGCAAGTGGCGCAAAAGCAGGCCGACGCGGGCATCGCATCGATGCTGAACGACATGCAGGACCAGGACAAAATGGCGCAGGCGGCGGATGCCTCTCAGCCCGCCATGCAGCCCTCACCCGACACGCCGTCACCCATGAAGCTGAATCCGCCGACTCCGGGCGCCGGGCGAAAAGGATTCGTTGAGTGTGGATCCTAACGCGGTTCCACGAGCGATTTCCGATGACAGCAAGCGGCCGCAACGCGTCGTCGAAGAACTTGCCATGGCCAAAGTCACGCGCGCCATTTACAGCGAGCGCCAATTGCAGCAGGTGATGGACGATTTCTGGCTGAACCACTTTAATGTTTTCGCGGGCAAGGGAGAGGTGAAGTGGTATCTCACCTCGTATGAGCGCGACGTCATCCAGCCGCACGCGTTTGGCAAGTTCAAGGACCTGGTTAAGGCCACCGCCGAAAGTCCTGCGATGCTCTTCTATCTTGATAATTACTTGAGCGCAGATCCGAACGCGCCGAAGCGTCAAGCCGCAGGAACGCGCCATGCGCCAGAGATGCGTCGCGGATCCCTACGGCGCCGCCTCCGCCATCCGCGGCCGGCCGCGAAAATGCCAAGAAGCAGGAGCGCGGACTGAACGAAAACTACGGCCGCGAATTGATGGAGCTGCATACGCTGGGCGTGGACGGCGGCTACACGCAGAAGGACGTCACGGAAGTGGCGCGCTGCTTCACCGGCTGGACCATTGAAAAGCCGCGCGAAATTGCCACGCTTCAAGTTCGACGAAAGCTGCACGACCCTGATCCCAAAATCGTGCTCGGCAAAAAAATTCGACGCCGGCGGAATGAAGGATGGCGAGCAGGTCATCGATCTGCTGTCGAAAAATCCCAATACCGCAAAATTTATTTCCACCAAACTGGCGCGGCGCTTTGTTTCCGATAATCCGCCGCCGGCGCTGGTCGCGCGCATGAGCAAGATCTTTCCTAGAAGAGCGACGGCGACATCCGCGAAGTGATGCGGACGATGATTTATTCGCCGGAATTCTGGTCGCGCGAAGCTTATCGCGCCAAAGTGAAAACGCCTTATGAACTTGTAGTGCACTTCCGCGCGCGCGCTGGGCACGGATGTTGACACGCCCATGCCGCTGGTTCAGTGGGTCGGCCGCATCGGCGAGCCGCTCTATCAATGCCAGCCGCCAACTGGCTATTCGGACAAAGCGGAAACCTGGGTGAATACGGGCGCGCTTCTGAATCGCCTGAACTTTTCGCTGGCGCTTGCCGGGAACAAAGTGCGCGGCTCGCGCAGTGATGTGACGGCGTTTCTGGGCAGCGATTCCAGCAGCGACCCAAAAGCTGCGCTCGACCGCGCCGTGCGCTGCTTTCTTGGCGGACAGATTGCTCCCGACACCGTGGAAACTTTGCAGAAGCAACTCGAGAACCCGCAGGTTGTGCAAGCCAAACTTGACGACCCGGTAAAGCAGGTCGATTTGGGCGTGGTCACTGGCCTGGTGCTGGGCGCGCCGGAATTTCAGCGTCGATAGCTTTGGAGCGGCCACCTTTTGAGGTGGGCGCTTTTCGAATTTAGGAGTACACCATGTCGAACACGTGTTGCGAAGGAACGCGGCCAATTAAATTTTCCCGGCGTTATTTCATGAAGCAAGGCGGCATTGCGCTTGTCGGCCTGAGCACCGTCCCCGCCTTCCTGCAGCGCGCGATCGCCGCCACGCCATCGGCAGGGAAGAAGCAATTCGTCGTTCTCTTCCAACGCGGCGCCGCCGACGGCCTGAACATCGTGGTCCCATTCGCCGAGCCGAATTATTACCGCTTGCGCCCTACCATCGCCATTCCTCCGCCAAAACGCGGAGGAACTGACGTCACCCTCGACCTCGACGGTTACTTTCGGCCTGCATCCAAGCCTCGCGCCGCTCGTTCCGTTTTATCAGAAGAACCAATTGGCGATTGTGCATGCCGCCGGTTCGCCCGATCCCACGCGCTCTCATTTTGATGCGCAGGATTTCATGGAGTCCGGAACTCCCGGCGTAAAAGCCACGGAAGATGGCTGGCTGGACCGCGCACTCGGCACGATCCCGGAAGAAAATGCTTCGCCGTTTCGCGCCGTAGCCATGGGCCCGAATCTTCCGCGCATGCTGCGCGGCAGCACCGGCGCGATTGCCATCCCCGACATCTAAGCAGTTCAAAGTGCAACCCCAGACCGCCGGCGATGAACAACGTGGTGCAGGGCGGCTTCGAAGCCATGTACGCGCAGTCGGTCGATCAGGCGCTGCACGGCACCGGCACGGAAACATTTGAAGCCATCGACATGCTACGGAAAATCGATATCACCAAATTCCCGCCTGAAAACGGCGCGGATTATCCCAAGAGCGGCCTCGGCCAGAAAATGCAGCAGATTGGCGTCATGCTGAAAGCGGGCATCGGCGTGGAAGTTCTTTTTGTCGATTGCGGCGGCTGGGACAATCACGTGAATGAAGGCGGCGCGCAGGGCCAGCTCTCCAACCTGCTGAAAGACCTTGGCCAATCGCTCGCCGCGTTCCACCAGGACTTGGGCGACCGCATGGAAAACGTTGTCGTCGTGACGATGTCCGAGTTTGGCCGCACCGCGAAAGAGAATGGCAATCGCGGCACCGATCACGGCCACGCCAACTGCATGTTCGTTATGGGCGGCGACGTGAAGGGCGGCAAAGTCTACGGCAAATGGCCAGGCCTGGACGACCACCAACTAAACGAAGGCCGCGATCTCGCCTTAACCACGGACTTCCGCGCGGTTGTGAGCGAAATTCTAGCCAAACACATGGGCGTCCGCGATCTGACGCCGGTATTCCCCGGTTTCACCGCAAACAATCACGCTTTTCCTGGGCTGGTTCGTTCTTAATTTTGGCTGTTCCACCGGCCGTTTTTCCACGCAATTACTTTGCTCAAGACGGGCTAATCGCCTTCCGCTAATTCGCGTATCCAGATATTCCGAAACCGCACCGGGCGCCCGTGATCCTGCAAACCTACCGGGCCTTTGTCCGGTCCGGGCACATACGGCGGCCGTCTTCCATTCGCCGTCGGTCCGGTTAATTCCACATTGTCCTGCACCAGGACGCCGTTATGAAACACCGTGACTCGCGCTGGCCGAAGCAATTTGCCTGCGCTATCGAAACGCGGTCCGTGAAACACAATCGTGTAGCTCTGCCACTGCCCCGGTGGACGGGACGCGTTTACCAGTGGAGGATACTGCCCATAAACAGCGGCAGCTTGACCGTCCGCATAGGTCCGATTTTGGTAGGAGTCCAATACTTGAATTTCGAACTGATTCATCAGGAACACGCCGCTATTTCCACGCTCCTGGCTTTCACCGACTGCGGGCAACGGCTCTTCAAATTCCACATGTAACTGACAATCGCCGAAGGATCGCTTGGTCTGAATGCTGCCGGTCTTTGCGACAACTTCCGCGTATCCCTTTTCAACTTTCCACTTGGCAGGACTCTTATCCGCATTTTCCCACTGCGACAAATCTTTGCCATCGAACAGTACGACAGCATCGGAAGGCGGCTTGCCCGGCGTTTCCGGCGTGCTGGATGTGCCCGGGTCCACCACTGGTGGCTCGGGCCGGTCCATATCGTGAATCTTCCATTTCATCGGCGCCTGCCCAAAGCACGCCAGCGGTAACAACAACATCGCAGCCCATCCCAACACAATTCGTAGATTTTTGTGCATAGTCCGCTCCAATAATTCTGCGTGGATTCTACACCCGCCTTAAAACAAAAAGGGCGGCATTTCGCCGCCCTAATGTAGTGGCCAATCTTTAGATTGGCCATCGGATTTTCTTAACCTGGCGCTTAGTTCGCCGTTCCCGCTTTAATCCGCATAGCGTAGAACGACCGGTACACGAACACGAAGGAGACCACGAAGAACGCTGCTGACAGCGCATGCGTCAAGCCGGCGCCTTGTGTGGCCGTAAGTTGCACGGCCAATTCGACAGCCAGCAAACCAAACAGCGTGGTGAACTTGATGACCGGGTTCAGCGCCACTGAGGACGTATCCTTGAACGGATCGCCTACCGTGTCGCCGATTACCATGGCGTCGTGAAGCGGCGTCCCCTTTTGTTTCATCTCCACTTCCACGATCTTCTTTGCGTTATCCCACGCGCCACCGGTATTGGCCATGAAGATGGCCTGATACAAGCCGAAGATCGCGATGGAGAAGAGGTAGCCGATGAAGAAGAAGGGCTCCAAGAACGAGAACGCTAGGGTGGCGAAGAACACCGCGATGAAGATGTTGAGCATACCCTTCTGCGCGTACTTGGTGCAGATTTCCACCACCTTCTTGCTGTCCGCAACACTGGCCTTGGTTACGCCTTCCAGTTTGATGTTGCTCTTGATGAACTCAACTGCGCGATAGGCACCGGTGGTTACTGCCTGTGTGGAGGCTCCGGTGAACCAGTAGATCATCGCGCCGCCGGTAATCAACCCGAGAACGAATGGAGCGTGAAGCAGCGAGAGCTTGTTCACATCCACGGTCAGACCGTTGGTCAATCCCATGATGATCGAGAAGATCATCGTCGTTGCGCCCACCACTGCCGTGCCGATCAACACTGGCTTGGCCGTGGCTTTGAACGTGTTCCCCGCGCCGTCGTTTGCTTCCAACATCTCTTTGGCGCGCTCGAAATTGACGTTATCGATTTTGAAGTCCCGCTTCAGTTCATCTTTGATGTTCGGGATCTGTTCGATCAGTGAAAGTTCGAATACCGATTGCGAATTGTCCGTCACCGGTCCGTAAGAATCGACGGCAATCGTCACCGGGCCCATGCCCAGGAATCCGAAGGCCACCAATCCGAACGCAAACACGGCCGGAGCCAGCATCATGGTGCCCAGACCGAGATTGCTGATCAGGTAGCCGATGGACATCAGCAGCACCATCGCCAGTCCGATGTAGTACGCCGAAAAATTGCCGGCCACGAAGCCCGACAAAATACCCAGCGACGCTCCGCCTTCTTCCGCCGACCTGACCACTTCCTTCACGTGGCGCGATTCCGTTGAAGTGAATACCTTCACCAGTTCCGGAATCAGCGCTCCCGCCAAGGTTCCGCAGGAGATAATCGTCGCCAACTTCCACCACAGGGAAGTGTCCCCGTTGAGCGAAGGCACGATCACGCGGGAAACAACGTAGGTCAGCGCAATCGAAACAAATGATGTGATCCACACGAGCGAGGTCAGCGGAGTTTCATAGTTCATCTTGTCCGCAGTTCCGTACCGCGCTTTGGCAATGATGCCGTTGATGAAATACGCACCGGCGCTGGCAATCAACATCATGATGCGCATGATGAAGATCCACACCAGCAATTGAACCTGTACGGTGCTCGCCATCGCTGTCGCGCGTGCCAGCACGTCCGAAGAGGCCGTAGCCAGTGTCACGCCAGCCGGCAGGAAGTGCGCCGGGCCGATGGCCAGCAAAATGAAGGTGATCAACGCTACGCCGGTCACGCCGTAGGTTTCAAACCGTCAGCGCTGGGGCCAACCGAGTCGCCCGCATTGTCGCCCGTGCAATCCGCAATCACGCCCGGATTGCGCGCATCGTCTTCCTTGATCTTGAACACGATCTTCATCAAGTCAGAGCCGATGTCCGCGATCTTGGTGAAGATACCGCCGGCGATGCTCAAAGCGGCTGCGCCCAGTGATTCGCCAATTGCGAAACCGATGAAGCACGGTCCGGCATAATCGCCCGGAATAAATAACAGAATGAACAGCATCATCAGCAGTTCCACGCTGATGAGCATCATCCCGATGCTCATACCCGCTTCCAGCGGAGTGTGGTAACAGGCGTAGGGTTTGCCGCGCAGGCTTGCAAAGGCGGTCCGCGAATTGGCAAATGTATTCACGCGAATGCCAAACCACGCCACGCCGAAACTTCCCCCAATACCAACCAGGCTGAACACCAAAATGATCGCCACCCGCATAAACTCGAACTTCAGCAGGACGCCGAAATAGAGCACGATGATGATTGCGATAAAAATTTCGAGCAGTAGCAGGAACTTTCCCTGGGTCACCAGATACGTCTTGCACGTCTCGTAAATGAGCTCAGAAATCTCGCGCATCGAAGCTGTGCACTTCCATGTTCTTCAGGCGCATGAAAATCGTCATTCCGAAGATCAACCCGAATACGCAAATTACGATTCCGTACAACAACAGGGTGTGGCCGTTAATTCCGAGGAAGTAGACCGAAGAAAGATCCGGCAATTTCAGGTTTGCTTCACCACCCGCTGCTTCTTCCGGGGCCTGAGCCAGCAGTGCGCTTGCGCCCGCCAGCATCGTCAGCAAAATCGCAAATATTCGTGTCGCCATCGGACCGCCCACTCGCGCGGTCGCACCTAAGATACGCATGGAATCCTCCTGAACAATCCTGTTCATTTGCGGGAAACGGAGCATTCAACCTAATTCCTGGTCGCGATCCCTGAATATCTGGTCGTTCTTACTCTTACTCGATTTGTACTCTGTGAACAAGCACACCTGTCACTGATCATCTGTTAGGCGAAACACCCCTTCTGCGAAAGAACTCCGGATTACTGGACGGAATCCGCACTCGACTGGACTGATTTTCTCGCCCGCCAGGCATCCCTCAGACCCCTTGCGGGTCAGGACCACCCTACGTGCACTATGCCAATTGGAGAGCAGCAAGAATCGCTGATTTATAACATTTAGCTTATATCTCGGTCAAACTTTTTAGTATGGGTGTGTGCCATTTGCCTGCGTTCTTTCGTTTGCTGCTGTAAGATGGCTCACTGGTGTCGAATTGACAGGATTCTCGAATGCGCATCGGAGAATTACGAATGCCCATCAGGAGCAATTATCTCTTTCTGTCGGTGCTCGCGGCGCCACTGTCCTTGCGACAATCTTTTGTTTCCGCTCCTGACCCTCGCCAAACACACGCACCCTCTCCGGTTCCAGCCGCTCAGAATGCAACGCCTCGCCGGCGGCAAGCGTACGATCACTTGACGCGCTACCAAAAATCGATGTTGGAACCTACGTATAACGACTGGGCCGATCTGGCGAAATATCGCGATGCTGACGTGGCTTTGCCGCCTGTTGCAGGAGGAAGCACGGGTTGTTTTCATGGGCGATTCCATCACCGAAGGCTGGGGACAGCATGGGGATCCCGCTTCCCGCCTGGTCCGAATTTTTTCCCGGCAAACCTTACGTCAACCGCGGTATTTCCGGGCAAACCACTCCGCAAATGCTCGTGCGCTTTCGTCAGGACGTCGTCGCATTGCAACCTAAAGCAGTCGTCATGCTCGCGGGAATCAACGACATTGCCGAGAACACTGGGAAAACCACGCTGGAGGCGATCGAAGACAATTTCGCATCGATGTGCGAAATCGCCCGAGCCAATGGGATTCGCGTCATCCTGTGTTCAACCTTCCAGCCAGCGATTTTCCCTGGCATCCGGCCTTGAGCCCGCCCCTAAGTCAAAGCCCTGAACGCTTGGATCAAGGATTACGCAGCCAAAAATGGTTTCATGTACGTGGACTACTACTCTCCGATGGCCAATCGTGAAGGTGGTATGAAAGCGGAACTGAGGCCCGATGGCGTTCATCCGAACAAAGCTGGATACGGAATCATGGCGCCGCTCGTAGAAGCGGGCATCGCCGAGGCATTCAAGAAGCCGATGCCGTGAGCAGTGACCGGCCTAAGAGTTTTATGTCGCATGAATTTACCGCCGCAAACGCGGTGACTTTTGGTCTACTTTTCGCTCACCGAAATTGTTCCGAAGCGAATAACCAGTGATAAGATGTTTCTCTTGAATAGCTTTCCCGTTTACGTACAATCAGGCGAATCGAAAATGACCACTGAATTGACCCAGGCTGCTCCGGAAGCAAATGCCGACTCTGTCCTCCGTCACGATTGGACCAAGGATCAAGTCGCTGCCATTTACCATTTGCCGCTCACCGAATTGATTTTCCGCGCAGCCAGCGTGCATCGGCACTTTCACGCCCCCGATCGCGTGCAGACCTGCCAGCTCATCTCCATCAAGACGGGCGGCTGCCCCGAAGACTGCGCCTATTGCCCGCAAAGCGCGCATTATGAAGCCGATGTCGAACGCCAAGGCCTGCTCGATCCCGCTCACGTCATCGCCACCGCGCGCGAAGCTGCTTCTCGCGGGATCACCCGCATGTGCATGGGCGCGGCGTGGCGCGAAGCTCCGCATGGCTCGCAATTCGATCAGGTGCTTGAAATGGTCCGTGGGATTTCCAAGCTTGGAATGGAAGTCTGCTGCACCCTCGGCATGTTGACCGACGACCAAGCTGTCCGCCTGAAAGAAGCCGGCCTGACTGCCTACAATCACAATCTTGATACTTCGCCGGAATTCTACGGCTCCATCATCACGACGCGTGTTTACGATGAGCGCCTGCGCACTTTAGCTTCCGTCCGCAAAGCGGGCATTACCGTTTGCTGCGGCGGCATTCTGGGCATGGGCGAAAAAGACGCCGACCGCATCGGCCTGCTGCACCAACTGGCCACCCTGCCGCAGCATCCCGAAAGCGTGCCGATCAATATGCTGGTGCGCGTCGAAGGCACTCCATTGGCCAATGTGCCGCCGCTGAATCCGTTGGAGATGGTGCGAGCGATCGCCACCGCCCGTATACTGATGCCCGCATCTCGCGTTCGTCTGGCCGCTGGACGCAAACAACTCTCTCCGGAAGCGGTCACGCTTTGCTTTATGGCCGGCGCGAATTCCATTTTTGTCGGAGAAAAGCTGCTGACTACGCCCAATCCTGGTGCTGATGAAGACGATCTCCTTCTCCAGTCCCTGGGCATGAAATCCCTGGAGCCGCATGCCGTCTGACGTGCTCGCCATTGGAAAGCTGGGCTGAAGAAGGGACTTCGTGCGCTCGAACTGCGCAACCAGTATCGCAGCCTTGCGGAAATCCATGGCACCAATTTCTGCTCGAACGATTATCTGGGCCTGGCGAGCCATCCAGTGTTGCATGAAGCTGTTTCGCGCGCCGTCCATCAGTCCAAACGTATCGGGGCACTGGATCTCGCTTGCTCTCCGGCCAAATCGGAAGAATGGCACGAATCTGGAAGAGCGTTTCGCTACTTTCGCGGGAACGGAATCCGCCCTATTTTTTACCACTGGATATGCCGCCAATATGGGGCTTCTTTCTCGCTTGTTAACAAGGATGATGTAATCTTCTCCGACGCGCTGAATCACGCCAGTCTGATCGACGGCATGCGGCTCTCCGGCGCGCGCAAAGTAATCTATCCGCATCTTGATCTTCGCGCGCTGGAAGACGCGCTTCGTCAGGAAGCCGGTGCGCCGTGGCGCAAGATTATCGTCACCGAGAGTGTCTTCAGCATGGACGGCGATATTGCCCAGATTCGACGCAATCGCCGCGCTTGCCGAAAAATATGGGGCTGCGTTGATTGTCGATGAAGCCCACGCCGACGGCCGTTCACGGACCAGGATGGCCGCGGCATTGCCGCGCAAGTCGGTATCGTGCCGCAGTTGCTGGCGGTAACCCACACCTGCGGTAAAGCGCCTGGGATGTGCGGGCGCATTCGTCTGCGGTCCGGCTGTCTTGAAAGAGCACCTGATCAATCACGCGCGCACGTTTATCTTCAGCACGGCTTTGCCCTCGTATTTCTCGCAACAAATTACGCGGCGCTCGATCTGGCCGGCACGTATGGATCTCGATCGCGAATATCTTCTGAAGAACGCGGCCCGCTCTCATCACAGAACTTGCGCGCGCACGGCTTCAACACCGCAGACAGTGCCAGCCAGATTGTGCCCATCGTCCTCGGAAGCAATGAAGACACTGTTGGACGCTGCGGAGCATCTGCAGCGTGATGGATTCGCCGTCCGGGCAATCCGGCCGCCGACGGTTCCGGAAGGTACATCGCGCCTTCGTCTGTCGCTGACCACGTTGATCGACCGGTCAGGAACTCGACCGCCTGGTACAGCTCTCTCATTGCCTGGCGCAGCTCGTCAGCAATCTCCTGTGGTTCCAAACACGCATGAGACGACACTTCTTCATCACCGGCACGGACACTGGAGTTGGTAAGACGACGCTGGCATCCCTGCTTTGCGCCGCGCTGGACGCTGTCTACTGGAAGCCGATTCAGACCGGCACGCTGGAAGGTTCCGACCGCGTTACGGTAATGCGACTGGCGGGCATTGGCACGGACCGCACCCTCGATGAAGTCTACAAATTCGTTCCTCCCGTTTCCCCGGACCTGGCCGCACGCTGGGCTGGCGTTGAAATCGACCTGAACCGCATCGTTCTGCCCGACCAGCTCGATGAATGACTGGCTGATTGTTGAAGGCGCGGGCGGCGTGCTTGTCCCGATCAATTCGAAACAGTTCATGCTGGATATGATGGTGAAGTTCAAACTCCCCGTCATCCTCGCCGCGCGTAGCGGACTTGGCACTATCAACCACACTCTGCTCACGCTGGCGGCTCTCCATGCTGCTGAACTTCCCGTGCACGGGGTGGTGCTGATTGGCGACCAGAATCGGGAAAATCGCGACACCATCGAGAAATTCGGCCATGTGCGCGTCATCGGAGAAATTCCCAAGCTTCCCAACCTTCATCGCACAGCGCTCATGCAGGTCTTCCTGAACCACTTCGACCGCTCCGCGTTTTCGCAATGAGTGATTCGCTGCGCATCTGGCATCCTTTTACTAACGAGATGCTTGATCCTCCTCCTATTCGTGTGACTCACGCGCGAAGGTGCATATCTCTACACCGCCGACGGCCGGAAAATTATCGACGCCATCTCTTCGTGGTGGGTCAATCTCCACGGCCACGCCAATCCGCGCATTGCGGCTGCGATTGCCGATGCAGGCTCGCAAGCTCGAACACGTGATCATTGCCGGATTTACGCATGATGCGGCTGAAGAGCTTGCCTCTCGCCTGCGCAAATGGGTGCATCCGCAGCTCACTCATATGTTTTTCTCCGACGATGGCTCGACCGCCGTCGAAGTCGGTCTGAAATTGGCGGTGCAATATTTTCAGAATTTATGGCGTACACGAAAAGCACGAACTTGTCGCGCTTGCCCATGGCTATCACGGTGATACGGCCGGCGCGATGTCTGTCAGCGACGAATCTCCCTTCACCAAGCCGTTTGATTCCATGCGCTATCCCGTGCATCGTGTGAATTCTGCGTACTGTTACCGCTGTCCGGTCGGACTGAAGCGCGAGTCCTGCCACATCGAATGTGTGAATCTACTGGAAGACTTGCTTGAAGCAGCGAGGCGAAACAGATCGCCGCTGTCATCGTCGAACCGCTATTGCAAGGCGCAGGTGGCATGATTGTTCATCCGGTCGAATTTCTGCAGAAAATACGTGCGATCTGTAGTCCGTTACGATGTTCTGCTGATTGCAGATGAGGTACTCACTGGTTTTGGACGCACCGGCAAAATGTTTGCCAGGGATCTGGCCAATGTCACACCAGATTTAATGTGCGTCTCCAAGGGAATCACTGGCGGTTTCATGACGATGGGCGTCACTTTTTGCACCGATCGTGTCGCCTCGGCCTTCCGCAGCGAGAATCGTCTCCACACTTTTTATCATGGCCATTCTTATACCGGGAACGCGCTTGCCTGTGCTGCCGCCAACGCCAATTTGCAGATTTTCGATGATGAGCCCGTCTTCGACAACATTGCTTCCATCGCGAGAATCCATGCTGAGCGCCTTCGCATCTCTGAGCGAACTTCATCCCAGGTGGGCGATATCGCGGCAGATCGGTTCGATCGGTGCGCTGGAATTCTGCACGGATGATGCCGGCTATCTTTCTTCACTCTCGGCCCAAACTCTACAATTTTTTCCTCGAGCGCGGAGTCCTCCTCCGCCCACTCGGTAACGTCGTCTACGTTCTTCCTCCCTATGTGATCGCCCCCGAAGATCTTCACCGTGTTTACGACGTGATTGTGGAAGCCATCGAAACTCTTCTCTGAGTCGACGTCCCGAGACGCTCTGTTCAAATAGCCCCGATTTGCTAGTATTTTCTTCACGGAGGAAAGTTTTTCTTGCCGCAATCACTATCGGGCTGGAAGCTAAAAATCGTAGTGTTCGCCGGGGCACTCTGGGTGCTCCCGGCCTTTTCCTGATCTCCTTCCTGGATTCCTCGGTACTGAGCTTTCCGATCATCAACGATCTTCTGCTGATTGAACTCTCCATCCAGCATCCTTTGCGCATGCCTCTTTACGCGCTGATGGCGGGAACGGGTTCGGTGCTCGGTTGTGTGCTGCTCTATTTCATTGCGCAAAAGGGTGAGGAAGCGTTCTTCACCAAGAAAGCTGGCGAACGCGCTGAAGCCATTCGCAATTGGGTGGAAAACAATGGTTTTATGGGGATGCTGGTGGCTGCGCTTCTTCCGCCGCCCACTCCATTCAAGGTGTTTGTGTTTGCTGCGGGTGTATTTGAGGTGCCGATCTGGAGCTTCACTTCTGCCGTCGCGCTGGCCCGCGCCATCCGCTACTTCGGCGTAGGCTATCTCGCGGTGCGCTACGGCGAACAAGCTCTACCTTTTCTTGCCCAGCACAAACTCGAGGTTCTGATCTTCGTGGTCGTCTTCATCGCGGTCAGCTACTTGCTCTCCCGCCTGATTCTTCGTCCTAAACCGCAACATTCTTCGCAAACCTGATGTGCCGAAGTCAGCCTCGAAAGGGTTCTGGATTCTCTTTGTCTTGGATTTCTGTTTTGAGTGTCCCACTCTTGCCGTTTGAGGGTGGAGAATTTTCCTGAACTTGATTTCTCTGTGTCCTCTGCGTCTCTTCGTTATTCTTTCTACCGTCGTTCTAACTCTTTACTCCATATTAACTCCTGCTCTGTCACTCGCGGAACAGCATTCAACACAATCCGTGCTGCCACGCGCTGTCGCATCTCGGGCTCACCCTCATTCTGCACCGCGCGTATCAGGACTTCGTAGCCATCCTCTTGACGCTCTACCGTGGCTTTTGGGAACCGCGCCACGCGCAGGAATTCCTGCGCCGAGTCTGTTTTTTGCGCCAACTCTAATGCTGCCGAAGCTTCTGGTTTGTGCTGACAATAGGCCGAGTCCGAATCAAATGGCCGTCCGGTCCACCACTCACTTCCACCGTGCACATTTCGATTGCGTTTCCACAACTCCATGCCAGGTGAAAATGGAAAGTGCATCGGGGAACGCCCCAACCAGCCGGGGCGATTCTCCCTTGTAGGCATGAGCGTCCAACTCCGCCACTGCATCTGGTATGCAGCAGAGCCCGCACGCCCACATAAACCAGCAGCAGTGACAGAGCGATCATCGCTCCGTTCCGCCCGCGCGGCGTTTTGCTTTTGGCCCCAATCTCCGAACTCACCAGCCGAAATATTTCCGGCACCATATCCCAAAATCAGCAACGCCAAAATCCAAGCATCGATGCCCGGCAAAAGTCCGCTGCAAATCGCGTTGCCCGAAAATGGCCACAGACAGAGTTACTCCATCGGACTGGCCACAAATCCATCAGCAAGTGCGCAACTGCCGCCACGCGCCATCGCCAAAGCAATCCAGCCTATCAACTTTCGAATGCATGCCGATATCGCCACCGTCGTCCCGATCAAGAACGCACGTCTACGGCCCATTCGCAGTCGCCACGAAGGTACGCACTCGGGCCAAAAAAATCAAAGTCCCACGCAGCGATTGTGTATAACGTTCGATGCCAGATTCAAGCACGCGCCGAGGGCCAAACCAGCGTCGCTGATTCCAACCACATGCGCCAGTGTTCATCGGCCTAACACCATTCCCATAGTCACACCACCGGCCGCGTCGCGGGAAGAATTCCCCGCGCTAACACCCAAGCCAGCATTCCATGTGTGACGATTTCCACTCTGCTCTGAATGTCGGTGCCGAGGCTTTCGACCGGCGAGCCTTGGTTCTCTTCCTGCGTGGCTATCTTACTATTCCGCTCTCTTTTCCCGATCTCCAGTGGAACCAGCAGCTTCAATGCCCGCGGCACAATCGTGAACTCCACCGGCAACCGGGCAAACGGCTCTCCATCCAACTGCGCGTACACCGGCTTGGCATCCAGCGGTTCGCAGACCAGCGTGTCCGCCTTCCAGAAATGCACGCCCTCTTCCTTGCGCAGATTTCCCATCCACAGCGTGGGCAAATAACTCAGATATTTGAAGCCGCTTTGCGTTTCCACTGTCATCACTTCAAATTCGTCAGCGAATAGATCCGCTTGATCCGTAATCTTGAATGGGCCGCCGTAATTTTTCGTTCGCCCCACTACCACCAGTGTCCCTTCCACCTGCCGGTCGCCCGCTCGCACGCGGAAGTGTGGAAACGTGATAGCGCAACACTTCTCGCGCGCCCTGCCACCAGTACGCCAGAATCCCGACGCGCGCTTTAAACCTCAGGTCCACGGAATAAACGATCATGCCGTCGGGCCCCGCCCCCGCAACGCTCAGGAAATAGCGCTTCTTTTCAGGTTGCTCTAGCGGCGTTGCCAAGTCCCAACGCAATTTCGCGCAACTTCGCCTTGAGCCATCCGCTTTGCCGCGGCCAGAATATCCCAAGGCAAATTCAACTCTTTCGCCAGGATGTTTGCCGTGCCGCCCGGAAGCAGCGCCAAAGGCACGCGATGTCCATTTTGCGAGCCCGCCAGACCATTCACGACTTCATTTAATGTGCCATCACCGCCGCAGGTGATTACCAGTTGCCGCCCATCGCGAGTAGCTTGCTGGGCAATCTCCGTGGCATGGCCGGGCCCGGTCGTTTCCGTCAAGCTCTGCCTCGATGCCACTTGCGGCAAGCACGCGCCGCGCCTCATCGAGCAGCCGCCTCCGCGCATTTCCGCCATTCCCCGCATTGCGGGTTGTGAATCAATAGAGCGTTTTGAAACAAGATGTCAGACCCTCCCGACTTTCGCGCAACTCCACCATTCTACTCAATATCGGTGCTTCCGCCCTTCTGCTTCGCAGGCCGGGCACCGCACCAGCCTTCCACAACTAGCTTTGTAATTGTGTGAAAATACAAGGCGATTTCGTATTCGAAAACATTCGGCCAAGTCGCTGCTTGCGTCACCTCAAATTCGAAACGTACAGTAATCTATAAAGTATATTGATAAAGATATACTGTCGGCGCGCCGACACGCCGACATTCCACGACATTCGCCGACATTGTCGGCTATGCATTCCATCGCCCTCGTCTTTTGGTTTCGTCGGATTTTGCCGGGTGCCCCGGGCCAGCCGAAAGGTGCGCCCTTCAATCCGTATATAATACAAAGCGGTTTACACTGATCACCGGCGAGGAATCATGAGGAAGACGGCATCTGCGGCGCTAAGAAAAGAAATTACCGATCTTCGCGAAAAAATCCGCCACCACGAATACCTCTACCACGTTCTCGACGAGCCCGAGATTTCCGACGCCGCTTTTGACAAGCTCATGAATCGCCTGAAGGAGTTGGAAGCCGCGAATCCCGAACTCGAACTCCGGATTCTCCCACCGTTCGCGTTGGCGGCCCCCCGCGTGAGGTTTCAGCACTGTTCGCCATGCGCGTCCGATGCTCAGCCTCGACAACGCTTTTTCCTTGACGCGCTACGCGACTGGGATCGGCGCGTTCGCGAAGGCAGCGGCCGCGAAGACATCGAGTACATCGCCGAGCACAAATTCGACGGCCTCAGCATCTCTCTGCAATATGAAGATGGCCTTCTTGTCCGGGGTGTTACGCGCGGAGACGGAACGCAACGGCGAAGATGTTACGCCGAACGTCAAGACCATCCGCTCGATTCCGCTGCGCGATCGACGCGCCACTCTCAAGAAAGCAAAGCTACCTTCAAAACTTTGAAGTTCGCGGCGAAGTCATGATGACCCGCAAGTCTTTTGAGGCGCTGAATCGTCAGCAAGAACAGTCCGGCGGAAAAATCTTCGTCAATCCACGAAACGCCGCCGCGGGAGCCGTTCGCGTGCTCGATCCCGCGATCACCGCACAGCGACGTCTCGATTTTTTCGCTTACTATCTGTTTGTCGATGGGAAAGTTCCTTCCCCAAGCATTCCAGACTCTTTCCTGGCGCTGAAGCAGATGCAAGTTTCGCGCCTCCGACGATTGGAAACTATGCGACGGCATCGAGCAAGTCGTCGCCTACTGCGAAACGTGGGACGCTAAGCGTGAAAAACTCCCCTACGACATCGATGGTGTGGTCATCAAGGTGAATTCCACGGCGCTTGCAAAACGAGCTTGGATTCACCGCGAAGGCCCCAAGTTGGGCCATCGCCTACAAATATCCGGCGCGTCAGGAGACCACGGTTGTCAATGACATCCTCGTCCAAGTTGGCCGCACCGGAACGCTCACCCCTGTTGCTCTGCTTGAGCCCGTGCAAGTGGGCGGGGTGACAGTCAGCCGTTCCACGCTGCATAACATGGACGAAATCGACCGTCTCGGTCGTGCACATACGGCGACACCGTGTTGCTCGAGCGCGCCGGCGAAGTCATTCCTCACGTTTTGAAAGTGGTGAAAGAAGGGAATCCAGCGCAAAGAATTTCGCATGCCGAAGGAGTGCCCGGAATGCGGCAGCGCGATCCATCAAGGTGGAAGGGGAAGTGGCCTATCGCTGCGTCAACGCAGCATGCCCGGCGAAGCGCAAGGAGTCGCTTCTGCACTACGCCGGACGCCACGCCATGAATATTGACGGCCTGGGTGACAAAATTGTTGACCAGCTTGTCGATAAAGGTCTTGTCAAAGACGTGGCCGATCTCTACTCCTTGAAATTGGAGCGAAGTTGCCAATCTCGATCGCATGGCTGAAAAGTCCGCGCAAAATTTGCTCGACGAAATCGAAGCGAGCAAGAAAAATCCGCTCTCGCGCGCTTATCTATGCACTGGGCATCCTGTTTGTTGGCGAGCGCACCGGACAGCTTCTCGCCGAACATTTTTCTTCCATCGAGGATCTGGCCGCGGCCAAAGCGGAAGAACTCGAGGAGGTTCCCGAGGTCGGTCCAAAAGTTTCCGCCAGCATCGTGGAATTTTTCTCCGAGCCCGCCAATCGTTCCATTCTCAAGAAACTTTATCAAGGCGGGGGTACGCCCAACGGCTGAAAAACGCGAACTGAAAAGCCAGAAATTCGCTGGGAAAAGTTTTGTATTTACGGGCGGCCTGGCCAATCGCAGCCGCGAAGAGGCCGGCGAACTCGTCCAGCAGCACGGTGGCAAAATCTCCAGCTCGGTCAGCAAAAAAACTGACTACGTGGTCGTCGGCGCTGATCCCGGCTCAAAATACGATAAAGCCAAGGAACTGGGAGTCAGCATCCTCAGCGAATCGGAATTCGAGAAGCTCCTGAAAAAGTAGCGGCCGATCCTTAAATCGGATATTTCTCTCTTTCGTTCCGGCCGTACAAAAGACCCACGTTTCTCCTGAGGGACGGGCGAGCATCAGTTGTGGTATACAAGCTTCCCAGGCAAAAAGGAGATGGATTTTATGAGCGCTCTCCAGGATTATCCACGCATCACCCCGTTTCTCTGGTTTGACTCTAACGCCGAGGAAGCTGTGGACTTCTATCTCAGCATCTTCAAGAATTCGCGTCGACTCCAGGAGGCCCGCCAAGGCGGAAAAATCTTCACGATTGCTTTTGAATTGGACGGCCAGAAGCTGTCGGCGCTGAACGGCGGCCCTATGTTCAAATTTACGGAGGCGATTTCGCTGATGGTTCGTTGCGATTCCCAGGAAGAAGTCGATTATTACTATTCCAGACTCGTGGATGGCGGCACTGAGAGCCAGTGCGGCTGGCTGAAAGACAAGTTCGGACTTTCCTGGCAGATCGTGCCGGCGCGCCTTGGCGAACTCATCAAGCATCCCAAAGCTTTGCAAGCCATGCTCAAAATGAAGAAGCTCGATATAGCAGCACTGGAACTAGCCGCAAAATCGTGACCCACAGCGGCGGACGAAATCTCGGGACTTTCCTGTATCCCTTGGGTTGAATCGACGTTCTCCACTTTTCAGTTACCGGAAGTTGCGCTTCCTACACGTTTCGTTTGTCACTCCTAAGCCCTCCTCCCTATGTTCGTCCGAGGCAGGATGTCGTTAACTGCAGATGCAGCTCGCGGCAACTCTAACTTACGTCGAATGGAAGGTAGACGCATGTTGGCCAGGCCAAGCTGCCTACAGGGAGATTGAAAATGACCAAATCCGATATTCCAGGAACAGCTTTTACGTTTGCTCTAGGCATAGGTGTTGGAGCCGCTATCGCTCTTTTGTTTGCCCCCAAATCCGGCGAAGAATTCCGTGGTCAGATTACCGACACAGTGAATGACGGCGTCAAACAGGTGCAGGCAGCCGGCGCGGAATTGCGTGAGCGCGCGCAAGACTTTGTGGAGACAGCCACGGGCCAGGTGCAGGATGCGTTTGAGGCCGGCGAAGCCGCGTTTCAGAAAGCCAGCCGCGGCACGACCAGACACGGCAATAAACATGAGGGCCACGCCCGCGCCTAAAGCGATCCGCTTGCCGCTGTCTCAGCGAGCGTTGCATTCACCGCTTGGATGTCAACAACGGTTTTTTATGCAGGAGTAGTGAACGAGTTGTAAAAATCAAATGAGAGAGGAATAAGCCATGCGCTTCGGACCATTTCTCGGATTAGCGATTCTCCTTGTTGTTCTGTGGGCAGCCGGTTTCCTGTTCTTTCATGTCGCCGGATTCATGATTCACCTGTTGCTCATTTTCGCGGTGATCTCCATTGTGTTGAATTTCTTCAGCGGGGCGAGAACCGCGTAGAGAGTGGATGCGAGTCAGCCTCGCTCAGAAGCGGTAGACGTAGCCTGTAGTGAGGTAAGGGCTGCCTCGAAAGCCATAATACTCTGTGGACAGAACGCTGATCGATGGCTGCAGCGGGTCGGCATAGCCGTGCAGGTAATGGATGAGTGTTGTGCCTGCGTTAAACCGAATCGTCGACTTGTGAGACGCGTAGTACTCCACAGTGCCGCCCAGATCCACGGCATAACGCCAGGCGCTCGAATAGGTTGAAGCTACATCCGAAGCAAACGTCCTGTTGTAGTGGATGAAGCCATTCCGCAAATTGAAAAACAGGCCCCAGTTGTTGTTTACTCTTGAGCCGAGTTTGAAACCCGCAAGCGCTTCCTGCGCTGCGCCCTGCTCATTCGAATTTCCGGAGCCGGGAAAAAGGTTCACTCCTGTATCGATGTAGGCGTACTTCGTGAATCGGTAATCGAAGTTAAAACCGTAGCCCGGATAGAATTTCTTGCAATTCGAGCACGACTCGCTATCGGTGGGTAGATTCATCGAGATGAACTGAACGCCAAGGTCGAAGCGCGGTTCGTCTTTCCATAAGGGGCGTTCGGACCTATGAAGGGGACCACCAAATACTTCGCTGAACGATCCTTCTTCGGGATAGCGGAACCACGGTGTCTTCATCGCAAACAAATTGGAGAAAGTGTGGGCGGGGGCCAAAGAACCACGAAGTATTTTATATTTTAGATCGGGACTGTCTTTCGCTACGCGGTCGACGAACTCCCGCTCGATCGCATCTTCCATGATGATCCAGCCAAGCCCGACCGTAGGAGTAATGACAAAATCAACCCAGCCCGTGTTGTTGGTGATGCCCTTAGGTGGGTGATTTGGGTCAAAGGTACAATGCGCCGTCAGGTCGCAGCCGGATGTGTAATCGTATCCGCCTTCATTGCCAATCGCTGCCTCGCTGAAGACCGGGCCAATCTCGAAGTACGCCTCCCAAACAGTAGCCCAAGCCATGGCCTTCAAACGGCTGCGCCAGTAACGGGAAGATTTTCCGAACCGCGCCGTGCGGCCTTCGGGATCGTTGTTCAGGAAGATATAGCCATAGACCGCGCCCTCCATCGGATGGCCAATGTAGTTCACGAGAAAGTCGTCTCCGTCGCTCCAGTTGTACATGCGGAAGTTGCCAGCGGAGGCCCAATAGTCATGCCAAAAGGGTTTGTGATACATGAGGTAGCGCAGGCCGGGATCGTTAATAAAACGAAACGCGTGGCCCACGACTAAGAATCCGAATGACTGCCAGAAGGCGGCGCTCCAGTGCGTGCCCTCGCTGGGGCGCGGCGCAGGTTGAACGGGCTGGATTGAAAAGAGGTCGAGTTCGTCATTCCAGGAAGGGAATTTTGTGGGGCCCGCAGTAGGGCACGCGGAAATCAAGCCGACCTGGACAGGTGACGTGCAGGTGTTGGCCGGAAGGAGGAGTGTATTTTTGCTTGTGCCAGCAGCCGATGGCAGGCCGAGTGGTTCAGGCAGCAACGCCGCATAAAGAGAAGTCGAGGGATTGTCGGGGCCCAGCTTCAAAGGAACAGAAGATGGAATCGTTTGTAAGTCGAGAGGGACACTGAATTGGAATGACTGAGCCGAAAAAAGATCGGGCGATGCAGCAGGAGTGCCGGCCGGCTCATCTGGTGAGAACTGCAAGGATGCTTGCAGATTTTTTTCTTGAGGCACAGCCCGCCGCAGTCGCTATACCGCTCAACAAAAAGCCGGAAAGCGCAAGGGCGCCCAATCCCAGAGCGCGCATCCAACAGGAATCGTCCATTCTTTCCTCTATTGTGACGCAAGCTTTTGCGCTCTGCGTCATCGCAAACTGCGTTGGTTGCAGAATCGCCCCGAGCGGAGGGCAGGATACTTCCAGTAGGAATTATCCTCAGGTCTGACCTGAAGGAAAGTGTCAAAAGTACCATAGAATGAAAGGCAAAAAAGAAAATAATTGCGCAATTCTGGCCAGCGGATTGAAGAATTCGCTTTAGCTAATCACTTCGGGAGTACTAGCATGTAGGGATTCATCGGTGGATAATAGTCACGTCCGGTCGGTGGGTTCAGGGGCTGGCATGATCATACAGCAGCAAAGCGATCCGTTAGTGGTGGTGCGGCAAACAGACCACGCCTACCTGTCGGGATTTTTTGCGCGCGAACTGGGCAATGAGGCTTTCCAGAAGCCAGAGCCATTCGACAGCTTTTGCCTGGCGGCGGCAGAGCACGACAATGGCTGGCAGGAATGGGAATTAGCTCCTGGGGTTGATCCTAAAACTTTTGCGGCGTATACGTTCATGACTGTGCCGATGGAAGAGCATATTTCCCTCTACCAGCACGGCATCGAACGAGTGGTGAAAGCGGACCTGTACGCAGGCCTGCTTGTGGCGGGTCATTGCATGGGGCTCTATGATCGGGCGCATGCCACCATTCCCGGTTATTCAGCGAAATACGTGAAGACCAACGAGCAGCACCTGGCAAATGATTTTATGCAGCGGTTGCGTTTGCAGCAGTTACGTCTGAAAGTGGATTTGCGCGGCAATGAAGCGACGAAGCCGTTCACCGATGAAAAACTGATCAAGGCCAATCAGGAGCGGTTGGAAGCATTGGACCGGCTATCGCTCTACTTCTGCCTTGGCTCGACACACGACACTTTGATTGAAGGCGTGCCGGTAAATGACCAGGGCGGGGAAGTCGATTGGGAGTTACGCTCGCTCGGCGGTGAAGAGTTTAGCCTGGCGCCTTACCCGTTCCGGCGCGACCCGCTGGAGTTTGCGATCTTGGCGCGACGCATCCCCAAAATGCGATATACGGATGATATTGAGCTGCAAAAAGCATTGGTGGCCGCGCCTTACTTCAACTTGAAATTCACGCTGAGATCTGGAGCCGCAAGCGAATCGTCGTCATACGCTGCCGGCGCGTAGCGCGTGGTCACGGCAGGGCTATCCGGGAAGTGAGAAATTTTCCGCCGCGGCCAAAGCAGTCGGATAAACCTGAATCAGTTTGTCCACCTTGGTCATCTTCAACGCGCCTTCCAGCATTCCCTTGATGCCCGCGAGTCGCAGCGTTCCGCCCGATTTTTTCAGATCTGTGTGAGACCGAACCAGGGAACCGATCGCGGAGCTGTCGATATGCGTGATGTGCGTAAAATCAAAAATGATCAGTTTGGCGTTGTCGGCGATGAGCGCTGCGGTTTCCTGCTCCAGGCGGCGGCAATCCGTGCCGGCATGAATGCTGCCCTTCATCTCAATGACCGTGATACCCGGCTTAATCTGATGCTTGGAAAGATGGAGAATCATACGTCTCCTTCGTAGGGAAATTGACGAATAAGCCTGACACAGTCGCCAAGCGCGCCGTACAGGCTGCTGCCCCAGCCACAAGGAGTGAACGCGGCGGTCTTCTGATTGAGGGCTTTATCGGCTTCCGCGAAGAACTTGACGTGCTGGCCCGGTGGAGGAGTGGCGAACTCTTTGACGGTAATGACGAAAGGTATTTCGGCGCCTTGTTGCCGCTTGAGAATCGAAAAATAGTGAAGGTGGGCAAGCTGCTCCGCCGGGTTTTCCTGCACGTACATCCAGTCACTCATGGAGACCACCTCGCTTGCTTTGGTAACTCACCTTGATAAAGTGAGGCAGAAGAAGTACCGCGAATGTTAGGCTAGGAGGGCGCACAAGTCAACGCGGGCAAGCTCCGCTGCGGCTTTACACTTGACTTTCGGCGCCAGGGGATTCATCGTTTAGAGCTTTGCTTCATCTTTCCGGGTCGCTAGTGTGGATGGAGCGCCAACAAAAGACTATGACCAAAGTAAGACTCTGCTTTCATGACCGATGCTTCGACGGCACCGCCTCCGCCGCACTTTTCTATCGCTTTTATCGCGAGGTCAGAGATCCCAAGGCGGAATTCCACTTCAGCGGAATGACTCACAAGGCGAAGCATCCTTGGGAAGAAGGCCTGTTTGATGGCGACGAAAATGCCATCGTGGATTTCAAGTACTCCAACTCGCCGAAAGTCACTTGGTGGTTTGACCATCACCAGAGCGCGTTTCTTACCCCGGCGGATGCCGAATATTTCAAGCGTTTTCCCGGGAAGCAGATGTTTTACGACCCCAATTACAAATCGTGCACCAAACTCATTGCCGATGTGACCAAGGACAAGTTTGGCTTCGACACCAAGCCCTTGGCCGATTTAATTCACTGGGGTGACATCATCGATGGCGCACAATTCCCCACGGCGCAATCGGCGACCGAACTGGCCGACCCGGCGACTCAATTGGCGTTGGTGATCGAAGCGGCCCCCGAGGATGGGATTCCCGCGCAACTAATTCCTGACCTGGCGTACAAGCCGCTGGCAGAGATGGTGAAGCTGCCTATTGTGGCGAAACATCTGGGGCCCTTGCTGGAGCGGCATCGAAAATCCATCGAAATTTTGAAGCAGCGAATTGAAGCGAAAGACGGCGTGATTTTTTTCGACGTCAGCGACCTGGACCTGGAAGGCTACAACAAGTTCGTTCCTTATCTGTTGCATCCGGAGTGCGTGTATTCGGTCAGTGTGAGCGCTTCTGCCGTGCGGGCCAAAATTTCGCTGGGGACCAATCCGTGGAATCAGGCGACGGCGGACAAAAATCTGGCGTCACTGGCGGAAAAATATGGCGGAGGCGGGCACCCGCGGGTGTCGGCAATCTCCTTTGAGCCGCAGGACTCTGGAGCGGCGCGGCAGGTGGCGAGGATCTTACCGCAGTCCTCCGCGCCAAGTAAGGCATCGAGTAGAGCAACACTCCGGATGGGACTGCCAACGACGCTGTTCTCTTCTGCGATTTCTACTGAGAATCTACGGAGAAGTGTCGACAACAATTTCAGAACTATGTAAAATAAAGAATTGCCCGTGGTCCGGTAGCTCAATGGTAGAGCAGCTGACTCTTAATCAGCGGGTTGCAGGTTCGAGTCCTGCCCGGATCACCACTATTTCCAGTAACTTGCGACTGTATTCATTTTCCTTCATTTACGCGATGTAGCGGGAACTGTAGCGGGTCGAGGTGTTTTTCGTGTCTTTCCGCGCTCTCCACCCAGGTTGGAATGGGTAGGGGAAGCAGCCGCGAATGCCATCCCGTCATGCGCAGTTGTAGATGTCCATTAAGAACTTTCTAGCCAGCAACTATGAGCCCTACCTGAATTTCGTTCCTAGCGGATATTGAGACCAGTCATATTCAGTACCTTCATTCTTGCGCGATGAACCAATGTCCAAATTCAGGTCCCGGGATCAGACAATCAGTGATCTCAGCACGCTCAACGGTGACCATTAGATGGGGTGCAACAGGGTTGCATACACGCCCGGCTCATCTGCCTTGTAAAATATATTTTCGCAATAAGAAAGCACAAAAGTAATAACAACTTGTAAAAGACTCTCAGAAGGAATAGCCTCAGGCCGCAATCACATATCTAGGGAGCATTGTTTGAAGGAGCGTAAGCTATGGATGCAACCGTCCGTGAATTGCTCAGGAGAAAGCTATCACCTCAGGCGTTTGAATATATGCGGTCCTTCTGGTGGCATAGCAGTTTCTATTTGCCTCACTTAGCAGCATCCCCCGTAGTGCGACGCACTCCTATGGTCGAAGGGTTCCCTCGGGAGCACGCGCCGGAACCTCTTTTAAAGGTGCTTCGTGGGATTAATGTATTCGCTCCGACGAAGATGTGCCGTGTCATGACCAAATATGGCAGTGACAAAGGTCAGTATTGGCACAATTACACCACGGTGTATTCCACCCTTTTCCGCAAACTCCAAAAACAGCCTCTGCTCGATCTTCGAGCTAGGGCTGGGCACGAACAACCCTAACCTTACTTCGAGCATGGGGGCTAATGGGCGGCCAGGGGCCTCACTCCGGGGATGGCGCGAGCTCTTTCCGAATGCGGTTGTTTATGGTGCGGATATCGACCGTGACATTTTGTTCGAAGAAGACTGCATCAAGACCTTCTACTGCGACCAACTTGATGCTGTGGCTATTCATGACCTCTGGTCGCAACCAGCCCTGCAAGGTGGTATGGACATCATAATTGATGACGGCCTACACACCTTTGAAGGGAATATTTCGTTCCTAGAGGGGTCGTTGGGGCAGCTTCATCCCGACGGATATTACATCGTGGAAGACATTCGCACCGATGCAGTCGAAAAATGGCGCAATCAATTGGAAAACGTCTACTCGAAGCGATATCCAAATCTCGAGTTCGCATTTGTCATACTGCCAAACTCCTTCAATAAATTAGATAATAACCTGCTCATTATCCATAAACCCGGGGCATCAATTACAGATTACCCGCCTAAGTATGTATGAGAAGGATTGCTGGGAAGAATCGAGGAGCTTAATTTCTATTCATTCTTAGACTGCTCGATCAGCTTTGCCACTTGGGAATTAGGTGATACTGGCTCAACCAGGACAATATGCTGGGAGTTCAGATACATTTTGTCTGGACCGTGCAGTTCCTTGCCTCGCCTAACTAGCACGCTCTTCGTTTCTTTCGTTTGAGGATCGACTCCGCTCTTGACGTAGTAGACGTCTGTCAGAATCGGGTGTGCTCCGGAGAGTTTGGAGAGTTTTCCAAAGTACACCTGGTTGTCGTCCAACAACACTGCTTGATAGGTTGTTGTGAACTTTTCGTGCCTTTCTACCAACCAATGTCCCCATGCAATTGTCAGCAGAATTCCTACAATCATTCCAATCACAAAGTTTTTCAATTTAGCCGCCTTGGATAAATTTGCCCTTCAATTTGCGTTAATGGCTATCAACCGCTTGCGGGTAAAAGCAACGATCGCCATCAACCCAATGAGCAATAGGAGAATGGAACTCGGTTCCGGCGTCGACACTGGCAGCGATTCGACGTCGACACGAATATCATGGGGATCGTAGATAACGTCGAGGAACAAATTATTGCCGAGATTCAGTCCTGTGATCGTGTTAAAAGTACCGTCCTCGCTCCAAAATGTCATGAGGACGAAAGAATCTCCCGCAATCGGGTCATACCCGTTCAACAATGAAAGCGCCAGAGTTCCATCAAGATCAGCAACTCCATTCACCTGGAGCAGCGAAGAGGTACTCCCTGGAAGCCATCCGACTTGCTCCATCAACGTCCCCGTGGAGGTTTGCGTATAATCTCCATTGATTGTAAACGTGCCAGGCGCGTCGCCCGGCATCATGGTGCCCGCAATGGTTACATTGCCGTTGACAATTCCCGTGCCCGAAAGCGTTCCGCCTTGGATGTTGACCCCGGAATTTCGTGCATTCAAAACTCCATCCACAACTGTCGTGCCCGCCGTCTGAGTCAATCCCCCGGTCGCGTTTAAAACGGAAGTTCCATCAACAAGAATGTTCCCGCCTGCGTTCGTTGTCACTCCGGACACGTTGGCAACGCTCCCACCAGTCAAAGCAACCGATGGGGCGTATCCGAAGCAATTTACTGGAGAGGAACAGCTCGCGTTATTCAGCGCACCACCGACAGTCAGGACGCTCCCGTTTGTGACGTTGATAGCAGCGCCGTCACTATTTGTAATATTTCCCAGAACTATCAAACTGCTTCCAGAACTTACCTGAGTTGAAATAGCATTTGAAAATACGCCAGGTCCGTTGTTAGCGAAATTGCCCTGAATCGTAGCATCGCTACCTCCGGTAACTAGAAATTTAGAAACCGGCCCGTTCACGGAGACATTTCCGGCCACGTTTAGCTGACCACCCGTTACCGAGAGGAGGCTGCCAACATTACCATTCCCGATGTTCGCATCTCCATTAACCGTCAGACTGCTATTTGTCACGTACACGCCACCTTCGTTTCCGAGGCCTCCTCCGATGTTCAGCGAGCTGCCGCTAGAAACATTAAGTATCTGCGCCCAATTAACACCAAATCCGACGTTCGTTGTAAGACTTGCTCCATTGCTTAAATTGAAGGCAGCCTCATAACTGCCTGTAATGGCTCCAAGATTCGAAAGCGCGTCATTCCCAAACTGGTCGACAACACGAGCACTACTTCCATTGAGTGTGAACCCGCCAAGTATGTTCAGAGCAGTTACGTTGGAATTATCGAGCTGAAGAGTCCCGCTAATAGAACCGGAAATGTACTGGAGCGCCCCGAGAATTATAGTTTTCAAGTTGCAGCGCGTTCAGATGAAGTGTGCTGCCATTAGCCACCTGAATGTTCCCAATATCGAACGAGTTCGTTGGATCAATCGTCAGTACGCCGCCGGTAGCATTTAAGTTTAGTGGAGAAGCTGGCTGGTAAATTGTGACGTTGCTGATCGTGCCGTTACCACTAATGGTGTTCGTTCCAGTCCCTCCGCAGCAACTCAATACCTCGGCCCCCGTCGTCCCAGTGATGAAACTCCCAGAACCCGACATGACAATGCTTGAGGCCGTGAGACTATTGCCAGGAGTGATAACCACACCGCCAGAGTCTAGGGTTAGATTGTTGACCGTCGCGTTGATGTCGAGGTTTGCTGTTGGTATCGGAGACGAACCGTTCCCCGATGTTGGAGTTGTAGTTGCCGTTGGGGACGCCGTTGTCCCAATTCGAGGAGTTGCTCCAATTCCCGGTCGTGCCTGTCCAGTCGGTAGTAGTCTGTGCAGGACTACTGGGCCCAGTGACGGCAACCACGAACACAAACAGAGAAATTGCAATCGTGCGAACAAATGCGCGGCCCAGACTAGTCATGTATTTTCCCCGGCGAACGAAATTGGATGGAGCACCCCAAGGAAAGACTTGCAAGGTTAGTACCAAGAAACATTGCTTTGCATTGGACTACTATGCGGCTGCAAATGATTAACTTGAGGGGAAATAAACCGCTGTTAGTTGCCGACTTAAAGACTAATTGCCAAATCCATTGCACAATCAGGGAACAAAAGGTCTCAAATCCCCATTCCGAAGAAGGCCGACGGCCGTCGCCGACCGCCTTCATCGGACCAGAGCATGACTGCGGAAGCCATAGCTGGGGACGCGGCGTGAATACAGATGGTCCGCGTTGCCTGAAGAGTTCGGAAAGCGCTGCAACGGCATTCCCAATCGGCTCGTCGTGCAATGTAAGTAACGGCCGTCATCTCTGACCGTATTCCGCACTCTTTGAAGGTTTCTTGATGGCACACATAATGACCACGCGCCCGAGCGGGTCACCAGTGGAGTCGGCAGGGAACTATGGATTATGGCTTAATTGGGTCGGTATACTGCACCCATTGCAATCTTAGTTGCGGGGAGGGGACGAAGATGTCGGAGCGTTCAGGAAACTTCGCCGACGATGAGTTCAGCCAACGTCACCCAACCAGTCACGAACTCATGGCACGGAGGCTCTGGGATGATTCTTACCGCGATGGCCCTGCGCCTTGGGATATAGGCCAGCCGCAACCAGCAATCTCACGGTTGGCACGCGAAGGCGGATTCGCGGGAGCGGTCCTGGATGCAGGCTGTGGCACGGGCGAAAACGCTCTACTTGTCGCCTCGCTGGGATTGCCGGTCTTGGGTTTTGACGTGGCGGAGACGGCACTGGCGATGGCGCGAGAAAAGGCAGACGCCCGTGGCATCAAAGCTGAGTTTGTTTTCGCTGACGCGCTTCAATTGGAGAGCTTGCGGCGCAAATTTAAGACCGTGCTGGACTGCGGACTGTTCCATACCTTCAATGCGGAGGAGCGGCTAAAATATGTGGAAAGTTTGGCCGCGGTGACCGAGTCCAATGGAGTCGCATACGTGCTGTGCTTCAGCGATGAAGGTCCCGAGACTGGTCCACACCCCATCAGTCAGGAAAATCTGAGGGCAGCGTTCAATCCTGGCAATGGATGGAATATTGTCTCCATCGCCACAGAGCGTATTCAGACGAGAATACATGCCAACGGCGCTCCCGCTTGGTTCGTAACCATCAAACGGATCGAGTCTGGTGGACAATAGCTTGCGTTACGCTCTCCCCACCACATCCACATTTCGCCGCAATGCCGACGCCAGGGCGAGTGCTGCTCCGGCGTAGAGCAATGTGTCCGCTACGTAATTTAGAGCTTCATTCAAATCCGCCGCTGATCCGCCGAAAGCGTGAATCAAAATAAACAGATACAGAGATAATGTGAGAGCGGTCATTAATGCGCCAATCGAGGCTGCCGCTATTCGAGATTTTTTGTTCAATGCTAATCCGATTCCCGCGGCCATCAGAATTGTGCCGGCAACATAGGCCCACAGGCGAGGAAATGGGAGCCAGGATGGCGTCAGTAGTTCCAACGGAACGCCGGGCGCAAACCGCGGATGAAGAAAATGTTGTACAGCATAAAAGATCGCGGCGATCGCCAGGACGCTGCGCGCAAATAAAATCATCCATTTCGACAGTTGCGGCCGCGAGGTCCGACTATACAGTCCTGCGAGAGCCCATGCGCCTGCGCAGAAGGAGAGATCTCTTAGCGCGTACGCCCAGGCCAATCGATCGTTCAAATGTCTGAGCGCATACGGAAGATAAATCATGCACACAAATAGAAAGAACATCAGGCCCAGCATGGTGGACGAGAGGCGAACATGCTTCCTCAACGTAAGACTGGTGGCTGCGGCGAGCAATGCGCATCCGACTAAATACACCCAGAACAAGTGCCCCGGCATCCAGGAAGGCACCATGTTCTGGACAAACTCGGGTCCGTGGAAATGCTCCGGAGCGAAGACGGCGAGTGATACGGCGATGAAGACAGAGCCCAAGGTGATGAGCTTGTCCCAGCCGCGAGCCACGCGGAGCTCTTTCCGAAGTATAAAAACTCCAACGACAAGATACAGAAGCCCGGCGAAACACATCCAGAAATTTGTTGAGGTAAGCATCGGAACCTCTTTTGCGAAGCTGCAGCGGCAGAGAGTATATCCCTGTCGTCGAGGGTTGCGACACTGGTCAATGCAGGACCATGGCGGCTAGGGTGCCACCAGTTCCATGGTCATTGCTCGTAAAATCGTCTCTTTTTTTGAAGCGTCGATGAAGACTTGGGGTCTCTGCGTGTCCACCTGATCAGAAGGTCGGAGGATCGTTGGCTTGAGGGGCTCGTGTGGGAAGATTTGGCGTCAGCTTGGGAACGATAAACTCCTGAAAGATGTTGGCAACCGCCATCTCACCCATACGAATAAAAGCTGTCGAGAAGATGGCTCCGGCGGTATTGCGATCATTGGCCGGATAATAAAGATTAGCGATTCCGCCCGCGGCAAGATTGCCTAAGACGCTGGAATAATTTGGCTGCCATTTTCCGTTGTCGCCTTTGCAGATGACAGAATTCCCCAGGGCGTAGAGAATCCTGGATTTTTTGGTTCCGGTTCCCCTATAGAAGTAGCGGGGGTCTTGTTTCAGGAGCGAAGGAAGTATGGCCCCGCCAATGAACGTGCCGGTAACAACGTCCGCGTACGTTGCGCCGTAACGCTTGGCGTAACCCTGCATGCCTTGTCCGTATGCGCCCCACTGATCGCCGGCCTGTGCGAAGCCAGCGACCATTCCAACCGCAACGAAAGTGAACGGATCGGTGGAAGATTTCCATGCCAGCTCAAATTTCAACTTCGTTGTGAGTGGAACCGGGTGCGGAGAATAGGTGACGTAGAAATTCGGGATGATGCCCAACACGCGCTGCTTTTCCTGCTCTTTCACTTCAGCCGTCGCCACTTCTTCCGGTGTCAGCGCTACATGGACCTCCGTGGCTTGCGTGGCGACCGATAGCATGATCAACGGCGTGACATAGGATTGCCCCGGATCGAGATTATCCGAAACATCGCGAGTCGCAAGACCAGGATAAGAAAATGTCAGGTGAAACGCGCCCGGCGTCACATTGAAAAAATAAAATTTGCCTTCCTCGTCGGTTATTATTTCCTGCGCAGTGGAGTTACCTTCGCGCGATAGCTTCACCGTGGCGCCCACGATGATGACGCTGGTTTGATCCACGACCTTCCCGCTGATTTTTCCAGTCGGTTGCGACGAAGCTTGCTGTTGGGCAGCAGCCGAACGCATGCTCGGTGTCTCGATAGCAATGTTTTCTGAAGACTGTGCGGCGGAAACCAGCCGCGAGCAGGCCGGCGTGCAGCTGAGCAGGAGCACTACGATCAGCCAAAGCCACTTCCCAGGAGAGCATCGCGTGTAAATTCTCTTGCCGTTCATCGCCTTTATTTGCAAAACCCCGGTACTGCTGCTCACTTACTCATTCCATTTAGATGCGTCGGGACTGAAATTTTATTGTATTTGGTTTGTTAGCGCTGCATGAAAGTGCCATGGCACACGCGGAACAACTGGATGACCTGGACCCTCAGTCACAGGGGGCTGTTCGACAGTGGTTATGAACCAAGCCTCACGCATTGTAAAAAGATGTCGACCACAACCCTCTGGTTATACAAATATTGTGGCATCTTCTTATGGGCTTTTAAAGCTACAGACGGACACAAGCTTTTGAAAAAATTGGGTTTGGCGCTCGCAGAGTAAGCCGAATTGCGGTCATCGTAGATCGCCGAGGGCATCTTATTTGCAGGTTACGACTTGACCGACTCGAAGTTCGCCCGCACGGACTACCGTTCCGTATACGCCCGCACAATTCCCGTTCATACGAACAATAGTCTTCATCACTTCAGGCGCCCGTTCGACCGTATCTGGGTCGAGATTGACCATGACGCATCGCTCATCCCGCAGAGTAATTTTGACAGCGGCATTGCTGTCGCCCTCACCAAACATCAACGTACGGCCCACCCAACTGTCTTCCTCAAAAGGCTCCGCACTCTTGGTTTCGATCACAACGTTTGGTCGAAATCTACGGAGGTCAACGTCTCGGCCTGATTCGCGCTGGATACCATGCACTGTGCCAAGGCCGATGATTGAGATACATGCTTCGTCGAAGATGCCATGCTTGAGATTCATGAGTTCGACCGCGCTGCCGTAGCAGCGGGAGATTTCCTCTCGTAGGTGGTCGCTGTGGAGTTCGTACTCTTTCCCTTCCGGGGTACGAATGTGGGTTGGAAGTGATTCAGCAGAGTTGCTGTCGCGCCCAAATGGTTTATAGAGGAGCAACTGCGGTAATTTGCTGGCCGTTAGCCATGGGAACCCACTTTTGTCAGCGAGCCGGCGAAATGCGAATCGACGATCGCCCTCAATGCCATGCCAACTAAGCCCCACAGTTTCCAGTAATTCGCCGGCCATAGACTTAACGGGGTAGCGAAAGATGGCGCGAATGCGTCCAAGTTCCATATGGCTCTGTAACCACTCCCTTTTGTGAAACGTCAGACCGACCGCGACCGACTTTACGGTGCGCGGAAATTATAAGCCGGTTGCTCCGATCCTTAAAGCGCTCCCACGCGTTGCTTGGAAGTTGCCTACGGACAAAACGAGAATCTATACTGCAAGCTCCAGCCATCAAGGGTAGAAAAAATGGAATTCAACACCAGACTTTGCAGTCCCGGCGATGAAAGCGCACTTTCCCTGATCGCACAAGGCACCAGTCTGGAAACATATGCGGGATTCGCGGATGGCGAAGACCTCGTTATGCATGCGAACGCCGAATCATCGGTTAAAGTTTTCAGCGAAATCGTGCGTAGCGAGCACATGCGCGCATGGATTGCTGAGACGGTCATTGGAAGATGCCCTGTTGGGTACGCGGTCGCTGTTGCCGACGGCCGCGATAAATCTTTTGCTTCGTTTGAACTGAAGCGGCTCTACGTCTTCCACCGCTTTCACGGGAACGGGTTAGGGAAGAGGTTACTGGAGGACGTGTTGAGGTTTGCCAAGGAAAGAAACTCAGGAAAAATTTGGCTCGAAGTCCAAGACAGCAATGCCCATGCGATCCAGTTCTACAAACGTTTTGGTTTTGTCCAAACCGGAGTTGGCCTGTTTCCGGCTGGCAAGGGCTCTTACCGTGTCCTGATCATGGAACTTACCCTTGCGGGATAAGTGGAATCACTATTCCCGGCCTGCCGAACGGTGATACTACGAAAATACTACTGACTTGAAGCTCCATTCCCCATAGGCTCTGAAGGCCGATTCTCGCCAAGATAATGCGAAAGTGTGCCTATGGCAGAAATGGTGCCATGACGCCGTGACATTCTCGAACAAGAACGACGTCCTTAAGATAGAAAATACGGGGGAATTGGTGAACGAATCACAGACCAAAGCGCCGACGCCTGAGCCAACCGAATTTGATTTCCACTATTACGGCTGGCGCGTTGTTCTGGCGGCGTGCCTTGGTGTGATGGCCGGTTTCGGCTCGCTGTTCGTTTATACCTTCGCGGTATTTGTGAAGCCGCTGAGCGCCGAGTTCGGCTGGAACCGCGCGGCTATTTCGCTCGGCTTCGGATTTGCCGCGATTACCCTGGGGTTGATTTCTCCTCTATTGGGACGGTTGATCGACCGCTTCGGACCTCGCCGCATCATTCTTCCGTGTATGACGGTGTATTGCCTGGCGATTCTCTCGCTGGCCTATTTGCACTCACAGTTATGGCAGTTCTACGTGACCTGCATCGTGATCGGCATGGTCGGAAACGGTGCCGCTCATCTTGCCTATTCGCGTTCCATTTCAAGCTGGTTTCAGAAGCGCTTGGGAATGGCGCTGGCTTTGGTGATGGTGGGCGCAGGTTTGGGCGCCATGATTCTGCCAGTTGTCGCTCAAGGAATTATCAGCCGGGACGGCTGGAGGGCAGCCTATCTTTCGCTAGGTTGCGTGGCCATCGTGCTGGGGCTGCCATTGAGTTGGCGCTATGTACGCGAGCGCGGTGCGCTGCGGCACGAGTCCGCCACGGTGACCCATTCCGGACTGACGTGGCAGCAAGGGCTGCGCTCCTATGTCTTCTGGATTATCGTCGCCGTGCTTTTCGTAAGCTCCATCAGCATGAACGGAGCGATCACCCAATTATCCGCATTGCTGACCGACCGCGGAATCACCCCGAAAGCTGCCGCGTTATGCGCTTCCGTGCTGGGAGGTTCCAGCTTAATCGGGAGAGTAGGTGTCGGCTGGTTGCTCGATCGATTTTTTGGCGCGCGCGTCGCCCTGGTTGTGAGCTTGATTACCGCGTCCGGAATTTTCCTGCTCGCTCGAGCGAACAGTTTTTCCGCTGGTTGCGTGGCTGCCGCGCTCATTGGCATCGGCGCGGGAGGTGAAGCTGCCATTACTCCGTACCTGCTAACGCGTTATTTCGGTTTGCGCGCCTTTTCCACGCTGTACGGGCTTACTTGGACTTTTTACGCCGCCGCGGGAGCGATTGGTCCGGTGATACTGGGGCGGGCATTCGATTCTACCGGTTCCTACGTGACGCTGTTGATTATTCTCGCGGCAGTCTTGGGTTTCGCTGCGGTCTTGAATCTTTTGCTCCCCAGGTATTCAAGTTCCCCAGCAAACTGAACCGGTTGTTCTTTTTTTTCTTAGATTAATGCGATGAAGGCGAAAGCTGCGAAGGCGGATGGGTTGCAATGGCCAGAGTGTTTGGAGTTACTTCCAGGCCAGAGGTGGGGAAATTAATCTTCTTCACCAGCTCCTTATAACGCGGATCGTCTTTCAATGTAAGTAAGTCAGGGTCCGACAAATAGGCCAGAAAAACGGCGCTATGTTGCGTGTATTCCTCTTTCATGATTTGTAGAGCTTCGTCTTTCTTGCCCATCTGGACGCACGTGTGCGCCAGAATTGATCCGGAGAGTTTTCCCGCCGCGTAATAGCCCTTTTGCGCCACGTACAATCTTCGCAATAATCCGCGCTCGCCACCTTGCGCATATCCCTCGCGGGCCGCCGTCAGCGTGTCTTTCAACACCGGATCATTCACAGAATGCGCGGCTTGTTCGCCTTCTGCCAGGTAGGTGGGATAATCGTGTAACCAAAATCCGATGAGCATGAGATAGAAATGGGGAGAGCGGAATTCCGGATCGGTGTGTTCCACCTCTCTCAGGACCTCGATGGCTTCTTCCTTCTTTCCTGTCTTAAACAGCATCATTCCCTTATCTGCAAGGACCGCATGCGATGTTGGATCAAGCTCTTGGGCCCGGTTGATTTCCTCCAGGCATTCGCGAAAACGGCCCGGGGACGCAAACGAATTGGCGTACCACAGGCGAGACAGCGGGTCCGATGGATTCAATTGGATCGCGCGGCGAAATTCCCTCTCGCCGTTCACAAAATCCCAGTTGCCGTTCGTCAGCGCAAAGGCCAGTGCGCGATGGGCCTCCGCAAGGGAATCGTCGAGCTCAACGGCCTTCCTGGCGGCGGCGATCGCGCGAGCATAGGCTTCGTTTTCCGGCATCGTGGTGTACTCACGGAGCAGCAGGTACGTGTCTGCCAATCCGGCGTAGGCCTGGGCGTTGGCCGGATCGTGAACAATCGACTGAGTGAAGTAATCCAAAGCGCGATTCAGGCTATCGGGAGTCCTCTGATTCCAGGCAAAGCGGCCTTTGAGGTACAGCTCGTGAGCCTGCTGTATTTCCGAGTCAGGATTCCCGGAGGTTTGGGAACGATTGGAACCGGACCGCTCCTGTGTCAAAAGAGAACGCAAGCTGGCTGAAATGCGTCCGTTGAGGTCTCCCAGACTCGCAAGATAGAAAAGCAGAACGACGATGCCCACCACCAGCAGGCCGGAGAGCGTCAGCATCCCATAGTCGCGTAACTTTGATGGCCCAGCGGAAACTTTGGGGTCTGGCGCGATTGTCAATCCGAGGCCTTCCCCCGGAAGTTCAATTATTTTAGGACTGACAGCAGGGGGAACTTTTGCGGCCGAATCGCCTGAAGTTTCTAACCCGTGGACTTTCTGGGAACCCAGCCACTCATCCAGCTCGGCTGTGTAAGCGTACACGCAAGCACGGCCCCCACCGGGCACGCGATAGGCGGGAAGTCCTCGATCACTTTCCCAACGTTTTACAGTTCTCTCGCCCCGGCCCAGGTAGGCCGCGATTTCTTTCCAAGAGTCAAGACGGCCTCCCCGGTCACTCTTTTCCGGTTTTACTGGATCCGTCGAGTGCAGTGGCATGAACTGGCCTGACGATTCCCATCAGGGCACTTGCCTGGTGAAGGAACTTAAACCAATGTAACGGCAGATGATAACACCGGCCACGAGAGCCGGCAAGGATATGGGCCAGGCTTCAGACTCGGTAATTCAATCAAGCTGAAGCTCCGCTAAGCCCGGATAAGGACACTCGAAATGATCAGCCCCACTCGATTTAACGGTAGAAGTGTGTTTGGACAAACTGTTAAAGCAGCTCTTCTGATTGGAATTCTTTTTCTAGCAGGTTGCTCCTCGGGATCTTCAAAGCCCGTTGCAATTACATTATCAACCGGCGCGACCCAGGCAATGGACCAGGGACAAACCGTGAACATCGCGGCGACGGTTGCCAACGACAAGGCAAACGCAGGCGTGGGTTGGACCTTGACCAGTGGTCCCGGTGCACTCACCAGTCCCACGACCACTGGCGTTACATACAACGCCAATGGCGCCGTAGGAACAGCGGTCATCACCGCCACATCGGTGACCGACGCGACGAAGACCGCTACCCTTACGATCACCATCACGGCAGTGCCCGCTATCACCACAAACTCCTTGCCAGCCGGTACGGAAGGCGCTGCTTATAGCCAGGCGATCGCGAAAACCGGTGGCGCGGGTACTTTGGCATTTACCGTGAGCGCTGGAACTTTGCCCGCGGGTTTGACCTTGAGTACCTCGGGCACCATCAGCGGAACTCCGACCGGTCCGAACACCACTGCAAATTTCACAATTAAGGTGACCGACGGCAGCACCGTGACACCGCAGACAGCGACACAGGCGTTGAGTATCGTGATCAATTTGCCCGCAGCTCCAGCCATTACTACAGCGACATTGCCTGCAGACACGGAAGGAACAGCGTACAGTCAGCAGATTGCAGCCACTGGGTTGGCGCCACTGACTTTCACCACCAGCGTCGGAACATTGCCGCCCGGATTGACCATGAGCGCCGCCGGACTGATTTCAGGATCAGCTACCGGGCCAAACGGCACATCGCCGTTCACAGTCAAAGTGACCGATTCCAGCAATCCAACGCAGTCGGCAACGCAAGCGCTGAGCATCGTCGTTAATTTGCCGCCAGCTCCGGCAATCACGACCACCACGCTTCCCGCAGGCACGGAGGGTTCGTCGTACAGTCAACAGCTCGCGGCCACTGGTTATGGAAAATTGACGTACAGCGTCAGCGTGGGAACCTTGCCGGCCGGGTTGACGATGAGCGCGACGGGATTAATTTCGGGAACTCCCACCGGGCCGAATGGCACGTCGCCATTCACGATTAAGGTGACTGACTCCAGTAATCCCGTTCAGTCAACTACGCAAGCGCTCAGTATCGCGATCAATTTGCCTGCTCCTCCTTCAATCAGCACAACGACGCTCCCGGCAGGAGTTGAAGGCACCGCTTATAGCCAAACGGTTTCAGCGACGGGAGGCTTGGGCACCTTGACCTTCAGCATTAGCATCGGAAGTTTGCCAGCGGGTCTCACGATCAGCTCTTCCGGAACGATCAGTGGAACGCCTACGGGTCCAAACGGCACGATTCCATTCACCGTGCAAGTGGCAGACAAGAGCACTCCACCGCAAACAGCTACGAAGGCACTGAGCATCCTGATTAATTTGCCTGCGGCGCCAACGATTGCGCCTACGACTCTGCCAAACGGAAGCGTCGGAACGGTCTATAGTCAGACGCTCACGGTAACGCATGGACTGTCGCCCTATACCTGGAACGTCAGTGTTGGCGCACTTCCTGCCGGCTTGGGTCTCACCTACAACGGCACGACCGCTACGATCAGTGGCACGCCCACCACGGTCCAGAGCAATGTTGCTTTTACTATTGAAGTAGTCGACTCTAGCAATCCCGCTCAGAACGGCACGCAGCCTTTCACTGTCTCGATCGCTCCGGCGCAACCTCTAGCGGTTACTTCAACGTCTTCCCAAATACCCAACGCTACGATCGGTACGGCCTACACGACTTCCACGCCCCTCGCGACGCTGACGGCATCCGGTGGTGTTCCGCCTTATAGCTGGGTTGCGACTCCGGTCACCGGGATTCTTCCCGATGGTTTGACTCTGAACGCCAGCGGCCAGATTATCGGCACTGTCGCGGCGGATGCCGTTACTGAGAGCTTTACGGTAAAGGTGACAGACTCTGCTACGCCGGCTGATTCGGCCACTTCGGCAAGTCTGACGATCACGATACTAAGCGCAGGCGCACACAACAGCTATTTGTCAGGGCGGTACGTTTGCCTGTCAGAAGGCTTTAAGGACAGCGACCAATCGCGTTGGGCGGACATTTCCAGCATCGTCCTCGACGGCAACGGCAATATCACCAGTGGCAGTTGGGACACCAACGGCACTGACTTCTCCATCGGAGCTTTGCACGGAACATTAACCGGCACCTATTCTGTCGGCACCGACGACGTGGGAACGCTGACCAGTGTGGCAGGGATAGTTACCAACCAGTGGGCGATTGCGCTCAGCAACGTCGCCGGACCGGTCGCTCAGCAATTCCGTCGAGTCGAAATCGGCGACGCAGGTTCATCGCCCTCCGGCCAACATGGCACTGGCAATTGCTACCTGGCCACGACTGGCGCATTTACTTCCAGCACACTCAATGGCAACAGCTTCGTGTGGAATTTCCGCGGCGAAGATAGCGCTAAAATTCCGAGCGCAAGTGTGGGTCGCCTTAGCGCTTCCAGTGGAAGCTATACCAACTGCTACATTGACTATGCCGATGGCTCGGACCAAGTGGAGAGCGACACGTGCACGGGCACTTATACGGCTCCGGATTCGACTACCGGACGCCTCACCGCTACGTTCACACCGGCTGGCAGCAGTGCGAGAAATTGGGTCGTTTACATCATCGACGCCAACCGCGCCGTTATGCTCAACATTACTGCTCAGGAGGGAACTGAGGCAGGGGAACTGCGCAAGCAGCAACAGAGTTCCTATTCCAACGCAAATCTCACGGGACCGTTCGTGCTCTATATGCAAGGTTTCGATTTCACCGGCACCAGCGTGAGCGGTTTGTATACTAAAGTCCTTCAAGGAACTGGAAACGGCACGAGCGGTGCCACGATGAACGCTAGCTTTGCGAACGATAGCGGCACCTACAAGGTTGACCATGGCCTCGGTGCGGTCACCGTTACGTTTGACTCCAGCCATCCGGGCCGCGCCACCGTCGCTGCGAATGGTGGCACAGGCTATCTCTACTTCTATGGCACAAACCTCGCTGCTGAAATATCCCCAGGCAACGCGGAATGGGGCTGGATAGAAGCGCAGACCCAAACCACCTTCACCTTTGCCTCCCAGGCCGGCAGCTACATGTTTGGCAAAATTCCGCTGATCGATGAGGGCGGGCACGGCAACGTCGGGGTCGTCGCACTGGACAGCAACGGCAATATTGCTGGCTCAAGTACCACTGCGGGTCAGGGCTATTTGACCTCGGATCAACCGCTCAGCGCGACTTACGTTTGGGACTCGACAACCTACGGCACCGCTCTGGTCACCAGTTCTCACGGTGATTCCAGTTGTATGGTGGTGAGCTCGACGGAATTCGTCTGCATAAGCAGCACTGATACTTCACCGAGCATTAGCATCTTCCAGAAGTAGGAACGCGAACTGGTCTGAGGCCCCGTTGCAAAATGGGGCCTCCAGATTCACCTGGTAGATTCGATCGCGGAAATGAAATGTTGGATTTCGAGTAGCGATTCACGAGCTACATCTTTACAAGGGAGCACGTCATGATCAAGTCGGTTGTTGCAGCGTTACTTCTGGTAATTCTTGCGGCGCCTGCATTCGCCAACGCTCACAAAGACACCTATCCCGTTTCTTGCAGCGAACTGTGGCCCGCGGTTAAGGACACGCTGCACATGAGCAACTACATCCTCATCGCTTCTGACGACGCCGCAATGACCGCTTCTTACACAGTCGGAAATTCTCTCCGCCAGCGCACCAATTCCGTCGCGTTGAGCGCGCAGGGCACCAGTTGCGAGATGACCGTGCAGTCCGCTTATCGCGGTCTTGCCCACGATGACGCAGGTGACTTCAAAAAGCGCGTGGACGATTCCCTGGCAAAGCTGAAGGCGGCGAAGCCTGCCGAGCCTGCCAAACCAGCGGATCCTGTAAAGTAATCCTCTGCCACGACTAAATCGCAAAGATATCTGTCGAGGCAACCGATAGCTGCGATAGGCTGAGGATGCCGGACAGCCAGATCGCCCGGCGGGGAGGGCCGATGTCGCGACGATATTGCCTGACATTGGATCTGAAGCAGGACGAACAGCTAATCGCGGAATACAAGCGATTCCACCAACATGTCTGGCCGGAAATCAAAAAAAGCATCCGTGACTCCGGAATCGAAGACATGGAAATCTATCTCCTCGGCACGCGGATGTTCATGATCATGGAAGTGAATGAGAGTTTCTCGTTCCAGGCAAAACAGAAAGCCGACCAGGAAAATCCGAAAGTGCAAGAGTGGGAGATGCTGATGTGGACGTTTCAACAAGCCCTGCCAGGAGCCAAGCAAGGCGAAAAATGGTTGCTGATGGAAAAAATATTTAAGTTGTAGTTGAATTTGGGATGGCATTGAATTCACTTCACGTCGATTGCCTCTTCCAAATCACAGATTGTGTCTTTTTACGACTTTCGCGGTAGTCTTACCGGCGCTCATGGAATGGCCAGTGGTTTGTGGGCTGATTGCTGATATCAGGACGCCAAGCACCAGGAATCCCAAAATCGAAATGATCAGTATATTTTGACGGCGGAAGCGCGCTTCTTATTGCTGGTCACATGTTGTCACGGAGGGAGCCTGGGAGTGGAAGTTCTTAATCTTTGGGGTGCGGCAACAGCGACTGGCGGGAGACTGCCCGCCAAGGACGAACTCATCGGCCAATTGCATCAGGCAGGCTTTCAGGATGTTCAAACGATTCGGCTGATCCCGGGCGAGGCGCTCTTCGCCTTCAAAGCGTCCTTGGGAAAAGACGCCTGATCTCGCGCAAACCGGAAGTAATCTGATGTACCGGCTAAGTGAGATTCGCCCAAATTCGGGAACTGAAGACAAAAATTTAAAAATGGTGGAGGCGGGGGGAGTCGAACCCCCGTCCGAAAAGCGCTACGCCACGAAGCCTACATGCTTAGCTCAGTTCAGTTGGTTTCGCCTTCCGCGCTCAGAATGAGCAAGAAACGCAGCCGGCTAGTCCGATGGTTCTCGCCCAAACCTTACGGACCGAAAGGTTCAGGCCAGCTCACTGTGTGACGCTTCTGACTGGGCCCGTGAGCAAAGCCCAGGGAAGCGTTGCGCTTAATTAATTAAGCAGCAAGTGCCAAGTTGTTGTTGGCAGTTCTAGTTTCCATCCTGTTACGGGCGGGTGGGCCCCGGCATGCCTTCGAGACGCGACAGCTTCCGTCGAAACCGTGTCGCCCCCTTGACCTTTCTATATTATCATTTACAAAAATCCGCCGCACGACGCGTGTTGCACCGCAGCAGCGGCAGCGTTTTAAGCACTTAGAACCCGCATCTCGGATTCAACCGGAGAACACATGCCCCCGACAACCAGTCCCGTCCTTCGCTGCCTCATGGGAGTCATCCTCGGGCTTGTACTGGTCGGTTTCATTGGCGGGACGCCTCTTCGCCACGCCATTCAGGTTCTGCCCGCCTGCATCGCACTCATGGCCGTCAGCCGCAGTGCTTCCTGGGGCCCGGCCGCATCGCTGGCCATCTTCATCTTCTGGCTGGTAATCATGGTCCTGATTTGGCTGCACCTTTTCGGCGTCGCCCATCTCATCACCGGAGATTTTTCCAAAATAGAGATTGTGCTGACGGTCATTATCGGAGCGTGGTGCCTGTTCGGCGCGCTGCTTTCCTTTAGCGAAGCTTCCACCACAAAGCGCAACACCAGCGTTATCGCGTTCCTCAGCGCGGCCGCGTTACAAGCCGTCGCGCTCTGGCTCAGCCTGCGTCCTTATTTCGTTCACCGCTAATTCTCTCTTTCGCTTGGCTTGGCGATTGGCACCCGCCCTTGCTATGCTCCTTTCGACTATTTACATCACACGAAAAGGAATCATTGATGCGTCCAAGAATTTCGATCGTTTCTGCAACCCTGCTTTTTGTATCCCTGTCGCTACCGTTCTTTGCCTGCGCGCAAAAGAAAAAAGATGCCGCGCAGGAACCGGCGCGGCCCTCCTACGAATTGCCGCAACCTGTCACGGAATCTCTCGATCTCACCATGTATCAACTGCATTCGCGAAGAAGCCATCAGCCACACTCACGTGATGGATTACGCTTCCGGCCTGATGGACGGCATCGGCCCGCGCCTCACCGGCTCACCCAATCTCAAACGCGCCAACGAATGGACCCGCGACCAACTGACCGCCATGGGCTGCTCCAACGCCCACCTGGAAGACTGGGGCGAGTTCGGCATGGGCTGGCAACAGCTCAACACCTGGGTGCGCATGACTTCGCCTGATATCGCCGTGTTCATCGCGCAGGCTGCTCCGTGGTCTCCGGCCACCAAGGGTGCGGTCACGGGATCGGCCGTATGGGTTGACATCAAGGAAGAGAAGGACTTCGACAAGTACAAAGGCAAGCTCTCTGGCAAAATTGTTTTCTTTGGCGACATGCGCGATGTCAAACCAGTCGACAAGCCTCTTTTCACCCGCGACGACGATGCCGAATTGAAGAAAATTGAGGAGTATCCGACCGCGGCGCCGAATCAGAACTTTACTTTCGCGGGATATCTCAAACGCCTGGCGTTCCGCGAAAAGGTCAGCAAGTTCCTCGCCCAGGAAGGAGCGATTGCGGTCATCACTCCCAGCCGCGACGGCAGAAACAATGGCGGCTCGGGCGGCACAATTTTTGACGATTCCGGCGCGGGCTTCGGCTGGCTCGTCTACCAGCGCGAACACGCCAACGCTTTGCCTGTTGCGGTTACCGCCATCGAAAATTATGGCCGGGTGTACCGCCTGCTGAAGGCCAACGTGCCTGTCACGCTCGAACTCGACATCGACACGAAATTCACCGGCGATCACGAACACGGTTTTGACACTATCGCCGAAATTCCCGGCACCGATCCCAAGCTTAAGGATGAAATTGTGATGGTCGGTGGACACCTGGATTCATGGGCCTCCGCCACCGGCGCGACAGACAATGGCGCGGGCACGGTCGTCGCGCTGGAAGTCATGCGCATCCTCAACGCGCTGCACGTGAAGCCCCGCCGCACCATCCGCATAGGCCTGTGGACCGGAGAAGAGCAGGGACTGTTCGGCTCCAACGGTTACGTCAAACAGCACTTCGGAGAAATTCCGCGCTCCACCGAGCCGGATCAACTTCTCGTCACTGAGTACGACCGCGATCCGGCTGGCCCGATTCAGTACAAGCCCGAGTTTCAGAAAATTTCCGCTTATTTTAATTTGGACAATGGCAGCGGCCGGGTTCGCGGAATTTACCTTCAGGAAAACGCGGCTATCGGTCCCATCTTCGCGCAATGGATTGCTCCGCTAAAGGATCTCGGCGTCACCACCATCACCGTGAAAGATACCGGTGGCACCGATCATGAATCTTTCGACGCTGTTGGCGTTCCCGGCTTTCAATTTATCCAGGATCCGCTCGACTACGGCTCGCGCACTCATCACTCCAACATGGACACGTACGAGCGCTTGCAAGCCGATGACCTCGCGCAAGCCGCGGCCGTTGAAGCCATCTTCGTTTACAACGCCGCGCAGCGCGACCAGATGCTTCCGCGCAAACCGCTCCCGCATCCGGAGTTGGATAAGCAACGTAGCGCGCCCGCTTAAAGGTGTAATGCCCGGCGCCGTCGAACCAGCAAAAGAATAATCTGCGACTCATCCGCAGCAGGGTGCCCCACTCTCGCCTTTCGAGGATGGGGCTTTTTCTTGAGTTAGTTTTTTAGTCGCGATTTCGGCGTTAAATATTCGGAGGTTAGTCCAACGCCGCCAGTAACTTAGCGGGACTGGCATTATCGCCGAATGTCTTGCTCAGGTGTGCGAACCGATCCACATTCCCCGGTCCAAATATAAAGCTGCCACCAAGCTGGAACGGATTCTTCCCGAGTTTATGCTGCCGATGTCCCGCCGCGCTGGCCCGCTTACGGCTCTGGAAATTGTCGCGCCGCAAAATGTGGAACAGATTCGCCACGCCTAACTCGGCGACCTGATACGCCTGCGCGCTTTCTCATCAATCAATAAGGGAAAGTCGATTCCCGTTTCTTCCTGAAAAATGCGCGCGTAATTCCGGTCGCCCAGACTGATGGCTGCCAGGGACGCTCCTCTGTCTTTGAAAGCTTGCTCATGTTCGCGCAACTGCGCGACGTGCTCGCGGCAGAAGATTCATCCATAGTGCCGCAGAAAAACAATCACCGCCGGCTTGCTCTCCCACAAGGAGCCCAGCCGGATTTCCTGCCCGAACGCGTCAGGCAGCACAATTTCCGAAAGCCGCTGGCTAAGAGTTTCCGTCACGCCGTCCATCTTCAAGATTCTTGCCGCCCCTGTCAATCCAGACGCATCTTCGTAGGGGCGGCTTTATGCCGCCCGCCTTTTGTAGTGGCCGCCTTCTGAGGCGGGCGCATTTCGCGACCAACGCAACGCCCATAAAATTAATGCCCGTCGACCGCCACCGCGTATATAGTGTCCACTTCGGCTGCATCTTCGAATACACCGAGGTCTTCTCAAATGAATAAGCGCTCATTCCTAAAACTCCTCACCGCCGCGATGGCTTCTTCCTATGCGCCTCGCGCGCTGGCCCGCGCTGCCGCCGAAAAACTCAAAAACTGGGCCGGCAATCTGGAATTCAGTACCGACAAGCTGTATACCGCCGTCTCCATGCAAGAGGTGAAGGACTACGTCAAAAAGGAAAGCAAACTGAAGGTGCTCGGCACCCGCCATTGCTTCAACAACATCGCGGACAGCAAGGATTGTTTTCTTTCGCTGAAGCCGATGAGCGAAGTGATCTCCATCGACCCGGTTGCGCGCACCGCTACCGTCGCCGCAGGCATCACCTACGGCCAACTCTCGCCCTATCTGGACAGCAAGGGCTTTGCGCTGCACAACCTGGCCTCGCTGCCGCATATTTCCGTCGCCGGCGCGTGTACCACCGCGACGCACGGCTCTGGCGAGAAAAATGGCAATCTATCTACCGCCGTCAATGCGCTGGAATTCGTCACCGCTTCCGGTGACACTCTGAAACTTTCGCGCGATCGCGATGGCGAGCGTTTCCGTGGTGCGGTCGTCGGACTTGGCGCGCTTGGGGTGATCACCAGCGTCACGCTCGATATTCAGCCCACCTACAAGATGCGCCAGTACGTTTACGAAAATCTTCCGCTCAGCGCCGTCAAAGAGCATTTCGACGCCATCGAGTCCAGCGCTTACAGCGTCAGCCTGTTCACCGACTGGCAAAAACAACGACTCAACGAAGTTTGGTTGAAGTGCCGAGATGATCAGGGACCGGCCTTCCACGCCACTCCCGAATTTTTCGGCGCGAAACTTGCCACTCGCAACCTTCACCCCATCGCTGAACTTTCCGCCGAGAATTGCACCGAGCAGATGGGCGTGCCCGGTCCGTGGTATGAACGGTTGCCACACTTCCGCATGGGATTCACGCCGAGCGCAGGCAAAGAATTGCAGTCCGAGTACTTCGTGCCGCGCCAGCACGCTGTCGAAGCCATTCTGGCCGTCGAACGGCTTCGCGATCAGGTTGGCCCTTCGCTGCTCATCACCGAAATTCGCGCCATCGCAGCGGATCAATTGTGGATGAGCCCCTGCTACCAGCAGGATTGCGTGACCATTCATTTCACCTGGAAGCCCGACTGGCCCGCGGTCAGCAAACTCTTGCCCGTAATTGAAAGGGAATTAGCGCCGTTTGATGCAAAACCGCACTGGGGAAAACTTTTTACCGTTTCGCCAGAGAGGTTAAAGACACTGCACAAGAAAATGCCCGAGTTCATCGAACTCGCGACCCAATTCGATCCGCAGGGAAAATTCCGCAACGACTTCCTGAACAAGAATATTTTTCACGCGTAGTTTGGAGCCAGCCGCACCGGCGGCAGTTCTTTGGTCAATTTATACGCGCACTATCCCTAAGCAGACAAAAAGCCACGGAGTCCCCAGGGGGATTTCCGTGGCGCCAAAACTTCAAGGACGGCTCGACTGCAAGTCTACGAATTCAGCAACTTCAAGCGTCGTGAGAAAAGCAGAAACATCGCCAGCGCGGAGAGCAACAAGACGATAGTTCCTGGTTCCGGAGTGGTAGTAACGGGGCTGGCGACCGTCACCGAGAAATTCACATCGGCGAGATCGTCGAATGCGGTGTAGTTCCCACCGTCTGCGCCCCCCAGAATGCTGAACACTCCTGAGTACGTTCCAGGGCCAAGGCCCGGAGTGAGATCCACGTCGAAAATCTCAAACGGGTTTGTCGTTATCGTGTACGGGTCGAGGTAGTTCAGCCCGCTAAACACGAGAGGCGTATCATCTACTGTAATCCCCGTGTCGTAGGAACTGGAGTCACTGTTCAAATAGACCGTGTCGGTCAACGATGGATTGGCGATCGTCCCGAAGAACTGCACCACGGTTGTGCCCTCAGCTACCGTGGGATTCTGATTCGTCAACACGACGTCGAGACTATCCGCCTTTGCCACTGGGTGCAGCAGCAATATCGCTGCCAGCGCCACCAGCAAGGTAATCATTCGTATTCGATTCATTACTTCCTCCTGTTACAACGAGCAAATCAGTTCTTAAAAAATGACAGTCGCATTCTCTATGGGTTTGGACTTGTTCCAATCGAAGTGGCGGGGATGCCGGGCGTTCCCGAAGTGCCGGCAGGACCCGTACCGGTTGCGCTGCAGCAAAGGTTGGTGCTGAGTTCCACCAGTTTGTCGGTGAGACTCCAACCTCCTGAGTAATTCGGTGTTAGGGTTGGTGAAGCGGCGAATGTGCCCTGTAAATGCAGAATTTGTGGAACGTTTACTTCCGTGTATCCGCCAGGCACGCTGACCGAACTGTAGTCGGTGGCCGGGTAGTACAAACTAATCGAAACGCACGCGCCAGGAGCGAAGACCGTTCCAGGATTGTTGAATATGATCGGTAAAGGCGAAGTTCCCGGTAACGAGGTATTGGCCGGTTGAAAGCCTCCAAGCGAAGCTGATGTGAGGTTCGCATTCACGGTGACGTTGCCAATATTTACAAGGTTGAGTTGCACCAGGAAATACTGTGTGCCGCCGATTGTCAACTCAGGCACTACGCCGAAGGGGAAGCCCGGACCGGGTTGCGAACAACTTGGAGAGCCAGATGGTCCTGCTGGAGCGATCGTGAATTTGGGCGCAACTACGTTCAGCATGAAAAATGTGTTGATGGATTTGCAGCCGTTTCCATCCGTTACCTGAACGCCGATCTGGAATGCGCCCACAGCCGCGCTAGTAGTTCCTGAAAGCACATTGCCATTGAAACTGATGCCGCTCGGGAATGGTCCATAGGCAGCGAAGGAGATGTTGCCGATGCCACCGGATTGCGTAAACGTGACGCTATAGGGAACGCCCTGCACGGCGCTGGGAATCTGGCTGGGTCCAACGGTGATGGTCGGGCAACTGATATTGAGGGGGATGATCGCGCTGCCCTGGTCTCCCTGCGTGTCCGTTGCTGTGACGTTAACTTGGAATGGACCAATTTGCTGTGGTGGACCCGAGAGGACCCCTGAAGTTGAAAGCGACATTCCCTGAGGAAGCCCGGAGGATCCGAACGTTACGGGAGATGAACCGCCTGTGGCCGTGAAAGTAATCGGCCCGTAGGATTGGCCAGCAACGCCGTTTGGCAGGGAAGTCGGGGTGATATCAAGCGCCGCGACGACGCAGGTACTGGGGGGCGCGACATAGTAAAGGCTGGTGTTGGGATAAACCGTTTGCGTGTCGTACACGTAGCCAGACGTCAAATTTGTCGCAGGAGGGCCAATCTGAGAATAGGTCGAGCCTCCTCCCAAAACCTGTGCAACAGAAATTGGATTGCACCCCAGAGAGTTGGATACTCCCACAGCGCCCGCGCGTGTACAGAGTCACACTGTTGCTTGCCGGATTAAACGTCAACTGATTCCACGCACCAGTGCTTGAACTCGGATAAAGGTTCGCCAACGGAAGGTTGTTACTCGTCAACTGGGTGTCTTTCAATGTCGTTAGATTAAAGCTGACCAGCGCGCCGGTATCTTGAACGGCTGCGGCGCTGAACGCATTTGACGACGATGCGTCATAGGCGTAGCGGTAGATTATTCCGTGCGCCGTGTCGATATCTGCTCCACCGGTCGCCGAAAAATTCAGGATCGAGGCGTTGCTGCCTGGTCCGTACAAGGTGATTCCGGAGGTGCCCGGCTGAATGTAGACGCTTGGAGAGGAACCGAGGGGCCCGGTCTTGGTATTGGCGAAGAAACTGAAACCCGCAGCGGTTGTGTGAAGAATCGTGAAAGGGGTGGACTGGTAAGTGGCACCCTGGTTGTTGGAGATCGAAGTGTTCTGGTTGACGAGGATTAGATTGCCTGCATTGTCGACCAGCAGCGCCTGCGCACTGAATAACGCCGTCGTGGTTGGCGACGTCTGGTAGCCGGCGACATGCTGTATGTTGTTGATTACTGTCGCGCTTTGGTTTGGATCGTAAACGAAGAAGCCAGGAGAGGGGTTCAAGCCTGGCGGCAAATTCGTGGCCGAGCCGAAATCGTTGATGTACACCCGATGTGTGGTTGGGTCAACCACGATGGGACCATAGGTCGCCGAATAATCCAGATTAACCTGCGGAAGAGTGCCGGGCTGCGCAAAGTAAGTAGTGATGGTGTACGTTCCCAGCGCCGCAATGCTCACGGGGTTTAGGACGTCGATATTCCCGCCTTCAAAGGACGAAAGTACGTAGACATTCCCTTGTTTCGTGTCCAAGGCCAATTCCACGCTTGCCGCATTCGTGGTCCCCAGTTGCTGCGTCACGCCCGGCGTACACGTTCCGTTACCACTGAAGGTGACATAGGTGAGCAGCGTGCCCCCACTGAAACTGCCCGAGGATGAATCCGCTACGATTGCCGCATAGAGCCTGCTGCTGGAGGGATCGTAAGCGAGCGCAGCAGTATAGACAGTCTCACCATTGGGCAGGATCGGCCCGCATCCACCGCCGGAAACAAGCCCCGTATTCTGGAGGACGTTGATAGACGAGTCGGCGTTCAAGACATACGTCGAGTTCGACCCTGTGTTGTTCGTGGTCATCGCTTTCGGCGTACTTGCATCCGTAATCTGATTCGGCGTCTGAGCTTGGACCACGTCCGCACTTTGCCAGATGCACGCGGTCAGAAGCCCTGCAATCACCATTGCAAATCGTGAGAGTCGCACCGCAAATCCGTGGCTCGTGTTGCTATTCATCCCCTGCCTCCTTCTGAACTCAATAATTCTGCCGTTACCGCAAACTTGTCATTTCTTGGCGAACTGCGTCCTGCTGAATCGCGGCTATCGATCTCTGCCGCCAGACGCTCTCGTTCATGCGCCAGCGCTTTTTGGAGCCACTGCTGGAATTCTTTTTCGTTCGAGATGGCTACTTGGCAATGCAAGCGATGGGCTCCTCGCGTCAAGTGGGCGGGAGTTTGGCGGGAGGGCTGAGGAAAGTCAATGTATGGAGGAAAACTTAGTTCTTTACTAAGTCTTACCGACTATTCACCTGATAACAATTGGATTAGGTCATTCTCCTAGCTGGGGGCGCTAGTACTAGAGCTGGGTCGCTATCTCTGGGGAATATCCTACCCTTTGGCGTTTCCGCAATTTTGGTCGAACGGAGCGCGGAATTCGCCCAAAACCGGCTTGGTGCCGACCGCCTCGTGGGGTTGGGTGTCGCTATCGGCTCGAGGGGGCCTCCCCTCTTTTTAGTTCAGGTTTCGTTGAAACACGAAGGCAATACAGATTTTCCCCGCCACCAACTGCCCCTTGCGCGTCGCGGGTTGGAATCCCCACTGCATTACTGCCTCTACGGCCGCATCACTCAATGGCTGCACGCCATGGACGACCTTCACTTTGGACACATGGCCCGACGTATCCACGCTGACCGATAAAACCACCGTTCCATTGATCAGCGTGTTGGTTGGATAAAACGCGCAAGACGCCAACCGAATTTGCGGTGCGAGATATTGGTCTCCGGTCGGTGACAGCACCGGTGGCGGCGTCAACGCACCATTTCCCAGCGAAGTGCCGCTAGGATTGTAGGGATTGAAAACCACGCTCACCGGCAGGTAGGCCGCGACGCCACTCCCATTTGCTTTCGCCGCTTTAAATGTCCACTTCTGCACACTGGCTTGTGCTGCTGCCGTCAATGGTGGGGTATCCGCGATCACCTGCATGTTTTGCAAGTTACCGCCGCTATCCAGGCTCAACATAAACGACACCATTCCGATCGTTGTCGTATTCGGAGGATAGGTAATATCCGTCGCGCTGGCCACGTCGGGCGGCGCAAACTTTGCAGCGCCTGCCTGTCCGAGGGCAGACGGTCCGCTCGCCAAAAGCGCAAGCCATACAATAACCGCTAACATCATAACTCTTCGCACTTCGTTCACGATCCGCCTCCACCTAAGATAACGACGAATGAAATTACTTCGATCTTTGGCCCGTCAAACGCCTCCACGCATCATTACCCATCTTTCTTGTTCGCAGGTCAATGCGGAATCGTCTCGGACAATGCCTGGGCATTCACTGTTTAACCTGATGTCGCCGCTGACGCGCGTACCAGCCGCAGATCCACGCTCCGCCGCACATCCCAAACGCGATAAACGCGCTCGACCACTCGTCCGGCGCGCCGGGTTTATGCATTCGAAAGGCATTCACAACTCTGGGCGCATGCAGCAACACAAACCATAGAAAAAACATCATTCCAATCAAGGTCGCCGCCAGTTGGTCCAGCCATTTCGTCACTATGCTGATCCCTGCCGCCACCAGGGCAAACCCTGTGAAATACGCCCAGAACATTCCCGCGTGCATCCACGCCGGCACCAGGCTGGCGATGAAACCAAGAATCAGAAAATGGGTGCTTCCGAAGACCACCAGCGAAATACCAAACAGGTAAGGACCCAAAGCCAAAAACTTATCCAGCAGATTCTCGCCGCGCTCGTCGGAATTTCGTTTTCGCAAAGTCGAAGCTAACGTAAGTGCCGCCGCGCCCATTGACATTGTCTCGAAGAAAACAGTCCGAATGCCCAGGTCTTTTGGGGCCGATATGACTCTGCCGGTCTCCGGAATTAGCACTAGCAGCAGAAAGAAGATTCCCAGCAGGATTGCCGTTGTCCGCGCTCGCCAATTCGCAAAGATGCTCAACCCAGCCGCGAGAAGGGCGATCCCCGCCAGGTATCCAAGAACGGAGTTCGCGGGATACCACGGAACACCGCGAACTGTCAGCCCCAAGTGCGCACAAAAAAAGTTTTCTACACCGAACGCCGCAATCGCGATCCCGAAAATACACTGTCCCGCTCTTAGAATTGTTCCCACGTCGTCACCCCCGGTTCTCCCGCTCCCTCGCAAATCGAATCTCATACTAATACTCATGCCGGGCTTCTTCCACCAATGGGGAATCCTCGTTACCCCACCGCACGATAGGCCTGCAGCCCACGGTAGCTTCTAATGTTGACGTAAGAAATTAACAAGCTGAAACAGGGTTCTCCGTTCATCAAATTCACAAGTCAAAAGGCCCAAACGTGATGAAAGTCAAGAATTTCAAGCATGCTTGGATTTTGCGGGCACTAGTTGCATTCTTCGCCGTGCGTCAATATTTCGTATGGGAATTGCTGGCTGTTTTGTCACTATTTACGTTGGTTTTTGCCTCGATTGCTTTGCTCTTTGGCGGTCTCTACACCATGCAGAAAATTTGGAACTTTGGCTTAGATCGACTCATCGACACCTAGTGCTCGCCAGTCTCTCTATTGCGCTCTTTCCAGCCCTTTTTCCTCCACAAAAGCAGGCCGCAACCCATCCGGGTTTTTGCCAAAATCCATTCCATTAAGCAATCCTGTCCCAACGGTCAATTGCGCTGTCATTCCCAACGTTTATGCTGGTTGATACAGGAAAGCAGTGGGAAAAGGCCATGTGATGAGAGCGTTTCCGAAAGCCGGCTGGAGCTACTCTCGCGAGTCTCGCGCTGCTGGTGTGCTCAACGCCAGTCCGCGCGGTCGAACGACCAGCGGGGAACGGACCTGCCGCTTTCCGCAGCGGTTTGCCCCATCGTCTATCCTGTCGATGAATCTCCCTCCGCGCGCGGATACCACTACATTTTTTACGGCAACGGATTTTTCATTAACAAAGAGGGATACCTCATCACGGCGGCGCACGTCTTGAGTCAGCTTCACGATTCGCAACCTTATCTGTTGCTTCAACTCCCTATGGCCCCGCCGCGTTTAATGAAGGCCACTGTAATTGCCGTGGACAACGATCACGATGTTGCCATCTTGCAAGCCACCCCAAATCCATTCGAAGGAAAATACCGCGTCGATTTTCTGCGCCTGGCCACCGAACGCCCGGAACTTTCTCAGGATGTGCTTGCTGATGCTCTGCGCCCGTCGCGACTTCGCAATCCATATTCTTTCGACGCGCTGCGCGAGGATCGTTCCCCCGGCGCGGTGCGTTGACTACCGTTTCACGCAACTCGACAAAGGCCGGCCCGAAACCGAAATCTTCCTCTTCACTCACGATATTCTTCTCGGTGACAGTGGCGCGCCGGTCATCTCCCCAAAATCGCAAGAAGTGGTGGGTCTGGTCGAAGGCCGCTGGCTGCATGGAGGTCCCATCGCACAAGCAAATGCCGCCCATTCACAATCAGCCGGTTTGGGAGCCGTCGTGCCCATTCACTATGCGATCGCGTTGCTGGTGCAAAAGGGAATTACATGGCACGGCGTTTCCGTATCCTCCACGCAAACCGATTCCAACCTTGGCAACGCGAACCAGGAATCCGCACCCGTTCCACTTTCTCTGGTAGCCGCTCCGTATCCGGCCAACAGTTTTTTCGGAGCAACTGTTGTTCTCGATGCACGCGTCGAGAGTCATGGCCGGCTCGAAGACATTCAAATTGTCAGGGGAGAGAATCCGTTCCTTGAGAAAACTCTGTCCGCGATTCAGTCCTGGACGTTTCGGCCAGCCCGCTCTGCTGACAAAGCAGCCGACTCCAGAATCGGCATCGTCTTTCAATTCACCGATCCGTTTTCCTCCACGCATCAGCAAAAAACCCAAGATCATCCGGTAACTTCCGCGGATGTCTTGGAGCAGGCTGCTCGCCCCGTCGCCACTCCTGAGCCCGATACCTCCTTGACGAAGCAGACTGAGGGCAGCGTCATACTCTATGAAAAAATTGATGCAACCGGTCAGGTTAGTTCCATCGAAGTTGTTCGCGGCGTGGAATCTCTAACTCCAAGCGCGGTCGCCGCCGCCCGCCAGTGGCAGTATGTTCCTGGCAGGCGCGGTGGCGCCGACACCCCATCCGAAGTTGTTGTTGTGATTATTTTTCGCCGCTCGGCTTCCACAGCCCCCACGGCAAAAGCAAAGGCCGCTGATTAATCGGCAACCGTCTCGTAGGCGTGCTCGCCCAGTTGCGATTCGTCCAATCCCATCTCTTCTGAAAGTTCAGTTACTTTCACAGGCGTGAACATGTCGATGATTCGCAACATTGCATACGTGAATGTGAACGCCCAGACCGACGAGAACACCACGGCGGTTACTTCTTTCAACAGGAAGATTGGGTCGCCAGCCAGCAATCCATTCGCGCCTTCAGGATTGAACTGCTTCGTGGCGAAAATCCCCAGCATGATGATTCCCAGGAATCCTCCGACGCCGTGAACTCCCCATACGTCCAGCGCATCGTCCCAGTGCAGCTTGTTCTTCATTTCCACGGCGTAGTAGCACACCACGCCTGATACCATTCCGATGATCACTGCCGTTGTCGGTGAAACATATCCCGCTGCGGGCGTAATGGTGGCCAATCCCGCCACAGCGCCGGTCAACAATCCCAGGAACTTCGGCTTTTTCTCATTCAGCCAGGCCACCATCAGCCAGGCTATCGCGGCGAAAGAAGCCGCCACGTCGGTATTCAGAAACGCCACGGCGGTCACCGAATCCACACGCATTTCGCTACCCGCATTGAACCCGTACCACCCGAACCACAACAACCCTGTACCCAGTGCGACCAATGGAATGCTGTGCGGGCCGCGATCCGCTACGCGCCTCTTGCCCACATATAGCACGCTTGCCAGCGCCGCCATCCCCGCGATGTTGTGCACTACGATTCCGCCCGCGAAGTCTTTCACACCCCATTGCTGCAGGAATCCACCACCCCAAATCATGTGCACGAATGGGAAGTACACGAAGGTCAGCCAGCCAGTCAGAAACAGCATGTACGCTTTAAACGACACGCGATTTGTGAACGCCCCGGAAATCAGCGCAGGCGTAATAATCGCAAACATCATTTGATAGGCGATGAAGACCAACGCGGGTATCGTGACGTTTGGCGAAGCCGTGCTCAGGTCGATCCCCCGCAGAAATGCGTTGTGAAGGTCGCCCACTACTCCGTGCCAATCCCCACTGAAGCACAACGAATATCCATACGCATACCACAACACCGTCGTCCAGCCCATCGACACAAAACTCTGGATCATGATGGCCAGAACGTTCTTGCGGCCAACCAACCCCCCATAAAAAAACGCCAGCCCGGGCGTCATCAACATGACCAGACTGGTGCACAAGATCATGAAACCGGTATTGCCGGTATCGAGGTGCAGCATGCTGTCCTCCATTTAAGTTGTCGTGATGTATGCTCGCGGAACGGCGAGCGCGGGGGTCCGAATTCCTGGCCTAAGCGCGGTTGGAGGGCCCGCAGACCCATCTGCGCAGAATGCGTGTATTACAGTGAGACGCTGGACCTATTTAACGAAAATCGCTGTGATGGCTATCACGCCTCTGGGAGAGTCTTGACCTTATTTACACTCACTCACCCGGCCTAACGAGAATTTGCCGTCAATTTCAGATCGCGCGAGGATCCTCCTACGCTGACTCGGCGTCCGTCCGCCCTGACCCAACGATTCTCGGTCGTGGACCAATATTCCAGGCTGCGCGGAAATATATGCAGCGTGACCGCTTTTGTTTCTCCTGGCTGCAGGGTAATGCGATCGAATGCCGCTAATGTCCTCACCGCGAACTGCACGCCCGCGGGCCGTTGTTCTGGAGCATCAAGGTAAACTTGCGGCACTTCATCCCCAACAACCTTACCCGCGTTTGCAATGCTTACAGTAACGTCCAGACCTTTGTCTGCCGCAGGCGCCACCTTCAAATCAGAGTAGCGGAAGCTGCTGTAGGAAAGTCCAAATCCAAACGGAAAGAGCGGATCGATTTTCTGCTTGTCGAACCACCGGTACCCGATGTCCACGCCCTCCGAAAAAGTCGTCTTACCGTCCACGCCTTCCTCGGAGCGTTCCGGATGCGCGGGATCGGTTGCCGGATAATCTTCCAACCGCTTGGCCCAGGTAAACGGCAATCGTCCCGCCGGATTCGCTTTTCCCAACAGGACATTGGCGGTCGCCCATCCGCCCTCATCTCCGGGCCACCACATCTGCAACACCGCTTTCACTTTGCCCAACCACGGCATTGCCACGGGTTGGCTGACGTTCAACACCACAATTGTGTTGGCATTGACCGCGGCAATCTCCTCCACCAATTTGTCCTGTTCGCCCGGTAGTCCGAAAACCGGCTTGCCACGCGTCCAAAGGAATACCACGGCGGTGTGCGCGTTTTTCGCCGCGTCAATCGCTGCCTGATGGTTGCGCTTGCGCTGTTCCGGCGTCACCCAGTTCAGCCGAACCTGCTCCGGAGCACTGGAAGTATCTCCGCTGATCTCTACGCTGATTTGGTGCGGCCCGGCCTTCAGTTGCATCGCGCGGCGCACGTTGTCCAATCCATCGACGGTAGGCAGGCCATTGTCCTGCGTGGCGTATTGAATGTCTCCGTGGACCGTTCCTTTTGTTGCGCCAGTTCTGCCAACGTCCTTCCCATCGATCGCGAGTATTCCTCGCGCTCCCAGCACTTGTAGATAAATCCAGTAATCGCCATCGCTCGGAACCGTCAGCGTGCCCTTCCACGTATAGACTCCATTGGCCGCCAGCGCTTTCTGGTTGCTCAGAGTGAAATCCAGTTGGGCATCCACCGAGGTATGCCCGGCGTCGTCGCTGCGCAGTAAGCCCGGCTTGCCGTCGTGAGAAAGCAGCGCCGCATCAATCGGCGTTCCAGTCATATCGTCATCGACGGCAAAGGTAATGCGCGCGTCGGTCGCGGTTTTCTTCAATGCCTCCAGCGGACCAATTTGGCGAGAGACTACTCCGCCCGATCGCTCACCGAACTCGCCGATAGCGGCAACTTGTCCTGCGGTTGGTCCGATCAACGCCAGCGAGGAAAGATCGCTTGCCTTCAATGGCAGAGCTTGCTCGTTCTTCAGCAATACCGCCGCGTCTTCGGCCGTTCTCCGGATGACTTCCGCGTTCTGTTCGAAGTCTTGGGGCGTGACGTTGTGCTTTTGCTTCCCGTCGAGATAGCCGAACCGGTCGATTTCGTAGAGCACTCGTCGTGCCGCCGCAGTCACGGTGGCTTCCGTCACCGTTCCGTCTTGCAGCGCTTCGCGCATCACTTTGTTGTCGTTATCGCGCGGAAAGTGCGCCAGCATTCCTTCTTTCGGTTTTGGCTCCTCGGGAATCACTCCGCCAAGCATTCCCGCCAGCACCGCTTCATTCAGCTTTGTGGGCGGAGCGCTGCTCGCCGGACCTGTGGCAAAGAAGGTATGCATCATCGCCGCGAATGGACTATCGGGAGAAATCGTTCCTGGCATCTCCATGTCCAGCCCGTTGTTGATAAACGATACGCTGTGCACCGCTCCCCAGTCTGAAGTCACGAAACCCTTGAATCCCAACTCGCCCTTCAGCACCGTTTTCAACGTGTCCGCATTTCCGCACGCAAATGGGCCGTTCACGTGGTTATAGGAGCACATGACCGACGAAACTCCCGCCTTCACCGCTTCGTCAAACGGCGCTACATAAACCTCGTGCAGCGTCTGCTGGTCCACAAACACATTGAACGAATTTGTATCGTACGCGACGTAGTGCTTCACTTGCGCCATCACTCCCTGCGATTGCGCACCACGAATCTCCGCCGCTCCCATCCATCCCGTCAGCAGCGGGTCTTCACCAAACGTGTTGTACCCACGAGAGAAAGTAATATCGCGATCGATGTTGACGAACGGTTGCAGCACCACATCGATTCCCAGCGAACGCGCTTCTCGCCCAATCACAACTCCGTTGGCCAGTGCATCTTTCGTGACTGAACGTGGCGGCCACACCCATCGTTGCCGTCTCTGCCTGCGCGGGAACGCGTGTCAACAATCCGGGAGGTCCATCCGCAAATCGTAGCGAAGGAACATGCAGTCTCGGCACTCCCGGCAAGTATCCTGCCTGCCCCTGGTATTCGTTGGCATCTTCGACTCCGCCGCGGATCAAATTCATCTTCTCTTCCAGCGTCATCTGCTGCAGCAATTTATCAATGCGCGCTTCATCCGCCTTTTCTTCCGGAACCGCCTGTCCACGACAAGTCAAGCCAACCGCCAGCATAGCCACCAAAACGCACAACCACCGATTTACCTTCGTTAGCATCTTCCCGCTCCCCTGTCACTCCAACTCCTGAATTTTTCAGCACCGCACTTGCTTCGCATTGCAGGAATTCGCCGATCATTACCTGTTTGCGTTTGCGACCGCTAAAACTATAGCCGCCGTCGAGAATTTAAGACGTGATGTACAACCCATTCACCCGTTCTTCCACAATCCTCAGATTGCCGCTCCTTCCGTACCCACATACAGCGCATAGAGTGACTGGCTCGCGGCCATGAACAGTCTGTTCTTCTTCGCGCCGCCAAAACAGAGGTTTGCGCAAGTCTCTGGCAGATGAATCTTTCCGATCAACTTACCGTCGGGCGCGAACACATGCACTCCATTGAATTTCTCGTCGCCCCATCCCGCCGCCGACCAGACGTTTCCGTCCACGTCGCATCGAATTCCATCCGACAATCCGTGCCCCATATCCACAAACATGCGCCCGTTCTTCAGCCGCCGGCCATCTTCTACGTCGTAAACGCGAATCGGCATTGGGTCGCCGGCTTTCTTTGGCACTCCGGTGTCAACGATGTAGAGCTTTTTCTCGTCGGGCGAAAAACACAAGCCGTTCGGCTTATCCATCTCGCTAACTACCACTGTGGCTTCACGCGAATTCGGATCCAGTCGATACACGTTGGCAGGCAATTCAAACGCGGCTTTGTGTCCTTCGTAGTTCGACATGATCCCGTAACCCGGGTCGGTAAACCAGATCGCTCCATCCGAATGCACCACAATATCGTTGGGCGCGTTCAGCTTTTTGCCCTGAAAGCTGTCCATCAACACCGTGATCGTGCCGTCGTATTCCGTCCGCGTTACTCGCCGCGAATCATGCTCGCAGGTCAGCAGCCGGCCCTGGCGATCGCGAATGTTTCCATTGCTGTAATTCGACGGGCTGCGAAATACGCTCACTTCTCCCGTATCTTCCAGCCACCGCAGCATTCGATTGTTGGGAATGTCGCTGAACAGCAGATAGCGGCCGTCGCCGAACCACACCGGCCCCTCTGCCCATCTCGTCCCCGTGTACAGCCTCTCGACCGCCGCATTGCCTTGCCGGTATTTTTCAAATCGAGGGTCCAGCACTTCAATCGCGGGATCCGGATAAGCCACAGGAATCTTACGCTCCTGTTCGCCGGCTAACGCAAAAGGATCCAATGCCAACGTCGCCGCGCTACCCGCCGCAACATTTAGAAAAACTCGCCGCTCCATCGTTATCGCCCCCTTGACCATCCACCCGGACGCACTCTATCACGCTCCTTTCCACCCTGGCAGTGTTTGGCCTCCACTGCACCAGCCTATCTGTGCCCTAGATTGAAAAGTGTGCAGTTTCGCACACTTTTCTTCTCCCTCTTCCTGCACACTACTCACGGAACCCACTTCTCTCTTATGCGGCCCTTACGTTTCAACACTTCACGCGACAATGGTCCTGGCAACAAAAAGTTCAACTGGCTCATCGCTTCGTTCATGCTTCTACTTCACGCCGGCGCAGTCGTAGCCCTCTTTTTCTTCACCTGGCCGGCTTTTTTCGTCGCCATCTTCTTGTATTGGGTAACCTGCGGCCTTGGTGCAGGGATCTGCTATCACCGCCTGCTCACCCATCGCAGCTTTAAAACGCCGAAGTGGTTCGAGTATGCTCTGACGATCTGTGCCGTCACCGCGGTCGAAGGCGGACCGCTCCTTTGGGTGGCCACTCATCGCATGCATCACCAATTCACGGATGTGGAGGGCGACCCGCACTCTCCCCGAGATGGCAAATGGTGGTCTCACATGGGCTGGATTTTGGTGGGCAATGCTCTGCGCCAGGATGCGGACACGATCGACCGCTACGTCCCCGATTTAGCGGCGGACAAATTCCATGTCTGGATCACCGAATATCATTTCGTTCCTACTCTCGTTTTGGGAGTTCTGCTTTTTGCCATCGGTGGCTGGCCATTCCTGCTCTGGGGCGTTTTCTTCCGCACGGTGTTCGGACTTCACGCCACTTTTCTCGTCAATTCCGCCACGCACATCTGGGGTTCGCGTCCCTACAAGACCCGCGACCTGTCCACCAACAGTTTGTGGATCGCTCTGCTGACCTTCGGCGACGGTTGGCATAACAATCACCATGCTTTTCCCGTCTCCGCGCGTCATGGCCTCAAGTGGCACCAAATCGATTTCAACTGGTACACCATCTGGACTTTCAAACAACTCGGTCTTGCTTCTGGCATTCAGCGGGCCAAGCTACCGCCTTTGCGTTCACCACATTCGCTTGCCCTTTTAGAACAACCCCAGAGTGGCCAGGACTGATTTTGGGAGTAGGCGAGGTTTTTGCGCAATCCCATCGGTCTGGCTGTTTCAGCTAGCTATTTCTGAGCACAACTCTGCGCATCTCGTTCTATCGGATGCGAATGCTTCGCCCAGCTTTTTTCAACCGCCAATATCTCTTCATCCATTCGAATCTCGTCGATCGTCTTGTCCAGTATGGGAAGGAACTCACTCGGGCGGTACGCGCTGCCGCCAAAACTGAATTGCCCACGGCTCATCGCCGGAAGCCACCAGCAACCTTGTTCCATCGCTACAAAATAAAATACCGTCGTGACGGAGCCCTTCAGCCTGTCCATTAGATTGAACACGCTGCTGCCCCCGATTCTCATCGGGCTCAGCACCAGATCGTATCTCGTCCTCTCCAGCAGAGTTCCCGCGTCCGCATAGCAGTTCGCCGATTCGCAACTGCACTTTCGTTGTTCCAGGTGCTGTATCAAAGACGAAGGTGTTCGCGCTCCATCGCCAATCACAAGGGCCTTGACCATTCTTGTTTCCATGGCTTTCTCCTGAGCGACACTGCGTTTCTCAGTTCACCTTGTTGCCTGGATCCTTTTTCAGTTTTGCCATTGTGGTGCATCGCCGATGTCTTTAACAAACTCTTCATACGCCGACATGGCTTCCTCAATCGCAGGTCGTGCCGCTTCCAGCGTCAATTTCAGATTACTTTGATAGCTTTCCATGCTCTCCCGGTCGTCGAACACCGTGTTTCGTATCGCTGCAATATCTGCCATCATCGCTCCAATGATCGCGTGGAGCGATTGCACATACTGAATGACTGCCTCCAACTCGGCCCGTGTCTCCATTTCTTCTTGGTCCAAGAGTGAGCGTGGCATCGCGATGTCCTTTGCACTGCCGAGCGAAATCTGCGGAGAGAAGTATCGAAGTGAACCTACGGCCATGGTTTGTAGTTGTCAAGTAAATAATAATATTCTATCAATAAATGGTGCTATCCTTGTGACTTCTTGACCATTTCTCGAGCGGTTAGTTCCGATTCGGAACTCCCCGCTTGTTCCTTTCTCCGCCTGAATTTCTTCCTCCTGCTGTCCTGCGCTTCTGCACAATTCGCCGGATATATTTTGCTGCTGCGACGCTATCCCCTTATAATTCCCACTGCTCATGCCCTTAACCTCTGGTACAAGAATTGGTCCCTATGAAGTTGCTTCGCTTCTCGGTGTCGGCGGGATGGGTGAGGTTTACCGTTCGCGCGACAGTAAACTTGGCAGGGAAGTAGCTCTCAAAGTTCTTCCATCCTCCGTCGCCGTCGACTCCGATCGACTCGCTCGCTTCAGCCGCGAAGCGAAAGTTCTCGCCGCTCTCAATCATCCCAACATCGCCGCCATCTACGGCCTGGAAGACTCGGGTAGCACCCACGCTCTGGTCATGGAACTGGTGGAAGGGCCGACGCTGGCCGACCGTCATCAAAATCGGACCAATCCCCTCTGACGAAACGCTGCCGATCGCCAAACAGATCTGCGAAGCGCTCGAGTACGCTCACGAACGCGGCATCGTCCATCGCGACCTGAAGCCGGCAAATGTGAAGGTGACTCCGGAAGGCATCGCCAAAGTTCTCGATTTCGGCCTGGCCAAAGCACTCGAAAACGAAATGATGCCCATCGATATTGGCAGCTCCCCCACCATGAGCCGCATGGCCACTCAGGCGGGCATGATCCTCGGCACTGCCGCGTATATGTCGCCTGAACAGGCGCGGGGCAAACCGGCGGATCGTCGCGCCGACATCTGGGCCTTCGGCTGCCTGCTTTACGAGATGCTTACTGGCAAAATGGCCTTCAGCGGCGAAACCGTTTCCGATACCCTCGCGGCCATCATCAAAGAGCAGCCCGATTATTCGCTGCTTCCTGCAAATACATCGGCCAGAATCCGCGTCCTGATCCAGCGTTGCTTGCAGAAAGATTCGCGCCAGCGCTTGCAAGCCATCGGCGACGCGCGCATCGCCATTGAGGAAGTTCTCTCTGGCGCGCCTGATCCTACGGCCGCGCCGCAGCAAGCAGTTCTGGTGCCACCGCCAACTCCCGCGTGGAAGCGTTTGTTGCCCTGGGCCGTGACCGCCGCGCTCGCCGCTGCTTTGCTTATCCTGGCTCTTGGTTCCCGCCAATCCTCGCACTGCTTCTCATACACCCATCGAGCTGAGTTTTTATCTTCCTTCCAACCAAAAGCTCGCTTCGGATAACGGAACGGCCTTCGCCATCTCTCCCGATGGTTCGCGTATCGCCTATGTGGTGGAAGAAGCAGGCTCAACCGTCGGCGAGATGTTCATCCGCGAATTGGACAAGTCGTCTCCCGCCGTTCTGGCTACTCTAGAGAATATCGGCGGTGCCGCGGCTCCCTTCTTCTCTCCCGATGGCCAATGGATTGGCTTTTTTGGCGATGGAAAGTTGAAAAAGGTCTCCGTACATGGTGGCGCTCCGATCACCTTGGCAACCGTTTCCGGCTATCGCGGTGGGACCTGGGGCGAAGACGACACCATCGTCTACCCCTACAAAATTTACCAGTGCGCTTTATCGTGTCCCGGCGGCGGGGGGAACTCCACAAGAAGTGACCCACCTGAATGCGGCGCGCGCTGGAAACCACTCATCGCTGGCCGCAATTTCTTCCCGGCGGCAAAGCCATTTTGTTCACTGCTTCTTCTAACAACAATTTCTTTGGCCAGGCCACTGTACAGGTGGCTTCGCTTGCAACCGGCGAAGCAAAAGTGCTCGTCGAAAATGCTTCCTTCGGCCGCTATCTTCCCGGAGGTTATCTTGCCTATTGCTCGCAGGGCACGCTCTTCGTTGCGCCGTTCGACGCCAAAGCCTTGAAGCTCACCGGCACCGCCGTCCCCGTCTTGCCGGGCATCGACTTCGATATCTCCAATGGTGGCGTTCAACTTAGCGTTGCGGACAACGGCATGGCCGTCTACATGGCCGGTTCCACATCCAAACAAAATCTAAATCTCGTGCTCATCGACCGCAAAGGCCAGGCACAGGTTCTCCTGAAGAGCGAACCAGACGCCACTTCGCCGCGCATCTCTCCTGATGGCAAAAAGATCGCCTTTCAAAAGGGAGTTGGCGGTGTCTGGATTCACGACACCGTCCGCGGAACCACTTCTCCCCTGACGCTCAAGACCGGAACCGCGAACTTTCCCATCTGGACGCCCGACGGCCAGTACCTGACCTATTCCTACACAACCGCTTCCGCTATGGGTACCGGGGAGCGAATTTATCGCCGTCGTGCTGATGGTTCTGGCGACGAAATGCCGCTTACGCCAGAGAGCCCTCAGAGTGCCTACCCATCTTCCTGGTCACCGGATGGCAAGACTTTGGCGTTTTTGCGCCTCTCGGAAGTCGATGGAGCCTGCTGCGATGCGTGGACGATGCACTACGATGAAAATGGCAAAGCTGGCGAACCTAAATTGGTTGCGGATGTCTCTCGCGGAAAATCCGCCAGTCTTGCAGAGCCCGAGTTTTCTCCGGATGGACACTGGATCGCCTACAGTTCTGCCGATTCCGGCCCACCGCAGGTATACGTCGTCCCGTTCCCTCAATCGGGGGGCAAGTGGCAGATTTCCACCGATGGTGGCGCAGAACCACGCTGGTCGAAAACCACTCATGAACTTTTTTACACCAAGGGCTCGCAAATCTTTGCAGTCAGTTACACTGTGGACAAAGGTTCATTAGTCGCCGGCAAGCCGCAACTGGTTTGTTCGCACATCGCTATGCGGTTCCCGTATACCGGGTTTGACGTTTCGGCAGACGGCCAGCACATTGTGGCCTTCCAGTTCGAGGGCGAGAAACAGGACCTTAACCCTGAGCCTACGGTAGTCATCAACTGGCTTGACGAGGTCCGCCGCCAAGTCGCCTCCGGCCAATCCGGCGGGTCGAAATAGACGTCTTGAGTTTATTGCCATGCCGATTTCCGTCGAACGTGCCGTCATCGCCGATCTTGAGCCGCTGCTCCTCTTAATGCGCCGAATGCAGGCCGACGACCCTTGGGATGAGACCTTCAACGAACCCATCGTCAAGAAAAATCTGTCCGAACTCTTTCACAATCCGGCTTTCGGTTTGGTTCTTATTGCCCGTGATGGACAAGCACCCGTCGCCTACCTCGCCATCTGTTTTGATTTCAGCTTGGAATATCACGGCAAAGGTGCGTGGGTTGATGAACTATTCGTCGCGCCTGAGTATCGAGGGCAGGGAATTGCCACTCTTCTTCTCGAACTCGCTGAACACGCCTCGTTCGAAGCCGGCGCGCAAACTCTCCACTTGGAAGTTTCCCATGGTAATCCTGCCATCGAACTCTATCGCCGTCGCGGTTTCGTCGATCATCACCGCTACCTCATGACCAAATGGCTGAAATCAAAGTCCCAGTTAACAGTCCCAACTCCCGCAATGCAAAAATAGTTTGTCATCCTGAGGGCGCGCCGTTCGCACCCGAAGGATCTCAACCATCATCCCGAGCGCATCTCAGCGCCGAACTCCTCACCAATTTGAAACTCTTCCGACTTTCACTTTTCTCTCCCACTTCGCACTTAACAAGCGTTAACATCCTCACAGAATCTCTGGAGCCCTTCCCATGACATCGAACCTCGCGCACTTCCGTCGCGCATCCCTGCTCGTTTTGTTCGCTCTTTTCTTCTCGGCGTTTCTCCACGCGCAGTCCGTCCCCGTCAAAGTCGATCGCAATCTCCCTGTCAAAATGCGAGACGGGGTCACCCTCTATGCGGATGTCTACCACCCTGACACGGACGGAAAATTCCCCGTTCTGCTTCAGCGCACCCCCTACAACAAGCTCGGATGGGGAATTGAATTCGGTTACAAGGCGGCCGCGCGTGGCTATGTCGTCGTCCTGCAGGATGTTCGAGGCCGCTTTACCTCCGAAGGGGATTGGTACACATTCATTCACGAAGCCGAAGACGGCTATGACACCGTGGAGTGGGCCGCCGCGCTTCCGTACTCCAGCGGGAAGGTCGGCATGTTTGGCGGCTCCTACGTTGGCGCTACGCAAATGCTCGCTGCTACAACCCATCCGCCCCATCTCGCAGGCATCTGTCCCGTAGTTACCGCAAGCAATTATCACGATGGCTGGACGTACCAGGGCGGCGCTTTCGAGCAGTGGTTCAGCGAATCCTGGACCTCCGGCCTTGCACAAGACACTCTCAATCGACAAATCGAAAAGGCCAGCAACGCCAGACTTGGAGAGAACGTCCTGCCACTCACCGCTTATCCGCTCTTCAATCTCTCCACGCCAGGCGCTGCCAGCACTGCCACTTCCGCGCTCGCTCCTTACTTTCTCGACTGGCTGGCCCATCCCTCTTACGATGATTATTGGAAGCATCTCAGCATCGAACCTCACTATCCCGACATCACCGTGCCCGCTCTGCATATCGCCGCTTGGTACGACATTTTCCTCGGCGGCAGTTTGCGCAATTACCTCGGCCTGAAAACTCACGCCGCTACCGAAGAAGCCCGCAAAGGTCAGCACTTACTGGTTATCATCGGGGGACACGCCGGCGAGGGCCGCAAGATTGGCGAAATCGATTTTGGCCCTGAAGCAGCAAAGTTTTCAGAAGCTGACGCCACGCTCGACTGGTACGATTTTCTATTCAAGGGCGTGCAGAACGAATTTGCCAACGGCAAACGAGTCAAACTTTTTGTCCTGGGCCTGAATCAGTGGCGCTTCGAAGACGATTGGCCGCTTGCCCGCGCCAAATCCACCAAATATTTTCTCCATGCGCAAGCTTCAGCGAACTCTTCGAAGGGCGATGGCGTTCTCTCCACCACTCCGCCAGCTTCCGAGCCTGCCGACAAATTCACCTACGATCCCGCCAAGCCGGTGCCCACGATCGGTGGACCGCTCTGTTGCGACGGTGACCATCTCGCTGCCGGTCCGTACAACCAGAGCAAGTTGGAAGAACGCGACGACGTGCTGATCTATACCACCCCGCCGCTCGACCACGATATCGAAGTGACCGGCCCTGTGCATCTGGACCTCTTCGCTTCCTCTTCCGCGGTTGACACCGATTTCACCGCCAAACTCGTCGACGTTTCTCCCGACGGCTCCGCCATCAACCTCACCGAAGGAATTCTCCGCGCCAAATATCGCGACTCGCAGGAATCCGCCACGCCCCTCACTCCCGGAAAGGTCTATCCACTTACCATCGATCTTTGGGCCACCAGCAATCTATTTCGAGCCGGACATCGCATCCGCTTGGAAATCTCCAGCAGCAATTTCCCGCGCTTCGACCGCAATCTCAACACCGGCGATACCGCCGCCACTTCCTCCAAAATGGCCACCGCCATCAACTCGATCCTCCACGACGCCCAGCACCCTTCCGCTCTGGTTCTGCCCGTGGTCCCATAGCACATGTAGGGGCCGATCTTTAGATCGGCCCCTCTGTAGTAACGTTGTGGCACAGCCACTCTTGCTTGCCCTGAGCAGTTGCGAAGGGACTGTGCCTTGATTTGCTCTGATTTTTTTCGCGGCGCCGTGTCCATTCCCCGTTTCCCTACATCCAATGTTAGGCTCCATAACAACGCTGTTTTTTGAAGTCTGGAGGATGAGACCACCCGGATGTTGAGGCGATTCGCTGTCTTTCTGCTGGTATTCCAATCCATCTTATTTCTCGCCCATTATTTCCTGTTCCGGACGATTCTCTCCGCTTGGGGCCCTTTCGATTCCTCAACCCGCTTCGCGCTCGGCCTGACTCTTGCCATCCTGGCGGCCGTCTTCTTGTCCGCCTCGCTCCTTGCTTTTCGTTACTCCGCCATCTGGGTGCGTTTCGTTTACATCATCGGCGCGGTCTGGCTCGGCATTTTTAATTATTTGTTTCTAGCTTCCATTGCGTATTGGTTGCTCTACGCCGCTGCGGCCATTCTGAAAATTCCCGTCGCCAATCAAATCTCCCGCGTTGATCCTGTTCGGCAGCGCTCTGGCCATCAGCCTTTACGGCCTGATCAACGCCGCAATCCCACGCGTGAAGCATGTTACAGTTCGCCTGAACAATCTTCCCAAGTACTGGCACAACCGCACTTTTGCTTTGGTCAGCGATCTTCATCTTGGCCATGTCCGCAACCGTGGTTTTGCCGCGCGTATCGTTCGTATCATCAATCAACAGAAACCCGAATTCGCCATCATTGCCGGGGACCTGTTCGACGGCACCGCCATCGACGCTGCCCGTGCCACCGCGCCTCTCCGTAATCTTCGCCTGCCTCTCGGTACTTTCTTCTCCGAAGGCAATCACGAAGAGTTTCGCGATCCGCGCCCGTTGCTCTCGGCCATCAGCAATGCGGGTGTGCACATTCTCGACAAGCAAACGGTTGATCTCAACGGTTTGCAGCTCCTCGGCGTACCCTACCGCGACGCCACGCACACCGAGCACATGCGTTCTGTCCTTGCTGGCATGAATATCGATCGATCCCGCGCCAGCGTGCTGATCACCCACGCGCCTGACCGCCCCGCTGTTGCCGAGGAGGCGGGCATCTCTCTTCAGGTTTCCGGCCACACGCATGGTGGACAATTCTTCCCACACAGTTGGATCGCCAGAAGAATGTACCGCCAGTTCGTCCACGGTCTCTCACGACTTGGCGCTCTGCAAGATCTTCACTTCCTACGGTGCCGGTTCGTGGGGTCCTCCGCTGCGCGTGGATACCTATCCGGAAGTCGTCATCCTCCAGTTGCAATCCGCTGACACGGCCTAAGCCGACTGCAACGCGCGCAATGTAATGAGTATCACTGCGCTTTTGGCGTAGTAAAAAGCCGCAGGCAGAGTTTGCCGGTTTCTCGCGAAGCCATCGGCAACTCTTGCCTTGTTCCAATATGAATTGACGCTCGAAGCATTTTTCTTTCTCTTAACTCCTCTATCTTCTTCGTTTCTTGTTTCTGTTCTTCATGTTTTCTCTGGCCCCCTACTTGCCTTCCTCTGGGTCATGGCGAAGTCCGAGTTCTTTTCTGTCCGCGGCTTTCGCCCTAAAGTTCCTGGCTCTTCTGCCGATAGCTTCTTCGCCGGTAGGAAGACAGGAGACTTCAGCATCGGCCCAACACCTTAGGAGGCAAGCATGGCGGTTTCAGGCATTCTGAGCAGCAGCGTTTTCAACCTATTGACGCAGCTCGCTGGTCAATCCAGTTCACAAACCAATCCTCACAACAAGTTCCAGCAGATCAAGCAGGACTTTCAGCAGCTCGGCTCGGACTTGTCTTCCGGCAATCTCTCTCAGGCGCAAAGTGATTTTTCCGCGCTGCAGCAACTTCTGCCCGGTTCTCAACAAAACTCCACGGCATCGTCCGCAACCACGGCCGCCAGCGCCCAAACTACTAGTCCCTTGCTCGCCGCCGTAAACCAACTTGGCCAGGACTTGCAATCCGGCAATCTCTCGGCTGCACAGGCAGACTTCGCCACCGTTCAGCAAGACGTCCAGCAAGCCGCCCCGCAACAAGGCGCCGGCGGCACTCATCATCATCACCACCACCACTCTTTTAACTCGGATTCCAATTCCAGCCAGCAGAGTGCTATTTCCACCCTCTTCAGCGAACTCGGCTCGTCTCTGCAATCCGGCAATCTCAGCGCCGCGCAAGCCGCCTACAGCACGTTGCAACAGGATTTCCAGCAGATGGGCTTCGGCACCTCCGCCACCAGCTCCGGATCCTCCACCACCGCCGCCACAGCTTCCACCGTGGATTCCGGCCTCAACATCTCGGTCTAGAGCACGAGGGGCCGCATCCACCGGGGACAGGTACTCCAGCCTGTCCCCTTCGTTTTTTCATCGCCCAATTTCCCGCTTACCCTTTTGGTAGCTCAAGCCGCAAGGTTACTTCTGGACACATCCTCCCTCCAGGATGGTTGACGCACACACCCGCCCCAGCCAAAATGACAAAACGGGAGAATCTCGGGCAAAAACCTGCTCGATAACAGGGTATGTCACCAGAACCCAATGCCTTTGAACAAGCGATTGCCCGCGCACTCCGCGACAATCTTGAGCGCATCCAGCGCTCCAGCGACGAGCTCAATCAGGCCGTCAATGATGTTGTAGCCGCCTGTTCCAGCAGCCGTCCCGGCAACGCCTTGCCTCCCATGCTGCGTGCCCAATCCGGCGCCGCGGCCTTGGCGGCCTCTCTGGAAGTCTTGGCTCGCTTCATTACTTTGGCGCTGAATCCCGCGCCCCGCAGTCCTCTGGAAGAACACATCACCCAGGCAATCGCTCTTCAGGCGCCCGAAGCCGCTCCCGTTCCCGTGCGTCCAGACACCCCAAGTTTCCGAGCCAAAGGCCCCGCTCAGGCGCCCGCTCCCGTAGCCTCAGAACCGCTTCATCAACCTGCACCTCCCGCTCCGCAGTCGATTCCCGTAGAATTGGAAGTGCCGGAGCCCGTCGCTGAGTCCAACGGGCAATTCGACATCAACCGGTTAACTTCTGAGGAACAAGAACTTCATCGCCGCGCAAATCGTGTGGCCAAAGTTTCCATGCAGGATATTAAAATGTTACGACCGGAACAGGTTAGACTGGGCCGCGAAAACAGAGATATCTGCATCAGACTGAAAGACGACATTGAGAAAGCTCATCGCGAGTACGATCGTAGATTCAAACCCATCATGGACCACCCGGTCGATTACTTTTATCGCTGGATGGTGGAAATCCTTGCCGATGGCGATGCCTCCTGCCTCGGTGAGTATCCCTACGCCACCGCAGGCAAAGCCCGCTAGCGTTTCGCTCCCAACTTCTTCGCGGCATCGCGCCACCGCTGTCGATGCATCACTCAGCGCCAACGCGGTCTATGCCTCACTTAGTGCCAAATCCCGCAAACTCAAAAGTCTGTCATCCTGAGCGGAGAGCCGGCGCACTCTGCCGGATCGCAGTCGAAGGATCCCTCTTCCTCTGTGACCTCCGTATCTTTTCTCCGTGCTCTCTGTGATCCATCTTTCGCCTTTCGTCTTCTTGCACTTTCGCTGAGCCTATTCTTCGCTCTCTCTTTTCTTTGCCGCTTCCCGCGCAAACCTCCAACCCCAGCACCGGCAGCAGCGCGACCGCCAAGAAGAAAAAATCCACTCACCCCAAATCCCCCGCGTGCCGTACCGGCTGCAAGCCAGACACCACGACCCCGGCTCTGGATTCCTCCACGCCTGAAGATGCCGCCCTGCAAAAAGAATTGGGCGTTCTGGCTCGCGATCTTCATCAAGGTGTTCCCGGCTCTTACGACAAACTGGCGGCCTTCGCCAACAAAAATTCCAAAAGTGTTTGGGGCCAGCGCGCCGCGCTCGCTCTCGGTTACGACGATTACACCAAGAATCGTTCGCCTCAAGCGCTAGTCTGGTTGCAAAAAGCCAAGAGCGATGCGCTGCTCAACCAGTACGCCCTGTTCTGGGCCGCGCAAACAGAGCGCACTCTGCAGAAAAATGGGGAAGCCGCTCAGGATCTTGCCGCCGTTCTTCGCGATTATCCCAGCACCGTGATGAAAGAGATTGTCCTGCAGGCCTACGTGCCCACCGCCGTCCAGATTGGCCGCGCACAGGATGGCCTTGACGCCCTTGCTGCGTATCCGCCCACGGGTTCGAAACCGAATTTGCTGTTGGCCCGAGCGCATGCCAACGAATCACTTCGCAAACTCATTCCTGCCGTGAAGGATTATCAGGCGGTTTACTACAAGTTTCCCCTTTCCGATGAAGCCAAAGACGCGGGCCTGGCGCTCACCCGCCTGAACAAGGAACTCCATACTGAATTTCCCTATGCCGGCGCCGAACTGCAGGACCAGCGCGCTCAGGATTTTTACGAAGCGCACAAATATAAGGAAGCTCGCGTCGAATACGAAAAGCTTGCCGCAATGCTCAAGGACACCGCCAATCCCATTCGTCAACGCGCTCTGGTTCGCGCGGCCGAATGTCGCCAGCACCCCAAGCCTGTTCCTTCCATTCTTGCTTCGCTGAATATTTCTGATCCTGAAGCCGATGCCGAACGCCTCTACTCGCTCTCGCAGGCCTATCGCTCCGAGAAAAACGAAGGCGCGATGCTCGCCACCGTGGACAAAGTCGCCGAGAAATATCCCCTCAGCCATTGGAGCGAAGAAGCTCTGATGTCCACCGGCAATTATTATTGGGTTTTGCTGGACCGCTCCCAGGCGGTTAGCTATTACCAGCGCGTGCTCGATGGCTATCCCGGTGGAAAGAATGCTTATAACGCCGAATGGCGCACCGCATGGCTCGCTTATCTGCAGAACGCCCCTTACGCCGACGAAAAAATCACCATCTTTTTGCGTAAATATCCGGTAAGTGGCGGCGCGGTCAACGCCCTTTACTGGCTGGGTCGTAACGCCGAGCGCAGCGGCAATCCCGGCCACGCCCGGAGTTACTACCGCAAAGCCGTTGATCGTTTTCCCACCACCTATTTCGGCGAATATGCCGCCATGCACTTGAATAAACTCGGTCCCGGCGAAGAAGATCCCGTCGATGTCCTGGCGCAAATTCCCGATGCGCCGCCATTGCGCTCGTTCGACGAACCTATTCCCGCCAACGTGCTGGATCATTGGAATCGCGCGCAGGCTCTGCGCACTATCGCTTTCGACGGCTCTGCTGAACTTGAATTAAAAGCCGCCTATGCCGCCACCGCTTCTCCACGTTTTCTGGTGGAAGCCGCACAAGCCGCCTTCGATCAGGGCCACTTCGCCGCAGGCATGGCCTATGGGCGCCAGGCTATTCCCAATTTTGACGCGCGCAAGTTCAGCGATGTCCCCGTCAGCGCCTGGAAAGTTTTGTTCCCGCTTCCCTACGAATCCACGCTGCGCCGCGAAGCCGAACGCAACGATTTTGATCCCATGTTCGCTGCGGGCCTGATTCGTCAGGAGTCCACTTTTCAAGCCGACGTTGTTTCTCACGCCAACGCCATCGGCCTGATGCAGATACTTCCCAAAACCGGTCGCATCCTCGCCAAACAGCGCAAAGTGAAATACACCCGCACAACGCTGTTTGATCCCAACATGAATATCCAGCTAGGCATGTTGTACATTGCCGATCTCACAAAAACGACCGGTGGCCCAGAATACGCCGCCGCAGCTTACAACGCCGGTGAAGATCGCATCGCCCTCTGGAAATCCGAGCGCAACTACGCGGAAGTTCCCGAACTCGTCGAGTCCATCCCCTTCACCGAAACGCGTGAGTACGTCCAAATCGTAGTCCGCAACGCCGACATGTACCGCCTCATCTACCCTCAACCCAAGCCGGCCACGGTCGCCGTAACCTCCGCCAGCCAGAGCCGCTAACTTTTTTCGTCCGCCACAGTTACTCTTGTCGGAGTTATTTCGTCGTTACTTTATCCTGCCTACCTCTGCAATCCCAACCGCCAGCAAAAATCCGTCCTCCCTTTGCTACAATAAATCCCCATGTCCACACCGGAAACCAACATGTCGCAAATCGCTCGCCGGATGCTTTCCGCCAAGGCCGAACAATTCACCGAGTCCGTCATTCGCGAAATGACCCGCCTGGCCATGCAGCATAACGCCGTCAATCTCTCGCAAGGTTTCCCCGACTTTGCCGCGCCGGAACAAATCAAGGAAGCCGCGCGACAGGCAATCTCAGACGACATCAATCAGTACGCCATCACCTGGGGCGCCAAATCTCTTCGGGATGCCGTCGTCGAAAAATTCGCCCGCACACAAAACATCCGCTACGATCCCGAGCGCGAGATCACCATCTGCTGCGGTTCTACCGAAGCCATGATGTCGTCCATGATGGCCATCATCAATCCCGGTGACGAAATTGTGGTCTTCGAGCCCTTCTACGAAAACTACGGCCCCGACGCGATTCTTTCCGGCGCTTCTCCGCGCTTTGTAAAGCTTCAACCGCCCGATTGGACCTTCGATGAAAGGGAATTGTCCGCCGCCTTTGGCCCACGCACCAAGGCGATCATCGTCAACACGCCCAACAATCCCACGGGAAAAGTTTTTTCGCGCCGCGAGCTGGAATTCATCCGCGATCTTTGCCTGCGCTGGAACGCCTACTGCATCACCGACGAAATCTACGAACACATTCTCTACGATGGCACCGAGCATCTTTCCATGGCGCAAATCGATGGCATGCGCGACCACACCATCGTCATCAACGGAATGTCCAAAACCTACAGCGTCACTGGTTGGCGTGTAGGCTGGGCGCTTGCTCCCCCCGAAGCCACGCAATCGATCCGCAAAGTCCACGACTTCCTTACGGTCGGCGCGGCCGCTCCGCTGCAGCAGGCCGGAGCCCTCGCCCTCAAATCGCCGCAGTCCTACTACGATACTCTCGCCGTTACCTATGAAAAGAAGCGCGCCCGCCTGCTCAGCATCCTCGAAAAGTCCGGCTTTACCGTCTATAAGCCGCGCGGCGCTTACTACATCATGACCGACATCTCGCGTTTCAAGTTCGACGCGAAGAAATATCCCGCCGCCTCGCGCGATGTCTCCTTCGCCAAATATCTCGTCGAAACGATCGGCGTAGCCTGCGTCCCCGGCTCCAGCTTCTACAACGACGCCCAGGACGGCGCCTCGCAGGTTCGCTTCACCTTCTGCAAAAAGGAAGAAACCCTGGCCGCCGCCGAAGCGCGTTTCGCCAACCTCCACGCGTAGCCATATAGGCGGTGTGCCCCACCCTCGCCGTTAAGGGTGCGGATTTGCGCTCATCCTCCGCTCCGCTGATTTTTGTAGCGGCCGCCTTCTGAGGCGGGCGACTTCCGCCCTGTGGCCCTCATCACTATCCCGTTTTTCCACTTGTGTTAAACTCCCGCTGAACTCCAGAGAGGGAACCCATCCGTGCCACTCGAACTTGCACTCATCCCCGCCGGCACCAAACTCGAATCCAACGCCGACGGCGCGGCCTTCGACATTTCTGAATCCGCCACCCGCACTTTCTTCTGTGTCCTCACCATCACCGACCAGATCGAGCAGGAATCCCTCGACATTTCCATCTGGGGCTCCGCCGACGGCCTGGACTTCGGCAAAAAGCCGCTCTTGAAACTTCCGCAGCAGTTTTATCAAGGCACCTGCAAAATGGTTCTGGACGTCGCCCAGCGACCAGAGGTAAAGTTTCTTCGAGCTAAATGGGAATTGAACCGCTGGGGACGTGTGGCGCCTGAGCCGATGTTTGTGGCCGGACTCACACTCCAGGAAATCGCGCCAATGTCTGGTGATTTGCCAACCAGCCGCGCCGCCCTAGCTTCTAGCTAAGACGTGAGCTTTTTGTGATGACCCTGCGAAGCAACATCGCAAGCGCACGAAAGACTTTCAACCCGGGAGTTCCGGGAAGGAAGAAGGGGTAGGAGACTTACGGTCGGTTGCCCTGTGGTGGTTAGTCTCCTACCCCGCGAGTGGTCTTGCATGTATAGACGAAGCCTCCCCTCAAAATGTTTCTCGATCCGCAATAAATAATCTTCAGTCCAATTTGTCACTACGATAAATCATAGAAGCCCTGCGCTATTTGGCTCATACTGTCGCGCTCTCGTCGAACGAACGTTCCGACGACTTGGAAGTCAGACCGACCACGTTATGCTCGGTCGAGAGGGGCCAAATTGCACTCTTCCGCGGCCTTGCGTTTTGACGTCGCAAATCACGCAAGCCCGGCTTGTAGTAAACTTCACCGGTTTAGTCTGTCGGGAGTTTACAAGAAATGTTAAAGACGGATGGCGAGAGCCTTCTCTTCGCTGTTGATCTGGCCGGCACTCTGCTCTTCGCCATCGAGGGTGCTACCGCCGCCACGAATGGCCAACTCGATCTTCTTGGCGTGATGGTTCTAGCGTTTGCCACCGCGCTGGGGGGCGGCATCACGCGCGATGTCCTGATCGGCGCGATTCCTCCCGCCTCTTTGCGAGACTGGCGCTATGCCGCACTCGCCTTCCTCGGCGGATTCGTTGTTTTCACTTTGCATCGCTACGTGACCGGCATTCCCATTGCCGTCATCCTGGTGCTGGACGCCGCAGGACTCTCCCTCTTCGCCATTGCCGGAACAGAGAAGGCCCTGCTCTACAAGATGCCGCCCTTCGTGGCTGTTCTTCTCGGCACCATCACGGCTTGTGGCGGCGGTGTCATTCGCGATATTTTCCTGGCCCGTGTCCCCAATATTTTGCGCGCCGATATTTACGCCACCGCCGCGCTGGTCGGTGCCGCCGTTATGGTCACAGCCGGTAAGTTGGGCCTCTCCGTCCGCTGGGCCGCCATCTCCGGCGGTGTAGTCTGCTTCCTCCTCCGCCTAATCAGCCTCTGGCTTCATTGGAGCCTCCCGCGCCTCGCCACGTGAGCGGCACGTAAATTGTGTTCGTTCTTTCGCGAATTCCTCACGATCCTTGCAGCTCTTTCCTTACAATCCTGCGAAAACTGTCATCCCAGCGAGATTTGTCATCCTGAGCGGCGCGAAATTTGCGCCGCGAAGGATCTCAACCTCTCACACTTCTCCCAACCCTCCGTTAACTCTGCGGTCCTCTGCGACCTCTGCGTTCAAAGATTTTTCTCTAGGTTTCTCTCCTCTTTTCTCCTTTTTCTTCGGTCTCTCCACCCTACACCGCGCGCCCAGCCGCCGCTCCCGACGCCCACGCCCACTGAAAATTGAATCCACCCAATTGTCCGGTCACGTCCACCACTTCGCCAATAAAATATAGTCCCGGCACTTTGCGGCACTCCATCGTTTTGCTCGACAACTCTCGTGTGTCCACACCACCGGCTGTCACTTCCGCCTTCTCGAATCCTTCCGTATCCACCGGCCTCACTGTCCAGTCGTGAATCTGTTGTTCCAGTTTTGCCAGCGCGGCATTCGTCCATCCCTCCGGCATTTGCGCCTCCAGCCACCGGTCTGCAAACCGGTTCGGCAAAAGGGACTGCAACGCCTTACGCGCCACACTCTCATTCCGCGTTTTCGCCTCGCGTATCGTCGCCGTTGCATCTAACCCCGGCGCAAGATCGAGATGCAACGCGTCCCCCGGCTTCCAGTACGACGACGCCTGCAAAATCGCTGGCCCGCTTAGCCCGCGATGCGTGAACAACATTTTCTCGCGAAATTCGTGCCGCCCCTTATCCGCATATGCAATCACTTCTGTCGAGATTCCCGCCAGCTCCGCATACTTTTTGCGGTCCGCCCCGTGGAACACCAATGGCACCAGCCCGGGCCGCGGCGTCACGATTTTTACGCCAAATTGTCGTGCCAGATCGTACCCGAATCCCGTCGCGCCCATCTTGGGTATAGACAATCCGCCGCTGGCCACCACCAGTGCCGGTGCGCGGAACTGCTGCGTCTCGGAACGCACCTCAAATTCATTTCCGCGCCGCACCTCCTTCATTTTCGTGTTCAGGAAAACTTGTACCCCGGCCGCGCCACACTCCGCTTCCAGCATGCTGGTAATTTCCGCCGCCGAATGGTCGCAGAACAATTGCCCCAGTGTTTTCTCGTGATAGGCAATCCCGTGCGCTTGCACCAGAGCCAGGAAATCGTCTGGCGTGTATCTGGCCAGCGCCGACTTCGCGAAGTCCGGTTGCTCCGATAGAAAATTCTCAGCAGTACAATAAATATTTGTAAAATTGCAGCGACCGCCGCCGGAAATCAGGATCTTCTTCCCGATGCGGTCTGCATGCTCCAGAATCGCCACGCGCCGTCCGCGTTTTCCCGCCTCGATTGCGCACATCAGCCCGGCGGCGCCAGCCCCAATAATCAGAACGTCAAATTTTTGCGGCAAATTAGACCTGAACCCTGCAAATGTCGCTGCTCCATTTTTCGCAGCGTGCGCAGGAAGAATAACATTGCCGCAACCGCAGCCGCCGAAAAATCAGCCTCCGCCAGCGACTCGAAAGTTATGGCAATCTTTGCGCCGGAAACGCCTTTGCTCCCGCTTGAGTAATTTCGAATCGGATCACCCATTGGCTCGCCAGGCTATGTCCATTTGCAACGGGCGACGCAAATTGCCACTGTCTCGCTGCTTCCAGCGCGCGCTCCGCAAAATATTTGCTCGAACTCGGTGTTTCCAGTTCTGCCGAAGAAACATTTCCCGCCGAATCCACCTGCACAAGTACAACCACTCGCACCGTGCCCTGGATTGTTGCCAACGCTTTCGCCGAGGCTTGCGGCAGCACCTGTTCCAGCACCTCCCCGCGCTCCGGTGAATCGGCCGATGATTTTGTCACCACCGCGGTCTTCGACGTGTTGGCATAACTCACTGAGGCGGCTGGAGCTGCTGTCATGCCGCTCGCTGCGCTTGGTGCGGATTTTGCAGCCGCGATGTTTTCTGCAACCGGTTTCGGCTCTACCACTGCACTGGCTGGACTATCTACTGCCGGCTTTGTTCCAGTTTTTGTCGCCACACTCCCTGACGCATCTCCATCATTCTGTTTTGTTGCCGCAGGGACCGCTCGCGAGCCCGTGGCTACCGGTGAGTTCATCACCCGCCTGAAAAATCCTGGGAGCGTCAGCACCACTCCTATGGCCAAAACTCCAAGCACTCCCAATGGAATTACATAACTTGGCAAGGCAATCGTCTTTTCCGACCGTCCCCTCAATTGAGTTGCTCTTCGAGGCAAATTCGCCGCCGCATTTGGCAATTTCGACAGCGGAACCGCCGGCTCGTGAGAGAGCGGAACGCTTAAGGGCGAAATGATCGGCGCGGCCGCCGCGCTCGCCATCGGGGCTGTAGTTACGCTCGTCCTCACTGGCTCTGACATTGGTGTCGCCGTTGCCGCAGCCGCTGCCGATGTTCCCATCAGCGTGGCCCCAGTTGCGTTAGCTGACGCCGTCGCCGCTGCCGCCAGCGGTGCCGGATTCAGTTGCGCTGCGATTTCGGAAATTGTCCATCTGCGGGCTGGCTCCCGTACAAGCGCGTGTCGCGCGATTCCCAGCAGCGGCATCTGTATCGTGTCCGCTACGACTACCTCAGCGGCATCGTCGTACGGCAGTGCCGGCGTTTGTTGCGTCACCGTTTCTACCAGCGTGACACCGAGCGACCATACGTCTGCCGGCAATGTCGCGGTAACCAGCGGCGATGCCGAATTCTCCGGCGCGTCATAGACGTCCAGGTCCCGGTGCGATTCCCGCGAATGGCCGTTTGGCACAATCGTGTCGCTTGAAAGTTTCAGTTGATCTTCAATCGCGCACAGATTCGACGGCTTGACGTGCCCATGCGCCAGCCCCTTGCTGTGCAGATATCCTATTGCCTCTACCAATGGCTCGAGCAGCCCCTGCGCTTCCTCGGCCGTGAGCGCGCGTTGTGAAAGAAACTGCGAAAGCACTTCGTCCGCCTGTTCCGTGACCACATACAGCAGATTCATTCCCGCCATCCGGCATCGCCCGCTGTTAAATATTCGCAGCAGATGCGGATGACTTAGTTGCGCCGTCTGCTTCCAGATCTCCAGTTGCTTTTCCGGTTCGGGAATATCCGCGGATATAAATTTGATCGCCGCTTTGCGCGGCTGAGCCTCCGCAACGGTCGTTAAAAACACGGCACTGTGGTTGGTATTGGCCAGAAATTGCAAAAGAGGGAATTGATTATCGACGAATTCGCCTTCGCAGCGCTTCCAAAGGTCACTCATGCTTCACCCCTCATGGCGAGTTGTATCTCCCGCCGCGAACGGGCAGACCTTTCTGCTCGCTTCTACGGCGATAGATGAGCTCAGCGGCGACTGCTAGTAAAGGGCGGGTAACGAATGAGCGAGCCGGGCGCCGGGGCTGGGGCGCTTATCTCCACCATTCTCGCACGAATTAGCAAGAACGTGATAAGTACAGTGTTAACCCTTAAGAAAGGAACGACCCTCAATGACCCCGGCCAAGCAACTCGACGCCTTCCTCGCGAAATACGATCCTGCCATCGCGCGCCATGCCAAGGCCACCCTGGCCAAGCTCCGAAAACTCGTCCCTGGCGCGATCGAAATGGTCTACGACAATTACAATGCTCTGGCGATCGGCTTTGGACCCACCGATAAAGCTGGCCTTGCCGTTCTCTCCATTGCGCTCTACCCCCGCCACATCAATCTTTTCTTTCTTCAGGGCAAAGGACTGCCCGACCCCGCGAAGCGCCTGCAGGGCCAAGGCAATCAGGTGCGCTATGTGAAGTTAGACACGCCGGCTGTCCTCGATGAGCCTGAAATCCGTCAACTCCTCGACGTCGCCCTTAAGCGCGCAAAAGTACCTATCGACCCCAACCAAAAGCGTCTTCTCATCATCAAATCCGTTTCCAAGAAACAGCGACCCCGGCGTCCCAACGCCTGAGTCGCCGCAATCCAAAACCTGGCTATTCCGCGTACTATAATTTGAGAGCGGAACTGAGGTGTTGTGAGCGCAGAATCCAACGCTGCGACTGTGGCTACAGACTGGTCGTTGCTCGAGCGGGTTGTCCGTAAGGACGAGTCCGCTCTCTCGGAACTTTACGACCGTTACAGCGGATTGGTGTATTCCGAAGCACGTCGCATTCTGCGCGATGAAGGCGCTGCCGAAGAGATTTTGCAAGACCTCTTCTATCAGATTTGGCAAACCGCCAGCCGCTTCGACCCTCAGCGTGGCTCACTGGCCGGATGGCTGGTTGTTGTTGCCCGCAATCGGGCCATTTCTAAATTGCGCCGCAAATCTGGTAAAGGGGAGGAGTTGCCCGAAAATGCCGTCGATCTGCGCGTGGACCTGGAGACGTCCTCTTCCCAAAACCTTCTCGTCGAAAAAGTCCGCCGCGTTCTAAGCGGCCTGCCGGAAGGTCAACGCGCGGCCGTCGAGTACGCCTATTTCGAAGGCATGTCTCATTCGGAAATTGCCGAGAAAACGGGAGAGCCATTGGGCACAATTAAGACGCGCATTCGTTCCGCGATGGAGACGCTGAAGAGGGTGTTGAATTGACTAACGAAACGCACGTTCGCGAAGAAGATCTGCAGCTTTACGCGCTCGGCGCTCTGCCCGAGCCGGAAGCTGCGCCGATCCGCCTGCACGTTGCCGGCTGTAGCGTTTGCGCTGCCCAGCTCGCCGAATTCCGCGGACACGCTTCTTTGTTGGCTTTCAATGCTGAGCAAGTCAGGCCTTCTCCAGCCGCAAAACAAAAGCTCTTCGCCCGTATTGCCGCGGAACGTGCTCCTGAACCGGTACGTGTCACTCGCGAAGAGAAAAAGCGCGCTGCCTATTGGTGGAATTGGATTCTGGCACCTGCAACTTTGGCCCTCGCTATTTTCAGCATTGTTCTCTGGCGTCAGAACGTCCAACTCTTTGCCCAATTGCGTGATGCCCAGCGCATTGCCTCTGATTTTGAAAAGGAACGCGTCCATGTCCAGAAGGTCGTCAATGCCCTCACCGCTCCAGAAACCATTACCGTGAAATTAGCGGGAACTCCCGATTCCGCGACATCCACCGGAATCGTCAAGTACAACCGCGACTCCGGTGTGATGGTCTACACCGCGCAATTGCCTCCCTTACCCGCGGCCAAGGTCTATCAAATGTGGCTCGTTCCCGCTAACGGCGCCCCCATCAGTGCGGGCAGCTTCCTTCCGCCCGCTCCGGGGCAGCCTCATGTCTGGACTGCCGAGTTGCCCGGCAATACCGAGCCCAAAGCGTTTGCTGTCACCATCGAACCCGCCGGAGGCGTTGACCAACCTACCGGCCCCAAAGTCCTCTTAGGCGCGAGCTGATTGCATAGAACCTCTTTTCTCCGCGTAATCCTTCGCTTATCCCCAACCACATTTTCAAATAACCCCTAAATCCGTTTCTCCTCTTTCCCGCGTACTCATTTCGGAACGTCACAGTTCCGCTCCGTCGGTGGAACAGGAGGGGTTGCACTTTATTGTGTTTCTCCTCCGTTCCTATTCGACAATTTCTGCCTCACTCGGGCAGAAACAACAGTGCCGCCGGTCCTCTCTGGGCGGGATGTGCCGGCGGCTTTCCTCACTGTTCTTTCACATAAAAAGCTTCCCAATTTCCGTGTCGTGCCCGCTCGCGGCATTCTGGAGAGTGGGCGTTTTTGCCTGTCCTTAGTTCCGATTTCTGCTGATCTCTATGGCCAATCTTCTGACATTGTTTTTTGACTGGTAACCGCGAACCTCCAACCTTCCTCTATCCTCCCGGCTTTACATCATGCCATTCTAGCTAAATGGATATCCTCCTCCTCGACGGCGCCCTCGGCACGGAACTTGCCCGCCGCGGCTGGGACATCTCTGACTCTCTCTGGTCCGCTCGTGTTCTTCTCGATCACCCGGAAGCCATAGAACAAATCCACTTCGACTATCTCGAAGCTGGTGCGCGTTGCATCACTTCCGGCAGCTATCAGGTCTCCTTTGACGGTTTTGAAAAGGTTGGGATGACTCGTCAAGCCGCAGCCCTCGCGCTCTCCCAGAGCGTCGAGATTGCCAAGCGTGCCCGCACCCGTTTCCTGGAAAAATATTCTGCTGCGAAGCTTCCCCTTGTCGCCGCTTCACTCGGCCCTTACGGAGCTTCCCTCGCCGATGGCTCCGAATTTCACGGCAATTACCATGCCTCTTTTATTGATCTATACGCGTTTCACGCCCAGCGCCTTTCCTGTCTCAGCAAAGCACAACCCGATATTTTTGCCTGTGAAACCATCCCATCCTGGCAGGAAGCCGAAATTATCCTGGAGACCCTTCTTCCATATCCCGAAATCCCCGCTTGGTTTTCCTTCACCTGTCGCGACAGTTTGCATACCGCACATGGAGAACGTATCCGTGATTGCGCCAGGACACTTTCTTCTCACTCGCAAGTTGCTGCCATTGGGGTAAACTGCACCGCGCCGGCTCACATCAGCTCTTTGATCGCTGAAATTCGCGCACACACGGATAAGCCTATCGTCGCTTATCCCAATTCTGGCCAGACTTGGGATGCTGTCGCACGTGCCTGGCTTGGAAATTCTTCGGCACATTCATGGGGAGAGCAGGCTGTCGAGTGGGTTCACCGGGGCGCTAATTGGATTGGCGGCTGTTGCGGCACCACTCCGGAGGACATCCGCCAGATTCGCGTCGCACTTCAATCCAAATTTCCACACTCTTTTCCCCAGGAAAACGCAGCAACCGCCTGAGTTACATCTGGATCGGATCTTTCGCGTGCCGCGTCACGTACCAACAGGGACGCTGCCCTCCATGCGAAAAAATCGAGTTAGCGCACGGCACATCTTCTTCTGGCTGCACCGCATCAATCTCGAATTCCGTTTTGCCCGCCTTATCCGGTATCGCCAGCAATCTCACCCGGTGCACTGATCCGCTGGCCTTTCCCGCCGCCGGATAGGCCTTGCGCAGGGAAAACCACGCTGTGTCGACGATATACGTCGCGATAAGAAGCGCCGCGCAAATCTGCAACAACCTCCAAACTAATTTCGTAACTGGTTTGTGCTCCGCTACTCCCCCATAACTCACTGATCCTCCCCCAAACCCTCCGTGATCTCTGCGTTCTCCGTGACCTCTGTGATACTGCTTTTGTCTTTCTTTGCGAAACTCTGCGCCCCTCTGCGCCTCTGCGTTTTGCTTTGCTTTGGTCTGTCGTCTACACGAAAATCACAATCGTAATTCCTTCATTGCTCCGGTTCAAATCACGATCTCCGCGCAACTCCGGACACTGCTCAATTGCATACCTCGTGTCCTCTTCAAACACGCTCCATTTTTCTCCAAAAATCACCCGTGTGACCAGTCCTTCTTTCTTCCTCCGCAGCAGTGAATTCCTCAGCGCTCCCCGCAACGCCCCGCCTTTCCCCGTTGATCCATATCCGTGAATAATTTTCAGCGCCTTCACTCCACTCTGTTTCGCCTGTTTCACCTCAACCAGCAGGATCTGCCGCGCTTCTTCCACCGTAGGCAGATTTGCCTCAATATTCACTGTTTTTACTGCGCCCATGGTTTCTCACCCAGTCTTCTTGCGTAGTATGACCCAGTTCGCCTGGAAAGACTCACTCACCCCTCTGTAACTCAACTTGCGCCATTGCGAGGATGATTGAATCGGAGGAAGATAGCTGAAGAGGAGATAGGAATTAAAGTGGGTGTCCACCTGCTCCCTTTAGTGTGGACCCCTATCGGCGTGGGTCTTTTCCACTCATATTCCTTCTTGGTCTCAGCTCAAATTCCTCCTCCTTTTGCCCCACGCTTTGATCGGTGGTTTGTGGTTCCACCCCAGTTGCCGTCTTTGCAGGAGCGCTCCTCCTGCCGGAGTTCGAATGAAGATCATGATTGCTCTCGATGGCTCGGCCGCTTCTGATCTTTCCCTCCAGGAAGCCGTCTCCCGCCCCTGGCCACCGAACTCAGAGTTTCACCTCATCACCGCCATTGATCCTTTCTTTTTCGTTCGATCACCCATGGTCCTGGCAGAGGCCAAGCGCGCCACGCATCAGGCTCTCGACGACAGCGCCAAAAAGCTCAACGACGCCGGTTGGACCACCACCACGTCCATCGTTCTTGAAAAACCCCGCCACGTTATTTATAAGGCTGCGGAAGATTGGAAAGCCGATCTACTCATGATTGGTTCCCGCGGTCACGGCACATTTGAGCGCCTTCTTCTTGGCAGCACCGCCCAGGCCATTTTGCGCCACGCCCATTGCTCCGTCGAAGTCGTTCGCGCCACGCCTGCCAGATCTAGCACCAGCTCCATGAAAGTTCTGATTCCCACCGATGGTTCTGATTGCGCCAACAACGCGATTAAATCCATTACTTCACGTCCCTGGCCGCAGGGTTCCCGCTTCCGCGTCATTTCTTGCCCAGAATTCCCCGTTCTCGTTGGGGATTATCCTTTTTTCGGTGGAGAACAACTCACCGAAATTACCACCGCCAGCGAAGATCATTCCCGCGAAGCCGCGCAGCACGCCAGCCAACTGCTCGAAAAGAGCGGCTTCACGATAGAAACCGAAGTTACCGCTCCGAAAGATACTCCCGCCCACGCCATTCTTTCGGCCGCAGACAATTGGAAAGCCGACCTGATCGTTATCGGCTCTCACGGCAGGCGTGGTTTTGATCGCCTCGTCCTCGGAAGCGTCTCCGAATCCGTGGCCCTCCACGCTTCCTGCTCCGTCGAAGTGGTGCGGTAAATTCACCGTTAACCGCGCGCACCGAACCCCCACTCGCTCGCTCCGCTGTTAGGTTTCAGGCAAAATTTTTCGGGGAAGGAGAATTTCCATGAAAGTGAAAGAAGTTATGATGCGAACTCCGTACGCTTGCCGCCAGGAGTCCAATCTGGGTACCGCCACCGAGTTGATGTGGAAAGGGAACTGCGGTTTCCTTCCGGTGCTCGATTCCACTGGTGTGATTCGTGGCGTGCTTACCGATCGCGATATCTGCATTGCCTTGGGCACCAGAAATGTCCCCGCGGGTTCCCTCACCGTGCGGGAAGTCCTTCACGACAAACTTTTCACCTGCACTCCCGACGAAGACATTCACGACGCCTTGCAGACCATGCGGGAGGGCCGCGTCCACAGGCTTCCGGTCATAAACTCAGACTCCAAGCTGGTTGGCGTCATCTCCATGCACGACATTCTGCTCCACGCCGAACCCACTCGTTTCGGCAAGGAGCCCGAGCTCTCCTCCGACGAGGTCGTCCGCACCTATCGCGCGATCCTCCAGAAAGAAGTGCCCGTAGCCACCAGAAAAGCCTCCGCCTAAGCGAATCTCATGCTTCCGAAGCCTGTGTAGTGGCCGATCTTTAGATCGGCTCGTCACCGGTGTAGCCGACGCTCGCCGCATTCTGGAGAGCGGACACACTTCTACCCAGGATTGAATGCGTTTTGTGTTTTTACGTGAATTGGACTTCTGAAGTCGCCGTTCTCTAGTTCGCCGCTTCTCTGGCCATCTCTCGCGCGACCACCGGTACAAACGACACATCCTCGATCTGATTGATGGAATAGATCGATTCCTTCCGGCAAGCGTGGCACCGCAATACGAATACCCTCGAGATCAGATGATATTCCGTCCCGTTCTCATTCTGTTCCTGGTTAGAGGCCGACTCTTTCTTGGCCACCAGCGCGGGCACCTTCACTGGTTTTCCGCAACGCCGGCAGTGCACTCCCCGGAAATGTTCGACAACTGTATCGACTGACATGAGATGAAACTCCTTGAATGAGTCCTGAGGCTATCGGGGCCCGCTGAGAATACCGAACCACCCTGGTTCTTGTCCAGCCGAAGATACCGGCTGGGGGCCAGAAAAGATAGTGATGGGAGTCACAGTCGAAAATAATTTTAACTGGCTCAAAATAAGCAACTTACAGATGGATCTGGGCTGGTTTTGTACATTTTGCCCACTGTTTTTCCACAGGAATTCCGACCACGTTTTGTTTTCTCGCCCCGCCCTCAGCCCTAAGGTCTGATCTCCTTCACCATTTTAACCGATACTCTCCACGTTTCGACATCTCAGGAATTCACATTCTCGCGCCACAACCTGACTCTTTTTCTCTCCAGATCAGGTTTCCTCATCTCGTTTTTTAAATTTCCTCCACTCCTTAGGGCCTTCGCCTGCTCTTATGGTAAAATTCTGAAGTGGTTCGTGTGGGGCCGTGGCGCAGTTGGGAGCGCGCCTCGATGGCATCGAGGAGGTCGTGGGTTCGAATCCCATCGGCTCCACCAATTGAACTAAGCAAAGAACTTATCCTCCAACTTCCGCATTTAGGAAGTCCCCGAATTTTTCCAACCCAGATTTCTTTCCGTAAATTCCCCAACCCTTGCGGCGGCTTTACGCTTACCCTGAGTCTCGACCGGCCTCCTTCTTACTGTTCAGAAAGCCTCACGCCCTGTCATCCTAACGTCCGCGCCGTTCGAAAAGCCCAACGTGCTGTCATCCTGAGGTCCGCGCCTTTTGCGGTCCGAAGGATCTCAACTCCTCCATAACTCCGAATTTCAATTCAACGGCCGCCCCAAAAGCAAAAGGGACGCAACCATCGTTGCGCCCCTCTCGTAATCCCTCCAAACTCCCTGCGATTATTCTCCGTCCCTAGTCGTAATACTCCTGCCCCAGGTGCGTAATCAGATCCTCGCCGACCATCCAGCGCAAGGTGTTCTTCAGCTTCATCAACTGAATGAACAGATCGTGCTCCGGATAAAGTCCCGGCGCGCTCATCGGCGACTTGAAGTAGAAGCTCAGCCACTCCTGAATCCCACGCATGCCCGCGCGTTGCGCTAAATCGAGGAACAGCACCAGGTCCAGCACAATCGGCGCGGCCAGAATCGAATCGCGGCACAGGAAATCCACCTTGATCTGCATCGGATACCCCATCCACCCGAATATATCGATATTGTCCCAGCCCTCTTTGTTATCGCCGCGCGGCGGATAATAAACGATGCGGACTTTGTGATGAATCTTCTTGTACAGTTCCGGATAAAGATGCGGCTGCAAAATAAATTCCAGCGCGCCCAGCTTCGACTCTTCCTTGGTCTTGAACGAGCCCGGATCATCCAGCACTTCGCCATCGCGATTGCCCAGAATATTCGTCGAGAACCAGCCATTCAGCCCCAACATGCGCGCCTTGAACGCCGGCGCCAGCACCGTCTTCAGCAGCGTTTGCCCGGTCTTGAAATCTTTCCCGGCAATCGCCACATTGTGCTTCTGCGCCAACTCTTCCAGCGCCGGCACGTCCACCGTCCGGTTCGGCGCTCCGTTGCCAAACGGAATTCCACTGGTGATCGCCGCCCATGCGTACAACATCGATGGCGCAATCGCCGGATGATTCTTCTTCATCGCCGCTTCAAACTTCTCGATGGTGGTGTGCACGTCGTGCTGCTTCATGAACACTTCCGTCGAGCCGCACCACAGCATCACCAGCCGCGAACACTTGTTCTTTTTCTTGAAATCGCGCGATATCCGCTTTGAGCTGCAGCGCGATGTCGTATTTCGTCTTGCCCTTCTTCACGTGCTTCCCGTCCAGCATCTTCACGTAATCACGGCTGAACGCCGCCGACATCGGCTTGATCTTCGAGAGAAAGCTCTTCGCCTGTGCCAGGTGGTTCTGATCGAGCACGCCTGCTTTCGCGGCCGCTTCATACGAGCTGTCCGGGAAAATATCCCATCCGCCAAATACCAGATCTTCCAGCCGCGCCAGAGGCACCAGATCCTTAATCTTTGGCGAACGTCCATCGGTGCGCTTGCCCAACCGGATCGTTCCCATCTGCGTCAGCGAACCCACTGGCACTGCTTTCCCCTTGCGCACCAGTTCAACGCCCGCCATAAATGTGGTCGCAACCGCGCCCAATCCCGGCAGCAGCACTCCCAATTTTCCCTTTGGCGCAGCAATATTCTTTGGCTTATCCATGAAATCCCTCAGCTTTTCGTAGGTGATCACTACAAGTCACAGCAGTTCAGAGCGAATGCTGTGGCCCAACATTCAATCTTGCGCGATGGCACAGCGATATGCAAACAAAACTGTGGAATCATCTGTGCTCTCGTCTGAACCGTCTAAGATTTCAGATTTCCGAGAACAATTGCGCCGATTGTCGCGATGACAATGCCTATCAGAGTGAGCCGGGCGGCGCGCGTTCCTGGCTGGGGATTCTTCATCACGAAGACGCCGATCAATGCATTCACTACGACGCACAATTGGGCGATCGTGAAGCCTCGGCCTGTCCCGATCAACTCCATCATCCTAAGCGCTCCGTAATTTCCTATGCCCCAAAGTAATCCGGTGGCGAGCAGCCGCGCATACTGAGTGGACGAATCGAGTTTCAATGATGATTTCGACAGCAGCAGCAATACGCAGCTGCCGGCGAACATGCCAAGCGCCATTGGCAGCATGGCAACCCACATCGATAGTTCGGAAATGCGTATCGGAATAAAGTAACTCCCCCATCCGATTCCAGCTCCAAACGCGCCAGCCAGGCCAACCCAGGAGAAGCTGGATTTTCCAGACGTCCCTTCGCCGCCGAAAATAATTAGCAGAACACCCGCAATGATCACAATTACAGCGGCAAGAGCCCAAACCAGGTTTGTCGAGCCAGTTTTCAGAAACTCACCAAAAAGCAGCATGCCCCAGGCGATCGAAACCAGAATGTTCAAAGGTGACCATATGCCCATAGCCTTGGCCATACCCAGGCGATTTGTGCCAATGAACGCGCACAGTCCGCTGGCCGCCCAAATCAGGCCTCCAAGAAACGGAAGCCAAAACGATTTCGCGGTAAGCGTGCCCACGCCGCCCACAACCGCAACCAAAAGCGACATTATGAGTACGGCGAGTGTTACGTAGAATGTTCGTATTTGTTGGTTCTTCAGAGGTACATTCTGCGAGGGCGCAAGCCATGTGCCCCAGGCCAGTACGGTGATGATCGCGTAAATTGCGCCTGTCATAGCTCTGTCCTCCGGAATTGGATTTGGAAATTGTGAAACCAACTGTAGATTGACCAAAAATCAACGTCTTGCCTGACCACAGCAGCGCACATCACCAAGTGTTTCACCTTGTTTACGACGAAACGTAGCTCGGTGGCCCTGTTCATCGTTGATCGTGTGTCACAATTACCTTCATTGTCTCGCCCGCGCGCATCGCATTGAATGCAGCAGCGACATTCGCCGCCCCTACTCGATGTGTGATCAGCGACGAAGGATGAATCACTCCGCTTTCCAGTAGCCGTACCACGCCGGGAAAGTGATTCGCCCCGCCGAACGCACCGTGCACCGCCAGTTCATAACGCGCTATGAGATATTGCGAGACGGCTGGAAGCGCGTGCGTTTGCAGTCCGAACAGCACGATGCGTCCCCCACGACGCGCGAGTTTCAACGCTTGCGGAAGCAGCGCGCCAACTGCGTCCACTACAATGTCCGCGCCCAGTTCCGTTTGCTCTTTCACAATCGCCTCGACATCCTGTTCGCGCGAATTGATCACCACATCTGCCCCGCTATTTTTTGCAATGTTTAAACGGAACGGGGCGACGTCCGTTACGATAATTTTCCCCGCACCGCTCGCGCGATAGAGCATCCCAAACAACAAGCCAACTGGCCCAGCACCAAGAATCACCACACTCTCGCCCGCATTAACCGGGACTCTCGTTGTTCCGCCAAATACACAAGACAAAACTTCCGCAAACACCGCGTCTTCGAGCGCAACCTCGCGCGAGATCTTAAACAGCGCGCGTTCCGGTGCGACGACGTAGGGCGCAAGTCCACCGTCGCGATGAATACCAAGTGTCTTGTAATCCTCACACTGGTTTGCCAACCCGCGTCGACAATACCGGCACTGATTGCAATGCAACCGCGGTGCGACGACAACGCGATCACCCTCGCGTACGTATTTCGCTCCCGTGCCAACCGCTTCGACTGTACCTATGAATTCGTGACCGAGAACGGTGCCAATTTCCGCTTTGTGGGCTGGTGGTACAGCGAGGATATTCAGATCAGTACCGCACAAGCCGCACGCTTCGACTCGCAAAAGCACATCGTCCGGATTCTTGATTTGGGGCGCCTCTCGTTCTTGCATTTCGAGCCGTCCCTCGCCCATAAAAACAGGCACAACCATGTTTCGGGGCATTTCAAAAACTCCTTGGTTCCTTATGCGCTAGGGCTACTGAGTGTCTTGGTCACCCCGCGCCGCACCGAGAATCCCCGCATCGTTTCCCAATTCGCCGACGAGAATCCGCACGCGCCGGGCAATCGAGTCGTAGGAATAGCGGGGTACCGCCGCGCGCATCGGCCCCAGCAACAATTCGCCAGCCTTAATGACGCTGCCGAACAAAACGTATGTGCTGATGTCCATTGTCATCGCTACGGTGGCAATGCCTGCACCAAGTGCGCGCCCGGCACGTTCAAAAACGCGTTTTGCAATCGCGTCGCCACTATGCGCGGCGCGGACGATTTCTTCGGCCGAATCCACTTTTTTGCGGGTCGCATACATGTAGGCGTTCATAATTGCGGGGCCGCCCGCGTACGCTTCGACGCATCCCTGGGAACCGCAAGTGCAAATCGGTCCGTCGAGATTCACGGTAAAATGACCCACTTCACCTGCCGCGTTCTGTTCGCCGCGAATCAGTTTGCCATCCACAATCATCGCCCCGCCAATACCCGTACCGACGATGATGAGACACATTGAATTTGTCCCGCGTCCGGCGCCGAAATGGAATTCGCCAAGCGCAGAGGCTTTCGCGTCGTGTTCGAGCAGCACTGGCAAATGGAGTCGCTCACTCAGCATCGAGGAAAACGGCACGTCGTGCCAGCCGGTAAGATTCGGAGGGTCAACGATCATCCCCGTCAGGCGGTCAATCGGGCCAGGGCTGCAAATGCTGACACGCTTTACGACTCCGTCGTCAGGCAGACGGCTCAACAGTTCGCGCGCGCTCACAGTGATCCGGTCCGCAGCCTGTGTGGGCCCTTCCAGCGCCCGCGTTGCGGCTTCGCAGCGCGCGACAATGCTCCATTCCGGTGAAATCAGCCCGCACTTGTACGTGCTTGCTCCCAGGTCAATGCCAAGAAACCATTCTTTAGTCATCAAAGCCATCCGATCGAACAGCTAAGACAGTGATTAAGCCATTTCAATGATTTGGTGAACCCGCAATCCATCCGTCACGTTCGGCGCGATGGGTTGTTCATGCGTGAGCGAGCGCAAAAATTGATAAATATTTTCGGTATGCGTGCGATTCCAGCCCAGGATGCTACGTGGCGGCGGTACGGCCGCTCCTTCGTACTGCGTACCGGTGTGTATGCGCGTCCAACCTTGGCTCGCGGCTTTAGCCTGCGCATCAAAATAATTCAGGACGTTGCCGTCCTGCAGACTGAACTTCAACGCGCCTCTTTCACCGTAAATATGTACGTTCATATCGTCCACGGCGCCGGTTGCAAAGCGCGTGACAAACAGCGTGCCTTGCGCACCGCTTTGCATTTTCGCGTGGAGCCAGGCGGCATCATCCACATCCACCCGTTCAAGTTTAGGGGAATTGGCGGTCGCCGGGCGCTCGGTGATATACGTTTTCGTAGTTACTTTGACTTCGGCAAACTCGCCCAGCAGGAATCGCGCGAGGTCAATTATGTGCGACCCTAAATCTAAAATTGCGCCGCCCCCGGATTGTGCACTTCGCAATCGCCAACTCATCGGACGATTCGGATTCTGATAACCACTGTGCAGGTAATCGAAATTAAAATGATAAATGGCGCCGAGCGTGCCCTCGGCGATCATTTTGTGGGCGAGCGTCAATGCAGGCACGAAACGATAGTTGAATACCATTCCCAACTCGAGCTTCGCACGAATAACTGCCTCAGCAATTTCCTTCGCCTCGAGAGCGTTACGCGCCAGGGGTTTGTCGACGATGACATGCTTGCCCGCCTTCACCGCCGCAAGAATAATTTCCCGATGCGCAAAATTGGGCACGCAAACATCGACTACATCCACATCTTTGCGGGATAAGAGTTCATCAATGCTGGTCGTCCAGCTGTCGAATCCACCGTCGCGGGCTGCGCTTTGCGCTGACCGCTCATTTGTTGTGCAAACGGCACACAGTTTCAAACGGGGGAGCACGCCGGGATAAATGACAGGAATATCGTGATAGGCAAGTGCATGCACCTTGCCTATCATCCCGTACCCGACGAGGCCAATCCCCAGTGTGTCCGTGGGACTTTTCAAGGTTTTAATCCCGTGTCCGTGCGATGCATTGTCCCAGCTTCATCCAGCGCTTTTCGCAAGCTCTGAACTGCTGCGGGAATTGCTCCCGTGCCCGCCTTTAGTTTGCCGGCAGGTCCCTTCAATAGAGGTGAGGAAAATTCACCGACCGTCATGCCCGCACGGACAAACTTCGAGACGTTGCCGGTATTCAGTCCACCGTCCATCATCAGATCAACTTTTTGTTCCAGTCCTTGCGCGACGATCATTTCATGCAATGTGCGCATGTATTTTTCAAAGTTCGGATGAACCACATGCGGACTGCGGCCCGTTTCTGGAGCCTTCCAGAATGGATACCAAGTTTCAAATTCAATAATGTCCGCGTAGGGAATCAATTGCTCGAAAAAGACCAGTGGCATTCCTTCCCACGCCCATACGCCGACCTTCAATCCCAACTCTTTGATGAACATCATGTTCTCGATGGTGGTTTCACCCATTGTTTCAATGGGCAACGAGATGAGATTAACTCCCGCGTCCGCGAGTTGCCGAAAAACTTCCTGATTTGGGCGATACATTTGTAATTGCGCTTCAATTTCCAGCTTGGTGCTTTGCCGCACCGCTTCGATAATGTCCAGCCCTCCGCGCGGCATCGCGAACTGCATGTAAACGCCATCCCGGACTTCAATGTGAATCCAGTCTGCCCCACCTTCTTCCAAATCCCGGACCTGCGCGCCCAGCGCCGCATAATCCGCCCAGAACAAACCCGCCGCGATTTTGACGCGCCGCGTAGGATTGCCGATAGCTGATGTACTCAAGGAAGCCCTCCAAACTGCTTTGCTGTTGCTCTTGAATTTAGACCAATGAGATGCGGATGGTCCTTTGCGTGAGCTAGCGAGAAAGAAGCTCTTCTGCTGAACTCGACGCCTCCATCAGAACACAAGCCGAGCGATTACTGTTATGAAAGTTTTGCGCCTCTTGATAACCGAATGGAATGACCCAATTCGATTATAGAATTCTTCGGACCGCCATCACGGCCTTCTGGAAAGGCTGAATCAGCTCGCGGCGATCTTTTCGCCAGACCATCCCAATGGACCACTTCGCAGCAGCACTCTTGACCGGGTAGAAACGTACTCCGGGAACGCGCATTTTCTGTACCGTACCGGGAACGAGGCTGACTCCCAGACCAGCTCGAACGAGATTCAGCACCGTAAACAATTCCTTCGCTTCTTGGACAACGATCGCGGTGAATCCGGCGGCCAGGCAAAGATCCAGCGCATGTCTTTGAAAGGTCTCAGAGGTCGAGCGGGCAATCAGGACAAAGGGTTCGTCACGCAGCGCTCGTAAAGTAATTGGCTTCTGAAATCTGTCCGAGGGAACGGCAATCACCATCTCTTCATGCAGCACGATCATACTTTCGAGATGGACGTTCGATACTGGCATTCGGACAAATCCGAGATCGAGTCTCCCGTCGAGCACGGCTTCGAGCTGATTCTGGCTTCCCAGATCCTGAATTTCGAGTGGAACGTGCGGGTAGGTCTTTCGGAAAACGATGATTGCCCTGGGTAATAGGTCGCCAAGCGCAGTGATCCCGGATCCGATGCGAAGACGTTCGAGATTTCCCCGGACTACCTGCCGGGCGAATGACTCGAAGGCGGCCGCGTCGGTGACCAGAACGCTTGAGCCTTCTCTTAGAGCGTCCCCCGCGGGCGTCAGCAGAACGCGCCCCGTGGTCCTCTCAAAGAGCCGTCCGCCTATCTCCGCTTCCAGACGCTTGATCTGCTTCGTGAGAGCGGGTTGCGAAACATGCAGCCTGAGCGCGGCGCGTCCAAAATGCAGTTCTTCCGCAAGCACAACAAATGATCTCAATGCATCGATGCTGAGACTCATTCCCGGATGTTATCACCATTGCCTACTTGATGCGTTGATGGGCATCACTGCGGAAAGCTAGTAAAATCAGTGCCCGCTTCGTCTCCCCGGAACTTTCCGGTCCGTCACGGTTGCGGGACTGGACTGGACGGCCAGATCAAAGAAACCAAGGTGGTTCCTATCACCGTCGCTTCCGCGTCAATCGGCTAACACACTCGTTCCGGAGTTTACTGAATTACGCCATTCCATTCGGTTATCAAGAAGCACAAAGGTTTCATCGCTGGAATCACTTAACCTATGCTCTACTTGGGATGTAGAATTCCGTAGCAGACATCTGTTCTCGCGAGTTTTTGCGAGTGGCTTAACACCAACTCTCCATTCCGCCGCGCCACTGAGCCGGACGGTATGACGCCGGCCGGATTCAATACCATCGGCCCGACGCGAATGACCCTCTGCCAATGCCGAGAGGTCGGCTGGAAGTTGATTGGGGTGTACAAGTAATGGCAACCTCCGTTGAGGTACCCAAGCTCGGTAACACCGTAGAAGAGTGCATCCTCTCCCGCTGGGCGAAGCGGCCTGGAGATCCCGTCGCAGTGGGCGATCTGGTAGCCGAAATCGAAACCGACAAGGCGACCTTCGAGCTGATGGCTCCGGTGGAAGGCATTCTTCTCGCAGCGTTCTTCGAGGAAGGTGCGCTGGTTCCGGTCTTCACCAATCTGTTCGTAATCGGAAAGCCTGGCGAGGATGTAGAAGCATTTCGGCCGAAGGCAACTGTTGCTTCGTCGGCCGCGCCTTCTCCCACAGCCAGCAAGACCCCGAATGCCCCTTCATCCGCTGCTACTGCACCGGCAGCGCAGGATCACGCTCCAGTCGCCGACTCGTCATCAGGAGCGTCTGAGCCCGCGCGCCAGGCGGTTCGCCGAAGACCGCGGATTCCACCCCAGCAATGTCCAGGGTTCGGGCCCGGGGGGCCGCGTCTTGGAAAGCGACCTGCGCGACCTCTACTTTTCTTCCCCGCGCGTCTCGGAAACTGCGAAGGCGCACGCGCTCGATGGTGCCGAAGCACCGCGCGAGGGCTCCGGCGCCGCAGGAATGGTTCTGGCCTCCGACCTCGGACCACCGGCGGTCCGTATTTCGAATATCCGCGAACGAATCGCACGCCGTATGCGCGAGTCGCTCGCCTCCACCGCGCAATACACACTGAATTCCTCAGCCGATGCCGGCGGATTGCTGCGACTGCGCGCCAAAATCAAACAATCCGGAACCACGCCGGACATTAATCTCAACGACCTGGTGGCGTTCTGCGCCGTAAAAGCGGTCCTTGAAATGCCCGATGTGAACGCGCTGTTCATCGACGGCAAAATTTACAAAAGTGCCGCCGTGCATCTCGGCTTCGCCTGCGATACGCCCCGCGGGTTGTTGGTGCCCGTAGTGCGAGACGCGCACCGCCTGAGCGCCGGTGAACTGGCACTTGGCATGAAGCAACTCACGGAGCAGGCCGTGAAGGGAACGATTTCTGCCGACGATCTGAGCGGCGCCACCTTCACCGTCAGCAATCTCGGAAATCTTGGAATTGAATCCTTCACACCGCTGATCAACCCGCCGCAGGTTGCCATTCTTGGTGTGGATACCATTCAGTTGAAACCAGTACGGCGGAACGGAAACATCGAGTTCATCGATTCCATCGGGTTCTCCTTGACCTGTGATCACCAAGTCGTCGATGGCGCTCCGGGGGCGCGGTTTTTGAAAGTCCTCAAGGAAAAGATCGAGACTGTGGAGACCTTATGTACGATTTGATCGTTATCGGCGCAGGGCCTGGCGGATACGAATCCGCCGCCCACGCCGCGCGCTTGGGGAAGAAAGTCGTGCTGATTGAAAAGGAATCCATCGGTGGCGCCTGCCTGAACGTCGGCTGCATTCCAGCGAAGACCTTTCTGCGTTCTTCAAAACTGTTTCACGAGTGCAAAGAAGCGGCCAAGTATGGAGTGCGCCTGGGCTCTGTGGAATTTGATATGCCCGCTGTCGTGGCGCGCAAGGACCGCGTGGTCGGCACGCTGACTAAGGGCGTGGATTCGATGCTCAAGCGTGCTGGCGTCGAGGTGATTCGCGGAACCGCGCGCTTGATTTCTCGCGGCGTGGTGCAGGTGGGTGAGCAGAAGCTCGAAGCCGCTAACATTCTGTTGGCGACTGGCTCGCGTCCAGCGGTACCACCTATTCCCGGCATTACCTCAGAGCGTGTGCTCGATTCAAACAATGTGTTCGATCTGACCTCCGTGCCACAATCTCTGGTAATCGTCGGTGGCGGGTACATCGGCTTGGAGTTCGCCTGTTTCTTCAACGAAATCGGAACGAAAGTTACCGTAATCGAAATGCTCCCGCAGATCGCCGCGGGCTGCGACAGCGAAATTGGCACGCGCCTGCTGCAAAGCCTGAAGCGCGCTGGCGTTGAGTTCCACCTCTCCTCGAAAGTCCAGAAAATCGACGGAAATACAGTCCATTACCTGAACGCAGACGGCGCCGCCCACAGAATCGTTGCCGACTGGGTTCTGAATTCCACTGGCCGCGCCCCCGCCGTGCATGGCCTCGGACTCGAGGAAGTTGGCGTCGATTTTGGACCGCGCGGAATCAAGACCTCCGATCAGGGCAAAACCAACATTCCCGGTATCTGGGCCTGTGGCGACGTTACCGGCCGTCGCATGTTGGCGCACGCGGCCACTCGCGAAGGCATCGTCGCCGTGAACAACATGTTCGGAAAAAAGGACCGTATCCGTTACCATGCGATTCCTTCGGTGATCTATACGCATCCCGAAGTGGCCTCGGTGGGCAGCACCGAAGAAGAACTCAAGGCCGCGGGCATCGATTACAAAAAATCCGTTGTGCCGATGGCGGTTGCTGGCCGCTTCCTGGTCGAAAACGAAGGCGCAAGCGGCATCGTTAAAGTGCTCGCTGGTGCGAAATACGGCGAGATTCTGGGCGTCCATGTTATCGGCGACGCTTCGAGCGAGTTCATTGTTGCCGCAGCCGGAATGATCGAAACGGAAATGTGCGTTTCGGGTGCCAGCGAAATTGTCTTCCCGCACCCCACCGTTTCTGAAGCGTTGCGGGAAGCCATACTCGGAATTCATTAGGAGCCATCCGGAAATGCCAAAGTCCATCATCATCGAACCTGAGCAGGTGTTCGCGCGCGACACCATTCACCTGTCCGATATTCAGGTCAACGCGTATCAGAAATCGTTGGCCGAGGAAGTGGCCGCCCACTCTCGCGAAGACCTGTTGGCCATGTGGCAAGACATGTGCGCCATCCGTGAATTCGAATCGATATTGCAGGAACTCAAGACTAAAGGCGCATACAAGGGCATCACCTACAATCATGCAGGCCCAGCCCATCTCTCCATTGGACAGGAAGCGGCGGCGGTCGGTATGGCGTTCTCGCTTACGCCCGACGACCATATCTACGGCTCGCACCGCAGCCATGGCGAAATTCTGGCCAAGGGCTTCTCCGCCATTCGGCAACTCAGCGAAGACCGGCTGCTGGAGATCATGCGCAGCTACCGCGATGGCGCCATATTGCGTCCAGCGGAAAAGGGATTCAAGGGCTCCGTGCGAGGACTGGCACTGCGGTTCTTCGTCTATGGCGCTTTCAGCGAGATCTTCGCACGCGAAACGGGTTTCAACCGCGGACTGGGCGGATCGATGCATGCCTTCTTTGCGCCGTTCGGGATTTATCCCAACAACGCCATTGTCGGAGGCTCGGGCTCCATCACTCCCGGCGCGGCCCTGTTCAAGCGCGTGAATCGCAAACCGGGCATCGTGGTGTGCAATATCGGCGACGCTTCGTTCGGCTGCGGTCCGGTCTGGGAAGGCATCACCTTCTCCGCAATGGACCAATACCGCACCCTCTGGGACAAATCTCTTGGCGGCGGCCTTCCGTTGATTTTCAACTGCATGAACAATTTCTACGGCATGGGTGGACAGCCTATGGGCGAAACCATGGGCGTCAAATTCATTGCGCGCATTGGTGCGGGAGTCAACCCCGAACAGATGCATGCCGAGCGCGTCAACGGTTACGATCCACTGCCTCTCATTGACGCTTTCCGTCGCAAGAAGCAGATCATCGCCGAAGGCCGTGGGCCCGTCCTGCTGGACACCATCACTTACCGCATCAGTGGCCATTCGCCTTCCGACGCTTCCAGCTATCGCTCCAAGGAAGAGATCGAGCACTGGCAACAGGTCGATTCCATCCGCGCGTTCCACGAGAAGCTGATCGCGGGCGGCGTGGCCAACGAAGAAACGCTGGCCGGCGCACGTAGTTCAGTGGAAGAAACCGTATTCGAGACCTTCAAGCTGGCTGCCGATCTCGAAATCAGCCCGCGCATCACCATGGATTCCGAACTGGTCGGCAGTGTGATGTTCTCCAACCGCCGCGTGGAAAAGCACGACGACCGTGCACCCGAATTCCTGCAGGACCTGGCGTCCAACCCACGCGTGCAGCAGATTAAGGGCAAGATCCGCACGCCAACTTTCGAGGGCAAGCCGGTGCCGCGCATGAAGGCGTTCAACGTGCGTGACGCCATTTTCGAGGCCATGCTTCACCGCTTCTCGATCGATCCCACCATGGTGGCCTTCGGCGAAGAGAATCGCGATTGGGGCGGAGCTTTCGCCGTATATCGCGGCTTCACCGAAGCCCTGCCTTATCATCGCCTGTTTAACTCGCCCATTTCTGAAGCCGGAATCGTGGGCGCGGCGGTTGGCTACGGGCTGGAAGGCGGCCGCGTGGTGGCGGAGTTGATGTACGCCGATTTCATGGGGCGCGCGGGCGACGAGATCTTCAACCAGCTTTCCAAATGGCAATCCATGTCGGCGGGCCAACTCACCATGCCAGTGGTCCTGCGAATTTCCGTGGGCGCCAAGTACGGCGCACAGCACTCGCAGGATTGGACCGCACTGACGCAGCACATTCCCGGCTTGAAGGTTGTCTACCCGGTGACACCCTACGACGCGAAGGGCATGATGAACACCGCTCTCGCCGGCAGCGACCCGGTAATCTTCTTTGAAAGTCAGAAGCTCTACGATTATGGCGAGCAGTTCGTCGAGTCCGGCGTACCCGAAGGCTACTACGAGATCGACCTTGCCGAACCTTCCGTGAAACGTGCAGGCAAGGACCTGACCATTCTCACACTCGGGCCGACTCTTTACACCGCTGTTGCCGCCGCAACGGAACTCGAGCAGAAATATGGGCTTTCGGCGGAAGTCATCGATTTGCGTGCCGCCGTTCCGCTGAATTACGACACCCTCGTAAAATCCGTTCGCAAAACCGGCAAAGTACTGCTGGCCTGCGACGCGGTAGAGCGCGGGTGCGTGATGCAGACTGTGGCGGCAACTCTGACCCAGCTTTGCTTCGATGATCTCGACGCTCCTCCCGTCGTACTTGGCTCTCGTAACTGGATCACTCCCGCCCCGGAATTGGAAGCCACCTTCTTCCCGCAACCGGCTTGGCTGTTGGACGCGATCCACGAACGCATTCTGCCTTTGAAGAATTATCGCCCGGGCACGAATCAGACTTTGGGCGAACTTGCTCGCCGCGCCCGGCTGGGCGTGTAATCAGCATCACTCGGTTTACGGCATCTGGTGAAAGCAATGACTGACGAATGGGTGATTGGCGTTGATCTCGGTGGCACCAAGATCGAGGTCGGTTTAATCAGCCCGGAGAACCGCGTCACCCAGCGAGTGCGGATCCCCACCAGTGCTCATCTTGGCCCACAAAGTTTGGTGGAGCGCATCGCTCAAGAGGTCAACAAGCTGTCGGCCCTTCGACCGCCGGGCGCTCATCTTGCTTCCCTGGGGCTTTGTTCCCCGGGTCCCGTGGATAATGCCGCAGGAATGCTGCTGGATCCGGCGAATCTGGCAGGACTGCATTACGTTCCGCTCCAGCAGATGCTTTCCGCAAAGCTCGGCATTCCCGTTCAGATCGACCATGATGCTAAGGCCGCTTGCCTGGGCGAATATTATTACGGCGCCGGAAGAGGCGAACGGAGCATGACCTTTGTCATCGTCGGCACTGGTGTGGGTTCCGCTTCGATCTTAAACGGCCAACTATTGCGCGGCCAAAACAATGCTGCCGGAGAGATCGGTCATGTTCCGCTCGACCGGGAAGGCGATCTTTGCTCCTGCGGCTCGCATGGATGTTTCGAGACTTTCATTGCTGGCCCCTGGCTGGTCCGTCGGTATCTAAAGAAAACAGAAACTGCGCGCACCTTCACTTCCGCCGGCGTGGCAGAAATGACCGCCGCGGATATTGTGAAGCTTGCCCTTGCAGGTGACACCACAGCCATTCAGGTGATGGAAGAAGCGGGCCGGGCTCTTGGTGCAGCGGTGGCGACGCTCGCCATGGTTTTGGATGTCGATCTCTTTGTAGTCGGCGGAAGCGTGGTGAAGGCTGGCGACTTGTTGCTCGAGCCGGCTCGCCGCGCGGTGCCGAGACATTGTTATCGCTCCGTCGCGTGTGCTGTGCGGATTGTGGCAACGGAAATTGGTGAGGATGGCCATCTTTTGGGATGCGCATGGATGGCACGGCACGCCTTGGAGCTCGCGCGTCAAAAGCGTGAGGCAAAGATCGAGATTCCTCTGCTTACCTCGCCGCACGAAGAAACGTCCGACGAAACTCCCCTCGAAGAAGTCGAAGGCGTCATCTTTAATGTGCAGCGTTTTTCTGTTCATGACGGACCCGGCATCAGGACCAACGTCTTCCTGAAGGGCTGTCCGCTTCGATGCGCCTGGTGCTGCAATCCCGAGTCGCACCGATTTCAGCCGGAGCTGGGATTGTCTGTGCATCAATGCATCCGCTGCGGCCAGTTTGACGACATCTGTTCCGATGTGTGGTCGCACGGCGCTGTGACGCAGTCGGAAAAAGATAAATTCAGTGCCCGTACCGAGGCTTGCCCCGGCGGCGCCATCCGCTGGCTCGGCACGCGCCGCACTGCCGGCGATATCGTAAGAGAAGTTTTGCGAGATCAGCCGTTCTATCGCGGCGAGGGTGGTATGACCTTGACGGGTGGCGAGCCTACCGCGCAACCCGTCTTCGCGGAAGCGCTCCTACGATCTGGCCAAGACAGCGGGCCTTTCCACCGCCATGGAAACCTGCGGCCACACTCGCTGGAAAGTTTTTGAGCGACTGCTGCCGCATCTTGATCTGGTTCTCTTCGATCTAAAGCATCTGGATCCAGAAATCCATCGTCAGTGGACGGGCATGGACAACGAAGTGATTCTCTCCAATCTTCGGCGGTTAGCGGAGCTCGGAGCTCCAGTGACCGTGCGCGTCCCGTTAATTCCGGGATTCAACGCAGACGCTGAAAGCATTTCCGCCATTGCACATTTTGTCGCAACAGCTCGAAGGTGTGCCAAAGCGTGTGAGCCTGCTGCCTTACCACACACTCGGAAAAGCAAAATATGCCTCTCTTGGCCGTCCATATCGCGTTGGAAGGTCAAGAATCCCATCACTCCGGAAATGGTTCGGGAACTGACCCAGGTTTTGGAAGCCCAAAATATCGAAGTCACCATAGGAAGCTGATGAAAACCAATCTGATTGACCTCAAATCGTCTCCTGCTTTGGCTTTCCCTCCCGAAGAATGGAAATCCGCTGCGAGCACGCGGAACGGCTCGCCCGCATCCGCAAACGCCTGGTTGAAAATCACGCGCGAGATCGATCTTGTTCGCGCCCGGCTAGCCACCGAGGCCTATCGCCAGACCGAAGGCCAGCCAATGCCGGTCAGGCGAGCGAAGATGATGCTCCACCTGGTGCGCAACATGCCTATCGCAATCGATCAGGATGAAATCTTCGTAGGCAATCGCTCGTTACTGCCGCGGATGGGCGTGATTGCTCCGGAAGGCGCGGTGAACTGGATTGATGGGGAGTTGGACATGCTGCCCACGCGCCCGCAGGATCCTTTCAACATCTGCCCGAGCACATCAGGGAACTGCGCGAAGAGATCTTTCCTTATTGGCGCGGGACAACCCTTGAGGACATTGTTGAGGCTCGGCTCACCGACGAAGTCAAGGCCGCGATGCGAGGCAAGGCATTCAAGCTGAACCAGACCGACCACGCGCAAGGTCACATACTGCCTGACGTGCCCGCCTGGCTGCGGCTTGGGATTTCAGCGGTCTGCGCGCGCAGGTTCGCGCGGCCCAGCAAGCCAATCCGCAACCGATGCGGTCTTCTATCAGGCAGCTCTCGTCGCGCTCGATGCCGCCAGCGAGTTCATCGCGCGCTACGCCAACTGGCGGACGAGCAACTGCAGACTGAGACGGACCGCGCCCGGCAAAACGAACTGGGCGCAATTTCCAGCGCCTGCCACTGGCTGGCCGGAAAATCCCGCGCGCGATTTCCGCGAAGCTCTTCAAGCTGTCTGGTTTCTTGTTGGTGCTGTTGCAGATTGAATCGAATGCCAGCAGTTTTTCTCTGGGACGCTTCGATCAGTACCTGCTCCCTTATCTCGAACGCGATCTCGAATCCGGCGCTTTGACTCTGGATGAGGCGCAGGAATTGCTTGAATTTTTCTGGCTTAAGTGCAATGAGATTGTGCTGCTGCGCAGCAGTTCGAGCGCCCGCTATTTCGCGGGATTCCCTATCGGCTTCAACGTCACTACCGGCGGCCAAACCGCGGATGGCCGCGACGCCACCAATGTGCTGAGTTTCATGTGCCTGCGCGCGCAGGCTGATCTGGGCATGACTCAGCCGAATCTTTCCATCCGCATCCACGAGAACAGCCCGCAGGATTTTCTTGGAACAGCCGCTTTCGTGATCAGCAGCGGCAGCGGGATGCCGCAGGTATTCAACGACGAAGTCATCATTCCCGGGCCAGATGCAGCGGGGTATCGCGCCGGAAGATGCCGTGAACTACGCAGTGGTGGGTTGTGTCGAGCTTATCGACTCCCGGCAAAGCATTGGGCTGGAGCGATGCGGCCATGTTCAACATGGCCCGCGTATTGGAGCTGACTTTGTTTGGCGGGGCCGACCCCAAACCGGCTCGCAGATGGGCCTCGTCACCCCAACTCTGAATGAAATGACGTCTTTTGAGAAGTTGCAATCGTGCTACGACAAGCAAACCGAACACTTCATCCGGCTCATGGTGGAAGGGTGCAACATTGTTGACGGCATCCACGCGGAAGTTCTGCCCTTCACCTTTTTTGTCGCTGGTGGTGGAAGATTGCGTTGCCCGCGGTGTCGATGTGACGGCGGGTGGCGCGCACTACAACTTTTCTGGAGTGCAAGGCGTACAAGTGGCCAACGTGGCTGATAGCCTGGCCGCTGTGGAACACGCCGTCTTCAACGAACACTGGCTGAGCGGAAAGAAATGCTGGAATCCCTTCGCGCGGAATTTCGCGGGGCAGGAGAATCTGCGCCAGCGCCTGCTGAATGGTGCACCGAAATACGGCAACGATGATGACCGCGTAGATCGTCTTCGCCCGGCACTGGGCCGATCGCTACAGCGAACTGGTGGGCGCCTATCCCACGGTTCGCGGTGGCACATATCAGCCTGGGTTCTACACTGTATCCGCTCACGTTCCCATGGGCGCATACGTAGGAGCCACTCCGGACGGACGGCGCGCCGGCGAGCCTTTGGCCGATGGTGGGCTTTCACCCAGCGCCGGCCGCGATTTAAAAGGCCCCACCGCGGTGCTTAATTCCGTCAGCAAAGCGAACCTGTCGCTCGCCTCCAATGGCACTCTATTGAACATGAAGTTTCTGCCGTCCTTTTTTGAAGGCGAGCGCGCTCTGACGAATTTCGTAACGCTTCTGCGCGGATTTAGTCGCTTGCACATACCGCACGTGCAGTTCAACGTCGTCTCCGCGCAGACCCTGCGCGATGCCCAGCTTGACCCAGCCGAGTATCGCAGCCTGGTGGTGCGCGTAGCGGGTTACAGCGCTTATTTTGTTGAACTGGACCGCGCCATTCAGGATGAGATTATCCGCAGAACCGAGTTTGTCTAAATCGTTGCTTCCGGCTCATGCGTTACTCCCATATGTTTGCCGATAACCAGAAATTGCGTCTCTCCTCTAATTCCTGGTGGGTTCACTCTTCAACGCTTTTTTCTTTTCTCGTTCCTTTTTCATCAACCAGCCTCAATGTTTGTGTAAGATGTTCCCATCATGGCGAAACTCACTTTTCTCGGCGCGGCTGGTTGTGTTACTGGTTCCAAATATCTCGTTGAGGCGGCAGGCAAGCGTCTCCTGGTCGATTGCGGTCTTTTTCAGGGCGCCAGCGACCTCACCGATCGCAACTGGAACCCTCTTCCCATCGATCCCAAATCCTTCGATTTCGCCATTCTTACTCACGCGCATCTCGACCACACTGGCTGGTTACCCGTGCTGGTCCGCAGCGGCTTCAACAAAACGATTTTCGCCAATCCCGCCACCATCGAACTCACCACTCTTTTGCTGAAAGATTCCGGCCATCTTCAGGAAGAAGACACCGCCAACGCCATTCGCAACAAGTGGAGCAAGCACCCCAATCCCGTTCCGCTCTACACCAGCGACGATGTCGATCCGGTCCTCAAACTCCTTCGCCCCATGCCCCGCAACGGCGGCTTCGACATCTCTCCCAACTTTCACATCGAATCCTATGACGCCGGCCACATCCTCGGCTCTTCCAGCCTCGAACTCACCATCACCGAAAATGGCAAGAAGTCTGTCGTGGTTTTCTCCGGCGATGTGGGACGCTACGATCAGGTCATCCTCAACGACCCCACTCCTCCCGTCACCAAGCAGATCGACATGCTCCTCTGCGAATCCACGTACGGCGATCGCGAGCATCCCAGCGACGACCCCATGACCGCTCTTTCCGACATCGTCAATCGCGTCGTCAAGCGTGGCGGCTCCATCGTCATCCCAGCCTTCGCCATCGGCCGCACCCAAACTTTTATGTACTACCTCAATCAGCTTGAAAAGCTTCAGCGCGTCCCAGAAATTCCGGTCTACGTGGACAGCCCCATGGCCCTCAGCGCCACCGATCTCTATCTCAAGCACAAGGAAGATCACGATCTGCAATTTTCGCGCGACGAACAGAACGGCGGCGATCCCCTCAACGTCAAGCATTTCCATCTCGCCCGCACCGTCGAGGAATCCAAAGCCATCAACGCCATCAAAACTCCCTGCATCATCATTTCCGCCAGCGGCATGATTACCGGCGGCCGCGTACTTCACCATCTCGCCAATCGACTTGGTGACGCTCGCAATTGCGTTATTCTTGGTGGATTTCAGGCCGAAGGCACTCGTGGACGCGCCCTGCAGGACGGCGCCAAAACGCTGAACCTTTACGGTCAGACGGTTCCCGTAAACGCGGAAATTGCCCAGATGGGCCAGTTCTCCGCGCACGCCGGCAAGAGCGAATTACTTCGCTGGCTCGCTGGCCTTCAAACGCCTCCTAAACAGGCCTACTTAACCCACGGCGAACCCGAAGCCGCTCAGTCCCTGCAAAAAGCCATCGCCGAAAAATTTCCCTGGAAAGCCTCCGTAGCCCGCTACCTGGACACCGTCGACATCGGCTGAGCCTGCATCCGTCGTAGCGCTGTCTTTTATGCCAGCGCAGTTGCCACACTCTTCCGTAGGGGCGGCTTTATGCCGCCCCTTTTGTCTCTTGTTCTCTTCGGGTGCCGCAACCCTTCGCCCTCAAGGGTGCGGATTTTTCCTTCCTAATCTTCTTTCCTTCTCTGCGAACCTCTGCGTATTTCTGTGTCTCTGCGTTATCCTTATATTTTCTTCAATCATCCCCAAACTCTCCGTTACCTCTGCGCTCCCTCTGTGCCCTCTGTGGTAATCCTTTCTCTTCTCTTTCCGTATCTCCGTGTCCTCCGCTTTTCGTTCCGCGCACATGTGATCTAATCCCCAAACCTCTCCGCCGCCCGCGCCTTCGCCTTTGCCGCCTCTTCCTCCCGGTTTCTCGGTGGAGCATTCGTCTCCAGCCCCTGCAAAAATTGCATTGACGCGCCTGCAATCTCATCCACTGCCCGTGCAAACGCCTCTTCATTCGCTTTCGACGGTTTATTAAACCCGCTGATCTTCCGCACAAATTGCAGCGAAGCCGCCCGCACCTCTTCCGGCGTCACCGGCGGCTCAAAATTAAACAGCGTCCTGATATTCCTGCACATCCCATCTCTCCTTCAGTTAATTCCAGCCGTCTTCCTCTGCGAACCTCTGCGTATCTCCGCGTCTCTGCGTTATCCTTCTCTTTCCTTCAATCCATCCCCAAACTCTCCGTTACCTCTGCGCTCCCTCTGTGACCTCTGTGGTAATCCTTTCTCTTCTCTTTCCGTATCTCTGCGGTCTCATCTTTCCTTTTGTGTTTTGCTTTTTGTTGCGCTACCGCTACCCCTCGAAATCCACCTCTACCGGTTCAATCAAGGGCATCAGCCACCCCAGCAATTTCTGATGTACCGGATGTCCACTGTACGCCTCCAGCGCCGCCCGGTCCGCAAACTTCATCACCCCGCCCAGCGCATATCCCTGCGAACGCGGCGAAAAATTCATCCCCACCCACGTCTCCACCAATCCAGGGATTTGCCCTTGCAGCGCCCGTATCTCCATCACCACCCGACCCTTCTGCTCTTCCGTAACTCCACTCTTCCACCGAAACGCAAATGTATGTATCACCATGTTCTTCTCCCGCCTCAACTAAACGACCCTTTTGTCATCCCTTCACCCCGCGCTATTCGCAGGCGAGGGATCTGCTTTTCGGTACTTCATATCTACGACCTACCGCAGTCGGTACGAGCCGCCCCCAAGAAATTCCAACAATCCCAAATCCCGCAATACCTGAAGCTGCTGCCGGATTTTGTCACGAACATGAAAATTCTTAGGGTGGAGTCTTGCCAAATCGTTAGCCCTTGAATAAATATCCACCAATTCAAACTCGTTCTTGCGCAACGAACGAATCTCCCGTAACACATCGAGTGTCCAACCTCGCTTTTCTACCTTGAGGTTTTCAATCGGCCGAAGTCGCTGATAAGCCTCACGTACTGCTTGTCTTGGCTGCGCCCTTCCGCCCAGAATTATCGGAATCCGTGCATCCACGGGGATTTTATCGAGAAGGATATTGCAACCAACCCATCCAGCGCGGCGTGCTGTTGGGGCTAGTGGCTTTCGACATTCGACAGCCGAAAGCGCGAACGCAAATCGCGGGATCAATATGACAGTTCGCACCGCCCATTCCGCTGGATCGTAATGAAGAACGTACAAGTTAGGTGTTCGGTCCTCCGCAATGGCTCTTTTCATTTCCGAGTATGCAGAGTCCAGAATCTTGGTGCCAAATACCTTTGACTGGCTCTTCAATTGAAACGTTGATTCGCACAGAGGACAGACATAATCGATCGCTGCAGTATTCCGCATGGACTGGGTAAGGCGCGGTGAGTCGCAAGCCGGGCAAAAGAAATTTCCAGCTCCCCATGACTCCGTTCCCACACGCGCTCGTTGCGAGGCACTCTTGTATCTCTCCAGTCCGGATGTCGGCAGATGCATGTCCACGCCGCGATTAGATCATGAGAACCGTCTACAGAAAAGCGGGCAGTGCGCAGTAAGCCGTAGACGGACCAATATTCAGGCCAGATAAATTTCAGTTTCGGTTTTGATAATGAAGAGCGCTTCTGAATCGGAGCGCCCGCTGGAGCGAAATTTCTCGCGGGCAATCTCAATGGTGCTCGCGTCCACTATGAAGAGGACCTCCCGATTGTGGCGGCCAATAAAATAGAACCGGCATTCCTGCTGAACGAGTTGGAGTTGGCCGGACATTTCTTCTGCGCAATCTGATCGATCCACAGATCGACCAAACAGATCAACAGAAAACTGGATGCACGTTACAGAAATTGCCACGCGAACCAGCTCGGAAGTGATGCGCTGGAGCGTCACCGACAGGTATTCGTAAGAAAGTTCTAATCCAATCGCCCCTCGACGCGCTCGAACTGCCGCAATCGCCGTCGTTCCGCTTCCAGAAAACGGGTCAAGAACGATGTCACCCTCCTTGGTCGATGCCAGAATAATGCGCTCTAACAGCCCAACAGGCTTTTGCGTAGGGTGCTTGCCGAAATGCTTTTCCCATTTTTCGGGCGGTTTGATTTCCCACACCGACTTCATCTGTTTTCCGCGATTGGTTTCCTTCATCAACTTGTAATTGAACGTGTGCCGCGACTTCTTATCCTTCGCGGCCCAGATGATGGTTTCCGTAGCGTGCGTAAAATACCGGCAGGAAAGATTTGGCGGTGGATTGGGTTTGACCCACGAAATATCATTCAGCAGCTTAAATCCAAGTTGCTGCATGGCGAAGCCAACCGAATGAATCACGTGCGCCGTCCCGCTTACCCAGATGGACCCATTAGGCTTCAACACCCGCTGGCATGCGGCCAGCCATGCTCGATTGAACTCATGATTTGCGTCCGCGCCCTTGGATTTGTCCCAATCGCCCTTGTGGACGCTGACCATTTTCCCGGCGTGGCAGGTGATGCCTCCATTGGAGAGGAAATACGGAGGATCGGCAAACACCAGGTCCACGGAATTCTCCGGGATCGCCGCCAGTATCTCCAGGCAATCGCCCTGATAAATCCGAACATGGTGTTTAGGGTCGTCAAACGCCGGGGCAGGTAGGTTGATGGGTTTGCTCATGATGCTGAGTTGATCAATCTGGATCCTTGATCAACTAACTATCAGAGTCAAGCAACTACGGCCTATGTAGTGGCCGACCTTCAGGTCGGTTCCTTAGTAAAGCTAGCGCAACCCAAGCTGCCATTCCGCTTTGTGCTCTGCTCCGCCGCTCCGCTCTGTCGCTCTGAATTGCGCTGCGCTTTGCGCTCCGCTCTGCCGCTCCGCTCCGCCCCCCAACCTTCTCGTTCCATCCCTATCGCCAATCCAGCGCCGGAGGCGCGGCAGAGGTTAGCCCACCCCGTAAGGGGTGGGTACGCATAGAGAAAAACGCAAGCACCGTAGGTGCGACAGAACCCCTCCTCTTTACTCTCTCCGTCTCCGCAATCCTCACCCCAACACAAATTTCGGATCGTACGCCACCCCGTGTTTCTTCAACAACGCTACAAATTCCTCTGCAAAACTCATCTTCTTGTGATGCGCCGCCTGATTCTTGATATACCGCACCACCACTGACACAACCGATGCGCTGACACTGAACGCCGCATAACCGGATTGCCACGAAAATCTGTGGCCTTTTTCGCCAGCCCACTTCGACGAATTGGCTTTGATGGTCGCAACGCATTTCGCAAGGCTCATCGTCGACGGAATTTGCAAAAGGAGATGAACATGATCTGGCATTCCGCCTATAACGTGTACAAACATCTCTTCCCGTTGGCATATTGCCGCGATGTACGCCCACAGATCGGGTTGAAACTTGTTCGAGATTGATGCAACGCGGCCCTTGGTGCTGAACACCAAATGGACCACGTTTTGCGAATAAGAGTGAGACATTCTGCCGCACCTCTGGTGCTTGGCTTGTTTTCTTCGATCGGCCCCACGGCTCACGCCGTGGGCTAACCTCTTTCGCGCCTCCGGCGCTCTCGATCCCGGCATTGGAGCAATTCTCTACGAGATCAATCTAATGCCGAATTCTTGGCGATCCCCCGCAGATTAGCATAAATACCAATAGACAATGAGTACTAAACAATATACAATGGGCCATGAATCGTCGGAAGGAGCTATGCCTATCACGCGTCGTCTCGAGCGTCTCCGTCCAGTTGCACCCCCTCCCCATCCGGCCCGCTCTCAATCGCAGCACTCTTGTCTGCCAACTCTAGGCTGTCGACTGTCGACCGCCATTCATCGAGTCGCGAGCCGTTTCGCGCCCCCACCCAGTCCGCTCCCGCCCCTCCTGGCTCCAAGCCACAGACTACGGACTACCGACTACAGACTCCTGACTACCGATTCCCGTCCCCTGACTTCCCGCCTAAGTCCTTTGTTTCCCCTTCATACAACGATTCCGCCTGTAAGTCCTTTGTTTCCCCTTGATACGAAAAACAGGGGGGTACACCCCCCTCTTCTCCCGCTCTTGCGCCCCGTTACCCACGCCCCCCAAACCTTCGCCTCATTGCATCCCTCCCCCTCTGGTGCCACAATGGCCCTGTACGTGGACTTGGATCGCTCTCGGGAAACACTTCTGCCCGCTCTGGTGTCTAATACAATGAGCGGACGAAGGTTGGGCAACACCCGCCAACCTAGCAGCCACGAGGCTCCGATGCATGCGGGTAACGGAGCTGGAAAGGCACACCGTGTCCGATTGGGCCAGCGCCCTCTCTTGGGGCCAGAGATGAGACGGAGCTTGTTACTGAGCTGCAAGCCGGCTCGGAGACTGCCTTCGACTGGGTCGTTACCCACTACCACGCCCCGGTCTACAGCCTGATCCTTGGCATGCTGGGTGATAGTTCGGACGCCGCCGACGCTTCACAGGAAGTGTTCTTGAAAGCCTTCAAGGGAATTCATAATTTTCGCCAGGGCAGTTCGCTGAAGACCTGGCTCTACCGCATCGCCATCCGCGAAGCGCTCAATCATCGCCGTTGGTTCAAGCGCCACCTGCAGAAGAACGTTTCCATCGACGCGGAACCCGAAGAGGGATGCGCCCCCATCGAAATCGAAGATTTGGCCGCCACTCCTTTCGACCAGCTTGCCGCCCACGAAATTCAGGTGGCCGTGCAGGGCGCATTGCAGCAGATTGCGGAAGTTTTCCGCAGCGCGGTAATCCTTCGCGATCTCGAAGGCTTGAGCTACGAAGAAGTTGCCGAAGTGCTCGACTGCAGCGTCGGCACAGTCAAATCGCGCATCCTGCGCGGACGCCGCGCCTTGAAAGAAATTCTGGAGCCGCTACTGGGTGAAAAAGAAGTTACTGCGCGCAAGGAATCTGCGCGCCGCCCCGCTCCTGCTCCTTCTTATGGGTTACAGATGGGCCTGCAAGTAGCTTACGTGCAGGCGACCCCGGCCATGTCTGAATCAGAAGTTGTGTCGCGTCACGCGATGACGCGCGAGGAAAAGTCATGACGTGCGAGAAGGTTTCTACCAAGCTCGCCGGGTATCTGGACGATGCTGCGGCATCGCTCACGCGTCCGGAAGAGCGTCAGGAACTACGGGCCCACTTGGATAGCTGTGCGGATTGCCGCGAACAGTTGCAGCGCTACCGCAAGCTTGGCGTATTGCTTTCGCGCGTGCCCCGCGCAGTCCCGCCGGTTGATTTAGCTGTCCGCATCAAATTGGCTGCTGCGCAAGCGCAAGCGGATCAGGACTGGCGCGGCCGTTGGCAGCGCTTTAAAGATCGCGCCGAAGTGCTCTTTGAAAATACCTATCGCCCCTTGACTGTCCCGGCTACCGGCGGTCTGTTTAGCGCTATCGTCGTTTTCGTCTTCGTCCTGCACATGATTTTGCCCGGCATCACCGTCCAGGCTGACCCCAACGATCAGCCCACTGGCTTGCTTCGCCCCGCCGAATTAATCACCTTGTCAGACAATCCCGGCGGCACCGATCCCGAAGAGCAGCACCCCGACGTCATCCTGCAAAACGATCTGCTGGTGGACGTCACTGTGGACGCCGAAGGCAGCATGAGCACCTACAGAATTTTGTCCGGCTCCGATTCTCCCAAGCTGCGTCATCAACTCGACCAGATTTTGCTCTTCTCGCGCTTCCGTCCGATGCTCAGCTTCGGACGTCCCACGGCTGGCGGCCATGTTGTCCTCAGCTTCAGCGCCGTTCACGTGCGCGGGTAGCTGTGCTCGCTGTTCTTTTACTGCTTCTGGCATCCATTACCTCCGCAGTTCCTGCGCCTCCGCAAGCAGGCGCACAGGAATCCCCGTTATTTGATGCCATCAATCACGAGCGCACTTCCGCTGGTTTGCCCGCGTTGCAATGGGACGCCGCGCTTGCCGCAACCGCGCGCCAACATGCGCAGCTGATGGCCAAGCAACATACGCTCTCGCACCAGTTTTCCGGCGAACTGTCCCTGGAAGATCGCGCCGCGCAAAGTGGTGCGCACTTCACCGTGCTCTCCGAAAACATTGCGCAAGGCCCAACTGTCGCGGGATTGCACACCCAATGGATGAACTCGCCGCCGCATCGCGCCAACATTCTGGATAAGGAAGTGAATTCCGTTGGTATCGCAGTCGTCCAGTCCGGCAATGAGTTCTTCGCCGTGGAAGACTTCTCTTACGCCGTCGCCGATTTGAGCTTGGCGGATCAGGAGAAGCAGGTGATAGCCCTGCTCGCTGCTCGTGGTCTTCATCAGGTCACGGCAACTCCGGAAGCTCGGAAGACTTGCACCTGGGACCACGGCTCTGTCGGCCCTAAGCCGCTCCTGGTGCTGCACTTTGAGGCTCCCGATCTGAAGCAGTTGCCTCCTGTTGTCGCGCAGAAGATTCAGCCCGACAAATATCATTCCGCCACCGTAGGAGCTTGCGATCCCGCAGGTGCTCCCGGATTCCGCATCGCTATCCTCCTGTTCCCGTGATTTCCCGTGCGATTGCTAATGGCGTGTATAAGGGAATTTTGGGTTGCGTTTTGGCCCGAAGCAGGTAGACTCGCACATATGAAATTTGCGGCTTACTCGTATTGGTGGCGATTTACGTACCGGAATAACCGGCAGCGAGGGGCCTGTATCTAGATCGTGTGGAATGGAAGAGTTTTGGCCCACTCGCAAGCGAGTGGGCTTTTTTATTTTCAGGCGCAAAAAAGCCCAAGGAAAAGAGACAACCAATGATTATTTCCATGAAACTGCATTCGACGCGCGAAGAAATCGACGAGGTAACAGGAATCGTGAAGCACTTCGGTTACAAGGTCCACTCGATTGAAGGCGAAGAGCGCGTGGTGATCGGCGTCGTGGGCGTTGGCGACGTGACCGCTTGCCTGGAATCGGTGGAAGCGATGCCGCAGGTGGACAGTGTCATGCGGATTACCGCGCCGTATAAATTCGTGAGCAAGGAATTCCGCAAGGGAAAGACACGCGTCAAAGTCGCGGACGTGGAAATCGGCGGCGACGACTTTGTGGTGATTGCGGGACCATGTTCGGTGGAATCGGAAGACCAGATCATGCGCTCTGCGGAAGGCGTGGCGAAAGCCGGCGCGAAGTTGTTGCGCGGTGGCGCGTTCAAGCCGCGAACTTCGCCGTACGATTTTCAGGGGATGGAAGAAGAAGGATTGAAGTTGCTGGTGAAAGCGAAGAAGGCAACTGGATTGGGAATTGTGACGGAAGTGATGGGAGATCGCGACGTCGAGTTAGTCGCTCAATATGCGGACTTGATGCAAGTCGGCGCGCGAAACATGCAGAACTTCATGTTGCTGAAGGCCCTGGGAAAATGCGGGCGGCCGGTTTTGCTGAAGCGCGGACTGAGCAGCAGCATCAAGGAATTGCTGATGAGCGCGGAATATATCGTCGCGCATGGAAACCCGGAAGTGATTTTGTGCGAGCGGGGAATCCGCACGTTTGAGACCGCGACGCGAAATACTTGCGACATTTCGGCAGTGCCGGTGCTGAATGAGTTGACGCACTTGCCGGTTTTGCTGGATCCCAGCCACGCGACCGGAAAGCGAAGTTTGGTGCCAGCGGTGGCGCGCGCGGGTGTCGCGATTGGAGCGGATGGATTGATCGTGGAAGCGCATCCGGCGCCGGAAAAGGCGATCAGCGACGGAGCGCAATCATTAGACTTGACGCAATTCGGGAAGATGATGGAAGAGCTGAAGCCCTACATTGCGTTGTGGGAATTGGCGCGCCAGAAAGAATCGGCAACCGCGGCAGCGCGGTAGACCTGGTCTGCCCAGGTTTTCAGCCCCGATTAATGCTGGGGCGGCTCGACGAGAGTGATCAAGCTCGTTGCGGAACTAGAACCGGATGGCGCAGCCGAAGAGAAAACAGAAAAGGGAAACTATTTGGGAAGCTGGGAGTATAATGCCCGAGTTGTTCCCGCCCGGAACTCAACGAACGGCCCAAGCAGGAAATACACAAAAATACTGAGGGAGATGAGTCCATGGCAAATTCGATTTTGGATGGGGTAATGGCGATGGTTACGCCAGAAATGAAACAAGCACTGGCGTCAAGATTAGGAGAATCGTCGCAGGGAATAGAGACGGGATTGGGAACAGCCGCCGCGGCAACCTTGGGGGGATTGGCAAGCAAAGTCGGAGACACAAATTTTCTGAGTCAGATCGTCAATATGGTGAGCGGTAGCTCTGGGCAAAACATACTGGGCAGCTTGAGCTCGCTAGGCACGAGCGGACCGAGTGGAGCGGTAGGAGATCTGGTGAACCGGTTTCTGCCCATGGTGTTTGGAGGAAGCCAGGGTCAGGTGACGAATCTGCTGACGCAGAAGGCGGGAATAAGCGCGGCTTCTGCCAGCGGTCTGCTGAAAACGGCAATCCCACTGATACTGGGATATTTTGCGAAGCTGCACGCCAGCGGTTCTCTGAATTTGGGGTCACTCTCGAGTTTGTTGACCGCAGAAGCGCCAAACCTTAGCCGATTTATTCCAGCCGGGTTTTTGAGCAGTGGAGCACCCGCGGTGAGTTCGACAGCGCGCGCGACAGTTGCTCCCGTGGAAGCATCGGGAATTGGAAAGGGAGCAGGATGGCTGGTGGGACTGGGAATTCTGGGAGCGCTCTTGTTGGCCGGGTTGGTGTACTGGGCGCTCGATGCCAACAAGTTGAATGTTGAACCGCAGAATAACGCGGTGAAGCCGACAGCCACCGCCGCGGTGAATACAGCAAGCGATGATGTTCAAAAAGCGTGGGCCGCTTTGGGCGCCCCGTCCCCGGTAAAACTGCCGGATGGGACAGAATTGAATGCGCCGCGATTGGGAGTGGAGAATAAGCTGCTGCAGTTCATTCAGGATGTTCATCAAGACGTCAAAAAGGATGTGTGGTTCGACTTTGACCGGCTGCTGTTTGAGACGGGAAAGGCAACGCTGGAGCCCGCTTCGGATGATCAACTGCACAATGTTGCAGCGATCCTGAAGGCGTATCCGAAAGTGAATATCAAGATCGGCGGGTACACGGATAACACCGGAGACAAGGCAGCGAATCAGAAGCTATCGGAAGAGCGGGCACAGAATGTGAAGGCAGAACTGGAAAAGCTGGGAGTGGAACCATCGCGGCTTGCAGCACAAGGATACGGAGAAGATCATCCAGTGGCCGACAACTCCACGGAAGAGGGTCGACAGAAGAACCGCCGAATCTCGATGAGAGTGACGGCAAAGTAAAGAACGAGGACGGGAATAAAAAGGCCCCACTCTTAATGGAGAAGAGTGGGGCCAGAAAGAGAAAACAGCTGGCTTGGGAATGCTCAGCTAGCCGCGCTAGCTTGCCCGGTTGAGGAGAAGGACTCGATCGCGCTGGCTTCATCACGCTGAATATCAAAAATCTTGTTCAAGGAAGTGGCGTTGAGAAGGTCGTTTACGACTTTGCTCAGGTTGACGAGCTTAAACTGGCCGCCCTGCTTGCGGATGGCCATTTGGCTGCGGACAAGTTCGCCAATTCCCGAGCTGTCAACGTAGTCAACTCCCTGCATATTCAGAAGGACTTTGTGAGAACCACCGGAATTGAGAAAGGTGGAAATAGTCTCGCGGAATTTGGCATTTCCCTCGCCAAAAGCGATTTTGCCGCGTAGGTCGACGATATGAACACCCTTAACTTCGCGAATCGTAGTCTGTGATTTGGAAGTGGTGGGCGCTTGCTTGCCCAGACCAAGCCGGTTGAGGACATTTGTAGCTGCCCCAGCGACTTCATGAAACTCGGTTTGAACCAGGACCAAAGAACGCCCATTCTTCAAGACTTCAAGAAAATGAGCAGCTTCTTCCGGCGCTTTTTCATCGGTTGCCGGCTTAGGAGTTCCAGGCTCGTCGGCGACTCCCTCGGCTAAAGAAGCTCCGGCTCGCGAACCAAGATAACCTAACAGTGCCGCACCGCCGACGCCGAGTGCGAAGACCTGGCCGAATCCCGGAATCATCGCCAGAGCTGCCCCCACGCAGCCGGCAGTGGCGCCGAGTGCTCCGCCCATGAATCCCCCCGCATATTTTCCAAGACCCTTGCCGAAACTCATGGCTTCAGTTTCGGAGCGGGTTAGAAAGATGATGGATTCTTGCGGCACATGACTCTGAATCAGTTCTTTTACTGCTTGCTCTGCAGTTTCCCTCGAATCGAACACTCCAATGGCAGTTTCCACGATATCCTCCCCAAGTTTGGATTCGTTTTTGTTCAGGACCAGAGAATGCAAATACCCGACACAGGGGATGGATATTTGATTCAAAGGACCAGACTTGTCAAGCAAAATCGGGCCTAAGGCGAGTTGCTAAGCGCTTTTAGGGGGTCGGGGCAGACAGGTTCCTAGTGGTACTAGCTTATGAAGGGCCAGGTCATTTTGAACCAGAGTCAAAGGTTGAGGGTTGGTGAAACAATGGACCAAGCGAGGCAAACAGGAATCAGTGTCGAGATCCATTTTTTGGAGTTGCGATTGTTGCCCAGATCGCTTTGAGGCAGGCCACCGGCGGAGAAGGTGAAGCCATCCTAAACAGGGTGAGGAAAAAAGTAGAAAGGCAATTCCTTGACGTAGGGAAAGGGCGCTTGTACAGTGGCAAATGACCGCGGCAGAGCGAGAATTAGATACAAAAAGACTCACGGAGACCACGAAAGTAGACTCCTAGACCGGCCAGGATTACGCCCGCTCCTGCTGCGAACTGCCGCAAAATAAAAAATGAGCAAACGTATCGGATCAATTTGGTGTGGATTGGGGCTGATGCTCGGGGTGTCGATACTGGCGAGCACGGCGATGGGACAGGCTCCGGCGCAAAAACAGGGAGCACCGACGGCGCAGGCGCCAGCGAAAGCGCCGACGTACCACGCGCAGCAGACGACCGCACCGGTTACCAACGTGACCGTGGACGGAAGCGAAGCCATGTTCACGACCATGTGCGCACTGTACGCGTCAGGATTTGAGGGAGATGTAAACGAGGACCACTGGTCAACGTTCCGGGCACAAATGCGGCAGAAGATGTTGCAACAAGAGGGCCCGGCGGTGGAAGCGGTAAGAGAGTTTTATAAGAGGCACCAGTTGAAGGACCCCGGCGCAACGTTGTCGCGGTTCGTGTGGTTTGGGTTGGTATCCGGACCAGCGCCAAAATTTCAACCGGTGCTGCGGCGTGACGAATTGCCGCCTGAAGTGCTGGAACTGGAAGGATTCAGCGAAATCCTCTCGAGTTACTACACAGAGCAGAAAATCGGCCAACTGTGGCGGCAAGTGCAGCCGGTGTACAACCGTGACATCGAACAGTTGCACGATTCGATTTCGCAGATCGTGCTGGTGGCCACGGTCTATTTAAGAGAGATCACAATCGCAGACACTCCGCGGGAATTTGCGATTGTCGTGGAGCCGCTGGTTGGACGAATCACCAATGTGCGGAATTATGCGGATAACTACGCGATCATTCTAAGCGGCGGAGACAATGTGCCCACGGATGTGGTGCGGCACGCCTTCCTGCATTTCCTGCTGGATCCATTGCCACTGATGTACGCGCATACCGTGGTGCTGGACCGGCCATTGTATGAACTGGCGGCGAAAGCGCCGCAATTGCCGACGGAGTTGCACGAAGATTATCTCTCGTGGTTTTCGGAGTGTACCGTGCGAGCGGTGGAGTTGAAACTGAAGAGAGGTTCGCCGAGCGAAAGAGAATCGGCATTGGCCGCCGATGATGCTTCCGGTTATGTGATGGTTCGGCCGATCTACAATGCGCTGCCTCTGTTTGAAAAAGGCGAGCCTTCGATGAGGATTTATTTTCCCGGAGCTGGTGCGCGGGATCGATTTGAAAGCGGAGAAAATCCGCGTGGCAGCAATCAAGTTTGCCCCGGCCGAAACGCGTGCGGAAGGGGAAGTGCTGAACAAAGAAGAGGTGGCAAAACGGAGAGCTGCAGCGGTTACCACCGTGCCAGACGATCCGATTGCAATTGCGGCGCTGACGAATGGCGAAAAATAGCTCGCCGATAAGAATCGCGCGTGGGGCAGAAGCGTCCTTCCAGGCAGTCCTGGCAAAATACCCGGATCAAGTGAGAGCCTGGTGGGGATTGGGGCTTGTGGCACTGATGGATCATGATGGACCGCGGGCGAAAGAAGTATTCGGGCAGCTTGACCACGGGGGAGCATGCGGCGACGAAAGACCCGATGGTGATGTCGTGGTCACACGTATATCTAGGGCGAGTTTTCGAAGATGAAGGAGACCTCGACGCGCAAAGACGGAATATCAAGCGGCGCTGGAAGTACGAAGGAGCCCCGGCGCAGGCACAACAGGCGGCGAAGAAGGGACTGGGTGATTTGGAAGTGAGAAAGCCCGTCGAACGGCCCTGAGAAAAAAGAAGGAGAAAGAGGGATGAAGAGGATGAAGATGGCGAATATTATTGGCTGGTTTGGCGGTGGCGGGATTGCTGGGGGAGCGGCGGCGTTTATGGCCAAGCGCCGAAGGGACACCGCCCGCGATGCAGGGTCAGAAAGACACAGCCAAAGCGCAGACAAAACAGCCTTACGCTGGATCAGACGGCGCCACCCGTTAACGCGGAAGAAGATGCGGCGATCAAAGTGTATCGTGACACGCCCGCGACGGATCTGCGGTGACAAAGAAACTGCAACTCGGCGAAGATTTCTGGCGAAGTATCCGCAAAGCCGGTACCGCGCGGAAGTGCTACAACTGGGAGGTTAATGGGTATCATGTCGCATGGGCAGATCGACAAGATGGAAGCGGCTGGCCAGAAGGATCTGGCAATTGATCCCGAACGATGCGCAGACGATGGCCGTTCTGGGGTCAACGCTGCCACGCACGATCAACAACAGCATGACCGCCGGAAGAGAAACAGAAACTACTGGACGCAGTCGAACAATATTCAAAGAAGGCGCTGGAACTGGTGCCGACCACTGACGAAGCCCGCGAATCTGACGGATGAGCAATTCATCGCCGCGAAAAATCAGATGCAGGCGCTGGCCTACAGCGGATTGGGACTGGTGGCGTTCCGCCGCGGAACAATTGCGCCGAAGCCATACCGAATCTGGAGCAAGTCAACTGAAATACGATCCGAATCCCGATCCGGTCAATTATTCTGCTCCTGGGCATTTCTAACGAGAAGGCTTCGCATTTCGATGACGCAGATCAGCGCGTTCACAAAATGCGCGGCGATCCAGAGTTCACTGCAGGCGACGTGCAAGAGCGGGAATCGAAGAAGCGAAGAAGCTGAGCAGCGACGCAATTGAGCGTGCCGAAGTAGGAGGGTGATCGGACGCCTGTCCGCGGCAGCAAGGCGTGAAGACAAGTAATGCCCCGCGAGGATGATGATCGGCTGATCGAACGGCTCGGCTATGAATTTCAGGAAAGCGAGCCTGCTGGAACGCGCTCTGACACACAGTTCAGCGGTGCCGGAGTTGCGAGCTGCGCGGGGAGAAGAAATTTCGTTTGCGGGTTCGGAGATTCAGGATAACGAGCGGCTGGAATTCCTGGGTGACGCGGTGCTGGAATTGCTGACCAGCGAATACCTGTCTGGTGCAATTTTCCCGAATGGTCCGAAGGGCAATTATCCAAGAGCAGGGCGCGGATTGTGAATGCCCACTCGCTCGAGATTACTGCGCGGCGATTGGGCCTGGGAGATCATCTGCGGCTGGGGCGGGGAGAAGAGAAAACGGGCGGACGAGACAAGCCGGCGTTGCTGGCTGATGCGTTTGAGGCGGTGGTGGCAGCTATCTATCTGGATGGCGGGTTGGAGCCGGCCCGTGACACTATTGTCGAAGACCGTCTTTTTGCAAGCGTCTGGAAACGGGAGCGATATTTCCGAGTCGGACCGCAAAAGCGCTTTGCAGGAATTTTTGCAAGGACGAGGCGACCAGCCGGCGGAATATAAATTGGCGGGAGAAAGCGGGCCGGATCATCAGAAACCATTCCTGGTGGAAGTCTGGGTAAAGGGGAATGCATGGCGAGCGCGGAAGGCAACACAAAAAAGAAGCGGAACAGAAAGCGGCGCGCAGCACATTGGAGAAACTGGTTCTGGCCCAGGAAGCAACAAAGGAAGAGGCGAAATCTAATGCCGGATGAAACGATTTCGCCGGAGCCGGTGGTATTGGCCGAAGAACCTGCGATCGAACCAACGCGAGTGGTAGTCGAAGAAGAATCGCGCGCGAACCAGACGACGTTTTCGGAATATCTGGAGTCTTTGCTGGTTACAGTGATCCTGGCGTTGTTTGGAACAAGTTTCGTAGTCCAGGCGTTCAAGATTCCCTCGCCCTCGATGGAAAAAACCTTGTTGGTCGGTGATCATCTCCTGGTAAATAAGTTTATTTTTGGCGGACGCGGGCAGTGGTATGACAAATTGCTGCCCTATCGCGAATTGCAACGCGGCGACATTATCGTTTTCAAATTCCCTTATCAGGATCATCCGCATTTTGTGAAGCGGGTCATCGGATTGCCGGGAGATCATTTAAAAGTCGTAGACCAGCAGGTGTATATCAACGGGAAGCCGCTGAATGAGCCGTATGTGGTGCATGACGCGGGATTTGGCAACGATCCGCTGAATTATTCGTTTCCCCCGGTCGGGAATCAGATTTTTCTTTCACCGGTGCAGCCGGAATGGGCGCACGAACTTGCACAAATATATAGAAGGTGACGAGATTGTGGTGCCGCCGGGAAAATATTTTGCCATGGGAGATAATCGGGATCACAGCCTGGATAGCCGGTACTGGGGATTTGTGGACCGTGACGCGATCATGGGGAGGCCGTTCCTGATTTATTGGTCAATCGACTCGAACACCAGCGATTACGGAGAGAGCACATTCGGTCAGCGGATTGTTGGGATTTTCGATACGTTGCTGCACTTGCCGGCGCGGACGCGATGGACGCGAATGCTGCATACGGTGCATTGAGCGCGATTCGACGAATGCAGGTGTTCGGTGAAAAATCGGTAGAGACAACTACACTTTTAGCTCCCACTCTGAGAGACTCCCTTCCAGATGAATCACATCCATAAACTATGGAAATGGGCCGTGTTGCTGGCGGTACTGATTTGTCGCGGCGCAGTTGTGTGTGTCTTTTGCGCTGCGGACGAAACGCATGCACGGATATTTGATTGCGCATCTGGAGCGGGCGTTCGGGCGACGGGTGGAAGTGAGTGTCTTTTCGGCGGAGATATTACCCATCCCGCGGTTGGACATGGAAGGAATCACGATTGGAGAAGACCCCGCGTTTGGAAACGAATATTTCCTGCGTGCCGAAACTATGCAGGCAAGTCTGCGATGGATGGGTTTGCTTCACGGGCATTTCTCATTCGGAACGATGTCGCTGACGCGGCCGAGTTTGATTCTGGCAAGGAACGCGGGCGGACGGTGGAATCTGGAGGACTGGCTGCCACCGTCTTCAGTAAAGTCCGGAGGCGTCACGACGAACGCCGGGCCGCAACAAGTCCGCGGGCCCACTAATTATCTGCAGAAAATCGAGTTTGACGAAGGTCGAATCAATTTCAAGTTGGAGAACGAAAAGCGGCCTTTTGCGTTTACGGCTGTCTCTGGCAGCGTGGAACAGACCGCCGTGGGGCGCTGGCAACTGAACCTGGAAGCAAAACCATGGCGAAGCGGCGTGGCTTTGCAGTCGGCGGGAATTCTGTACGTGCGAGGAGACGTGGCCGGAACATCGGCACGCTTGCAGCCAGCACAAGTACAAGTGCATTGGGACAAAGTGTCGCTGGCGGATTTGTTCCGGTTGGTCACCGGAAATGATTCGGGAGTTCGCGGAGAGTTCGGATTGGACGGAACGGCTAGCGTGGGAGTTGCGGATGGCGGGAAGACGAGTCCGATGCCAGGGCACTGGAAATATGAAGTGCAAGCGCGAGCCACACAAGTACATCGCTGGGATTTGACGGAGAGAAGCGACAATCCGAGAGTGAGCGTTGGGCTAAAAGGCTACTGGGATCTGGCTTCCAATGAAGCGCAGGTAGCCGAGATGACTGTGGATTTGCCGCAATCCAATATTCGGGGAGAAGGGAATTTTGGGACGACGGCGAACGCACCGTGGAGCGTACGTGTGAACACGGCATCCGTGGAGGGCGCGGACATCCTGGCGTGGTACCGGGCGTTCCAGCCAGATGTGGCGGAGGGAGTGGCCGTCGAACAATTTTTTGCTGGCAAAGGAGTGATGAGTGGTTGGCCATTGCGCTGGGAAGAAGGGCAACTGTCGAGCGAAGGCGGAACATTGCACGTGCCGGGATTAAATGCTCCCGTGCGCATCGGGAACGTGCGCGGCGGAGTCCATGGCAATGCATTTGTGGCCGGGCCCGTGCGGCTCTCTTTGAGCAGCGTTGCGGCGGAGTCCACAGCGATAGCGAGGGCCAACCGGCCGGCGGCAAAGCTACGGGACTCTCAGAACTGGGCGGAATTTCGCTTTGTGCATGATGCAAGCGTCAAGAAAGGCCTGATGCACATTGACGCGCACTTGGATCAGGCGGAAACATTTTTCAAGGCTGCGGCGGCTTTTGGGAAGACCGTGAATCACGGCTGGGAATTGAACGGAGGAGTCAACGGCACATTGGAATGGAATTGGGAGCAGCAAATATTCCGCAACGGGCACTGGAATGGGGCAATTAATTTTGCGAAGGCAGAGGTGCAGGCGGCGGGGCTAAATTTGCCGATCGAACTGGAAGAGGCGCGGCTGGAATGGAAGGCGGGGCAACGAAGCGCAACGATTGGCAAATTGGATGCATTTGGGGCGACGTGGTCGGGAACGGCAGCGGAGTCCGCTGCGCGAACAGAGTCACCGGCCGAGAGCGAATTGCCGAGGTGGCAATTCCGGTTACACGCGGATCATCTGGATGCAACGGAATTGGATCGATGGGTAGGCCCGCGTTCGCGCCCCAATTGGCTGCAGCGATTGTTGCCGTCTTTGTTGGGAAATTCCAGTACGGGCGGAAAACCGAGTGAGTTGCTGCGACGAATTTCGGCAGAAGGGGAGTTGAGTGCCGATACGGTAAGCGTGGAGAAAATCAAATTGACGCGCGCACATGCCAGGCTGAGCCTGCAGAATTTGGTGCTGAATGTGAAAGAAGCGGATGCGCAATGGGTGGGTGGAATCGTACAAGGGACATTGCAAGCAGATTTCTCGGCGCCGCCGAAATATCAGATTGCCGCGCAGATCGAGCGAGTGAATCTGGCGCAGTTGCCCTGGATACCCGGTTGGGCGGAGCGCTGGAATGGGCTGGCTTCCGGCTCGCTAGAGTTAACGACGGCAGGAGTTGGACGGGAAGAATTGTTGAAGAAGCTTTCGGGGCGCGGAAATATTCAGGTCAAAAATGTTGAGTTTCGCGGGTGGGATGTGGCGAATAGCCTGGAAAGCGGGGCTGTGAAAACGGGCGCCTCGCGATGGAACAGCGCGGAGGGCGAGTTTGAAGTGAAAGACCTGGGCGTGAGTTTTGATGAGATCCAATTGGCGGGTCCGGGAACCAGGGAGTGGGTCGGTGGAACGTTGGGATTTGGGAAAGATGTGGCCATGACATTTCGCACGGCGACGACGGACGTGAGAGGAACGGCACGCGGCGCGGAAGTGCGTGTGCTGCGGGTAAACGGACCAGCAGAAGCACCGCATGCGGCAGTAGAAACGGTGAGCGCAGCGAAGGCCAAGCTTTAGCACGAGTCGTAACAAAGAATTGCTTGGGGGAGAAGCGAACAATGGCGCGGATGATTTTGAAACTGATGGGAGTGACGCTGCTCCTGGCGGTGAGTGTTTCGGCGCAGCAACCATTCACGCTGCAGCAGGTGCTGAGTGCTCCGTTTACGTCGGACCTGGTCGCGAGCAAAACGGGGAACCATCTGGCGTGGAGCGTAAACGAACGGGGCCAGCGAAATATCTGGGTGGCGGAAGGGCCGTCCTTCGTGGCGCGGCAATTGACGAATTACAAAGAGGACGACGGCGAGGAGCTTTCTGAGCTGCGATTTACTGCGGACGGGAATGCGATTGTCTATGTGCGAGGCGAGGGAAAGGATTCATCGGGGGACTATGCGAATCCCACCAGCAATCCGGTGGGGGTGGAGCAATCGATTTGGGTAGTGAATTTTGCGGGTGGAGTACCAGAAAAGATCGATGAAGGACATTCGCCGCGAGTCTCGGTACAAGGAAAGGTTGCGTATGGACGCGGTGGGCAGATTTACGTTGGGACGATTGGAGCGGGAGCCAGCGGGGCAGAGAAGGGAAAGCAAGTTGTAGTGCGCGGAAAGAATGAGCCGGTGGAATGGTCGCCAGATGGAAGGCGATTGCTGTTTGTTTCCGACCGGGAAGATCACAGTTTTGTGGGCGTTTATGATTTGACTGCGCAGACGGTGAAGTTTATTTCGCCGTCGGTAGATAGCGATGGCGACCCTGTATGGTCGATGGATGGAAAACAAATTGCGTTTGTGCGGCAGCCCGCAGTGCCGAGAGACACTCCGCAAGGATATTTTATTGAGCCCGATCGGCCGCACCCGTGGTCAATCTGGGTAGCCGACGCGGAAAGTGGAAAAGGTCGCGAGATTTGGAAGAGTGGTACAGCGATGCAAGACTCCTATCCTTATATGGCGTCGGAGACGGGTGGGGGAGTGTTGAACTGGGCGGCGGACAATACGCTGGTATTTGCCAGCGAGCAGGATGGCTGGCAGCACCTCTATTCTTTGAGCGTGGATAACGGCAGGCCAAAACTATTAACGCCGGGAAATTGCGAGGCAGAACAGTGGTCGCTGAGCTCGGACCGCACCGCAGTTTTGTTCAACTCGAATTGTGGGGATGTCGATCGGCGGCACATTTGGTCGGTGGAGGCGAATGGGAACGCCGCCGCACAAGAGTTGACGAAGGGTGCCGGAGTTGAGTGGAACCCTGTTTCCGTGGGGGACGCGTCTAAATTTGCGTATGTGGGTTCTGACGCCACACATACGGGGCAAGTTTACGTTGAGGGAATAGGAGGAAGTAAGGCGACGCAAGTTTCTGCGAAATTGCCAGAATCGTTTCCGGCGGAAAAATTGATTTCGCCCGAACAGATTGTCTTTAAATCGGGTGACGGGTTGGAGATTCACGGTCAATTATTCTTACCGCGGAATTTGCGAGCTGGGAGAAAAGCGGCCCGCACTAATATTTCTTGCATGGCGGGCCGATGCGGCAGATGCTGCTGGGCTGGCATTACATGTACTACTACGCGAACGCATATGCGATGAACCAATATCTGGCGAATCGCGGTTATGTGGTACTGGCGATCAATTATCGGAGCGGGATTGGCTATGGACGCGCATTTCGCGAAGCAGCAGGACGAGCCGGGAGAGGCGCGAGCGAATATCAGGACGTGGTGGCGGCGGGAAAATATTTACAGACGCGCACGGATGTGGATGCAAAGAGAATTGGATTGTGGGGAGGAAGTTACGGCGGATATCTGACGGCGCTCGGCTTGGGGCGCAATTCCGACCTATTTGCGGCCGGCGTGGACTTCCACGGAGTGCATGACTGGCCCGCGGACAACTGGGAGGGGAAGCACGTAACTCCGGAACTTATTAAGCTGGCGCACGATTCTTCGCCCGTGACCGCGGTAGATACCTGGAAATCGCCGGTGCTGTTTATTCATGGCGACGATGACCGAAACGTGAGTTTTTCACAGACGGTGGACCTGGTGGCCCGGTTGCGGGCGCGAGGGATCTCGGTGGAACAGCTGATTTTTCCGGACGAGGTTCATGATTTTCTGCTGAATCAGAGTTGGTTGAAGGGCTATCAGGCGACCAGCGATTTTTTTGACCGGCAGTTTGCCATGCCCGCCAAATGAGAGGGAAATTCACAGTTCAGGGGCGATCTTGCAGTTTGCCGGAACGACTGGCCTGGTTATTTGTCGCCCTGGCGCTTATGCCCGTAAATATCAGAAGTAGTGAAAAAAATTTCAAATTAGTCCCGGAACTTCGAAGCGGACAGGTCTTGCGCTACGAAATACATGGGCGAGTGGAACAGTACACAAAAACAAAGAGCCCGGTGACAAAGTACAGCGTGCCGCGGGATGTAAAGCAGGATTTTTCCGCGGTGCTGCGAATTAACATTACGCAAGTGGACGTTGTAGACGGAAAACCACTGGTCAGCGCACAGTCTGAGTTTGAATATCCCGACAAAATTGAGAGTGGAAGTACCGCGGCGCAAAAGCATCCGGTGGAGTTCACGCTCGACAGCAAAGGGCAGGTGAAGAGAGTAGCAGGATTGGATGACCTGGAGCCTGTGGAGCAGATTGCGTGGCAATTTTGGATTGCACAATTCGCGTTTGGGTGGACGATCGCTGGACGGAATGTGAAGGCAGGCGAAGCGTGGAAATCCGAGGAACCAGTGAGCGCTCCGGCGCCGATTGCCCGGCTGGTTTGGGAGCGCCAGACGACAGTAGGGGATAACGGCAAATGCGCCGTGGATGTGAAGGAAGATTGCACGGCGTTCCTGACCACCGCCTGGTTGAAGCAGAAATCTTCGCCGGCCGATGCTACGCCCGAGGATTTTCGGCTGAATAACTTGAAAACCAGCGGAACGGTGAGTGGCAAAAACGAAACGTACGATTCGATTTCGGAGCAGACCGGGTTGCTGATGCGGGGCACGGAAGATGTGAAGCAATCGATGGATGTGCAGATTGCGAAGGCGGACGCATCAAATTCGGTGAGTTATACGATGGAAGCGGGAAGCCATTTTGAGATGGTGCTGTTGGTGCCTGGAGCGGGTGAACAGTAAAAGACTCAGTCGGAAATGAATATCTATAATTTTTGTGGTTGAGATCCTTCGCTCCGCTCAGGATGACAGATGGACGGGATTGAGTAATCCATGACAAAACCCGCACCCTTAAAGACGAAGGGTGCGGCACCCAGTTGAGTGACTAGTGCGCGGATTTGGGGATTTGACGAGCGGAGTATAATGGTGGTTTCGGCTGTGGCTGGCGAAGCTGCAGGGGAGCCTGACGATGGATTTCAAGCTACATAGCGGGTATCAACCGCGCGGAGATCAGCCTGCGGCGATCGAACAGCTGTGCCGCGGTCTGGATGCGGGCGAAAAGAACCAGGTGCTGCTGGGCGTGACGGGGTCGGGCAAGACGTTCACGATGGCGAAGGTGATTGAGCAGGTAAACCGTCCCGCGCTGGTGTTGGCGCACAACAAAACGCTAGCGGCGCAGCTTTATCACGAGTTCAAGGGATTTTTTCCAGAGAACGCTGTCGAATATTTCGTGAGCTATTACGATTTCTACCAGCCGGAAGCGTATGTGCCCTCCGCGGATATTTATATCGATAAAGAAGCGACGATCAATGACGAGCTGGACAAGCTGCGGATGAGCGCGACGCGTTCGCTGTTTGAACGGCGCGATGTGGTGATTGTGGCGTCGGTATCGTGCATTTACGGAATCGGCTCGCCGGAAGCGTATTACGGAATGCTGGTGATGCTGGAGAAGGGGCACCAGACTTCGCGAGAAGCGCTGCTGCGGCGATTTGTGGATATGCAGTATGACCGCTGCGAAGATTTGCGGCGCGGAACGTTTCGCGTGCGCGGCGACATCATCGAAATTTATCCCACCTATGACGATCAGGGTTACCGGATCGAAATGTGGGGCGACCAGATCGATACGATACGGCAGATTCGATCCGCTGACCGGCGAAATCCGGACGGGGCAGGAAGACTTGCCGCGCGTGACGATTTTCCCGAAGACGCACTACGTGATGCCGCAAGAGCAGCGGGACCGCGCGATTGTGAGCATTCAGGAAGAGCTGGGCTGGTGGAAGAAGGAGCTGGAGAAGCAGGGGAAATTCGTGGAAGTCGCAGCGCGTGGTGCAGCGCACGATGTTTGATATCGAGATGATGCGAACGATCGGCTATTGCCACGGCGTGGAAAATTATTCACGGCACCTGAGCGGACGTTTGCCGGGGGAAGCGCCGCCAACGCTGCTGGATTATGTGCCGCAGGATTATTTGCTGTTTGCGGATGAATCGCACGTGCAGCATGCCGCAGGTGCGTGGGATGTATCATGGCGACCGTTCGCGGAAACAGACGCTGGTGGATTATGGATTCCGCATGCCGTCGGCGCTGGATAACCGGCCGCTGACATTTGAGGAGTTCGAGCACCGGATGAACCAGATGATTTATGTGTCGGCCACGCCGGGGCCTTACGAATTGACGAAGTCAGGCGGAGTGATTGTGGAGCAGGTGATCCGGCCAACGGGACTGATTGATCCGCAGGTGGAAGTGCGTCCGGTGAAGGGCCAGGTGGATGATCTGCTGGAGGAGATACGGATACGCGCCGAAGAAACGGGAACGCGTGCTGGTGACGACTCTGACGAAACGCATGGCGGAAGATTTGAGCGAGTATTTTTCGGAGATTGGCGTGCGCTGCCGGTATTTGCACTCGGAAGTGGAAACGCTGGACCGCATCAAGATACTGCGGGATTTGCGCAAGGGCGAGTTTGACGTGCTGATCGGGATCAATCTGCTGCGCGAAGGTTTGGATTTGCCAGAAGTGTCGCTGGTGGCGATTCTGGATGCGGACAAGGAAGGCTATTTGCGAAGCACGACTTCGCTGATTCAGACCATGGGGCGGTGCGCGAGGCACATTGACGGGCGAGCGATTTTGTATGCGGACCGGCACACCAATTCGATGAACGAAGCGATTGGCGAGACGAACCGACGGCGCGCGAAGCAGGTAGAGTACAACACAGAAAATAATATAACGCCGCATTCGATCATCAAGGATGTGGATATGGAATTGGCGCGGATCGTGGAAGCGGATTATGTGACTGTGCCGCTGGATACGAAGGATCTGGATGCGGCGACGGCGAATGTGCATAGCGAGAAGCAGTTTGCGGAATTGCTGACAGCAATTGGAAACGCAGATGAGGGAAGCGGCGAAGAAATTTGAATTTGAGAAGGCGGCGCAGCTACGGGACCGAATCAAGAGGATTGAAGCAACAGGATTTGGCGGGGGTGTTTGGGAAGGATGAAGGCGGGGAAGTCGGCGAGCAGAGAAGAGGGCGTTAGCGGACGCAAGATGCCCTCTAGGAACTAAGGGCGAAGTCAACGTTGCGAGTTGCGGACGAAGCTCGGTGAGTGAGTAGAAAGTGCCGCGCCAATAGATGCCGCCCTGCTTGAGCGTAATGAATGTGGAACGGAGAAGCATGTAAGTGAAGACGGAGGCGGCCAGCGGGAGTGTTAAAGGTAGAGCGGGGAGATGCCCATCACGATGTCAACGCCAGCGAGGAATCCAACCGGAATCAGGAGTGCGAGTGCGGCGAGGATACGAACCGTGCCGTGACCCAAGAACATGCCAAACAGCGGAGCTACGTTGAACACCAGGAGTCCGAGCACTTGTGCGGCAACCTGTGACAGCTTAAATTGAGCGGCTGCAAAAAAGTTTTTTTCGACGCCACGCACCAAATTTACCAAACCCGCGTGCCAACGAACTGAAACTGCGTCCGGTGCGATGGCCACGCCGGAGTGAAACCCACCCAGCTTAATCATTTTGCCCAACTTGACGTCATCGATGACTTCCATGGCGATGCGCCGGTGGGTGCCGCAAGTTTCGTAAACCGAGCGTTTGACCATCTGGAATGCGCCAACGCCAACATAGGCGCGGGAATGCGGATTGCTGACCTGATGGGGTTGGATGGCCAGGTTGAAGGACATGCCGAAGAAGGAGATGAGCACTTTTTCCCAAAAAGCCGACCATCTCGATTCCGCAAAAAAGAGTCAGGTGGTCGAGCGAGAGAGCGCGGATCAAAGTCATGCAGCGCCGCAAAGCGTTCCGGCTTTGAAGCTGACGTCGGCGTCGGTAAACAGACAGCCAATCGCCGTCGGAAGCTTCGTAGGCTTTCTGCAGGGAGTGAGTTTTCCCGAGCCATCCGGGCGGCAAATCCGTGATGTGCACGACTTTCAAGCGAGCATGAGTGGAAGCGAAGTCGTCGAGGATTTGCGGAGTTGCGTCTTGCGAGCGATCGTTGACAGCAATAATTTGGAGGTTGGGATAGTCGATGGAAATCAGAGTCGCGAGTGCGGCGGGTAGTTTTTCTTCCTCATCGCGGGCGGCGAAAATCAGGGAAATTCGCGGGCAATCGGCATCAGAAGCGGGAGAAAAAGATTTCAACCACGGCAAGCGTGCCGCGCCCAATACGGTTTGGGCTCCATAGGTCAACCAGAAGAGAGCGATTACTGCGAAGAAAATGAGACCGAGGAAGTGTGCGATTGGTGTCAAACGGCAGCCTCAAGGTATCCTAGCATGGATGCCAAAAACGCTTTCCATCGTGGGTGCGGGACGAGTGGGCCGGGCGCTGGGCCGGCGTCTTCACGAATTGGGATGGAAAATAGGAGTAGTTTCCGCACGAACAGAAGCCAGCGCGCGCAAGGGCGTGCGGTTTATCGGAGCTGGCCAGCCCGCCGTGGGTATCACACCGGCAGTGCTTGGAAGTCGAACGATCCTGCTGACGGTTCCGGATGACGCGATTGCGTTGGTGGCGGATGAGTTGGCGCACATCGGCGGAGAGCAGTTACAAGGAAAAGTGGTTCTACACGCCAGCGGAGCGCTGGATGCGGGAGTGCTTGCCGCGGTGCGCAATTGTGGAGCGAGCGTGGGGTCCATGCATCCGTTGCAAACGTTCAGTGGCACGAATCGACCGGCGCTGGAAGGCAAAGATATTTGCGGTGCAGGGCGACGAGAAAGCCGTGCAAGTAGCTCGAAGAATAGCGAGAGCGCTGGGAGGAATTCCTTACAACATCGCGGGCGAGAAGAAGGCGTTGTACCATGCCGCGGGTGCGTTCGCAGCGGGACACGTGTTGGCGCTGGAAGAGACAGGCGTGCGGATGCTGATGAACGCGGGAATGAAACGCGGAGAAGCGGTGAGAGCGCTGGTCTCGTTGACGCGGCAGACGCTGGAGAACTACGAAAAACTTGGGGCCAAGCAGGCGTGGACGGGGCCTCTTGTCGCGCGGAGATTACGGAGTTGTGGCCGCGCATGAAGAGGCGCTGGCGCGATTTCAGCCGGAGTTTTTGGAGGCGTATCAAGCAGTCAACCGCCAAGCGGCGCGCGTTTTGTCTGCGGACCAGGATGCGGTGCTGGGTGAGTTAGAGAAAATTTCCGAGAATTCGAAGGAATTCATCAAGAGCAAAAGGGAGATGGCATGAGCCGACTGCAAGTTCCAATTCACAGTGGGAAATTGGAAAACGGATTACGGGTGGTGATTGCGCCGGACAACACGGCACCGGTGGTTACGCTGGGAATCTACTACAAGATCGGATTCCGGTTGGAGCCGCAGGGGCGCAGCGGGTTCGCACACCTTTTTGAGCACATGATGTTCCAGGGCTCGGAGAATGCGCCGAAAATGCAGCACATCAAGCTGATCAATTCGAGCGGCGGCGTGCTGAATGGGTCGACGATGTACGACGTGACGAACTATTACGAGGCGGTCCCTTCGAACGCGATCGAACGCGTTCTGTGGCTGGAAGCGGACCGGATGCGCGCGCTGAAGGTGGACGACGAGAATCTGCGCAATCAACGGGACGTGGTGAAGGAAGAAGTACGCGTGAATGTGCTCAACCAGCCGTATGGGGGATTTCCGTGGCTGGATATGCCGCCGGTGGCGTTCCGGAACTGGGCAAATGCGCACAATTTTTATGGCGATTTTGCGGATCTGGATGCGGCGAATCTGGTGGATGTGCAGAAGTTCTTCAAGACGTACTACGTGCCGAATAATGCGGTGCTGCTGATGCTGGGCGACATTAAAGCGGATGAGGGGATTGGCGCTGGCGAAAAAGTATTTTGCGGAGATTCCAGCCGGGGCGGCGCCACCGTTTGCGGATCCTGCGGAGCCGGCGCAGAAGGAAGAGCGGCGAGGGCATGTCGAAGAAAAGTTCGGAACGCTGCCTGCGATGGCGATTGGGTACGTGATGCCCAAGCGGCGCACGCAAGGAGTGGTGCGCGATGGCGCTGCTGGATCAGGCATTGCATGGCGGACGAGCGGGAAGGCATCTACCGCGAACTGGTCCTGGAAAAGCAGATTGCCGTGGAAGCGGACGGCGGGCATCGACGACATTTTCGGTTACAACGGCCCGACGCAGATGACGACGCGAATTCTGCACAAACCAGAATATTCGGACGAGCAGACGCTGGCGGCGTTTGACGCGGTAATTCGGCGAAGTGCGGGAAAAGGGCATTGGCGAAGAAGAATTGCAGCAGATCAAGGTGAAATGGCGCTCGGACTATTATTCGACGCTGGAGGGCGGACGCGGCGGATATATGCCGCGATACGGATTGATGCACCTGCTGGCCTGCTTCACTCTGTTTGACGATGACCCGCAATTGGTGAACTACGATTCTGGATGATTTTCTGGCGGTGAACGCGGAAGACGTTCAGCGCGCGGCGAAGAAATATTTGCTGCCGGAGAATCGCGCGATAGTGTTCCGCACGCCGGTGAAGACAGAAGCAAAGGAGGCCGCATGATGGCGACACAGGCGAGCGGAGATTTCAGATCTGGTGCCGGGATTGGCGGCCGGAGCGCGCCGGTGACCTGGCCAAAACGCACGCGAATGACGTTGCCCAATGGTTTGCAGGTGGTGCTGGCCGAAGCACATTCGATCCCGAAGTTTCATGGAGAGCTTTATTTTCGCGCGGGGAATGCGCTGGTTGTGGATCGCGCGCCGTGCTTGGCGGAAATGACGGCCACCGCTGGTGCGGACAGGAACGAACAAACGCACGAGCCGGCAAATTGAAGAAGATCTTGCGGCGACTGGGCGCGGATCTGGGCACCAGTGCGGGACAGGACACCAGCGCGATTTCGTTTGCCGGGCTTAGCGAATTTGCGGAACCGCTGCTGCAATTAGTGAATGAACTTGCACGCGAGGCCGCGTTTCCGGAAGCGGAGTTCGAGCGCGAGCGCCGGCAAAAATTGGAAGAAGTAAAGTTGGAGAGCACTTCGCCGGGATTTCTGGCAGGAGAGCGGTTGCGCAAGGTTTTGTTTGGGAAGCATCCCGTACGCGGAGATCTCGCCGAGCGAAGCGCAGGTTGCGGAGTATCAAGCGGGCGGACACTGCGAGTCGGTGTATCACGAGATCTATACGCCCGAAAATGCACTGCTGATGATGGTGGGCGATTTTGATTCGCAAGCGATGCTGAAGACGATTGAGAAGGTTTTCGGCGCGTGGACGGGGAAAAAGCCAGCGGCGAAAGAATCCGTGCCTTGCCGGAGTTGCAAGGACGGCGCGTTTATCTGGTGCACAATCCCGGGATCGGTGCAGACACAGATTCTGGCGGGATGCCACGCGATCACGCGGAAGCACCCGGACTGGCTGCGGCTGGGGCTGACGAACAGTTTGTACGGCGGCGCGTTCAATTCGCGACTGGTGATGAATATTCGCGAGGACAAGGGCTATACGTACAGCCCGCGAAGCAGCATGAATCCGCTTCAGGCAACATGGATATTTTTCAGTTTCGGCGGCGGTGCGGAATGATGTGGTGGCCGCGTCGCTGACGGAAATATTTTACGAAATGGATAAGCTGCGGTCGCTGCCGGTGCCGGAAGCGGAACTGGCCGATGCGCAGAATTACCTGACGGGAGTGTTTTCCATGGGATTGGCGACGCAGGAGGGCCTGCTATCGCAATTCTCGACAGTGGAACTGAATGAATTGCCGGCGGATTATCTGGAAACGTACCGCGAGAAAATTCGGGCGCTGACGGCCGAGGATTTGCTGACGACGGCGCGGAAATATTTCGATTCGGCGAACATGCAGATTGTGGTGGTGGGCGACCGCGCGCAGATCGAAGAGCAGGCGCGACTGTTCGGCGACATGGAAGTCTATGACAACCAGGGGAGCCGGCTGGTGTAAGGCATGAGTCGTGACCATGACAATCAAGAACTCTCGGATGAGATCAAGCGTGAAGATGGACTAGAGCGCTACTGGCTTTTTTACAATGGCGAGTGGGCAGAGACGATTTGTGGACTTACCTCGGCTATTGGCGTAGTGCTGTCGTGTTTCCTATATGTACTTGGTTTCAGTCAGACGATTTTCGGCTATGTCTCCATGAGGATTGCGATTATCGGTTTTATCGGTTGGTATTTCTTATTTAAGACTATGCAGCAGCGAGAGGGATCTGGCTGGAGGAGGCAGTCGAGGGAATTTGCGGCTACTGATCGCCGGAAAGCATATGTGGCTGCAGGCCTTTGGGCCTTTATCGTTTTATTTTTCGGAGCAATTGTTCTGATGCGCAGGAGGTAGTGCTAGACACCTGATCGCGCTATTGATTTGTTCATTGTGCAGCGTCGTTTTTATTGTTATTATCAAGTAGTTATGTGGTTCAGATATATCCTTCGTTTAACAACCCTCGTTTTCGCCGTGCTACTGTTTTCATCTGTGGATGCAAGTTGTGCGAAGAAAAAACCTCCGTTACATCCGGTCAATTTGAACACGGCTTCGGCGCTGGAGTTGCAACAGGTGCCGGGGATTGGGCCGTCTACTGCGGATAAAATATTGCAGATGCGGAAGTCGTATGGGTCGTTCAAGAGCGTAGATGATTTGCTGGCAATTAAGGGGATTGGTCCAAAGAAGCTGGATAAGATGCGAAAGTATCTGCGGGCTGGGACAGTACAGCCGGTGAAGCAAACGCCCACCTCCGCTTCGGCGCAGACGAAAGCGGTACCTCCGAAAAGCGCGGGGGCAAAGCCGCCAACGGTGACTCCACAGAAGAAGGTGGTTGAGCCGAAGAGTGGCGAAGAGGAAGAGCCTTAGGAGTAAGTGCTGAACTAGATTACATTTCGGACTAAAGTCAAAATAGTCCAGAAAAACCAGGAGAAGAGATTTTGCGGCTTTAGATCGTCAGAGCCCACCCTTTGGGAGGCAAGGGTGGGGCACCCTCAAGTTCAGGCGGGCAGCGCCGTCAGAGTGTGAGCAGGCGAACGATTAAGAACTATCGATTGAAATCCAACGGCACAGTCAGGAGTGACTGTGCCAGTGAATTATAATTTTTGGTGGGTTGGCTTAGGCGTCGAGAGATTTAGGGGAACCTGGTCGGCGATGCGGATGCCATAGCCCTCTAGCGCGACGACTTTTTTCGGATGATTGGTGACCACGCGGATGTCTTTCAGTCCCAGGTCGATCAGGATTTGGGCGCCAATGCCGCTTTCGTGCTGCACCATGCGCTGGCGGGCAGGTTCGCGATCGAGCTGGCCGCGCGAGTGGAAATGAATTTGCGGAAGCGTGCCAGGCGTTTCGGGCGTGTCGATGGAGAAGCCGCGGCCGGTGTGATGCAGGTACAGGAAAACGCCGCGCCCTTCGTCGGCAATTTTTTCCAGGGACTTGGCGACGAGTTCGGGGCAATCGCAGGCAAGCGAACCGAATACATCTCCCGTCAGGCAGTGCGAATGTACGCGAACGAGCGGTGGCGTGGGGCCGATGAGTTCGCCACGAATCAAGGCGATGTGCTGATCGTGATCGACGTCGCTGGAATAGGCGATCATGCGGAAATCGCCGAAACGTGTGGGCAGAACCGCTTCGGCTACGCGGCGAACGTAGCGCTCGTGGTTCATGCGGTAGCGGATCAGGTCCGCAACCGTGAGCATCTTCAGATCGTGTTCGCGGCAGAATTCCAGCAGTTGCGGCACGCGCGACATGGTGCCGTCTTCATTCATGATTTCGCAGATCACGCCAGCGGGAGTGAGTCCGGCGATGCGCGCAAGATCGACGGAAGCTTCGGTTTGCCCTGCGCGGACGAGCACGCCACCGTTGCGCGCGCGAAGGGGGAACATGTGGCCGGGGCGCGCCAGATCCTGCGGGCGCGTTTTGGGATCGATCGCGGTAAGAACGGTGATGGCGCGGTCAGAGGCGCTGATGCCGGTGGTGACGCCGAGCTTTGGCGTCGATGGCTTCGGTGAACGCGGTGCCGTGGACGGACGTATTGATCGCGGACATCAGCGGCAGATTGAGTTCATCGCAACGCTGCTCGGTGAGGGCGAGGCAGATCAGCCCGCGGCCGAACTTGGCCATGAAGTTGATGGCTTCGGGAGTGATTTTTTCGGCGGCCATGGTGAGGTCGCCTTCGTTTTCGCGGTCCTCGTCGTCGACGAGGACGATCATGCGGCCCTGGCGAATTTCTTCGACGGCTTCTTCGACGGTGCAGAACGCGTTGGAGGTCGGAGTCATAGGTGTTTGCCTGTCTCTAGTATACCCATAGAATGTTCGCGCAATGGGTCTGTAAGTTGGAGGTAAGCGCAAACCAAGGGATTGCTCTATCTCTTATTTAGCGTAAAAGAGCTGAACATGCGCCGAATTGTTTTCGGTTCTCTTCGACCATCCAAACTTACCGCCATCAGCATATAAAGCCGATCGCCTGCTGCCACGAATTGTGCATCGACTTGCGTATTACCTATCGCCCGTGCCTGCATTTCTATAGCAGGAAATCCCTGTACGGTGGTTTGCTGCTCGGTGATTAGCGTTCCTTGAATTTTATGAAGGCTCCCGTCACGCGCAGATTCCAAAGTTTGCTCTGGAGTCTTGTCTCCAATATGTTCGTGGTCAGAGTAGGCACAGCTGTAAGCGGTCTCATCGGCTGTTTTTGCAGAAACCAAGGTAGCGGTCGCTGTGCCGCCTCCTTCGAGGGGAACCTGAGTGGTTTTCACGCTAGGTGTGCCGGGTAGCTCGATGGAGAATGAATTATCAGCTGCTCGATAGGTCTGCCATTGATACGGCAGGAAGTCTTGGTAATGGGCCACCAAGACCGAGACAATCGAGGCGACGATGATGACAACAATAAGACGGGGTGAAAGCTTCGAGTTCATCTGTTGTTATGGTAACGAAACCAGTTGTTTATTTCTATTTAACAGCGTTGCCAGGGCCGCCGACTGGGTGGAGGCGCGGCAGGCGATCTTCGATTGGGGGCAGCGGAGGAAACGCGGCGTGGGGCTCGGTCTGATACCAATAGGCGACGGAGAAATAGTTGTCGGAGCGGGTGTTGGCGTGGCCATGCTCGATGGTGGCCTTGAAAGATTTGGTGAACGGGATGGGGGAATCGAGATGGAAGCGATAGACGGAAGTGCGGCTGCCAGCCTTTTCTTCGCCCACCACCGGAGCGCCGAATAGTGCGTAGGAAAATGGGTGGCCGCCGAAGCTGTAGGCGCCGAGGAAATAGTCTTCCGAGCCGGTCCCGGTGATGGAAGGATCGACGGCGCCATCGACGAAAAACATGTCGTCGCCCTCACCCCACCAGAAATCCTGATTCTGCAAAATGGACATGGTGACGCCAACGAAGTGTCCGCGCCCAGTGGCTTCGAGCCAGACGTAATTGTTTTCGCCGCGCAAATTCTTCAAATCGTTGACGGCGGGATCACCGTTGTCGTTCCAGGGAGTCGTGACGCCGTGCGCGGGAGCAAGTTGGCGATACTGCGCGTGAAAATAGAGGGTGTCGGCAGGAAGCGGCTTATCGAGGAGTTGGTAATCGATGTTGAAGTAGAAGGCATCCACCTTGGATTTACCGTTGTTCGTGACGGTGATGCGGGCGTGCTTCTGGAAGGGCATAGGGAAATAGGAATTGAGGGCATGATTGGGCGCGACGGAAAGCGGCGCGGACTGATAGGTGAAATATTCGCCGAGGCCAAGGCCGAAGAAATCTCCGAGAGGAGTCTCCACGCTGGGGGTGGATTCGCCGTCCCAGTAAATGCGCAGAACAATTTTCTTCAGGTGGAAGGATTCATCGTCGGCGAGGGTAAACCAGATATGGGTAATGTTGCCGGGGCCGGATTCGTCGAGGAGCGTGAGGGTTTCGCCTGCCGGAATGGAGCGAAAATCATTGTTGGCGCCGGAACGGTCGAAGCTGGAGGCGCGTTTCTGTGTGTAGGTGCGCGGAGTGGAGAGCGAGGAGAGCCAGTCCGTGGATTGCGCGGCAGCAAAATCACATGTGGCGGCTACCAGCAGAAGTACGAACAGAAGAGTTCGGATGGAGAATGCAGAAGATCTCATGAATCGTCCTTTGGAGACTCGGGTCAGTGAATCAGGAGCATTGTTCAGCAACCTGAGGCGGGAAGCAAGAGGCGGAGCAGATAATCAACGAGAAAAGAAAATCCTTCAAAGAGTTCGCAGAGTTAACGCAGAGTTTGGAGGCAGCTAGAAACGCAGGCGCTAGTGGAGCAGTGGGACGAGGAATGATAGACGGTCGCGCCGATAAAGCGGCTCCGGGGATGGTGAGGACCCAAGCCCACACGATATGGCGTGTGACGCCCCAACGAACAGCGGTAAGGCGGTGAGCGGAGCCGACACCGACGATGGCACCGGTGATGGTGTGTGTGGTGCTAACGGGAATGCCGAATTGCGCGGTGCCAAATAGAGTAATAGCTCCAGCCGTTTCCGCGGCAAACCCCCCGAAGGGCGTGAGCTTGGTGATGCGTTGGCCCATCGTCTTGATAATGCGCCAACCACCGGCCATTGTGCCGCCCGCCATGGCGAGGTGGCAGCAAATGATGACCCAGTATTCCACTTTGTAGGTTTTCATCAAGCCACCGGCCACCAGCGCGGCGGTGATGATACCCATACCCTTTTGCGCGTCATTTGTGCCGTGACCGAGGCTATAACCGGCGGCGGAAAACAGCTGCAATCGACGAAACCAGTGATCGACTCTCCTGGGGCGCTGATCTTTTACGATCCAGGTTGTGCCGATGGTGACGAGGATGGCGACTACAAAGCCGATCACCGGCGAAAGAAATATAAAGATGACAGGTAATTTCCAGCCGCTGAGAATCAAAGTCTTAAATCCGGCATGAGCTACCGCGGCTCCGCCATAGCCACCCATGAGCGCGTGAGAAGAACTGGTGGGAAGGCCAAGGGTTAAGGTGATGAGGTTCCAGGTGATCGCGCCAAGCAGACCGGCGAGCAGGACTTTTTCATCGACCATCTCGATGTGAACCAGACCCTTACCAATTGTTCCGGCAACCGCAGTGCCGAAGACGAACGCGGCGATGAAATTCCAGAAGGCGGCCCAGAGCACGGCGCGGAAGGGCGTAAGGACACGGGTGGAAACCACCGTAGCGATGGAGTTGGCGGCGTCGTGCCAGCCATTGGAAAATTCGAAAGCCAGCGTCAAAACGATTGTGATAACAACGAGTGTAAATCTGTCCACGGAGATCAGGCGTTCTTCAAGATGACGCTCTCAATAACGTTGGAGACGTCTTCACACTTATCAACGGCAGTTTCGATTACTTCAAAAATTTCCTTCCACTTGATGATCTGAACGGAATCTTTTTCTTCCTCGAAGAGTTGAGCGATGAGGGTGCGGCAGATGCGATCGCTTTCGTTCTCGAGACGATTGATTTCGATAACGCTCTGCAGGGCCTTGTCGGGCGATTCCATCGCGTGGATGGCGACTTTCAATTCGACGGTGGCGGCAGCAAGAACTTTGGTTAATTCCAGCGTTCCGGCGCGAATGGAATCGACGCGATAGAGGACAAAGCGGCTGGCGGCGGCATCGATGAGGTCGATGACGTCATCCATGGTGCTGCACAGTTCGTGGATATCTTCCCGGTCGAAGGGAGTAATGAAGGTGCGATTGAGTTTACGGAAGATCTGGTGCGTGATTTCGTCGCCGTTGTGCTCGATGGCCTTGATGATCTGAACTTGCTCGGGGACCCCGGTGTAATGCTCGAGCATCCTGCTGAAGGCTTGCGCGCCAGCGGCGATGTTTTCCGCTTGTTTCTGAAAGAGAACGAAAAAATCCCCATCGCGGGGCATAAACCGCTGCAAAAATCCTGGCATGGGACTCGCTCCCCCCTGAGGAGCACGAGTGTGGCGAAGAGAGTGTAACGGAAGGAAAGCGGCGGAGGCAAGGTCAGGGGACCATTTGGAAATTGAACAAGCGGCAGGGGCTTGAGTCCGAAGAGGGCAACTTTTTAGGGTAGGCTGGGTTAAAGAGGGTAGCTAGACCGGGGTGGAACCAGCCAATCCCCAAGCTTCACAGCACTCAATTTGGCAGTCCTCAGGAGAGGAAGATGACCATGCGCGTGACAGCAGTCCTATGTTTCATGTTATTGATTTTAGGAGTCTTAGTGGTGCCTTCGCCGGCTTCGGCGCAAATCGCGGTGGGCGTTTCCATCCACGTTGGGCCACCAGCCTTGCCGGTCTATGCTCAACCCATCTGCCCGGCGCCAGGATACATCTGGACTCCCGGCTACTGGGCCTACGGAACAGAAGGCTATTATTGGGTGCCCGGCACCTGGGTGATGGCACCGACTCCGGGGTACCTGTGGACTCCCGGCTACTGGGGCTGGGTCGGCGGAGCTCTATGCCTGGCACGGCGGATACTGGGGGCCTCACGTGGGCTTTTATGGCGGCATTAACTACGGATATGGATACGGCGGAGTCGGCTTTGTGGGTGGCGAATGGCGCGGCGGGGCGTTCCACTACAACACGGCGCGTAACCAACGTGAACACCACGGTTATTCACAACACCTATGTGAACAACACGGTGGTCAATAACACGACCGTGGTAAACCACACCAGTTTCAATGGCGGCACCGGTGGCGTGACGGCGACACCGACAGCGGCGGAACAGGCAGCGGCGAAGGAGCCGCACACAGCTCCGACGGCGATGCAGACCCAGCACCAACAAGCGGCCAGCACGAACCGCGCGATGCTGGCTTCAGAAAACCACGGGGCGCCCGCAGTGGCAGCCACGGCACGGCCGGGAGAATTCAAAGGCCCGGGCGTGGTCGCGGCGAAACCGGTAGCGGCGAATGCGGAGAGTACCCACGCCAACAAAGCTGGAGCGAATGGGCAGACCGATCGCCCACCCAGCGCCAAAACCAACGAGAGCTCCGAGAATGCCGCGGAGAAATCCAAAACGAACGCCAACGCGAATCACCCAAACAATGCGCAGGCGAAACCGGCAGCGACAAAACCGAATTCAACGCCGAAGAATACGTCAAAGAAAAACAATTCTCATCCGCAATCCAAGCCTCCGAAAGAGGGTCACTCGGGCGGCAAAGGACGTTAGACTTCGGCTCGAAGTAAAAACTTGAAATGAAGTGAGGCTCCCGCGAAGATGTAACAGTCTTCGCGGGAGCTTTGCATTTATGATCGTTACAACGAGCTATGAAACTATTCTCGGGCTGGGAGGACCATTACGGACATTCGTGGCCGCGCCGAAAGAGGGCAGCAACTACCCGGGGATTCTCTGCTATTCCGATATTTTCCAACTTACGGGACCCATGTTGCGCGCTTGTATCCGGCTGGCTGGTTATGGATTTGTGGCTGCAGCGCCAGAAATTTACGGGCGCATAGAACCTGCGGGAACGGTGATCCCATTCGATGATGCGGGACGAACGCGCGGGATGGACGACGCGGCAAAAACGCCGGTGACCCACTTCGACGAAGATGGACGCAGCGTCCTGGATTGGCTGTCGCGGCATTCTAAAGTCGCGAAGGGGAAGCTGGGCGCGATGGGCTTTTGCATTGGCGGGCATCTGGCGTTCCGTGCCGCGTTGCAACCAGACGTGAAGGCCACGGTCTGCTTTTACGGAACGGGAATATACAACGGGAAGTTAGGGAAAGATAGCGATGCGGGTTCACTGGCGCGTGCGGGGGAAATTCGTGGAGAGTTGCTGATGGTGTTTGGGTCGAATGATCCTCACGTGCCCGCAGAAGGAAGAAGAATCGTCGAAGCGGGCTTGAAGAAGGCTGGCGTGCGTCACCGGATTTCGCTGTACCCCGCTGAGCACGCGTTCATGCGCGATGAAGGTCCGCGATTCGATCCCGAAGCAGCGGATCAGGCGTTTGCAGAGATGATCGCGTTGTACCGGCATGTCTTCTGAGGACTATCACGGATTGCAACGCCATGCGCTAAGTCTTGCATCCATCCAAACAGAGTGTAGGAAGCCACGTTCGCATCGCGACTTCAGGAGAGAGGGCGAGTTGCGGAAGGGTAGCAAAGTCGAGGGCCCCCAAAGGCTATCGAACACAAACACGTTCAGATTGACGCGCGTGCTCGGAGCGATTTGCCTAAGCTGTTGCTGTGGACGATTAGCGCTGGCGCAAGCTGCCCCGCCCTCTCCCACAAGTACCTCGACCTCAACCAGCGAGACTGTCCCTGAGTTGAAGCATCGGTCGGGAGTTACCCCGGGAACACCCAAACCAATCCTCAAGCAAACGATTGATCTGACCGTAGCGAAGGGCACCGCGCTTCAAGTGGTGCTGGATCGCGAAGTGCGCGTACAAAAAGTTGGTCAGCCGATTCACGGCCACATTGTTGCGCCGGTCTACAGTTTCGACAAATTAGTGCTGCCGGTTGGGACAGAGGTCAATGGAACGATATCCACGATTGAAGGAGTGTCGGCGGGGAGGCGAACACTGGCGGCGCTGGACGCGAACTTGACTCCGGCGCGGAAGATCGGAGTTGAATTTGCGGAGCTCAAGCTTGCGGACGGAAAGCAAATCTCCATTGGGACAACCGTGGTGCCCGGCTCCGGCCAGGTGATTGAGTTCGTGACCGCAACCGGGAACAAGAAAAAGAAGGGTGTAAAAGATGTCGTCACGGAAAAGGAGAGATTGGCGAAAGAAGAGGCGCGGCGACAGTTTGACGTGGCCATGCAGCAGGTGAAAGAACCGGGAAGTCTGCACCGGCTTGAGAGGATGGGAGAGGAGCAACTGCCTGTGCATCCGCAGTATCTTGAAGCGGGCACAATGTATTTTGCCGAGTTGGAAAAGCCATTGGAATTTGGGAGTGAGCCGGTCACACCAGAAATGGCAACGTCAATACACACAGAGATACCTTCTGGAAGCTTTGTGCACGCACGGCTGATTACACCGTTGAGTTCGGCGAGCACCCCGAAGGGAGCTGAAGTTGAGGCTGTCCTCACTCAACCACTGGTGGATGGTGAAAGGCTGATTCTCCCGGAAGGATGCCTGCTGAAAGGCAGCGTAGTGCAAGTGCAACGGGCACGGTATTGGAAACACAACGGGCAGTTGCGTTTTGTTTTTCGTGACGTGGTCATGCCGGACGGCGTGGAGTCCAAGGTAGAAGCCACCGTCCAAGGGGTGCAGTCGGGCACAGCCGACAATCTGAAATTGGATGCGGAAGGCGGAGCAGAGCCAGAGACACCAAAAGCTCGCTACGCCTGGACGGCGGTGTCCGTGGCGTTGGCCGCCGCCGCGCATGAAGACGATACATGGAATCGCGCAGCCGGCGGTGCGGGAGGATTTAAAGTTGTTGGAATCGTTCTAGGTGTCGCGGTGAAGTCGCAGCCGTTCGCGCTGGCGATGGGCGCATTCGGAGCGAGCCGATCCATTTATGATAATTTCATTTCTCGCGGAAAAGATGTGGTTTACGCGCGACATACCGCGATGCTGATCAGCGTCGGGACGCGCGGGGCTGTCACCGGCACAGGGGATGGCGCTGGGTTCTGCTGATACTACCGAGAAGAAAAATCCGCACTAATTACCTTTCGATTGAGGAATGGTATGTAGGACTCGTCGCCGATCTAAAGATCGGCCACTACATTTGCTTGGCTGAACGTTCGTGTTCGGTTGGGGCTGCTGGTATTCTGGAAGAGTACACAATGGAACAGATTCGGATAATGATACCGAGCAATCCTAGAGAAGAGCGAGACACTTGCCACCGATTATCAGCGCACAGGGACTTTCCAAGAGATACGGCGTAGCTCCTTTATTCAAAAACATTTCGTTTACGGTGTCGGAAGGCGACCGCATCGGAATTATTGGGCCGAACGGGTCGGGTAAATCGACATTGCTGGCGATGTTGAGCGGAAACGTCACTCCGGATAGCGGCGATGTGGCGATTCGCAAAGGCATGAAGATGAGCACGGTGCTGCAGATCTCGGAGTTTGCGCCGGGCGAAACGATTCGCATGGTGGTGGTGAAAGCGCTGGATCGCGCCAAAGTGCTGGAGGAAGACCGGCTGTCGCGCATTGCGGAAATTATGGGACGCGCCGGATTTACGGATCTGGATGCCGATGCAGCGAAATTGTCGGGCGGATGGCGAAAGCGATTGGCGATTGTGGAAGCGCTGGTTCAAAAGCCGGATATGCTGCTGCTGGATGAGCCGACAAACCATCTGGATCTGGCGGGAATCAAGTGGCTGGAAAGCGTGCTGCAGAATTCGTCGTTTGCCAGCGTGATTGTCAGCCACGACCGCTATTTTCTGGAAAATGTGGCGAATGAAATGGTGGAGCTGAACTCCGGCTACGACGAAGGCGCGCTGCGCGTTTCGGGGAACTACAGCACGTTTCTCGGAAGCGAAGGAGCAATATCTTCACGCGCAGAAAAATCGCCAGGCAGCTCTGGAAAATCGCGTGCACACGGAAATTGACTGGTTGCGGCGCGGGCCAAAAGCGCGCACCACAAAATCGAAAGCGCGCATCGATAAAGCGCACGAATTGATCGGCGAATTAGGGGAGCTGAAAGAGCGGACCAAGAGCACGAGCGCGCAAATTGATTTCTCCGCATCGAACCGACAGACCAAACAACTGATTACTCTGGATGGAGTGACGTACGGAATTGGCGATCGCACGCTATTCAAGGATGTGCATTTCCTGATGACGTCAGGAATGCGCGTAGGGCTGGTGGGACCGAACGGCAGCGGCAAGACTACGCTGCTTCGCTTGCTGAAAGGCGAATTGCTGCCGGATCAGGGAACCATTCGCAAAGCGGAATCGCTGCGCATCGTTTATTTCGACCAGAATCGCGAGCTCGATCCGGATGTTACGCTTGCGCCGGGCGCTGGCTCCCGACAGCGACTCGGTGATTTATCAGGATCGGGTGATTCACGTCGCGGCTTGGGCAGCGCGATTCTTGTTCGATGGCGAGATGCTGAATCAGAAAGTAGGAAGGCTTTCTGGGGGTGAGCGGGCGCGTGTGCTGATTGCTCAACTGATGTTGCAGCCAGCGGATGTTTTGCTGCTGGACGAACCGACCAACGACCTGGATATCCCGACGCTGGAAATTCTGGAAGAAAGCCTGCTGGAGTATGGCGGAGCGCTGGTGCTGGTTACACACGATCGGTACATGCTCGATCGGGTGTCGACTGTAGTGCTGGGGCTGGACGGATTTGGTGGCGCGGAACGCTTCGCGGATTACCAGCAATGGGAGTCCTGGCAGCGGGGGCAGCAAGCGGCAGGGAAGAGCAATGCCTCGCTTGAGACGCAGAGCCCGACTGCATCCCCGGCAGCCAATGCAATCGCGACTTCGCTGACGAAGAAGAAGCTTTCGTTTAAAGAGCAGCGCGAACTGGAAACGATTGAAGAAAGGATTGCCGAAGCCGAGAAGAGATCTCCAGGTGAAGCATGACGCCCTGTTGGACCCGGTCATCATGAGCGATGGCATGAAGCTGCATGCCGCATCCTTAGAACTAGAGGTGGCACAAAAGAAGATTGATGACCTGTATACGCGATGGGTGGAGCTGGAACAGAAGCTCAAGTAAGCAATCCTGCAGCAGTCCCATTCAACAGAATGTTTGCGCCGTAAAAACATGGTTGACAGCCCGAATTGGTAAGTGATAACTTACGGTAAGTGAATGCTTACGTACAAAACGGACTGGCGGCGCTGGGTGATCCGACGCGGCTGGCTATATTTGCCATGCTGTCGCAGCATCCTCACGCCGTTAACGAGCTTGCGGCAGGACTACCCGTATCGCGGCCCGCCGTTTCGCAGCACTTGAAAATTCTGAAAATGCGCGCATCTCGTCCGCGACCGGCGCGAAGGCACGCGACGGATTTACGAGATGGACCCGCAGGGAATTGCGGCGCTGCGAGATCATTTTCGGAGCTATGGGACAAGGCCCTGCTGAATTTCAAAGTTTGCAGAAGAAGAATACAAAAAGGAGAAGCAGCATGGCGCCCGAACGGTTCAAAACACGGTGGTAAAAAGAACCCTTCACCTGGAAGTGCCGATTGAAAAGGCGTTCCATGTGTTTACGCAGCGCATGGGGCATGTGGTGGCCAGCTTCACACCATGTTGGAGGCACTCCGTTCAAAGACATCCTAATCGACAAAAAACAGGGCGGCCGGTGGTACGAAATTAACGCCGACGGCGCGGAATGCATCTGGGGAACTGTGCTCGCCTACGAACCGCCGAAGAAGGTGGTCCTGTCGTGGCACCTGCAGCCGGATTGGTGTTTTAACGGGGACATCGCGAAGGCGAGCGAAGTTGCACTGGAATTTGTCGCAGAAGGGCCGGAAAAGACACGTGTGGAATTCGAGCACCGTCATCTGGAGCGTCACGGCTGGGTTGGGAGAAGATGCGCGAGCAGGTGGGCGCAGAGGGCGGCTGGCCGATGATTTTGGCGGAATATGTTAAGGCCACGAAGTAGGATTGCAATTTGGAAAAATCAGTGAGGAGAGAGGAAACCGATAGGAAAGTCACTTTTATTGATTGCAGCACTCTTGGCCGTACCCGCCGTGGGACCAACCATCTCGCAAGCGGATCGCGATAAGGCGGTTACCGAGATGGAGGGTTCGCAGAAAATGTTTCTCGACGCGACTCGCGGGCTCTCGGATGCGCAGTGGAATTTCAAACCCGCGCCGGACCGCTGGTCGGTGGCAGAATGCGCCGAACATATTGGTGTGACCGAGGGCGTCGTTTTTCAGATGCTGACGGAAAAAGCGTTGAAAGGCCCTGCGGAGCCGGAAAAAAGGAAAGACGTCCAATTCAAGGATGACGCGATTCTTCCGCTGGTGATTGACCGGAGTGCCAAGTTCAAGGCTCCCGAAGCAATTCAGCCGACGCGTCGTTGGACCACGCCAGACGAAATCACCAAAAACGTGTTGCAGAATCGCGCTGTGACCCTCGCCTTCATAAATACAACGCAAGAAGATTTGCGCAATCACTTCATGGATCACCCAGTGCTCAAGACACTGGATACCTACCAATGGATGCTGTTGATCTCCGGGCACATGCGGCGACACACCGAACAAATTCTGGAAGTGAAGGCTGACCCTAACTTTCCAAAGCATTAGAGACTGGGAATGCCCCGCTACAAAACGTGACTCCTGCGTGCGGGCGGGACAACGATTGCCCCGGAAATAATCCCGCCCTCAAGAAAACAATTGTCGATCACCCACTGTTGGCGATTTGAGTGACGGTATCAAGTAGATTTCGAAATAAAAAAGGGCGGCCGCCATGCGCGACCGCCCTTGGTTGATTGAGCTTCTGGGCTTGCTGGTAAGTCTTAGTACATGCCGCCCATGCCGCCGGGGCCACCTGGGCCACCTGCCAGCACCTGCCGCTGCCTTGGACTCTTCCTTGATTTCGGCCACCAGAGCTTCGGTGGTGAGCATCAAGCCCGCGATGGACGCGGCGTTCTGCAGCGCCAAACGGGTAACCTTGGCTGGGTCGATGACGCCGGCCTTAACCAGGTCAACGTATTCGCCGGTGTCGGCGTTGAAGCCGTAGTTTTCGTCCTTGGAGTCGCGGATCTTGCCGATCACAACCGCGCCTTCAAAGCCGGCGTTGAGTGCGATCTGGCGGAGCAGGCTCTTCCAGGGCGCGCTTGACGATGCCGACGCCGACGTGCTCGTCGCCATCGGCCTTGATCTTGTCGAGAGCGGGAATTGCGCGAAGCAGAGCAGCGCCGCCGCCGGGAACGATGCCTTCTTCCACGGCTGCACGGGTTGCGTGCATGGCGTCTTCAACGCGAGCCTTCTTCTCCTTCAGCTCGGTTTCGGTCGCAGCGCCAACCTTGATCACGGCAACGCCGCCGACCAGCTTGGCCAACCGCTCCTGCAGCTTCTCGCGGTCGTAATCGCTGGTGGTCAGTTCCACTCTGCTGGCGGATCTGCTTGACGCGGCCTTCGATTTCGCCGGCCTTGCCGCCGCCTTCGACGATCGTGGTGTTGTCCTTGTCGATCGTGATCTTCTTGGCGCGGCCGAGGTCCTCGATCTTGACGTTCTCGAGCTTGATGCCGAGGTCTTCGGTGAGCGCCTTACCACCGGTCAGGATGGCGATGTCTTCCAGCATTGCCTTGCGGCGGTCGCCGAAGCCAGGAGCCTTGACGGCAGCGCACTGCAGGGTGCCGCGCAGCTTGTTCACCACGAGAGTCGCGAGGGCTTCGCCTTCGACGTCTTCCGCAATGATCAGCAGGGGCTTGCCGAGCTTGGCAATCTGTTCGAGCAAGGGGAGCAGGTCCTTCATGGAGCTGATCTTCTTCTCGTGGATCAGGATCAGCACGTTCTCCAGGACGCATTCCATGCGCTCGGGATCGGTGATGAAGTAGGGGGAGAGGTAGCCGCGGTCGAACTGCATACCTTCGACGACTTCCAGGGTGGTCTCCATCGTCTTGGATTCTTCGACGGTGATGACGCCATCCTTGCCGACCTTCTTCATGGCTTCGGCGATGATGCTGCCGATCTGCTTGTCATTGTTGGCGGAAATCGTGCCAACCTGGGCGATCATGTCGCCCTTGACGTCGCGGTGCAGCTTCTTGATTTCTTCAATGGCCACTTCGACGGCCTTGTCGATGCCGCGCTTGAGTGCGGTCGGGCTGGCGCCGGCGGCAACTGTCTTCACGCCTTCGCGGAAAATGGCCTGGGCGAGAACGGTGGCGGTGGTGGTGCCATCGCCAGCGACGTCGCTGGTCTTGGAAGCCACTTCACGAACCATCTGTGCGCCCATGTTCTCCAGGGGATCCCGGAGTTCGATTTCCTTGGCCACGGTAACGCCGTCCTTGGTGATGATGGGGGCGCCGAACTTCTTCTCGATTACCGCATTGCGGCCCTTGGGGCCGAGGGTAATTTTCACTGCGTCCGCAAGAGCGTTCACGCCGCGAAGAATCGCTTGGCGGGAAGCCTCTCCGGTAACAATCTGTTTCGCCATTTCTGTAGTTCCTCCTGAATTCTTTGTGTTCTTTGAGTTTGAAACTTGGATTCTTGCCGGCTAAAGTCCGGCCACTACATTTTGAGCGGTCCAAGCCGCGGCTACACCTGACGACTGAAGTTGCCTGGCAGTTACTTCTTGGCGGCCTTTGCTGATGCTCCGAGCTTTGCGAGAATTTCTTCTTCGCGGAGAATCAGGTACTCTTCGCCTTCGATCTTGATTTCCGTACCGCTATACTTGCCGAAGAGCACGCGATCGCCAGCAGCAACGTCCAGAGGAACGCGCTCGCCCTTTTCCCGCTTGCCTGCGCCGGCGGCGATAACTTCGCCTTCCTGCGGCTTTTCTTTAGCGGAATCCGGAATGATGATGCCGCCCTTGACTGATTCCTTCTCTTCAATTCGCTTCACGATAACGCGATCGTGCAGCGGGGTGAGATTGACTGCCATCGTAGAAAAACCTCCATAAGTGAACTGAGACTTAGAATGGTAACTGAAAGTGGTGGTGGGGAGAGACTGAAGGATTTAGCACTCCTCGCAACCGAGTGCTAATATAGGCAAATTAATGCGATGGAGTCAAGCGGAAAAGTTGAGGATATGAGTGAGATTCGCTCATATTTTGCATGTTTTCCGCTTTTAAGTCTTTTATTTTGTTGCAAATAATGGTACATGGCTTTTCAGAACCAGCTCCAATATGACCGAAAAATTCACAAATTTTTGGGATTTGTCCAAGCGGGTGGCATCAGCAGTCGGTTTGGCAGCGATAAGGCGCTTAGTGTGCTTGGCGGTCAGACCTGCTAGCGCGCACCAGAACGCGTGAGATCCGCCTGTGGAAATGTGCGAATCGTTGCGGAAACAGGGAAGTATGAGCCAGCTCCTGCGAGAATTGCTGCCAGATCGCTGGCCGGGAGAAGGTCCACTGGGGGAATTTTGACGGCGCTTGAGGAAATCTCCGCTCACTGTCGGAGAACAATCGGCGTGGGATTTAATCGTTGGTTGCGACATGCCGTTTCTGACAGAGAGAGTGGCTTGCGTATTTGTGTCAGACGAGCGAGTTCCAACGGACGCGCAGGTTGTGTTTGCGGAATCGCAATTCGGCTGGGAGCCGCTATGCGCCTGCTGGAACACCTCGGGCGCTTCCGGCACTGCAAAATGCGTTCGATGGCGGAGTGCGTAAAGTGACAGAGGCCATAAGAAGAATTCCGCATGGAAGTACTTGACGAGTCTCAATGGAAACGATTTGATACCGAGGGCGGCTTTTCTGGAATATGAATACCCCAGAGGATTTTGCGGAAGCGCAAAGAATACTTGAATCGGAAGCCCGATGAGCAATGAGCTGCTGAGCAGTGCGTCGACAAATAAAATCGACACCAAGAAAGGAGATGTCTTCATCGAGTTCCGGAACGTTTGCAAGTCGTTTGATGACCGTGTTGTCCTCGATGACGTGAGCTTCAAAGTGACGCGTGGTGAGACATGCGTGATCATGGGTCGAAGTGGCGTCGGAAAATCAGTTTCTCTGAAGCACATTATGGGTTTTCTGAAAGCAGATTCTGGTGAAATTTTCATCGATGGGCAGAATGTAACCAATTTTACTGAGCAGCAATTTGAAGAGGTCCGTCGAAAAGTAACGATGGTGTTTCAATCTGGCGCGCTTTTTGATTCGCTGACAGTGGCCGAGAATATTGCCTTTCCGCTCGATCAGCAGTCCGGATTATCCGCCGATGATATTGAAGGCTATGTACAGAAGTTCGCTAAAATGCTCGAAGTGGAAGATGTCTTGGAACGGCTCCCGAATGAACTGTCTACCGGGATGAAACGTGCCGTTTCAATCGCGCGAACTCTGGCGCAGAATCCCGGAAGCGATTCTGTACGACGAGCCGACGACCATGGTCGATCCGATCATGGCTGGGCACATGGGCGATCTGATCGTGCGGCTGAAAGAGACGTTTCATAAGACCTCGATCGTTGTCACGCATGATACGCATCTGGGCAGAAGGCTCGCGGATACGCGTGGTTTTCCTGCAGGACGGCAAAGGCGTTCGGTGTTTTCGTCATGGAACGAATTTGAAAACTCCAAGGATCCTTTTTTGCGCAATTTCCTGGCTCAGGATGAACTGATTCCGGATCTGGAAGTAATTCTGTGACCGACTCGCCGTCCGGTAGCCGCGGACCCAAATCGCAACTTCGCAAGATGATGGGCTTTTGGGATGTGCTGCTGTTCAACATCGCGACCGTACTGGGGCCGCGGTGGATTGCCGCGGCGGGCCACAACGGTACATCCTCGATCAGTTGTGGGTTATTGCTGCGGTGTTATTTTTTGTGCCCGGCGCATTGGTCATCAAGGAATTGTCTTCGCGATTCCCCGAAGAGGGCGGGCTGTACGTCTGGGCCAAAAAAGCCTTTGGCGATTTTCACGGGTTTGTGGCCGGGTGGACGTATTGGATTTATACGGTTTTTTATTTTCCGGGATTGCTGCTGGCCAGCGCGACCATGAGCGCCTATGTGATCGGGCGAAGGGCGCGGCACTTTCCCAGGACCGGATGTTTCTGCTGCTGGTTCGCTGGTGCTGCTGGTCGTCGCAGTGGTTTAAATATCATCGGCCTAAACATCGGGAAGTGGCTGCAGAACGCAGGTGGAGTAGGGACGTATTTGCCGCTGCTGATGCTGGTCGGTGATTGCTGTGCTGTTCTATTTCAAGCACGGATCGGTGACGCCATTTACCTGGGCGAATATGAAGCCGACTGGAATTGGGACACGGTGAATTTCTGGTCGCAGATCGCCTTTGCGTTTACGGGGCTGGAACTGGTTTCGTGCATGAGCGAAGAAGTCCGCGATCCAAGGCGGACTCTTCCCGCGCGCGGTTTTGGCGCGGGCGCTCTGATTGCGTTTATCTATGTGCTCGGAACTTTTGCGATTCTGACGCTGTTGCCGGCTGCGGATCTGGACCCGAAGAGTGGCGTGTTTCATGGCCATTACCCGGGGTCGGTGGCACTGAAGGTCGGATTTGTCGGGGTGCTGGCGGCGGTGTTGGTTTCCGTGGGGAACGCCGGAGGAGTGGGCAGCACGGTCGCTGGAATCGCGCGTGTGCCGTTTGTTGTAGGGATCGACCGCTATCTTGCCGGCGGCCTTTGGAAGAATCCATCCGAAATGGAAGACACCGTATATTTCGATTCTGGTGCAGGCTGGTGTGTCGGGAGCAATTCTACTGTTTAGCCAGGTCAATGAGTCAACTCGCGGAGCGTACCAATTTTTGATTGATGCAGCGATCATTCTTTACTTCATTCCTTTCTTATACATGTTCGCTGGAGTGATCAAATTGTCCCGTCGCAAGGACCGCACGGAAAACCAACATGCCGTACTCATTCCTGGAGGGATCCCCGGGGTCTGGTTCGCCGGAATTCTGGGAATTCTGGTCGTACTCGTCGGCATCTTCGTTTCACTGGTGCCGCCAGGGGAATCCTCGGACAAGCTTGGATTTGAGACTAAAGCTCGTCGGGGGAACTTTGGCTTCTATCCTGCTTGGATTGGTGTTGTACTGGCGTGGTGTCCGGTCCAAAAAGCAGCAGTCCGTTTAGTTTCCTTCGGTGCCTGGAGAATGCAGATTCCATTCGAGAGAACGAGAGCAGCTCATCCGGCTTTGTAAACCGTTATTCTCCATTGCGGCCTTAGCGGTCAAAATCCTTCAGCTACAAGCTGCTCGATTGTAAGGTTTGAGGGTCTGGCCGCCGTGCGGGCTTCGAGATAGCGCTCGACATACTTGCCCAGGACATCACCCTCCAAATTTGCAGCGTCTCCGATTTTCTTGTCCCGGATATTGGTGTGTTCGTAGGTGAAGGGGATAATGGCAACTTCCGCGGTGCGATCGTGCCAGCGCGCGACCGTGAGGCTGATACCGTCAATAGCGATCGACCCCTGGGGCACGATCGAGCGCACAAAACTCTCCGGAACCTCTACACCGTACCACCAATTTTCGCCTTCGGGCTCAAGTCGGGTGACCCGGCCAACCGTATCCACATGCCCCAGCACGAAATGTCCGCCAAACTCCTTGCCAGCTGTCATCGGGTGTTCAAGGTTTACCTTCATCCCAGGTTTCCATTCGCCCATTGAAGTCTTGCGAATGGTTTCAGCGGAAAGATCCGCGGAAAAGGTTTCCCCGTCAAGGGCGACGATGGTAAGGCAACAACCGTTGACCGCAATGCTGTTTGCGATCGCTACAGAAGGCGTGACGGTGGGCGCGTGAATCGTCAGCCGGCCGCCATCTGAATGAACTTGAAGTGAATCGATCGTACCAAGATGCTCGATGATACCTGTGAACATAAGTCCATTCCTCGCAAGAAATGTTGCGTCCGGGAAAAAGCTGCGGCCGGGAGCGAATCGCTAGAATACCCCGAATCGTGCTGGAAGTCCTTGACGCGCCGCCCCCCAATAGTAAGATGTGGGCAGGCCACGCTCCTGGTCCACGGAGGTGGTTTGTGTTTGAACCAAAGCTACCCGAACTACATCCCGAAGGCGCACAAACGTTTCCGCAAAAAGTGTATTGCTCGCAGAGAAATTGCGATGCACAAATCGTTGTGGCTAACTGGCCATTCAGCGAAGAGGGTTGGAGCGACTGGCGGGTGATCGACTGCTCGCTGCTGCCACCCGGAGTGGTAAGTTGCGGCATGGACTGTTTGTCGCAGGCGAGGATCGATCTGAAATAGTAGGCCGTTCGAAGTATTTTTGGGGCCTATGGGACAGAACTGTGCCACGTGACCGCTAATGATTGAAGCTTCGTTTAGCTGTACGACCAGGGAATGCAAACTTCTGACGGAGGCAGTCAATGTCTGATCCGGAACTTATCGATCGAATTATTGCAGACGTGTAGTTTCCGTTTCCGTAGTGTGCTGTGTCCCAACAAAGAAAAGGTAGCGAAGATAGCTGCCGCACGATTGCAGACGGACGAATCGGAATGGTCCGTAGTTGAATGCTCACTGCAGCCGGACGGTGAAGTACGTTGCGCGATGAATTGCCTATTGAAAGAGATGGAGCCACATAGATCGCTAAAGCTATCCCGCCATCTTACCGGATTTTGTAGCGGCCGCCTTCTGAGGCGGGCGCACGCCTAACTTATAAGCCGAAGACGATTAATCAACCTCCGACTCGTGCCCAGTCGAAAAGAAGATCTCTCCACTCCGACTCGGCAAAATTCTCCACTCTCTGCTGCTGGCGGAAAACAGTGCGGATGCGCGTGGCCCTGGCTATTTCGCGCAGCCTTCGCAGGTCAAGCTTTCCCGTTCCAAGATAAGGCAACTGCTCGACATAATAAACTGATCGGGCCGAGGCTTCCAGAGCGCCGGTAAATCGGACCTGGAGAGCTTTTCGAGAACATCTTCCAGCGCATCTTCTTTTAACGTGTGAACCACGACAGACGTTCGCCCTTTTTCTCGTCAGGAATGGCCGTCACTGCCAGAACCTGGCCATCGGCTCCGAGCAGTTCGTGGAGTTTTTCTTCGACCTTAATATGGGGCACCATTTCGCCACCGATTTTGCTGAATCGGCTCAGGCGATCCGTAATGCGGAGGAAGCCGTCTTCATCGACGGTCGCTATATCTCCCGTGTTGTACCATCCGTCCTTCAGGACTTCCGCCGTTTTTTCCGGCCGATTCAGATAGCCAACCATGATGTTTGGTCCACGAACAAGCAAAAACCCGGCTTATCGATCGGAAGAACTTCGCCACTCTCCGGATCAAGGATGCGAACTCCGATCCCGGGAAGCGGATGGCCGATGGTGCCTCGTTTTGCACCGACCTGCCGGAAGTAGGCGGCGCGAAAATCGTACGTATTGACCGCAACAACAGGCGAACATTCCGTACAACCGTAGCCTTCAAGTGGTCGGATTCCGAAATGATCCTCAAAACCCTGGGCGATGCGCTCGGGCAGTTTTTCTGCCCCGGCCATTACGATCCGGAGACTTCCGAAAGATTCGGGTGGAATCCGACGCGTGTAAGAATTGAGAAACGTGGGCGTCGAAAGTAGCATCGTGACAGAGTATTTGCTCACCAGGCCGCCGATTGCTCCGGCGTCGAGTGGACTTGCGTGGAAAACGACGCCGATTCCCGTCAACGATGGCAGGCATAGCGTTCCGGTAAAACCAAATGAGTGGAAGAACGGAAGGATGCCGAGGATGCGATCGCCAGCATGCAGATGGAAAACCTGTTCAATTTGTTCCACATTTGATGCCAGATTGAAGTGCGACAGAACCACTCCCTTGGGTTCGCCTGTCGAACCGCTGCTGAAGATCACGGTGGCGGTATCATCGAGAGTGGCGGGCGTCGTGACGCCCAGAAACCACTCGAGCATTTGCGCCGGAAACAGTTTTGGCCGACAGAATGCAGCCAATTTTTCACCAGCAGTTGAATTCAACGCCCGAATTGTATTGCCTGGTTTGAAGATGTCCCTTCAACCGCGCCGGGCTACAACAAGGGACTTTGCGCCGGACTTGACCGTGAATCACTTTTTGGCGAGCGGGGATTTTTCACGGCGCTGCGGAGTGTAAGTGATGTGGATGGTTCGGTCTGGTGGTGGTCATACGGTTCAGGCAAGAAATCCCAGCCAAAACTCCAACGTGCCTACTGGGACATCGGCAAAAGCGGATGGGCGGCGGGCGTTAATGACATCGTGATTGCATCGCGGTTTTTTGGTGTAAGCTATGACGCGCCACACCGTGAGTTCCGGTTCATGCCGCTCGCTGCGATGGGCACTTTTTCATGGCAGGATTTCCCCCTTGGCTATGACCGCTTCAGCGTCAGTTATGAAATGGGTGCATCAGGTGGACACGCGAGTTTTGCTAACCACAACGAACATCCAGTGATACTTGAAGCCACTCTGCCTGTACCGGGGCTAAAAGCACCCGCAATTGCCACCGTAGATGGCCAGCCGGTGAACGATGTTAAATTCGTAAGATACCTTGGGAATGATGCGGTCCATTTTTCCTTTCCGATCGCCGCCCACAAAAAAGTGGAATTGCAGGTGACAGCCGCAGCTCGTTGAAGCTTATTTTGCAACCCAATCACGATGAAAATACAATCTCTTTGTTGCGTGCTGGGGACGATGTCTTTGGCATTCATTCACTTGACGACCGCTCATGCAAGTGCGACGGAAGTTAGCGCTTGGGCCACCGACACAGGCAGGGCGTCAGCAAGGTTACAGGGCGTTCACCGGATCGTCTTTATGGGCGACAGCATCACTCAGGCGCGGTGATTATGTCACGGATTTCGAATGCTGGCTGCTCGCGCACGGCCTGCAAATCGAAGTCCTGAATCTCGGGTTGGGCAGCGAAACCGCGTCCGACCTGACGCCGGAGGAGAACGCGGGGCATTTGAACAATATGGTTTTGGCCGGCCGTTCGTCAGCGAACGCCTGGACCGCGCGCTGGCCGCGACGAAACCGGACCTGCTGTTTGCCTGCTATGGCATGAACGATGGCGGCAGCCTGCCGCCGGATGCATCGGGGACAAACGGTTTGCCGACGCGATCACCCATCTGCGCGAGGCGGCGATCAAAGCCGGCGTGAAGCGGGTCGTGCTTTGCACGCCGCCGGTGCAGGATGCCAAGGGCGATGCGCCGCAGAAATTTCACGATGAAAACCTGACGCGCTACACGGCGTGGCTGTTGTCCAAACGCGCCGACGGCTGGGACGTGGTGGATATTCACACCCCGATGCGCCAGGCGCTGGACGAGGGCCGGGCGCGAAGACCCGGCGTTCCAGTTCGCCAAGGACGGTGTGCATCCGGGACGCGAAGGCCACTGGCTGATGGCGCGCGAAATCCTCACGCAATTTCTCGGCGCAAAACTGGACGGCGTGGCGGCGGCCGAGGATTTGTTCCCCGCGCATGGAGACCGAAATCCGCAAGCTGGTTCATGAACGGATGGTGCTGCTGTTTGATGCGTGGATGACGCAGATTGGCCACAAACGGCCCGGGGTGGCGGGTGGTCCCGGAGCCAAACCCGGCCTGCCGCTGGCGCAAGCCGATGCCAAAGCCGCGGAACTCACCCAGCAAATTCAGAAGCTCATGGGCGGCAATGGCACAACATTCTGGGTTGCGCCGACAGGCAATGATGACGGCCCGGGGACACAGGAGCAGCCATTTGCCACTTTTAATAGGGCGCAACAAGCAGCGCGCTCGGCAAGCAAACCGGCGACCGTGCTGATCCGTGGCGGCACTTATTACCTTGTCCGTCCGCTGGTGCTGACGGCTGATGATTCGGAGACAACGTTTTCCGGCGCTCCGGGAGAGGAAGTCGTCATCAGCGGCGGTTTCGCCCTGAACTTGATTTGGGCACGTTTCACCAACCGCATTATGCAGGCTAAAATTCCTGCCGGATTGACCACAGATCAATTATTTGTCAACGGCGAGCGAATGCCGATGGCGCGGTATCCCAACTTTGATCCGAGCCAGCGCATTTACAACGGCACGGCGCGCGATGCGTTCAGCCGCGAACGCGTCGCGCGCTGGGCCGATCCGGACGGGCGGCTATCATTCACGCGATGCACGACGCGCTTTGGGGCGACATGCACTGGCGGATTACCGGCAAAGACGCCGACGGCTCGTGACGCTATGAAGGCGGCTGGCAGAACAACCGGCCCGCGCCGGCGCACACAGCAATTCCGGTTTGTGGAAAATATCCTCGAGGAACTCGACGCGCCGGGCGAATGGTTTCACGACGCGAAAACCGCGCACGCTGTTTTTTATCCGCCGCCGGGCCTGGATCTGAAAACGGCCACCGTCGAAGTCGTCGCGGCTTGCGCCACCTGATTGAATTCAACGGCACGCGAAACGCAGCCGGTGAAATTCGTCACGCCTGCGCGGGCTGACGTTTCGGCATGCGGCGCGGACGTTCATGGAAAACAGGGAGCCGATGCTGCGCACGGACTGGACGATTTATCGCGGCGGCGCGGTGTTCTTCAACGGCGCGGAAGATTGACGCATCGAAGATTGCGACTTCGACCAACTCGGCGGCAACGCATTTTCGTCAACGACTACAACCGCCGCGTCACCGTGCGCGGCTGTCTGATTCGCGAGGGCGGCGCGAACGGCATCGCGTTCGTCGGCGATCCCAAGGCGGTGCGCAACGCGCTGATCGGCTGGACACGAGCGCAACGATTATGCCGACGCTCGACCGAACGCCCGGGCCCGCAGACGGATGATTTTCCCGCCGACTGCCTGGTGGAGGATTGCCTGATCACGCGCACCGGCCGGTTCGAGAAGCAGACCGCGCCGGTGGAAATTGACATGGCGCAAGACATCACCGTGCGGCACTGCTCGATCTACGACGTGCCGCGCGCCGGCATCAACATTGGCGACGGCTGCTGGGGCGGCCATGTCATCGAGTTCTGCGACATCTTCGACACGGTGCAAGGAAACCGGCGACCACGGCAGCTTTAATTCCTGGGGCCGCGACCGCTATTGGCAGCTTGCAGCGGCGTGCCACCCGGACGAACTGCCGAAACTCGCCGCTGCTGGACGTGGTGCAGCCGATCACGTTGCGGAACAACCGCTGGCGCTGCGACCACGGCTGGGACATTGATCTCGACGACGGCTCCATCCATTACGAGATTTACAACAACCTGCTGTTGCACGGCGGATTGAAACTGCGCGAAGGTTTTCAGCGCCACGGCTTCAACAACATCATCGTCAACAACAGCCTGCATCCGCACGTCTGGTTCGCGGACAGCGGCGACGTCTTGGCGCGCAACATCGTCATGGGCGCCTATCGTCCGGCGGGGATGCGGCAGATTGAAAAAGTGGGGCGCGGAAGTGGACTACAATCTGTTCACCACGACGGCGGCGGATCGCGACCGGTTTCGCGCCAAAGGTTGCGACGCGCATTCGCTGGTGGGCGATCCGCTGTTTGTAAATGCCGGCAAAGGGGATTTTCGCGTGCAGGGTGCTTCGCCTGCACTGCAGATTGGATTCACCAATTTTCCGATGGATCAGTTCGGTGTGCAGAAGCCGGAATTGCGCGCCATTGCGCAAACTCCCTCCTTGGCACCCGGCGAGGTTGAGATCTCAAAACGCGACGGCGGAATTCACGAATGGCGGGGCGTTAAGCTCAAGAACATTGTCGGCTTGGATGAAGTTTCGGCCTATGGAACGGCTGGCGAATCCGGCGTTTTGGTGATGGAAATTCCCCCGGGAAATCCGCTGGCCAAGGCCGGATTGAGGAAAGGTGATGTGATAGTGCAAGTGAACGAACTTGCGCTCGACGAATTTGCCTGGCTGGAGTGGGCCGAAGAACCGCAAAGACTGCTCATTATTCGGAACCAGAGCCTAATGGAAATCATACCATAACTTCCATGAACCGGAAAACCATGAACACGATGGGAGCATACGCACACCCATTTCAAAGCCACTCGCAAGGCGTGAACCATGAAAATGAGACGATTGTTGTTGAAGGCAGAACTTCAAAACCTCATTTGATCTTGGCTGGCTTGGTGGTTGAATTGCGAATGCGGTTTTTGGTTAAAAGGTTGCTGTTTTGGATTACAATGTGTTTTTTGATCGGGGATTTCTCAAAAGCGCTGGCGGTCTCCACCTGGCCTTTCGCTTCAATGACGAATGTGTTTGACGGGCCGGTCAGCCAGTTTTTTGGCGTGAATGCCAACGGCAGCGCCATGAACACTAACTCCTATTACCGTTCCACCACGCCGTATCTGATCTTTGACACGGCGAACAACCAGATCTTCTGCTCTATCTCACGGACCGGCCTGGTTGAGAGCTGCTGTGTCATTGACAACGCTGGAATGTTTCGCGGTAGTTCTCCCTGGCCTTTCTCCATCAATACCGGCGGGGGCGATCAGCGGCTGGACCTGCTGACGAACTGCCAGGTCCAACTGCTCGGCAACTTTTTCCCTGTTCAAACTTGGTCCTACAGCAACCTGGTCATTCAACAACTGGCCTTCGCACCGTGCTCGACCAACACAAACCCGATCAAACCACGCGCGGTAATAATTTCCTTCCGGGTGGCAAACAATGGACCGAGTGCCGTGACCGTGACGCTCAAGGCGCCGGCCAATCTGGTGGATGTTGCCAATGCCACGACGGCCAACAGTCTGGCGAAACCAGTGCCCACAAACTACCCGCCGCGGTGGCCGACGGGAGCAACTGGAAATTTTGCGGCTGGCTATGAGGCGATAACCCTGTTGGACGGCGCATTGTGGAATCCGGCGCAGCCCAGCGTCACTTTCACGCTTGGCCCCGGAACAACGAATGTGATTTCCTTCGCCGGTTTCACCGGCGGAACGATCGGTGACCTCCAAATGGCTGCGGCGCTGGAATCGCAGCAGACGGCCT